>CASFZG010000001.1 GCA_949299135.1 uncultured Phascolarctobacterium sp.
GCACTTTAAGCTCCCATGTCTGCATGCCGCTTTTGCTGCGCGGGTTATGCAGGCAAAACTCCACTTTGCCGTTGCCGATAGTTTCTTTCAGTGCAGCATTATCCAACGGTAAATCTTCCATCAGCATTTTGTCACCTCATCCCTTAATTTTAAAATTTAAAACATTTTCACAAAAGATTGCACTGTTATGGCTTTGCAAAAATGCTGCGGCTCCTCCGATTCCGCTCGGGCTGCGCGCCAAGCTCCCGAAGATTAATACCTTAATTTTTGCCGCCGCAGTTTTTGTCTAAAGCCTTACAGCACAATTCTTTTGTTTAATCAGAAAGTCCACTGTACACCGGCATTAATCTGGTAGGTTTCATCATTGTCGTTGCCGAAGGATTTTTCAAAATCCATAAAGGCATAACTGTCTTTGCCCAATGCCGTTGCAAAGCCGAAACCTACGTCATACCACGTGCCTTTGTTTTCAAAGGTTTCGCGCAGGCTGCCGGTTGCGTCCGTTGCCGTTATCGTCTGGTTGCCTAAAAATTCGTGCAGCAGGTCTGCTTTAATGTACACAGTGCTGCGCTCGTCAACGTCACGACCAAGGCGGAAGCCCGCGCGCCCGATTAAGCTGTTAATGCCGTCCACACTTACTTTGGTGTCCTGCGTGGTTGTGGTATATTCCGCACCTGTTACGCGCGCTAATTGCAGTTGTGCCTGCGGTTCAATGTACCAGTCGTTGCCGATGTCCTTTTTGCGTCCATATTCTGCGCTTACGCTGAATACGTTGTTGCTGTAGTCGCCTGTTACTCGTTCAAAGCTGTCTTTGTCGCGGATGTCAAAATCGTTGGAAAGATGTCCCCATTTAGCGACGTAATCGGCATAATGACCTTTGTCGCCCATCCATGTGTCGTACAACCATAAGCCGTAGCGTTTGGTTTCGCCTTTGCCTAAAATATCGCTGTAAGTTGTGTTGCCGCGCATGTAGTCAACAGCAAAACCTACTCTGCGTTCGCCGTTGTCACAGTCTTGTTTTTCGTCATAGCCAAGCTCATACATGGTATTCATGCTGCGGAAGTCGCCGCTCTGCCCAATTCGGTCATGGCGCAGGCGTACCCACATGCCCTGTTCTTCTTCGTTGTTAATATAGCGTGCTTCGCCAAGACGTTTATTCAATCTATCCATGTAGATGGCGTTTTTATAGTTGGCGCGGCTCATGTTGATAACCGTTTTACCGCTGTCGGTTAAATCTTCGTCAGGGTTAACAACAGGGGTGTCGTTTTCGTTGCGTACAAGGTAAATGTACTGACTGTTTTGCCCTTCATCTATTTTGTTATAGTTATCTTGTACATAATCTTCGCCCGGTTTTACTTCATCAAAATCTTTACCGCCATTATATTTTTTATTATCCTCACCGGACGTTGTATCTTCGTCCATAGCAACGTATTTTATTTCATAATCTACATTACGCACGCCGCGCCCTTTAATGGTATAAGTATCACCAAAAGAACCGCCGTAATCTGTATTAACATTTTCTGCACTGCCTAAAGCATTTGCTACAGTAGCAAAACGAATTTCATCCCAATCCGTATTGTCCAACAGGTCTCTTTCATTATTTAAAAGTATAGTTTGAGTTCCTTCGGTGCTATTTTGTACATAAATCATATCACTTGTTTCTAGTGCATCGGGCGTTAAATTAAGCACAAAAGTATTATCGCCTTTTAATTCACCGATATGTACTGCATAACCGCCTGTACCTTCTGTAATAGTACCATTTTCAGAACCTGAACCAACAAGTATAACTGTACCGTTGCCTTCAAGTTTTGTTACCCAGCTTTGGCCGGTTACATTCCATTTAGAACCTTCACCCAAATCAATATTTACAGTACCGCTATTTGAAACCTTACCATCAGTAAAATGCGGGTCAAAAAATTCTAAATTACTGCTATCTTTCAAATCAGCGTCTTGGTAATCATCCACACGGCCTTCGAGATAACCATTCTTGCCCAAATCAAGATTTACAGCGCCAACAGTTACATTATTGCCTTCATCATCTGTTCTTGTACCACCATTTCCTGCTAAAATATCGCCTTGAATAGTAAGGCTCCCGTTGTAATTATCACTGTTAATATTTACAACACCGTCCCTTGCTCCGACGATATCACCGGTAATATAGCTGTTTTGTGTACCTTGTAAATTTACATTTACTTCACCGTATCTGTCGTTACCAGCTGTAGTTTGTTTGCCAGCAACTATTGCAATTCCTGCATTTTCTTCATCAACAGTAAACGTAGTTGTTTCATCATTATATTTACCATTAATTTTTACAGCACCATTAATATTTACTTGTCCACCATCACCACTTGCCCAAACAGATTTGTCCTTAGAATTAATTTCTATTAATCCATCTTTAACATTTAAAGTAACACTCCCTGTTACATCTTCTCCACTATTTGCATAGATGCCAGTATGACCGGATATTTTTATGTAATCACTATCAAAAGTTAACTCAACATTATCATAATCCAATCCGGTATCAGCTTTTATACCATATCGTGCGTCTCTAAATTCATTAGGATCGGAAGTATCTACATAATCAAAGCTTCCTTTTATCTCTATAAAATCTGCTTGAAAATCTGCACTGCCATAAAAAGCAGTTAAACCACTGGCATTTTCACTTTTAATTAATAATTTATTTGTATTTTCATCACCAACTTTTACATCATTTTTATAATGTTTATCATTGTAAGCACTAATTAAAAAAGCGCTGGCATCACTTGATTTTATTTCTATATCATTACCTTTGATTGTTGCATTTGTATTACCATTTATAACAAGTCCGGAAGTTTTTCCTTCTATAGTTATTTTTTCAGTATTTTGAGAACCTAAAAATACTGTATTTACTGTATCTTTCGCTTGATTAGAATCATTTTGAAAAATTACACCGCCGCCATTTTCTCCTTTAAACAATAAATTTTTTCCATCGAACTTATGCGTGCCATTTGAATTATGTATATTAACAGCACTATCACTTGCAATTATCCTTATGCTTTCAGTTTGTTCGCCGCCCATAGTAACATTTAAACCACAATCTTCAAAACCATTCTGTGCATTAGCACCAACGCCCTCACCATCATTTGCATTAATAATAATATTTTTAGCATAAAAAGCAGCATTATATGTGTTTTTCCTATCATTGCCCATTAATATTATGCCATTACAATTAGCATTTATTTCGATTTTTTCTAAATATTCATCAACTTTACCAATCGTTAAATTTGTTGAATGATTATCTTTGGAATCACTTGTATAACCATTAAATTTAATAGCAGCACCACTAGGATCTTCATTTTCACAGGTAATTTTGTCATTGATAACTAACGATGCATTATTCCCTGTAATTTTAAGATTAGAATCATAAGATAAATCGATACCACCTGTAAAAATTGAAACATTATCGTTTCCAACATAACCTTCATTAACTAAAGTTAATGTTTTACCGTCAGCAATATTAATTTCTGCATTAACAGTAGCACCAACCTTAATATTAGAATTAGGAGCATAAGAAAATTGTGGATTGGGATCATCTTTAGTGTATATAGTCACATCTCCATTAATCGTAAAATTATATTCTTTACCATATCCTGCTATTAAATATAAGCATCTATTATCATCACTATCATATAAAGGACCTGAAGTATGAATTTCTTCTACATCAGCCGCATACACACTCCCCTGCATTAAACTTAACATAACCAAACTTGCTAAAATTTTCTTCGTATTCAAAATAAACTCCCCTTTAACCTTGAATTTTATTTTTGCATAACTTTAAGCAGGGAGAGTTAACTCCCCCTGCTGTTTTAAATCAGAACGTCCACTGAACACCTGCATTGATTTGATAAGTTTCGTCATTATCGTTGCCGAAGGATTTTTCAAAATCCATAAAGGCATAACTGCTCTTGCCAAGTGCCGTTGCAAAACCAAAGCCTACGTCATACCACGTGCCTTTGTTTTCAAAGGTTTCGCGGTAGGTGCCGTTGGTCGTGGTGTCCAGCGCGCTGATTGTCTGGTCGCCCAAAAATTCATGCAGTACGTCTGCTTTTACGTATACCGTGCTGCGTTCGCCCATGTCTTTGCCAAGACGGAAGCCTGCGCGCCCGATTAAGCTGTTAATGCCGTCAAGGCTTATTTTGGTGTTCTGGCTGGTTACATAGTCCGCGCCGGTTACGCGCGCAAGCTGTAACTGTGCCTGCGGTTCAAAGTACCAGTCGTTGCCCATGTCGTTCTTTTTGCCGTATTCCGCGCTTACGCTGAATACGTTGTTGCTGTAGTCGCCGTTTACTTTGCAGCGGCTGTTGTAAATGTCAAAGTCGTTTTCGAGGTGTCCCCATTTTAATACGTAGTCCGCATAGTGCCCTTTGTCGCCCATCCATGTGTCGTACAGCCACAAGCCGTAGCGTTTGATATCGCCGTCACCTGCTACGTTGCGGTATTCGGTTTTGCCGTCCATGTAGTCGATAGCAAAGCCTACGCGGCGGTCGCCGTTGTCGCAGTCCTGTTTAACGTCATAGCCCATTTCGTACATGGTGTTCTGGCTGCGGAAGGCGTCTTCTTTGCCGATTCTATCGTGGCGCAGGCGTACCCACATGCCCTGTTCGTCCTCGGGGTTAATATAGCGTGCTTCGCCCATGCGTTTGTTTAATCTGTCCATGTAGATGGCGTTGCTGTAGTTAGCACGGCTCATGTTGATAATGGTCTGACCAGCGTCGCTGACGGTTTGTTTTTCAATACCGCCAATCATAAGATTTGTATCATCATTGTCAAATGTGGTTTCAGCAAAGCCATTACCCGGTTTATAATCCGCTGCATGGTCGTCATTTCCTTCAACGCCGCTGTTATTATAAACTTTATTATCTTCGTCACCTACAACAAAATCTTCTGTAAAAATTTTATAATCAGTATCAAAAAACCTACATCAACAGAACGGGCATTAATACCACTAATATCTACATCACCTTTTACAGTTGCAAAACGCAGCGGGTCAATTTCGGTTTCAGATGCATCAAAATTCGTTTCATCTATAATTAACTGATAATTACCTGACATACTGCCACTTACATAAAGCATGTCACTTTGAGTACGGTCATTTGTATTAAGTTTCATTTTTAATACGCCATTGTTACTGCTAAGTTTATCAACCGTAACTGATGAATTATCATTCTGACTCATGTCGATAATGCCGCCATCAAGGCTTATGGTATCTATAAAGCTCTGACCGCGTGCTATCCATTTTCCGCCGTCATTGATGTTTAAAGTTGCCGCGCCTGCTGAAACAACATCAATTTCTTTTCCTTCACTATCTACAAAAGCTGAGTTATGAAAAACTTTATCTTTCATATCATCGTTTGCTAATTCGTGATAGTCATCTACCTGCCCCTCTAAAACTGAATTAGTACCACTTAAAGTAATTTCAACATTACCGCCGTTACCTGCAAAAACATCGCCGTAAATTTGAGTTGTTGCGCCATCTGCACCAATTTTAATATTTCCAGCAGTAGTTTCATTATTACTATACAAAGAAAGTCCAGTCGGAGGACCAGACGGAGGATTAATTGAACCACCGGTGCCTGGACCTTCTACACCAGGTATATCCCCTTCGTCACTGCCCCATCCGGCTACTATCGCACCATGTATAATGTAATTTCCTTCGCTGTCCGTCCAATCAATTTTGCCACCTTCATTGGCACGCAAAGCTATTTGAGTAAGTATTTCTTCGTTTGCTGATGACTCACCATCATAATTACCATGGTAGCCTTCAACGCTCATGTTATTAACTACATCATTAGCATTAATATATACGCTATTAACATCAGCACTTTCGGCTTTTTTTATATCAAAACCAACAACATACTTATCAGCTTGAATTTTATCAATATATAAATTTTGTACTTCAAAGTTTTTGCTGCCTGCAACAACTACACCAGAGGCTAAATCTTTACCTTTAATATTAGTTACTTGAAGCAATCCGCCAATATTTGTTTTGTCGTTTTCAAACCATGCACCCACGCCTTTACCTGTTTCAGAAGTAATATCTGTAACAAACAAATTATTAGTAACATCTAAATCTGAACTTTGAAGATTTAAGACTCCAACAGTATCTAAATATCCTTGTACTTTAGAAATATCAACTGTATCGTGAACAATAGTAGATAAATTACCATTATCTTCTGAATATCCCATTGAGTTTAAACCATAAGCTTCACTTGCCACAGATTTAATATCACAAATGGTTAAATTATTTGTTTCCAATTTGGTTTCTGTAAAACGCGAAGGATTATCTCCCTCCTGCAATATGCCGACACTATAACTTCCAGCATCATTTTTATTACTATAAATTTGCGAAACCGTTATATTTTTGCTAGTTATAGTATTTTGTCCACAATTGTAAATAGCCATAGCAGACTTACCATTATTATTATCAATATTTTCAATAATAATTTTATCTGCGTAAGTATTAGATGTATTACCATAAATACCAGTAATTAAAGAAGTTGTATTATTTTCTATATTACTAATTTTTAACTCTGCATTCCCTTGGTCATTTTTTATATTAATTCGGGCACTGCTATTTAAAAAAATTACGCCACCAAAATCACTTTTATTTAAAGAACTATTCTTTACTTCTAATCCTTTTGATTCTACATTCGTTCCATAAAACGCGAAAATAGCTCCATCTGCACCACTTTTAACATTAACATTATCAGCTGTAATTTTTCCATCAACAACTAAACCTGTACCTTCTGCACTTGCACCATTTTGACCTTTAACAGCACTTACACTCATATTTTCAAAATCTAAATTACCATTAATTTTAACAATTTGTTCATCACCAGTATTAAAATTGATTCCATCCCAAGTTTGATTAGTAAATACAACGTTAGCATTAATTGTTACTTCAGGCTTATTGCTACTCATATCTATGCCGCGGCTACCACCATCAAATGTAAGTGTACCTGTACCATCTTTAACTGTTATTATCGTTTGTTTTTCACCAGTTAAACTTAAACCAGCTTTTAGAGTAGTATCTTCATTATAGATAAATGTACCTTCTCCAAGCGTTGTATTAACAGTTTCTGCATACACGCTTCCCTGCATTAAGCTAAGCATTACCAGCGTCGCTAATAATTGCTTTTTCTTCATTTTTCATCTCTCCCTTAATATTTTTGGCATATTGCGCTATGATTTAATATCAAAATTAGCTATGATTTAATATCAAAATTATACCACAGACTTCCCCACGACAAGACTACAACCATAGAAATGATAGTTACTTTTTCAGGTCTTGTGGTAACTTTATAACTACCGCAGTTGGGTTCTGCTCTCGCTGTCCGCAGTGGAACCAGTTCGCAATGCTATACCACGTTTATTTAGTTTGGCCTGTGTAAAGAACAAGGAGAAAAAATAAGGGCGTACCCAAAGGGTACGCCTTCTTATTTTTTCTTTATGCCAAGTTTTATCAGCCAAGGGCTTGTTTTACCCCAAAATTTACTTTTGTGCTTTGCCGTTTGTTTTATTTGGCAAGTTGCTTTTGCGTTTTAAGTAAAATAAAAAACCGAACGCCCTCACTTTTTTGTGTTGACATTCGGTTTTACTTTTGCTGTTTTATTTTTAATTACCGGGTTTTATGTTATTTGACTTTTTGGTTTTGTTTGTATTTTCAACAAATTACTTCTACGCACAAAAGCCCCCGTACTTAATTGTACGGAGGCTTTTATTTTTTCACTCCACCCCATGCACGGCGGCGGCCATTTGTTTTACGTAGTCCGTTACCGGTTCAAGGCAGTTTTTGCCGTGTTCGCCTATTATTTGCACTACGGCACTGCCTACTATTGCACCGTCGCTGATTGCTGCCATTTCGCGTGCCTGCTGCGGCGTGGCGATGCCGAAGCCTACTGCTGCCGGCACGTCAGTCACTTCGCGTATTTTGCGCACAATAGCGGCAATATCCGTCGTTATGTCCTGCCGCACGCCGGTTACGCCCAGCGACGATACGATATACACATAGCCCTGCGCTTCACCGGCAATCATTTTAATACGCTCGTCGGAGGTCGGCGCTACCAGCGGAATCAAATCCACGCCATACTGCCTGCACAAGCCTGCAAGCTCCGCCTTTTCTTCGTAGGGCACGTCCGGTACGATAATGCCGTCCACGCCGGTGCGTTGGCAGGCTGCCATAAATTTTTCCGTTCCGTAAGTAAAAATGGGGTTCACATAAGTTAAAAACACCAGCGGTACGTTAGTTTCTTTGCGTACTTCTGCCAGCATGGCAAAAATTTTATCAGTAGTCGCGCCCGCCGCCAAAGCGCGGATATTGGCCGCCTGTATTACTTCGCCCTCCGCCACAGGGTCGGAAAAAGGTATGCCTAATTCGATAATATCCACCCCGGCGTTTGCCATGGCAAGGATTAACCGGCGCGTTGTTTCAAGGTCAGGGTCGCCCGCCGTGATGAACGGGATAAAGCATTTGTGCTGTTTTTGAAAGGCTGCCGCTATTTTACTCATGCAAATCCACCCCCATGTATCTGGCAATGGCCGCCACGTCTTTATCGCCGCGGCCGGAAACATTTACTACGATGATTTTATCTTTCGGCAGTGTCGGCGCCAGCTTTTGCGCGTAGGCAATGGCGTGGGCGCTTTCGATTGCCGGGATAATACCCTCCGTGCGCGAAAGGTAGCTGAACGCCGCTACCGCTTCGTCGTCGGTGGCCGATACGTACTGCGCGCGCCCTGTATCGTACAGTTCGGCGTGTTCCGGCCCGATGCCGGGATAATCAAGCCCGGCGGAAATGCTGTACACCGGCGCAATCTGCCCGTATTCGTCCTGCAAAAAGTAGGATTTCATGCCGTGGAAGATACCGATGCTGCCGCGCGCGATTGTCGCCGCCGTTTCCGCAGTATTTACACCGCGCCCTGCGGCTTCCACGCCGATGAGCTGCACCTCTTTGTCCGGGATAAAATCGTAAAACAGGCCCATGGCGTTGCTGCCGCCGCCGACGCACGCCATTACGACGTCCGGCAGGCGTCCTTCTTTTTCCAGCATCTGCGCTTTCACTTCCCTGCCGATAACGCTCTGGAAATCGCGCACCATGGCGGGGTACGGGTGCGGGCCCATAACGCTGCCCAGCACGTAATAAGTGTCGTTGACATTTGCCGTCCACTGGCGCATGGCTTCGTTAACGGCGTCCTTCAAGGTTTTGGTGCCGCTGTCCACAGCCACAACCTTCGCACCCAAAAGCTGCATGCGGAACACGTTCAGCGCCTGGCGTTCGGTATCCTCGCGCCCCATGTAAACAGTACATTCCATGTCCATCAGCGCGGCCGCCGTTGCCGTTGCAACGCCGTGCTGCCCTGCGCCGGTTTCTGCCAGCACGCGCTTTTTGCCCATTTTTTTAGCCAGCAGCACCTGCCCCAGCACGTTATTAATTTTGTGCGAGCCGGTGTGGTTCAAGTCCTCGCGTTTTAAATAAATCTTCGCACCGCCCAAGTCCTTCGTCATTTTTTCCGCATAGTAGAGTAGCGAAGGACGGTTGGCGTAATCGTGGTACAAGGCCTGCAATTCTTTGTTGAACTGCGGGTCGTTTTTATAATATTCGTAAGCCTGCTCCAGCTCCAGCACTGCGTTCATCAAAGTTTCGGGTATGTACTGTCCGCCGTGCACGCCGTATCTTCCTTTAGTCATGTCGTTCATCCTTTCACCTGTTTTATAAACGCTTTTATCTTCGCCGCATCCTTACCGCCGTCTGTTTCCACGCCGCCGCTTACATCTGCCGCAAACGGCTTTAAGCCTTTCAATGCATGGCGCACGTTTTCTGCGTTAAGCCCGCCGGCGATAAAGTATGGTTTATGTATTTTAACGCTCTTTAACAGCTGCGTATTAAATTGCCTGCCCGTGCCGCCGTAGGCGGATTGGCTGTAAGTGTCGAACAGCAGGTAATCGCAGTCGTAATAATCGGCGCGTTTGATGTCGTTTTCATCCTGCACGCGCACGGCTTTGATGATGGGCAGTTTGCAGATTTTTTTAAGCTCTGCGATGTAGGCGTTGCCCTCGTCGCCGTGCAGCTGTACCCAATCTATAATGCCAAGTTCCGCAGCGGCGGCAATTTCTTCCACCGGTGCGTTGACGAACACGCCCACGGTTTTGATGTGCCTGTTCAGCGCCGCTTTTAACCGCCGCGCTACGATGAGGCTGACGTACCTTTTGCTGAGCGGGTAGAACACAAAGCCTGCAAAATCCGGCTTGTGCCTATTAACCGCCTGCACGTCCTGCAAGTTTTTAATGCCGCAAATTTTTACCTTAACCATGCCGCTCACCTGCCAGCTGCGCCAGCGTCGCCCTTACATTGCCGCTGCGCATTAAGGTTTCGCCAATCAGTACCGCGTCCGCGCCTGCGGCTTCAAGCTCTGCCACGTCGCTGCGGGTTTTAATGCCGCTTTCCGCCACAAAGGTTATGCCGGGCGGCACCAGCTTTTTCAGCCGTATGCTGGTTGTTAAATCCACCGTAAAATCACGCAGGTTGCGGTTGTTCACGCCGATAATTTCCGCACCGGCGTTCAGCGCTGCTGCCAGTTCCGCCTCGTCATGCACTTCGGTTAAAGCTTCAAGCCCAAGGCTTTGGGCTATGGCAAGGTATTCTTTCAGCTCGCCTGCGTCCAGCAGCGCCGTTATTAAAAGCACGGCGTCCGCGCCGATGATTTTTGCTTCGTAAAGCTGTGCCGGGCTGACGGTAAAATCCTTGCGCAGCACCGGCAGGCTGACGTTTTTGGCAATCTGCGTTAAGTATTCATTGCTGCCCAAAAAGCAGTTCGGTTCTGTCAGACAGCTTATCGCCGCTGCGCCTGCCGCTTCGTACTCCTTCGCATGCTGCACGGGGTTAAACTCTTTGGCAATCAGCCCTTTGGAGGGCGACGCCTTTTTTACCTCGCAGATAAAGGAGATTCCCTTTTGCTTCAATGCTTTGGCAAAGCCCCGGTTCGTTTTTGGCATGGCTTCCGCCTCGCGCCTTAAAGCGTTTAAACCGTATTTATTTACCAGTTCCACGGCGCGCTCCTTACTTGCTGCCGCCAAAGTATCCAGAATCATGCTCTCACCCGTTGCTTAATTCAATCAGCTGCTGTAATTTCTGGTAAGCCCTGCCGCTGTCAATCGTCGCTTTGGCAAGCTCCACACATTCCGGCAGCGTGCCTTTGCCGCCGATGTAGAGGCTCATCGCGCTGTTTAAAACAACGGCGTCGCGTTTTGCCCCGCGCTCCTTACCGCTTAAAATGTCTATGGTAATCTGCGCGTTTTCGTAAGCATCGCCGCCCACAAGGTCTGCCTTACGGCAGCGTTTAAAGCCCAAATCGCAGGGGTCAAAAGTGTATTGCGTAACCCTGCCGCCGTCAATTTCAGCAATCGTGTTGGTTGCCGAAACCGTTACTTCGTCCAGCCCATCGTCGCCGTACACCACAATGCCGCGTTTAACGCCAAGGTTGGCCAGCACCCGCGCCAGTGGCATTACCAGTTCCTTCTGATACACGCCCAAAAGCTGTAAGCTGGCAAAGGCCGGGTTGGCCAAAGGGCCGATGATATTGAACACCGTCCTGATGCCGATTTCCTTACGAACCGGTCCTGCATAGCGCATGGAAGCGTGGCAGGACTGCGCAAACAAAAAGCACAGGTTTATTTTTTGCAGCAGCTCCTCGTTTTTTGCCGCCGGTAAATCTATTTTTACGCCCAGCGCCTCCAAAACATCGGCCGCGCCGCTTTTGCTGCTGACGCTGCGGTTGCCGTGCTTGGCAACGGGCTGTCCCGCCGCGCTGATGACAAACGCGCTGGTGGTTGAAATGTTAAAGGTGTTGGCACAGTCGCCGCCCGTACCGACGATATCAAGCACGTCGCCCTGTGCGTGGATGCGCGTGCATTTTTCGCGCAGCACTTCGGCGCAGGCGGTAATCTCGTCAATGGTTTCGCCCTTCATCCGCATGGCGGTGATAAAAGCCGCTATCTGCGCACTTGTCGCACCGCCGCTCATAATCTGCCCAAAGGCGTCGCGTGTTTCGGCAGCCTGTAAATTTTGCCCTGCCGCAAGTTTGGCAATTGCTGTGTTAATCATTGTTATTTCCTCCCGATGTTGCATTTGTTGGAAATGGCTGCCGCTAATAAAAAAGCCCGTCCCTGTAAAATTACAAGGACAGGCGTAAAATCAAAACCTGCGGTACCACCTTGATTCGCGGACTGGCCGCGCACTTTTGCAGGGTGCCAACACACCCCTCGTCCTTAACGCAGGCGCTGCGTTGCAGAATACTAACGGCAAAGCCGCTTTGGCTGCACCCTCAACGGTCCATTTATCAGACTGCATTTCTATCCGTTCCCAGCAACCGGACTCTCTGTGAGCGCATATTCTGACTTGATCTCCGTCTCAACGGTTTAGTGGTAAATATTAACTTGTGTATAGTTTAAACAGCGCGCGCCGTTTAGTCAACAAAAATTTATAAAAATCTCAAAAAAATTAAAAGTGCCGCTATTTATGTAAAGCAGTTTACACAAATAACAGCACTTTTTGGTTATCAGTCATCTTTACGCAGTACAATTTTTGTTACAACGTCGTTAGCGTCAATGTAAAAATCAAGCCCGCCGTCGTCGTATTTGCCTTCAAAATCGTAGCCCAGCATCATCGTCTGCTTCAGGCTTTCGTCGTCCTTATCCGGTGTAAAATACACCACGCGGTTCGGCATGCCGTACTGCCCAATTACGCGCGCAGCCTCGTCGCCCGTGCTGACGCCGCGCATCGTGGCAAACACCGGCGTTTTGCCTTCCATCGCCGTAATGGTGTGCTTACCGCGCTTAACGCTGATTTTTACGTCCTTATATTCGTAAACGTAATCGCCGTGTTCTTTGCCTTCTTTAAGCAGCTTGCCCAGTTTGGCGTTTTCCGGCGTAAACACGTCGTCCAGCTTCCACTCGCCAAAATTAATGTCCTCGTCGTTCAAAAGCGGCTCTGCTTCCGCAGGAGTTAAATATTCTGTCGCAATGTAGCCCTTCTGTCCGTTCCACACCGCCTCTGCCCACGGCTGACCGTCGTCGGTGATGCGCAGCAGCGAATGGCGCGGCAGGCAGCTGATAATATTATTGCTCAACGCCGGTTTGCTGCGGAAATTAACGTCGTCTTCGGCAAGAATCCTAAACTCGCCGCTTTTATATCCGCGCACGCGCTCGGTTGAATAAAATTTCGTCAAATCCTCTGCCGAAGCAGAATTAACAAAAGCCACGCAGCAAATTGCCGCCAAAGCCAGAAACTTCTTCAAAACCCCTGCTCCCTTCTTACTTTGCAAGTTCTTCCTTCAAATAATTTTCCGCTGCCGCCAGCTGGTTATCCGTCATGCCGGTAAGGTCAAGCTCTACCTCAACATCGGGCTTAATGCCCGTGCCGTGGATAGAGCGGCCGCTCGGCGTATAATATTTGGCAGTCGTCAGTTTAAGGCCGGTGTTGTCACTTAATTTATACACCGACTGCACCGAGCCCTTGCCAAAGGTCTGCACGCCAAACAGTTTGCCCGCTCCGGTATCCTGCACCGCACCGGCGACAATTTCTGCCGCACTGGCGCTGCCGTGGTCAACCAGAACGGCCAGCGGGTATTTTACTTTTTCAAGGTTTGATTCTTCCACAAAGGTATTGCCGTTGCGGTCTTTAATGCTTACCACCGTGCCTTTGGGCACAATGTACTGCGCAACCTTCACGCATTCGCCCAAAATACCGCCGGGGTTGTGGCGCAGGTCAAGCACAAGCGCCTGCATGCCCTGTTTTTCCAGCTCCATGTATTTTTTGGCAAAATCGTTGCCGGTCTGCTCGTTAAACACGCTTATGCGGATATAGCCGATATTCGTGCCCTCCAGCATTTCGCCGCCGACGGATTCAACTTTGATATCGCCGCGGATTACGCGCACCGTACGCTCATTGCCGCTTGCGTCCGCCAGCTTCAGTTCCACTTCCGTGCCCTGCTTGCCGCGGATTTTGCCGACAACGTCCTCCAGCTGCATGCCGTCAACGCTGGTGCCGTCAACCGCTAA
The DNA here is from genome assembly GCA_949299135.1 of uncultured Phascolarctobacterium sp. Classification (GTDB taxonomy): domain Bacteria; phylum Bacillota; class Negativicutes; order Acidaminococcales; family Acidaminococcaceae; genus Fusicatenibacter_A. Next base: position 14,090 of record CASFZG010000001.1, read on the forward strand.
AATTTTATCGCCGGCTTTAATGCCCGCTTCGTCTCCCGGCGTGCCTTCCATGGGCGCAACAACGACAAAATCGTTATCCTTTTTGCCCAGCACCACGCCGATGCCGCCAAACACGCCGTCAGTCAAATCGGTAATTTCGCTGAAGCTTTTTTTATCAAGGTAAGCGGAATACGGGTCGCCCAGCGCTTTAACCATGCCGGTGGTAGCGCCGTCAAAAAGTTTTTCGCTGTCCACGGGCTCAACGTAATTATCGCGCACCGTTACCAGCGTTTTTAAAAACACCATGCCGCTGACGGAATTGCCCGCCGCGTGCTGAATAAGCGCCATAATGCCCGCAAAGGTAACAATAACGGCGCAGGCGCACGCCAGCAAAAGTGTCAGTAAACTGAATCTTGGTTTAAACATCAATGCCCCTCCAGCTTAATTGCCTTACGGCAGATAATTCATCGGGTCGGTCAGCTCGCCGTTAAGGCGTGCTTCAAAGTGGCAGTGCGGGCCGGTGGACCAGCCGGTGCTGCCTGCCAGCGCGATGGTTTCGCCCTGCTGAACGTACTGGCCTTCGTATACCCACAGCTCGCTGTTGTGCCCGTACAGGCTGACAAGCCCGCCGCCGTGGTCAATCATTACGCAGTAGCCATAACCGCCCAGCCAGCCGGAATATACAACCGTGCCGCTGTCGGCAGCAACAATCGGCGTACCGGTATCGCAGGCAATATCATAGCCGCTGTGGTAACGCGTCGTGCCAAAAATCGGGTGCGTGCGCCAGCCGTAGTACGAAGTAATTTCGCCCTGTACCGGCCAGATAAATGCGCCCGTACCGCCTGCACCCGGCATACCGCCGGCGTTTTGCAGGCTGCGCAACATGCTGGCGATGTTTTCGCTGATAGCCATTAAGCGGTCGTACTCGCCTTCAACGGCGCTGCGTTCTTCTTCAGCGGCGTACAAAAGCTGTGCCCTTTCTTCGCGGCGCGCTTCGGCATCGGCACGTTTTTCTTCCAGCTCTGCTACCTGTTCGTCAAGCTCTGCCTGGCGCTGTTCGATTTCCTGCATCGACTTGTTGATGGCTTCCAGCATCGCTATATCGTGGCTGATGATTTTCTGCAGCAAAAACATACGGCTCGAAAAATCCGAAAAATCCTTCGCGCCCAAAAGCACGTCCAGATAGTTAATCTGTCCGTTCATGTAAATATCGCGCAGGCGCTTTTTAAAAATATTCATCCTGCGTTCAAGGTTTGCTTTTTCTTCGGCAAGTTTGGTCCGGTTTTCCTCAACGGCAGCGTTCAGCTCGTCAAGGCGTACCTGCAAATCGCGCAGCTCGCTGATAACTTCTTCCATACGGCTGCTGGCAGCGTCGGCAGCGGCTCGTGCTTCGTCGCGCTGCGCTTCCATTTCGCGCATCTGCTGCTGCACCTGTTCGTATTCCGCCTGCTTTTCGCTAAGCTCGTCCGCGTAGCCGTGCAGCGCCGGCAAACCGGCAACGCACGCCGCAAGGGCAACCGCCAGAACTTTAGTCCTTAACATAGGCCGTCCCCCTTACACGCGCAGGAACTTGCGCAGCGATACGTAACTGCCCGCAGCACCAATCGCGGTGCCGCTGATGATGATGAACAAATCAACGTAAAGCAGCATCGGGTACGGCGGCAGCATCGGCAAAAACGCCAGCGTGGAATAAATGCGCGACAGCAGCGCCGAATAGGAAATGTTGATTACGAGTATCGAAATCAGCGAACCGAAAAAGCCCAGCGTCATGCCTTCCAGCATAAACGGCCAGCGGATAAACCAGTCGGTTGCGCCGACGTATTTCATAATGTTAACTTCGCGCCTGCGGGCGAAAACCGTAAGGCGGATGGTGTTGGCAATGATGAACAGCGTGGCAAATGCCAGAAGCACTACCAGCACAACGCCGCCCACGCGCAGGATTTTGGTAATCTGGAACAGCTGTTCCACAACCTCCTGCCCGAATTTGGCGGTTTCAACGCCTTCCATATCGCCAATCTGCGGGGTAAGTTCCGCAATGCGTTCCGGCGCGTCCACTTCCACCTCAAAAGAATACGGGAACGGGTTATCCGTGCCGAGCGCGTTTAATAAATTCTGCTGTTCGCCAAGGCGTTCCTTAAAACGCTCCAGCGCTTCGTCCTTAGTTACGGCAGTAACCTTTTTAACGCCGGGCATGCCTTCAAGCTGCACGCGCGTATTTTCCAGCACGCTGTCATCGGCTTCGTCCTGCATGTAAACGGTTATCTGCACCTGGCTTTCAAGGTACTGCGCCAGGTTATTGGTATTTAAAAACAACAAAAGAAACATACCCAAAACCAACAGCGAAAGGGCGACCGTGGACACGGAGGCCACGCTCATCAGCCCGTTGCGCCGGATGGATTTATATGTTTCCCTGACAAAATATTCTTTGGTACTAAGACTCATAGCCGTATACTCCTTTGGCATCATCGCGCACTATATGCCCATGCTCGATGGCAATAACCCTTTTTTCCATCTGGTCAACAATTTCGCGGTCATGCGTTGCCATAACAATGGTAGTGCCGCTTTTGTTTACCTCGCGGAAAATATCCATAATCTCCCAGCTGGTTTCCGGGTCAAGGTTGCCGGTAGGTTCATCGGCAATTAAAAGGATGGGGTCGTTGACGATAGCGCGCGCAATGGCAATGCGCTGCTGTTCGCCGCCGCTAAGCTCCGTCGGGTAAGCGTGCGCACGTTTGCGCAGCCCTACCAAATCCAAAACATCGTTTACGCGGCGTTTGATTTTGCGGTACGGCGTTTCGATAACCTGCATCGCAAAAGCTACGTTATCATATACGGTACGGTCGGGCAGCAGGCGGTAATCCTGAAAGACAATGCCAAGCTGCCTGCGGAAATACGGAATTTCATTATCGGTCATTTTTACAAGGTCGTGCCCGTTGACAATTACCTTGCCGCTTGAAGGCAGAACCTCGCGGAACAACATTTTAAAAAAGGTTGATTTGCCTGCGCCGCTCGGCCCTACAACAAACACAAACTCGCCCTGCTCAATGCGGACGTTGATATCCTGCAAAGCTACCGAACCGCCCGGATATGTTTTGGTAACATTTATCATTTCCAGCATACGGCCACTCCTTTCATTTTGCACTGCGCAGCAATGCAAAGGTTTCCTCTAAATTAAGCCGGGCTTTACGCCGCAGCTGTTCCATCTTTTCGTTCTGCACCAAAGGCGGTTTATCCCACGCTGCTTCCAAAACGCCAAGCAGCCTGCTTGCGCTGATGTCCTCCACGCTGCCTGCCAGCACGCCGCCCGCGGTGTTTACAAAAGCGTCCACCTTCGGGTCGTAGGATATCGCCAGAAGCGGCACCTTCATGACGGCGGCAAACACAAGCGCGTGCAGGCGCATGCCCAACAGCAGCTTAAAATTGCCTATCAGCGATAAAAATTCTTCCGTGGTAAACGGCTTATCCAAAAAGAAAATGCCGCTTTCCATTTTTAAAAAGTCCGCCAGAGCGGCGCAGCTTTTTAAATCTGCCGGATACTGCAAGGGCAGCAGCACAATTTGCGCGTCATGCTGCTGTTTAAACTGTTTTAAGGCTGCGGCAATTACCTTAAAACAATTTATGTCGTCAGCCCACGGGCGCACGGAAATACCCAGCACCGGTTTGTTTAAATCAACACCGGCGTCTGCCAGTATCTTCTGCCCGATTGCTTTATCCGCCACCGGCAAGGCCAGTACGGAATCGGCAGTAACCATGATATTGCTGCCGTCAAAGCCCATTTTTAAAAGCTCCGCTTCGGAATCGGCGTCCCTGACCGTAATTAAATCCGCTTTGCCGCAGACAAATTTTGTTAAGCGCCTTGCCAGCGCATTACGGATAGGCCCGATGCCGTGCGAATACAGCAGCACCTTTTTGCCCGCCATTTTGCCCATTGAGATGATGAACAGATAATAAAACAGGCTGCGCAGGCTGGTAACGTCCTGCAAAAGGCTGCCGCCGCCGCTTAAAAGCATATCGGCATTTTTAACGGCATTATATATCTCGCAAAAATTAAAACGGTAAATGCTTTTTACCTTATGTTTGGCGGCCGTTTCGGCAGGGTTGCCGGAGATGACCGTCAAATCAATATCCGGCTGCACCCCGCGCAAAGCCCTTACTATTGAAGTAAGCATGGCTTCGTCGCCGGCATTGGCAAATCCGTAATATCCGGAAATGACAATTTTATTCATTACCCAAATATCTCCTCTGCCATTTCTGTAAATAAGGCATTAACAAATTAAGTACAATAACGGCACAAATGCCGATTAACGCGCCCAGCCAGTAGCCGTCCAGCGCGCGGATATAGCTCATAATCACGGGCGTGCGCATATGCGCGAAGGTCTGCACAAGGCTGCCCTGCCCGATTACTGCGCCTGCCACTAAAATCATCTGCCACAGGCGCGGCGCTTTGTAATAGGCGGCATAAGCCGCTACGAAAAAGGCCGGATGGCCAATCATAAATTCCTTGGTACGCGGGCGTGCGTACATCAGCTGCTCCAGCATGGCGCGCATTTTAAGCTCGATGCCCAAAACAGGCACGCCGGAAGTATGGCCGCTGCGCCCTACAAAAATATATGCCACAAACGCCAGCACACCCAAAATAAACAGGTGCTCCAGGCGGATATGCGTAGATAACAGATAGCGGATGTCGTCGATAATACCGCCGCCGGTTTTGCCGCCAAACACGTTGAAGCGTTTGACATACCACAAAAGCATTAACAGCACCGGCATGATAAAGGTAAGCTTAACGCCGCGGTAAATATCAATTTCCAAAAAGAAGCGTACATCGCCCAAAAGCGCGGAAATCATCGCCGCGCCGCACAGCGACATCAGCACGGCAAGGCCAAGCTGCACGGTGGTACGCATAATAAACTGCACCAGGCATTTGCAGCGCACTTTAACACTGTCCCACCACTCCACAATCACAATCATGGAAAGCACGGGGAACACGCAGGCCGAAGCAAACGCAAGAGCCTGACGCAGCAGCGGCGACTGCGCTTTAAGCAGCAGGCATGCCACGCACAAACCGGAAGCAGCCATGATGATGTTCTGCCATTTGAACGGCAAAAAGCCAAAAGTCAGGCTGATGTACATCAGGCAGGCCGCCACAACGGCCAGCGCCGGTAAAATCAGCAGCTTTTTATCCGGGAAGTAACCCGTATTACTGCCGTCCGGGTTGGCAAACACATCGCTGGTGCCCAGCTTAAAGCCGCGCGCCTGCACATCGCTTGCAATGCTGCTTACATAATCAAGGTTCAGTTCTAAAATATCCTGCCCGTTCTGCGGCAGCATAAAGGGTTTAATATAGTTAATGCGGATGTTGCGTTCTTCGTCCGTCAGTGCCCAGCGGCGCAAAGCCTCGGGCATTTTCAGCTTGCGCTGTTCGTCCTGGCCAATAATGTAGGAACGCGCAACCTGATAATCCATTTTTTCCGCCAGCGGGATTAAGCCTTCCATCGGCGCAAACTGTAACTGGGTATAATGTTCAACCATGCCGAACACCATATCGCGTTCCAGCAGCTTTTCAGCCATGTAATCCAGCTTATCCGGGAAGCCGACAACTTCTTTGCCGCAGCCGATGTAGGAAACTACGTTCGCACCGGATTTGTCAATACGGTCAAAAACGCTGTCAATCTGCGCTTCCGTAACAGGCAGATAGTTTTGCGGGCGCACGATAACGTTAAAGCCTGCGTTCGCCACCATCTGCATTTCTTCCGTGGAAAGCCCCAGCGGCGCCTGCATCAGCGGCTGCTTGGTATCGTAATTGTCTTTTTCGATAATGCGCGGGTCGCCCAGAACGCGGATAATGCGCGGGCTTTCGCTGACAACGGCAATGCGGTTATCTGCATAACGCAGGTGCAAGTCCTGTTCCACTTCTTTAAAAGCGACAGGCGAGCTGCCTTCCGTAATGTAAACGGCGTCTGACACAAGCTGCTGCGGCGGCACGGCGCTGAACCTGCTTCCGGCAGTGCCATTCTGCATAAGCTCACGCCCCGGCGTTGCATAAACAATGCCTTTGTCGTTCAGCTTCTGCAAGGTAGTATCAAACACAATCAGCGAAGTAACCCCGGCGTCCTTAAAATCCTTCAGCACGGTTTCAAAGGGCAGCCCTTCCCAATCGGCAAGGTGCTGCAAGCCTTCGTACTCCATTGCCATTTCCACGGTTTTATTCTGTTCTTCAATCTGATACCTGGTGTAATTAAGCCACACCGCGCCGCTAAGCCCGATGAGCATAACTATAATCAGGACAGGATTAAAACGGCTTTTCATCGCTATCTCCACCAATCAGCAAATCACAGTTTCTTTTGCTGCGAACGTAAATATGCTTCAATAAACAGGTCGATGCCGCCGTCCATTACGGCCTGCACATTGCCTGTTTCCGCACCGGTGCGGTGGTCCTTAACCAGCTTGTACGGCTGGAAAACATAGGAGCGGATCTGGCTGCCCCATTCGATTTCCTGATAATCACCGGCGATATCGTTTTTCAGCGCTTCCTGTTTAGCGCGTTCAAATTCATATAATTTGGCGCGTAACAGCTGCATGCAGCGTTCGCGGTTCTGAATCTGCGAGCGTTCGTTCTGGCATTGTACGATAATGCCCGTCGGAATATGCGTCATGCGCACGGCGGAACTTGTTTTGTTGACGTGCTGTCCGCCCGCGCCGCTGGCACGGTAGGTGTCAACTTTCAAATCGGACGGGTCGATTTTGATATCGACGCTGTCGTCCAGCTCCGGCATAACGTCAACCGCCGCAAAAGATGTATGGCGGCGTGCGTTGGCGTCAAACGGGGAAATGCGCACCAGGCGGTGTACGCCCTTTTCGCTGCGCAGATAGCCGTAAGCGTTGTGCCCGTTGATTTGCAGCGTAGCGCTTTTTACGCCCGCTTCATCGCCCGGCAGATAGTCCAGCATTTCAATCTGGAATCCTTCACGCTCGGCATAACGGGTAAACATGCGCAAAAGCATGCTCGTCCAGTCCTGCGCTTCCGTACCGCCAGCACCTGCGTGCAGGGTTAAAATAGCGTTGTTGGCGTCGTATTCGCCGTTAAGCAGCATGCCAAGCTCTAAATGCTCAATCTCGGCTTTAGCAGCTTCCAGTCCGCTCGCCAGCTCGTCCTCCATGCCGGAATCCGGTTCTTCCAGAGCCAGTTCCACCATTACTTCCAGATCGTCAAGACGCTGTTCAAGGTTATATACGGTTTCAACCTCAGCTTTAAGCTGGGTAACTGCCTGCGCGGTTTTCTGCGCGGCTTCCGGGTCGTCCCAGAAATCGGGCGCGCCCATTTTATGTTCTAATTCGGCAATGCGGTCCTCTTTGACAGCGACGTCAAAGAGATCCCCTCATTTCCTCTAATTTTTGCTTTAATGCGGATATTTCCGGTTTGTATTCCTCTATCAGCACCAAATTCACATCCCTTCGTAGGTAAATTTATTTATAAGCTGTGCTTATTTATCTTTGCCGCAGCAGTTTTTATATTTTTTGCCGCTGCCGCAGGGGCACGGGTCGTTGCGGCCCGGTTCTTCCTTTTTAACGACAGGCTGTTTCGTGCCTTCGTCCTGTGCGTTGGTCGATGCATTTTCAAGGCGGTCCTCAACCTTCGGCTGGGTAACTACGTTTACTCGGTAAATGTAACGTACAACGTCGTCCTGAATAGCGTCAATCATAGCCTGGAACATATCGTAGGCTTCAAATTTATATTCAACCAGCGGGTCTTTCTGGCCGTATGCGCGCAGGCCCACGCCTTCACGCAGCATGTCCATGGCGTCCAGATGTTCCATCCAGTGGTTGTCCACAACCTTCAGCATTACAAGGTTTTCCAGTTCGCGCATCAGCTCAGGCGTAATGGCGGCTTCGCGTTCAGCGTAATGCTCGTCGGCTACTTTATGCAGGTATTCCTCCAGTTCCTCACGGCTGAGGTTCTGCAAATATTCAACAGTCAGCAGTCCGCGCGGAGCGTAGAATTCTTCGGCGTAATTGATGAGCGCCTGTAAATCCCAGTCTTCGGAATAAACTTCCGGCGGAGCGTACATTGCCATGGTGCGGTCAACAACCTTATGCACCATTTCCATAATGGTATCGCGCAGGTTGGCCTGCTGCAAAATTTTGCGGCGCTGGCTGTAAATAACCTCGCGCTGCTGGTTCATTACGTTGTCGTATTCCAGAACCTGCTTACGGATGGTGAAGTTGCGTGCTTCTACCTTCTTCTGCGCAGATTCGATGGATTTGGTTACCAGCTTGTGTTCAATCGGCTCGTCTTCTTCCATGCCCAGCTTGTCCATAATGCCGGAGATGTTGTCGCTGCCGAACAGACGCATCAAATCGTCTTCCAAAGACAGGAAAAATTTGGAAGAACCCGGGTCACCCTGACGGGCGCAGCGTCCGCGCAGCTGGTTATCAATACGGCGGCTTTCGTGGCGTTCCGTGCCGAGGATATGGAGGCCGCCCAGTTCAGGCACGCCCTCGCCCAGCACGATATCGGTACCGCGGCCTGCCATGTTGGTGGCAATGGTTACAGCGCCATACTGGCCTGCATGGGAGATAATCTCCGCTTCTTTTTCGTGGTATTTGGCGTTCAGTACATTATGAGGAATGCCGCGGCGTTTCAGCATGGCGGAAAGCTCCTCAGACTGCGCGATAGAGGTTGTACCAACCAGTACCGGACGGCCGGATTTATGGCATTCTTCAATTTCCGCAACGGCGGCTTTGTACTTGGCGCGTTTGGTTTTATAAATAACGTCCGGATAGTCGATACGGATCATCGGTTTGTTGGTCGGGATAACGATAACGTCCAGACCGTAAATCTTCTGGAACTCCTGTTCCTCCGTTTTGGCCGTACCGGTCATGCCGCTCAGCTTGTTGTACATACGGAAGTAGTTCTGGAAGGTAATCGTTGCCAGCGTCTGGCTTTCGCGTTCAACCTTAACGCCTTCCTTGGCTTCAATAGCCTGATGCAGGCCTTCGGAGAAGCGGCGGCCGAACATTAAGCGGCCGGTAAATTCATCGACGATGATAACCTGGCCGTCTTTAACAACGTAGTCCTTGTCGCGGTGCATGATGGCTTTGGCTTTTAAAGCGCACATCAGGTGATGTGAGAAGTCCACGCCGTGTTCAGCATCGTACAAATTGGAAATGCCCAGCATTTTTTCCGCTTTGGCGATACCGGCTTCCGTCGGCGCAACGGTTTTCTGTTTTTCATCAACGGTGTAATCTTCGCCCTCGCTCATGTTGGAAACAACGTGTGCCAGCACGCGGTACAGGTCGGTGGATTTTTCGCCCGGGCCGGATATAATCAGCGGGGTACGCGCTTCGTCGATTAAGATACTGTCAACCTCATCGACGATACAGAAGTTCAGCTCGCGCTGTACCATCTGGTTTTCGTCAACAACCATGTTGTCGCGCAGATAGTCGAAGCCGAATTCGTTGTTGGTGCCGTAAGTAATATCGGCAGCGTAAGCGGCTTTGCGGTCGGGGTAATCCATGTCGTGCACAATAAGGCCTACGTTAAGGCCCAGCGCTTTATAAATGCGGCCCATGTCCACACTGTCGCGGCGGGCCAGGTAATCGTTGACGGTAACAACGTGCACGCCCTTGCCGGTAAGCGCGTTTAAGTACGCAGGCAGGGTTGCAACAAGCGTTTTGCCTTCGCCGGTACGCATCTCGGCAATTTTGCCGCGGTGCAGCACCACGCCGCCAATCAGCTGTACATCAAAATGGCGCATGCCGGTAACGCGCTTGCTGGTTTCGCGCACAACGGCAAAAGCCTCCGGCAGAATATCATCAAGGGTTTCGCCCTTGGCAAGGCGCAGCTTGAACTCGCCGGTTTTGGCGGCAAGGTTGGCCGAGCTTAATGCCTGCATTTCGGGTTCCAACGCGTTGATTTTATCGACAATGCCCTGAATGTCTTTCAATTCCTTGGCATTCGGGTCACCAAAAATCTTTTTCAATAAACCTTCGAGCAACACTCTCACTCCTTAAATTTCCGTGTTTTATAAACACTATACTAATGTATAATTTTATCAAAATCGTACCAAAAAGTCAAAAGCCCGGGAGCTTTGTCCCGGGCTTTTTTGTGAAATCAATGTAAAGTTATTTTAATTCCGGCTGAAGCAGGCCATAGTTGCCGTCTTTGCGGCGGTATACAACATTTACTCCGCCATAGTCGGGGTCGAAGTATACGAAGAAGTCATGGTCCAGAAGGTTCATTTGCAGGATTGCTTCTTCAGCCGTCATCGGGTTCATCGAGAACTTCTTGTTCTTGATAATCTTGAATTCTTCATCCGGTGCTGCTTCCACCTCGGTTACAGGTACCGGTTCTACAAAGTTGCTGTATTTACGTTTAGCGAGGCGTGTTTTATATTTATGTACCTGGCGTTCGATTTTTTCCACTACCAAATCAATGGATGAGTACATGTCTTTCGTGGTTTCCTGGGCTCTGATTAAAATGCCGCTGGCAGGAACGGTAATTTCTACGATGTGGTTGCCTTTTTCAACTTTCAGCACTGCGCTGATATCGCCAACGGTTTTAAACTGCCTGGTGATTTTCGTGATTTTCTTTTCAACATACTCTTTGAGCGCCGGTGTTACAACAATGTTCTTTCCTCTTACGTTAACGTTCATAAATTATCCCTCCTTAATCCCGAGGTCCGGGATAACAAACTCTTTGTTTGTTATTATTAGTATTCGCCGCAATAATTAAAACTCCTGCAAAAAATTACAAAAACTCGTGCAAAAAAGTCTTTTTTCTGCACGAGTTTACAGTCTGATAAAATTGTAACAGTTTGCTTATAAAATTTTGGAGAGGAAGCTGCGTGTGCGTTCTTCCTTAGCATGCAAAAAGATATCGTCGGGCGCGCCCTGCTCTAAAATTTTGCCTTCGTCAACAAACAGCACCCTGTCGCCCACTTCGCGCGCAAAGCCCATTTCGTGCGTAACGACAACCATCGTCATGCCTTCGTTGGCCAGCGTTTTCATAACGTCCAGAACTTCTTTAATCATTTCCGGATCAAGCGCGGAGGTCGGTTCATCAAACAAAAGCGCTTTCGGCTTCATCGCCAGCGCGCGGGCAATGGCAACGCGCTGCTGCTGGCCGCCGCTTAACTGGTCTGGGTAGGAAGACGCCTTATCCGAAAGGCCTACCTTGCCCAACAGTTCCATCGCGGTAGCTTCGGCGTCCTTACGGCTGATGCCGCGCACCTTCATCGGCGCAAGCACAAGGTTGTCCAGAACAGTCATGTGCGGAAACAGGTTAAAACGCTGGAACACCATGCCTACTTCCTTGCGCACTTCGTTGATGTTTGCTTCGCCGTCCAGCTTGATGCCGTCCACAACAATCGTGCCCTCGGTAGGTTCTTCAAGGTAGTTCATGCAGCGCAGCAGCGTACTTTTGCCGCTGCCGCTGGGGCCGATGATTACCACAACTTCTTTTTCGGCAATCGTCAGGTCAATGCCCTTCAAAACTTCAAGGCTGCCGTAATTTTTCTTCAGCCCGGTAATTTTAATCATTTCAGTCGTCATTTCGTTTCAAACCTCCGCTCCATCAGCCCAACAAGGCGTGCAACCGTAAAGGTCATAATAAGGTAAATTACGGCAACCGCCAGCCAGATTTCAAAAGAAGCGTAGGTGCGGGCAATAATCAGCTGGCCGCGCCTTGTCAGTTCTTCAAAGCCGATAACGGAAACCAGCGAGGAATCCTTCAGCATGGCGATAAATTCGTTGCCGAGCGGCGGAATAATGCGTTTAAATGCCTGCGGCATGATAACATAGCGCATCGTCTGGTACCAGGTCATGCCCAGCGAGCGGCCCGCTTCCATCTGGCCCTTGTCGATGGACTGGATGCCGGCGCGGAAAATTTCGGCAATGTAAGCGCCGCTGTTGATGGAACATGCGCAGATTGCCGCAAAAAACGGGTCAATACGCTGGCCGATAATAGTCGGCAGCGCAAAATAAACCAGAAAGATTTGTACCAGAAGCGGCGTACCGCGGATAAAATCTACATAAAAATTAGCAGCATAACGCACCGGTTTAACGCTTGCAAGGCGTGCCACGCCGATAATCATGCCAATCAGAAGGCCAAAGCCAACGCTCATGGCGGTAATTTCCAGCGTAATGCCCGCGCCTGCCAGCAAAAGCGGTATAGCGCCCTGAATAAGTTCAAAATTCAATTCCATAGAAGTTTTCGTTCCTTCCCGTCAGCCTGCAATAAATAAAATACGGGGCCCACCTTCGTCGCCGCCAGTGTACCCCGCATTCAGGCTCAATGCTTATTTCTTCACTTCACCGAACCAGGTTTTGTAAATCTTGTCGTATTCGCCGTCTTTTTTCAGCTCAGCAAGGGCTTTGTTAATGTCCTCAAGCAGTTTGGTGTTGTCTTTTTTAACGGCAATGCCATACTGTTCAGCTTCCATAACGTCGCCAACGGTTTTCGCAACTTCGCTGCCGCCCTGTGCCAGATAATAACCGATAACCGGGCTGTCGTTGATAACAGCGTCAACGCCGCCGTTGGTCAGTTCCATAGCGGATTCGGTGTTGGTGTTGAATTCGGTAACAACTGCGCCTTCAACGCTGTGTGCTTTAGCAGCGCCGGTGGTGCCGATTTGTGCGGCAATGCGTTTGCCTTTCAAATCTTCAATGCTCTTGATATCGTTGTTGTCTTTCTGAACCATAACGATAAGGCCGGAAGTATAGTACGGGTCGGACATGCCTACAGCCTGTTTTCTTTCATCGGTAATGCTCATGCCGGCAATGGCAACATCTATGTTGCCGGTGTTCAGAGCCGGGATAAGAGCGTCAAAGCCCATGTTGGCAATTTCTACTTTATAGCCCATTTTAGCGCCGATAGCACGGATTAAATCCATATCGAAGCCGGAGAGCTTATCGCTGCCTTCTTCCTGGAACTCAAACGGAGCAAAAGTCGGTTCGGTAGCAACGCGCAGAACCTTTTCCGGAGCTTCCGCGGCTTTCTTTTCTTCGCCGCCGCAGCCGGTAACCGCTAAAGCCACAAGCATCAGTGCAGCCATCATAAACACTAATAATTTTTTCATAAACATAACCTCCACACGCATAAATTTACAAAACTTTCATCTGTTAAAATATTATAGCTCTAAACAGCAGGTTAAGCAAGTGTTAAATGATAAAAAACTTACAAAAAGCTGCATAAAAAATCATTATTTCGCTTCGCCGAACCACTTATCGTAAATCTTGTCAAATTCGCCGTTTGCTTTCAGGTCGTTCAGCGCCTTGTTAATCTCTGCCGCCAGCTTGTCGTTGCCTTTTTTTACGGCAATGCCGTAATCTTCGGCGTTCAGCACTTCACCAACGGTTTTGGCATATTCGCTGCCGCCCTGCGCCAAAAAGTATTTTAATACAGGCGCGTCGTTAATAACGGCGTCGGCCGCACCGTTTTTCATCTCCAGCACCGCGCTGCCGTTATCGTTAAACGCGGTAACCTTTGCACCCTCAACCTTTTCCGCACGGAAAGCGCCGGTAGTGCCAATCTGCACGGCAATGCGCTTGCCTTTCAGGTCGTCGATGCTCTTAATGTCGTTGTTATCCTTCGGCACCATTACAAGTAAACCGGATTTATAATACGGGTCGGAAAAAATTACCTGCTGCTTGCGCTCCTCGGTAATGCTCATGCCTGCCAGTGCAACGTCAATGTTATCCGCCTGCAAAGCAGGGATTAAAGCGTCAAAGCCCATAGCGCTGATTTCCACCTTATAGCCAAGGTGCTTGCCGATAGCGCGGATTAAATCCATGTCAAAGCCGGTCAGCTCCTCGCTGCCCTCCGCCTGCATCTCAAACGGTGCAAACGAAGGCTCGGTGCCGACGCGCATAATTTTTTCGCCGCCTGCTTCTTTCTCATCGCTGCCGCCGCAGCCTGCTACTGCCAAAGCTGCCAGCATCAAAACAGCCATCATAAACACTAAAACTTTTTTCATCAGGTTATCCCCCTCCAGTATCTGCCGTAAGGCATTGTTGTAATAAACTATATTATAAAACCAAAAGCCCTTCTGCACAAGTAAAAATATGCAAAAAGGGCTAATTTTTATAAATTAAAGCAACTCAGCTGACCTGGTCTTCGCCCCCACACCCGCCTGCCGGAGGGTTCGCTCCTAAGCCTTGCGCTCCCCACTACTACCCCTCTCGCTTTTCGCGGCAGGACTTACCTCTAAGCTGCGCCGTGCTCACAGTTAATTTTAACTGCTTACGTGGATCGTTTTGCCCGCAACTGGCATCGACTTGCAACCACAGACCTGAGCTGCATTATAATTATATCCGCTGGTAAAAAAATTGCAAGCCCCCCGGCGATAAAAATTTTTCTTAAAATCCCCTTTGATATTTTGCCGCGTTGTAGTATACTATTATTTGCAAGATTTGATTGGACGGATTTTTGACAGGATGGTTGTTTTATGATCGCTTTACCCCAGGTACTGGACTTTCCAAAAGAAAACAACATACGTGAGATATGCAACTCGCTGCTGACGCTGCTGCAAAAAAAGGACACGGCATTGTACATGCACAGCCAGCAGGTTGCCAACTATTCGGCGTGCATAGCGGCAAAACTGGGCCTGCCCCCGGCAGAAATCGCCTCTATTAAAAGTGCCGCGCTTTTGCATGACATCGGGCATCTTTCCGTGCCTAACGCGATATTAAAAAAATCGCCGTATTTAAGCACGCGCGAGCTTGCCACCTACAAACGCCATTGCCAGGCCGGGGCGAGCATTCTGGAAAACATTCCGGAATTTACCCATATTATTGATATCATTTACAGCCACCACGAAAAATGGGACGGTACCGGTTACCCCAAACGCTTAAAAGGCGTAAACATCCCCCTTGGTGCGCGCATAATTGCCGTAGCAAACTACTACGACCGCATTGTTAACCCTTGCACCCATTACTGGCAAAAAACGCCGCTGGAAGCAATTAAAGAGATGAAAGACAAATCCGGCACCGACTTCGACCCCAATGTCGTAAGGGCATTTTTAGAATCTATAATCCCGTGTAAAATAAAATGAGATAAAATGGTTATAAAAAAGAGCGGTATCGTCTAAACGGTACTGCTCTTTTTTGTCATCCCAACACTCCCCCTCAACGCACAAAACCCCGGCACAAAAGTACCGGGGTTTTAGTTTTAATTTATAAAAATTTATCTGCCAAGCCAGGAACGGGAGGATTTTTTGCCTGCTTCTTTGTCAACTTCCACGGAAGAAGGAGCATACAAAAGCATATCGTCTTGCACTTTGGATACGCGCGCACCGATAATATAGCTTACACCGTTGAGGTAATCGAAAATACGGTTGCGCATTACGCAGTCCACAGCCTCAAACGAAACCATCAGCGTGCAGCCGCTCATCAAAGCGTCGGCGTATTCGCGTACGTCGCTGAACTGGCGCGGGGTACGCACCAAAATATCCATATGCTCTGATTTTACAAGGCAGGGTCCGCCGTAGCCGGATTCTTCCTCCTCAGTATGCCAAAACTTCAAAGCAGTGTTTTTCAAATCCATCTCCTGTGCCTCCATCCCAAATCAAAATCGGTTAATGTAATAAGTAGACTTCTACAAAAGTTTTTAAAATCCTGCTTGTGCTGAAAAAATTTTATTGTTTATTGCGTGCGCGCATTCTGCCGCGTTCAACACGGTCCAAAATCTTCTTGCGCATGCGGATGCTTTTCGGCGTAACTTCAACCAGCTCGTCCTCGTTGATATGCTCCAAAGCCTGCTCCAGAGAGAAGGTCTTGGGCGGAATCAGGCGGATAGCCTCGTCGCTGCCGGAAGCACGCATGTTGCTGACGTGTTTCTTCTTGCAGGGGTTAACGTCCATGTCGTCCTCGCGGCTGTTTTCGCCGATAATCTGACCTTCGTAAACCTGTTCGCCCGGCACGATGAACATAGTGCCGCGTTCCTGCGCGTTGCTGATGCCGTAAGAAGTGGTTTCGCCCGCTTCAAACGCAACAAGGCTGCCGCGGGTACGTCCCGGGATATCGCCTTTATAAGGCGCATAGCCTGCAAAAACGTGGTTCATAACGCCGTTGCCCTTGGTATCGGTAAGGAACTGGTTGCGGAAACCGATAAGGCCGCGCGCCGGAATCAAAAATTCCATACGCAGGTAGCCTGCCATCTCGGTCATGTTCTGAAGCTCTGCCTTGCGCAGGCCCAAGCCTTCCATAACAGCGCCCATAAAATCCTGCGGCACGTCAATCGTCAGCGCTTCCATAGGCTCAAGCAGCTGGCCGTTCTCGTCGCGGTGCATAATAACCTTCGGCTTGCCAACCTGCAATTCATAACCCTCGCGGCGCATCGTTTCAATCAAAATGGAAATATGCAGTTCGCCACGGCCCTTAACAATGTAGGAATCCGGGCTTTCGGTTTCTTCAAGGCGCATGGCCACATTGGTTTTTACTTCTTTAAACAGGCGCTCACGCAGATGGCGGCTGGTAACAAACTCGCCCTCGCGGCCTGCAAACGGGCTGGTATTAACGGAAAAAGTCATGGACAGCGTCGGCTCGTCGATGCTGATGCCTTCCAGCTGTTCCGGATTTTCCGCATCGGCAATGGTGTCGCCGATATTCGCATCAGTCAGGCCCATCAGTGCAACGATATCGCCGGCGGCAACCTCGTCCACCTCAACGCGCTTCAGGCCCTGATAAGTGTACAGGCGGCCGATTTTAGCCTTGCGCTGGCCTTCTTTATCCATCAAAGTAACATTTTCACCGTTGTGGATAGTACCGCGAACCACACGGCCAACCACGATACGGCCAACATAATCATCATAGTCAAGGGTGTTGACAAGCATTTGCAGCGGAGCGTCAACTTCAACGTCCGGCGCCGGAATGTTCTCCAAAATTACGCGGAACAGCGGCTCAAGGTTATCGCTCTCCTCATCCATGGAAAGCTTGGCAATACCGTTACGCGCGGAAGTAAGCACAACCGGGAACTCCAGCTGCTCATCGTTCGCGTCAAGCTCGATAAACAAATCCAGAACCTCGTCGATAACCTCCTCAACGCGCTGGTCCGGACGGTCAATTTTATTGATAACAACAATCGGTTTCAGGTTGCGTTCCAATGCTTTGCGCAAAACATATTTGGTCTGCGGCATCGGGCCTTCGTAAGCATCGACAAGCAGCAAAACGCCGTCAACCATCGTCAGCACGCGCTCAACCTCGCCGCCGAAATCGGCATGGCCCGGGGTGTCCAGAATATTGATTTTAGTGCCGTTGTGCATTACAGCAGTGTTTTTGGCCAAAATCGTAATGCCGCGTTCACGTTCCAGAGCGTTGGAGTCCATAACGCGCTCCTCAACGCGCTCGTTAGCCCTGAAAACGCCGCTCTGCTTCAGCATAGCGTCCACAAGGGTAGTTTTGCCGTGGTCAACGTGGGCAATAATTGCAATGTTGCGCAAATCATTTCTTATCATAAAAGTCTTTCTTCCTCTCTTGCTGGCTGCTCACGGCAGCGGGGTAAATCTTAAAAAATCAAAACGCCGCATCTTCTTATGCGACTAATCTATTATATTATTTTTAAAAAGCAATGTCAACAAAACGCCGTAAATATGCAGTAAAAAGGTTGTAAAACCCCTTTCCGCCAAAACGGGATAAAAGAAAAGGCTTTGCTTTTTTACCATTATTAATTTTTGCTACTTTTCCTGATTGCTGATTTTAGGTTATAATATTTTTAAAGACATAGAAATTAAAACCTATTTGACATGTTCAAAATTTACATATACTGCCACCAAAGTTTATTAAACTTACTCTTAATAAAGATAATAAAAATATAAGACTTATTAGCCAAAATACTTGCTTCTTAAAAATATAATTTGAAATTTAGAAAGGCATAAATAAAATGCTCAATTTAAACGTTTATGTAGGCAGGGCAAAATTTAAAGAAACCAATCGTATGCGCAAGGTAATGTGTTATGGAACAACCAAGTGGGACGCTATTGCCAATTTGCGCAAATTAGGTTATACCGCCCCTATTGAAATAACATTTACTATGCCTGAAAAACCATCGGATGACCAACTCGAAACATGCCAAGACTATAATATTCCGGTTCCGCCCGATGCTTGCAAGCAAGATGTTTCGGCTTTAATTGCTGCACACTTTGGTGATAAAAGCCCACCTTCGGAAGGCTTAAAAGAATTTGCAACTAATCATCAAATTGTATTTTCTTCTTACATTGGCAAAAAACTACTTTATGATAAAGTTTTTCAAGGGCTTGATATTGAAGACAAAATCGCCTTTTTTATTTTTTGCGTATATAGGTACTTGTCAGATGATAGGCGCAGCAATTTAGATACTCACCCCTACCGTAATATATTTTACGATTTTGCCAGAGAAAAAGTCGGCAGCAAGCGATATATAAACTCACTGATAAAATACGAAGGTAGAAATTTAAGGTTCTTTGGTTCGCTAACATTCGATGACAATATGCAGCATAACTATAAAGGCGGACGCACTGATTTACTGGCATATCGTGAAGCAAAACAGTATTTGATTGACGCTGGCGCAATTCCCCCTAACGCAGTAGATGATAAAATTTTACCAGGTACTCCTGATAACAAAACTGTATTTGTAGCATTGGAAAATTATAACGCCAACGCTCTACCTGAAGTAATTACCAGTTCATATGAGGGATTAGAACAAGAAACCGAAAATTTTATAAATCCCTATGCTGTTAAGACTACGATTAGGAACATTGTTGATAAAGAAGCGTCTCAAAGCAAGAAGCCTAAAAACGATATAGTATATAATGATAGCACAAAAATTAAACATCCGTGTTTAACCATTTTTATTATGTTTGCTGTAATAATCGTTATTTGCACATTATTCAAAAGTAAACCATTGCTGTATTTTTTAGGTACTATTGGCGCTATCATAGCTTTCTTTATAGCAGAAGAATATGATAAAGAAGAAAATAACCAACGCTAAAATGCGTTGGTTAGATTAAATCTATTAGGATTACTTAAATGTTCTGCTTCTTTAGCTATAAATTATTAAACACTTTATGGAGTTTGTTATAAACATCGGTTATTCCCTTCAGTTCTTTTTCGGGAATAATATCCGTTTAAGCCTTCCATAAGCAACCGTTTGTAGCGCATCAATGTTTCATCTGCAATCAGCATAGACAACGCATTTCTTATAATCAATTTTAATATTAATCGCTTTTTTGATAATTATATCATATCACTAAATTTTGTAGAAAGGACTGATACCATGAAAAAGACTTTACTGCTCGCACTTGCAACTACATTTTTATTATCATCGTCGGCTTTTGCCCGCATTGTTGTTGAATGTGATAATTACACCGACCATGTAAATTACCGCAGCTATAAAGCAATAGGTATGCACGGCGTAGCCGAATATGCTTTTATTAAAAGTACAGCCGAAAGCAGCAACGAAAACTACTACCTTCGCTTAACGACAGTGTACCGCAACCATTCATCAATGGCACCGCGTTACCTTATGGACAAAACTGCGGACATTGTTGTTGATGGCGTAACCTATAAAATACCGAAAGTGGTAAACGA
Source organism: uncultured Phascolarctobacterium sp. (assembly GCA_949299135.1). Lineage (GTDB taxonomy): Bacteria > Bacillota > Negativicutes > Acidaminococcales > Acidaminococcaceae > Fusicatenibacter_A. Next base: position 33,629 of record CASFZG010000001.1, read on the forward strand.
TTATTTCCCTCACCCATTCGATACAAACGCTTACACAATGCCGTTTACTTTTTATAAATTTACCGATGAAAGCATCGCGGCAATGAAAACCGGCAAGGAAATTTCTTTCGTTGTAAATGCCCCCGGCAAAGAAACTACAACCATAGTTCCCAACGAAAGCAACCGCAGGGAATTTCAACGTATGTATGAATTGACTTTCGCCGACTACAAGGCAGATAAAAATATCAACGAAGGCTTATAACGCAAAGGACTGATAACATGAAAAAGACTATAGCAATGGCACTGGCCGCAACGATGCTGTTCTGCACTCCAGCTTTTGCAAAAATTGAATGTGCGGTAGATAATAACCAAAATGCTGTTATTTACCGTTCTTACAAAAAGATAATGCACTGGATGCACGTTTCAAACATTGATTTTATGAAAACCGTGTATGCCGATGAAAATTCATTTTGCCATGTGCAGATTATGTATCAAGGTATTGGCTGGCATAAGCGCATTATAGAAAATAAAGCAGAAGTCATTATTGACGGCGTCACCTACCCCATAGAAAAAATTGTAGCGGCACCCACGTTTACCATTAAGCCCGCTAAAAATGTCGCCTATGCAGATTTTTTAATACCGCCAGAAGTAGTTGATAAAATCAAAAACTTTAAATCACAGCTATGGTTCCAATTTTATGTAAAAGATAAGGAACAAGGCCCTATGAAATTACCCGCCGAAGAATTAGAAGAAATACGCCTGATTACCCAGCTTAAATACACCGATTTTGAAGCAGTCGAAAGCGGCGAATTAAAACCGGTTGACCCTAACGCACCAAAGCCAGAGCCATCCTTTAAAGAACGTATTGCTAAAATAATGGCAGAAGAAAAAACAAAATAACGATAAAGCTCCCAAAACAACTAATGTTTTGGGAGCTTTTATTTTACGCTGTATGTTTTTCTTCAAGCGGCGTGCTGTTGATATAGCATGAATCTGAACACAGGTCTATTTTATTATTCCAGAGAACTTTGCTGTCTACATTAGGGTCTATATCCCACGATACACAGCCGTTGTCATCCAGATAAACCCGTTTAAAATCTGCTAAAGCCATGATATGCTCAAAAATTGTCCCTTTTTTCAATAAACGTTGCATATCATACATGCGCTTTTCGCCGTTGTCGAAAGTCAATGTCAACGTAAAATCATCGTTTGGCGTAACAGAAACTATTTTTTTACGTCCACTTACAAAATATTCAGCTGTCTTTTGGTCCATGCCCATGGAAAGATAATAATTTATATCTTTCTTCATAACACAAGCCCCCTATCTTAACGGCTCAATACTAAAAAGTTCCTGATTTCTTTGCGCCAGTTCCCAGTTTTCCATTAATTCTTCCTGATGAAACGCCGCCCAGCCTAACAGCATTTTTAACTGTTTTGAAGGCATTTCACCGTCAATCACTTCAATATCTTTAATGGAAACAATAACATCTTCTCCGCCATAAACAGCATGAAAATGCGGCGGCATATGATCATGCCAGTTAATATAAACCTTAATTCCTCTAAATGTTGAAACAGTAGGCATTTCTTTTCTCCTTCTACCTATTGTTTCCGCTCTTTCTATTTACATTATACAGATTAAACTTTATTTTATCAACACAATCAAAAAAGCAGTGCTACCGTTGTAACACTGCTTGTATTTACCGTTGGTGCCGAAGACCGGACTTGAACCGGTACGGGGATCACTCCCCGAGGGATTTTAAGTCCCTTGCGTCTGCCAATTCCGCCACTCCGGCAAAATTATGGAGGCGACACCCGGAATCGAACCGGGGATAAAGGTTTTGCAGACCTCTGCCTTACCGCTTGGCTATGTCGCCGTGATATGGAGCGGAAAACGAGATTCGAACTCGCGACCCCCTCCTTGGCAAGGAGGTGCTCTACCACTGAGCTATTTCCGCAAAAATGGTGCCTCAGCACAGAATCGAACTGTGGACACAAGGATTTTCAGTCCTTTGCTCTACCAACTGAGCTACCGAGGCATAATGGCGACCCGGATGGGACTTTATTACAGTTTATTTAAAATTAAGTAAAAAGCTTTCCAGCTTCTCGTCAAGCAAACCCTCCAGCTGCGGCAGGCTCCTGGCGTCAAAATCCGTAATGTTGTCCGGCTTTAAGGCGTGCTTGGTTTCGGCAAAAAATTCATCGCGGAAGCGGTTATACAAAAACACCAGCTGGTCGCCCGTGGCAAAATCCGTATAATCCAAAAAAATCACGCTGCCGTTAATGTATTCTATCGCCTGCTCCGGGCGGATAAAAAGTTTAAAGCGCCCTATTTTCTCCGGCAGCTTCTCGCCGTAACGCCATTCCGGCAGCCCAGTTTCTTCGATAATCACGCCCAAATTATGGCTTGTGCGGATGTCGATATCATGCACCAGCGCGGGCAGTTTATCCTTAACATGCTCGGCAAAACGGTCGCGGCTGCGGAAGAAATACCTGATGTCGCGGTACTGGTGCAGCCCCGCCACCTTCACCGGCACATAGTCAAAAGTTTCGGACGTGTATGTTATATCCAGGCGGCAGCGGATAGCGTCGTTGCGGTAAGACGCAATGTTCAGCACCAGCCCGTCGATGTCCCTGTCCTGATGCAGCGTAAAGCCGTTAATCTCCGGCGGCAGCTCCTTCAAAAAGTCCCAGCCGTCCAGCGCCTCGCGGATTTCTTCTATACTCGGTTCGCTCATAAAATCCTCCGTAAAAATAGTCTGCCATTATTATACACTATTTTGCCGCTTTGGTTAAGTCATAATCGCGGCGGCCGATAAACTGCCTGTACCACAGCGCCTTGCCGCGGATAACATTGCCGCCCGGCATAAGCCCGCCAAAAAGCGGCCTGTCCGGCAGAAACCACAAATCCCAGCGCGTGTCCGGGTCGCCGCTGTGCGGCCCGTAACCGTCAAACAGCGCCGCCTCGCAGTGCGTCGTAACGGTCAAAAGCTTAATTTCAAGCCCCAGCACATGGGTCAGCACCGCAACTGTTTTGGCCATCGCCTCAATTTGCAGCTGCGTCGGCGGTTCCTTGCCAAAATCCGTGTCGCTTCCGCGGATGGCGCTGGCGCCATAAGCACAGCACATGGCAATGCCGATGCTGCCGGTGTTGCGCCGCCAGGTATGCGCCTTCTGTTCCGTAAAATCTTCGCAGGTAATGTACAGCTCGCCGTCACGGCCGATGTTGATGTGGTAGTCATCGTACACATCGGCGTAATGCCCCGCCGTCCAGTGCAGGTAGATGCGGTTTATTTTGCCGCAGCTGCGCGCCGCCACCTCCGCCAGGCGCTTGTAGTCAATTTCAATCGGGTTTACAACAATCACTTTAACAACTCCTCTCAGCCATATAAACGCCGCCGTGATGAAAAAATTAACCGCCGCCGGAATTTTTTGCGCATAATTTTTTAAGCCGGGTTAATTTTATCCGCAGTTAACCGTTTATGTGGATGAGAGTTTCTTTTCTTTTCTCTTTTTTGCCTGTTTTTTCTCTTTATCTTTTCTTTGCCGCCTTACCTTCTAACCTTGTTCAGCATAAGTTAAAAGATTATATATATAATCTACCTTGTTCCCTAAACTGCTACCGTACAATAGCAGTAGTACCAAAGCTGCCCCGCAAAAAACAAAGAGAGCAGCCCGAAAGCCGCTCTCTTTTTTGTAAAACTGTTTTGTTATCAGAACATGAAGTACAGTTCGGAGAAGATGGTCTGTGCATCTTCGTTAGTGGTCTGTGCTTCCATATCCCAGTAGTTCACCATGCCGACGATGTTCTTGGCAAAGGTGTAGCTTACGCCCACGTTCCAGCCTTTGTAGCCGTCAGCAAAGTATTCGGCATCGGTGGTCGGGTTGATGTAAGCGCTCGGGCTCTGGTCATAGTAGCCTGCGTGGATGCCGTAGCTGCCCGGAGTATCCGCTTCAGCGCCTTTCCATGCCAGGTCTGCCCACCAGCCGTCTTTACCGGCGTTAAAGTATTCTTTATCGCCGCGCATGTATTCGGTAGCAAGGGTAAAATCGCCAAAGCCATAGCTTGCGCCGACGTTCCAAATCTCTTTATCCATGTTGGAATTGGTTTTAAAATAGCCAACGTAAGCGTCAACGTCGCCCAAAGCTGCTTCCAAAGTGCCGATGTAAATTCTGTCGTCGCTGTCCAGCAAATTGGTTTCGTCAACTTCTACGCTGTCGTAAGCCTTACCCGCTGCCGCGGATACTTTAATCTTGTCACCATAGGAAACTTTTGCCATATCCAAATTAGCATCAAGAATGTTGCCGCTGAAAGTTACTTCGTTATAACGGCCTGCAACAACGTCCAGCCCACCAACGCGGCCTTCTACATAAGCACGGGCAAAGTCGATTTTGTCATCGCCGGTTTCGTTGGTAAACTCCTGATTGTTTTCAAACATGCCGGTGTAAGCCCAGTCTTCGTTAATCTGGCCGTTTACCCACAGACGGGAACGCAAAAGACCTTCGTGTCCGTCATGACCAGCAGCATCAGTGTCAACATCACGGTAGGACGCGCGTACTTCGCCGGTAATTTTTACGTTGTCGGCTTTCTTTTCAAGGTTTGCTACGCGCACACCAAGGCTGTCCAGTTCGTCTGCAAATTCAGCAGCCAGTTTATCAACATTAGCGCCTTTCGCCATTGCTTTGGCAACAATCTGTGCCATTTCGTAGCGGGTCATCAGCTTATCGCCGCCGTAAGTGCCGTCGGGGTAACCGTCAACCACGCCTTCCGCCGCTAATTTGTTAACAGCGTCGTAAGCCCAGTGCCCTGCCGGCACATCGCTGAACGGGTTTGCGGCATATGCGCTGGCGGTTACGCCAAGCGCCATAGCCATTGCCAAAACTAAAGATTTTTTCATCATGATACCTCCTAAACTTTCGCCGCCTGCCAAACTTCCAACGCGAGTTGCCTTGTTTCCTCCGTTATCCGTTTGGTAGTTGCAGCTTATTTAATACATTAGTTAGTATACGCTAACTTTTATATTTTGGCAAGCACTTTTTCAAAAATAATAGCGGCATAAAAAATTAAAGCCGGATTTTTACGTCCGGCTTTGGTAAATACTAATTATTCAACTGTTACGGATTTGGCAAGGTTGCGCGGTTTGTCCACGTCGCAGCCGCGGGTAAGCGCTGCGTAGTAAGCGAGTAACTGCAAAGGCAGTACCGCCAAAAGCGGTGCCAGTTCCTTGCCCGCACGCGGAATGTAAATAACATGGTCGGCGTATTTGGCAATGCTGTCGTCGCCTTCCAGCGCAATGGCAATAACCATCGCTTCACGCGCTTTTACTTCCTGCAAATTGCTTACGGTCTTATCGTAAACGTCTTCCTGCGTTGCCAGCACAATTACGGGCACGCCTTCAACAATCAGTGCCAGCGTGCCGTGTTTCAGCTCGCCTGCTGCATACGCTTCAGCGTGGATGTAGCTGATTTCCTTCAGCTTCAGCGCGCCTTCAAGGGCAACGGCATAGTCAAGGCTGCGTCCGAGGAAGAACGCATCAAGGCAGCTGCCATAGTTGCGGGCAAACACTTTAATCTGGTCAACATTTTCCAGCATATCGTGCAGGTGTTCAGGCACTTTGTGCAGGCCTTCCGCCAGTTCTGCGGCTTTCGCATCGCTAAGCGTCCCGCGTAAGCGGCCAACATAAACAGCAAGCATAAGCATTACCAAAAGCTGCGTGGTGTAAGCCTTGGTGGAAGCTACTGCAATTTCAGGGCCTGCATAGGTGTAAACAACCTGGTCCGCCTCGCGCGCGATGGAAGAACCAACAACATTGGTAACGGCCAAAGTGCGGCTGCCAAGGCGTTTTGCTTCTTTCAAAGCTGCCAGTGTATCAATGGTTTCGCCGCTCTGGCTGATAACGATGGTCAGGCAGTTGGCGTCAACAATCGGGTTGCGGTAACGGAATTCGCTGGCGATGTCCACTTCAACAGGGATGCGCGCCAGATTTTCCAGATAATATTTGCCGACGATACCGGCATGGTAAGCCGTGCCGCAGGCTACGATAAAGATTTTGCTGATGCCGGTAAAGTCCTCGGCAGTCCAGCCAAGCTCGGCAAAGTTGATTTCAGTGCCGTTTTCTGCGAGGCGGCCGCGCATGGTGTCTTTAATGGCTTTCGGCTGTTCGTAAATTTCTTTCAGCATAAAATGCTCAAACCCGCCTTTTTCGGCAGCTTCAGCATTCCAGTTAACTTCAAATACTTTTTTGGTAATCGGCGTGCCGTTAATGTCCTGCACCCAAACGCCTTCTTTGGTAACGGTGGCAATTTCACCGTCGCTCATAATGTAGGTGCGGCGCGTTTTGGCAATAATCGCCGGAATATCGGACGCGATAAAGTTTTCGCCCTCGCCCAGGCCGATGATGAGCGGGTTGTCCTTTTTGGTGCAGATGAGTTTATCAGGCTCGGCCTTGCACATAAATACCAGGCTGTAAGAGCCTTCGATTACCCTTAAAACTTTTTTAACGGCTTCTTCCATGTCGCCGTCGTAAAAATCAGCAAACAGATGAGCCACAATTTCCGTATCGGTGTCGGAAGCAAACTTCTGCCCTTTGGCGATAAGCTGCTCCTTCAGCATCAGATAGTTTTCGATAATGCCGTTGTGTACGACAACAAAATCGCCGCTTTCGTCCGTATGCGGATGCGAATTGCGGTCGCTCGGGCGGCCGTGCGTAGCCCAGCGCGTATGGCCGATGCCCATGCAGCCTTCCGGCATTCTGCCTTCCAGCTTCTGGCGCAGCGCGTCAAGGCGTCCAACGCATTTTTCCACGCGGATGCCGTCTTTTTCGTAAACGGCGATACCGGCGGAATCATAACCGCGGTACTCCAGCTTGCTCATGCCGTGCAGCAAAAAGGGCGCTGCCTGTGCGTTGCCTACGTAACCAACAATACCACACATATATAAATCCTCCTAAAGGTTATTTGCCAGTTCTGCCGCAGCTGTTTTATCCCCCATGTTGCCACGGGGCTTTGTCAGTCTGCTTACGGCCTGCAGCCGGCCGGGAGGCACCCGCTGACTACTCGATAAACCTCCGCCTCGTCTGCCGCTTTGGCGGCACATGCGCTTGAAATATACATTTTGTGCCGCACAGGCCTGGCTGTCCCATGCGGCACCATTGCATCAATTTATTTTACTATATTTTTAGAATGCGGTCAATGTTAAATCAGCCTAACTCGCGGGTAACAACCTCGCCAATAGCGCCGACGATGTTCTCCAGACGCTCCTGCACGGGGCCTTCCGCCATAATGCGGATTAACGGCTCGGTGCCGGACGCGCGCACAAGGATTTGCCCGTTGTCGCCCAGCTCGTCCTGATATTTTTTGATGATTTCTTTAATGGCTTCGTTGTCTTCCCAGCCGTATTTATCCTTAACGCGCACGTTAAGTAAAATCTGCGGGAATTTTGTCATCAGCGCGCCCAGCTCGGACAGGCGTTTGTTGTTTTTAACCATTGCGCCGAGTAACTGAACCGCCGTCAAAATGCCGTCGCCGGTTTTGGCGTATTTACTGAAAATAATGTGCCCGCTCTGCTCGCCGCCGATGCTGTAACCGCCGCGCAACATTTCTTCCAGCACGTAACGGTCGCCGACGTTGGTTTTTACGCAGCGCCCGCCGTGTTCAGCCATCGCCTTATGCAGGCCCACATTGCTCATAACGGTCGTTACCAGCACATTGTCGTGCAGCTCTTTCTTCTTCATCAGCTCCAAAGCGCAGATAAGCATAATCTGGTCGCCGTCCAGCGCTTTGCCGTTTTCGTCTACAGCTAAGCAGCGGTCGGCGTCGCCGTCGTTGGCAATACCCACGTCAGCGCCTTCTTCCAGCACTTTGGCCTGCAAAGCCTCAAGGTGTGTGCTGCCGCAGCCGTTGTTAATGTTAATCCCGTTAGGGTTATTAAAAATGGTAATAACCTGCGCGCCCAAAGTACGCAGAATTACCGGCGCAATCAGGCTGTTCGCGCCGTTGGAGCAGTCCATGACAACCTTTAAGCCGTTCAGCTTGGTCGGTGCGCTGGCAATGATGTGGTCAATGTAAAGCTTGTCCATTTCTCCTTCGTTAATCACACGTCCGACGGAAGAACCGCGCGGGTTTTTGCTGCTGTCGTGTTCGGCGGCAACCATGGCTTCAATCTCGTCCTCAACGGCGTCAGGCAGCTTGTGCCCCGTCTGCGAAAAGAATTTAATGCCGTTGTCCTCAAACGGGTTATGCGAAGCAGAAATTACCGCACCCGCATTGGCGTGCAGTTTGCTGGTTAAGTACGAAACAGCCGGCGTCGGAATAACGCCCAAAAGATGCGCATCGCCGCCCGCAGAGCAGATGCCAGCAGCCAGAGCAGCCTCCAGCATCGTGCCGCTTAAACGTGTGTCGCGCCCGATGATGATTTTAGGGTTGCGCGTTTCCCTGCCGAAGTAGGAAGCAGCCGCGCGCCCCAGCTTAAACGCCAGCTCCGGGGTCAGCTCCACGTTAGCCACGCCGCGGACGCCGTCAGTACCAAATAAACGAGCCATTATAAAAACCTCCAGTATATGTAAAGTTTAAATCAATTTGCCGCAAGTATTATAGCAGGCTTTCGCCGATTTAGCAATATCAAAAGGGTGCAAAGCGCGCCATAACCGCACGCGCCACGTGATAACCGTCCAGCGCCGCACTCATGATGCCGCCCGCGTAGCCCGCGCCTTCGCCGCAGGGGTACAGCCCCTTGTGCGATACGGACTGTTTATCGTCGCCGCGCATAATACGCAGAGGCGCGCTGGTGCGTGTTTCAACGCCTGTTAAAAGTGCGCCGCCGTCGTCAAAACCGGTTAAACGCTGCCCAAAAGCCTGTATGCCGCCGCGCAGGGTTGATGTTACGTATTCCGGCAGCACGACGTTTAAATCGCATGCTTTTATACCGGGGCGGCAGCTTGGGTTCACAAGGCTTTCCACGCTCGGCGCTGTGCCGTCCAGAAAGGTTTTAAAATTCTGCGCCGGTGCGTAATAATTACCGCCGCCTGCTTTAAACGCCAAACGCTCCCATTTGCGCTGAAACTCCACGCCGTCGAGCGCGTTATGCCCAAAATCGTCCGGCGTTACGTTAACTACTAAAGCGCTGTTGGCAATGCCGCTGTCGCGCTTGTACATGCTCATGCCGTTAACAACCACGCCGCCCGTTTCGCTGGCAGCGCCAACCACCTGCCCGCCGGGGCACATGCAAAACGAATACGCCGTGCGGCTGCTGTCCGGGCGGTGCCACACAACGGCATAATCCGCCGCGCCAAGTTTGGCATGCCCTGCAAAACTGCCGTACTGTGCACGGTCAATCAGCTCCTGCGGGTGTTCAATGCGCACGCCAATGGCAAAAGCCTTCGCCTCCACGGCGATTTTATGCTGCGCCAGCACTTCGTAAGTATCGCGCGCGCTATGCCCGCACGCCAAAATCACAGCCGGTGCGTAAATCTTTTCGCCCGTCTGCGTAATTACGCCCTTAACGGCGTTGTCTTCAACAATAAAGTCAGCGGCGCGCGTTTCAAAATGGATTTCGCCGCCCAGCTCACAAATCATTTTATTTAAACCGGCCACCATGGCACGCAGCTTGTCCGTACCGACGTGAGGCTTCTGCTCCCACAGGATTTCCTCCGGCGCGCCGGCCTGTACAAACAGTTTTAAAATATTGTTCATCACGGGGTCGTTAACGCGCGTCGTCAGCTTGCCGTCGCTGAAGGTGCCTGCGCCGCCCTCGCCAAACTGCACATTGCTGTCGGGGTTAAACTCACCCTTTTGCCAAAAACGCTGCACGTCATCAACGCGTGCGGCTATTTTTTTGCCGCGTTCCAATAAAAGCGGCTTGTAGCCGTAGCGTGCCAGCTCCAAAGCGGCAACCAAACCGGCAGGCCCCGCGCCGATAACAACCGGGCGCTCGGTAATCTTCTCCTCGCCCATCAGCGGCGGCGCTGCTTTTTCTTCCTTAAAGCGCGTAACGTCCTTATCGAGCAGCAGGCGGTTTACAAGGCGTGCCGGTGCGTCTAGCTCCGCCAGCAGGTGGTAGTTGATAACGATGTTGCTTTTGCGCCTGGCATCCACCGCGCGGCGCAAAACACGCACCTTGCCCAAATCCTGCTTTTTAACGCCCAGCTTGCGGGCAGCGGCCTCTTTCAGCGTCTGCTCGCCCGTCAGGCTAATCCTTACATTATTTATCCTTAAAAGCATTTATCTCTCCGTTATTCGGTTACAAAACTTACCCTTACCCTTTTAGTGTCGCTCATTACCTTATCGGGCAAATCAAGCTCTACTTCAATCGTTCCGTCCGAGCGCATTCTGCTCAAATCCACTTCTTTGGTGTGGATGGAAACCATGCTGTGCGCCACGGAAGGCTCTGCCAGAATGCTTACCTTTTCAGGGTCGCTCACGGCTTTCACCAGTTTTCTGCCGTCGGCAAGCTCGCCCGTCATGCTTACAACCACCGGCAGCTCCGTGCTTATCATCTGGCGCACCAGGCTTGCCTTAATGCTTACGTCGCCCGGCTCAATCACCAAATCGTGCATTTCCGCGCCCGTATCACTAATGGCAACCAGATGGCTCTGCATTTCAAAATCGCGCTGCTTTTCGCTTACGTCAACCGGCGCGACAACTTTCACCATGGAATCAAGCCTGTGCCCCGCACCGCGCACCGTAACCGTTTCCGGCTCGATGGACTGCCTGCTCAGGGCATAATCGTTGGAAGGCAGGCCGATAACAACCGTTTCTACCGGCATCGTCCTTTCGCCTATTTTATCAAGATACAGGTAAATGTTGTTGGGGTTAACCTCTACAACCTGCCCTTCAGGGAACTCGGCATTAACATGCACATTCTGCTGGCCTACTTCAAGCCCCGCGCAGTCGATATAAGCCGTTACCTCTTTATCGGTAACGCCGCCGACAACGCTGCGCTGCCCGGTAACTTTAACCTTTACGTTATCCGGAGCGTTCAGCACAACCATGTCCTCCGCAACATTGCGCTGCTGTAATTTAACCACAAAATCGCGCTCAATCACGGGGTTCTGCTCGCTCATAACATAAAGCCACAATCCGCAGGCAACAAACAAGGTGACGATACGCGGAATTAAATTCTCACGCTCGAAAAACTGCTTCATTTTTTGTCACCTCTTAATTCGTCTATTTTTTCACGGATAACCTGTTTAAAATCTGCCTTGGGGCGCGTAATGGAAGCCTTTAAAAACTCCTTCACGTCGTCCGCCGTTAAATAACGCTGCAGAGTGCCGTTGCGCGCAAGGGAAATCGTGCCCGTTTCCTCGCTGACAACAAGGATAACGGCGTCGGACTGCTCCGAAATGCCCAGCGCGGCACGGTGGCGCGTGCCAAGCTCCTGGCTTAAATTGCGCATCTCCGTCAGCGGAAGTAAGCAGCTTGCTGCAGCAATGCGGTTGCCGCGGATTATTACCGCGCCGTCATGCAGCGGCGTGTCTTTTTCAAAAATGTTCAGCAAAAGGCTGTCGCTGATGATACCGTCAATAGCGACGCCCGTTTCGATGCGTTCTTCAAGGCCGATTTCGCGCTCGATAACAATCAAAGCGCCCAGCTTGCGGCGGCCCATAACAACGGCGGCAGAAGTAATGGAGTTAACCATTTCGTCAACCTCGTACTCATCCAGTTCGCCGTGCTTGCGGAACAAACGCCCGCGGCCAATCTGCTCCAGCGCGCGGCGCAGCTCCGGCTGGAATACAATCGGCAGCGCAACTATCAGCACCGTCATGCTTTTTTCCAGCACCCAGCTGATAACATGCAAATTAAGCCAGCGGCTGATAAACATAATCGCGCCCAGCGTTAAGAGGCCTTTAACAAGCACCGCGGCCCTGGTGTTTTTCAGCATTAAGTATATTCTGAAAAGAAAATACGCCACCACCAAAATATCTATCACATCAAGGATGCCGATGGTTTTGATGAGGCTGTTAATATTCGTCAGCAAAAACATCACCCATTTCGTAAAAATACTACCATTATTATATCAAACATAACATTTATATTCCACGCCGTGGGGATATATTTTTAAAATTTTTCGCAAAGTTAAAATCTGGGCTGCTCAAAAGCGCAAAAAACTTTTTTACAAACTTGCCATTTGCAGCAAAAAACATTAAAATATTATAGGTTTAAAAAACAGAAAAGAGGTTATGTGCATGGAAAAAAGAATCATCCAAGTTGAAGAACGCCCTCCCCTTGCGCTGAACATCCCGCTCAGTATCCAGCATCTGTTTGCAATGTTCGGCTCTACGGTGCTCGTTCCGTTTTTGTTTAACGTAAGCCCGACGACCTGCCTGTTTATGAACGGTATCGGCACGCTGCTGTATCTGTTCATCACCAAAGGGCGCATCCCGTCGTACCTCGGCTCCAGCTTCGCGTTCATCTCGCCGGTGCTGGCCATTATGGCAACCAGCAGCTACCACGACGCGCAGTCCGGCTTTATCGTGTTCGGCATTATCTTTATTTTGTTTTCCGCACTTATTAAAGCCACCGGCACGGGCTGGATTGACGTTATCTTCCCGCCTGCGTGCATGGGCGCCATTATCGCCGTTATCGGCCTTGAGCTTGCGCCGACCGCTGCCGGCATGGCAGGTTTGACGGGCGAAAACATCAACCCCGACCACATTATTGTTTCCATGTTTACGCTTGCCGTAGCAATTATCGGCTCGGTTGCCTTCCGCGGCTTCCTCGGCATCATTCCGGTGCTGTTCGCCGTTATCTGCGGCTATATAATGGCGCTGTTTATGGGCCTTGTCGATTTAACGCCCGTCATCAACGCGCCCTGGTTCCAGATTCCGCACTTCTACAGCCCGGTATTCAATCTGGACGCCATCTTAATCATCGCGCCTGCGGCGCTGGTTGTACTGGCTGAACACATCGGCCATTTGGTTGTAACCGGCAACATTGTTGAGCGCGACCTGATTAAAGACCCGGGGCTGTCCCGCTCGCTGTTTGCGGACGGCTGCTCCAACATTCTGTCCGGCTTCTTCGGCGCAACGCCTAACACCACTTACGGTGAAAACATCGGCGTTATGGCCATCACCAAAGTTTACAGCGTGTGGGTTATCGGCGGCGCGGCAGTACTTGCCATTCTGCTCAGCTTCATCGGCAAGCTGTCCGAACTCATCCACAGCATCCCCGTGCCGGTAATGGGCGGCGTGTGCATCCTGCTGTTCGGCGTTATCGCTGCCAGCGGCCTGCGCGTACTGGTTGAAAGCAAGGTTGATTACAGCAAATCCTCTAACCTTGTTATGACCGCCGTTATCATGATTATCGGCCTGTCCGGCGCAAAACTTACCTTCGGCACCATCAGCGTGCAGGGCATGGTTCTGGCAACGCTCGTCGCCATCGTGCTCAGCGTAACCTTCAAAATCCTCGACCGCCTCGGATTTTTGAACCACATCTAAAAAACTAAAAGCAGGTTAACTTTTCGGTTAGCCTGCTTTTTTTATGCGTGCGTATTGTTTTTATCCCGCTTGGGCGGATATAATTATAATAAGGAGGCGGTTTTATGGTTAACGAAACTTTAAAGGATTACAGCAAGGAACAGCTGATTGAACTGATAGAAAACTACTGCAAAAACTGGCTGGCGATGGACGGCGTGTGGTTTCAGTCCGTAGAACAAAAATACGGCATGGACGAAGCCATGGAGCACGACTGCGCCATTTGGGAGAAGTTTACCGTTATCGAAGCCAAACGTATTAAAGCTTTTTTGAACCTGCCGGATAACGCCGGTATCGAAGGCCTGAAGCAGGCGTTAAAGCTGCGTTTGTACGCCAACATCAACCGTGATGTGATTATTGTTGATGGCAATACGCTGACCTACCGCACTACGGAATGCCGCGTGCAGCACGCCCGCACAAGCAAGGGCATGGAACTGCACCCGTGCAAAAGCGTGGGCATTATTGAATACGGCCTGTTTGCCAAAACGATTGACAGCCGCTTTACCTGCGAATGCGTAAGCTGCTACCCCGATATTACCGACAGCACCTGCCACTGCGCGTGGAAGTTTACTCTTGCGGATTAGACGGCGTTTTTTCCGCGCCGCTTTCCGTAAATTTATATTCCGTTTTTTCTTCAAGCGTCGTTACTGCGCCGCCCGTTTTCCACGGTGCGGCCTTTTTTATTGTGCCTGCGGTTACGTTGCCGGCTTCGTCAAAATACACGCAGGTTTCCTTTTTAAACTCCACAAAACCGGCGTTGGTGTTGTCCGCCATGTTCTGCTGCCAAAAGGCCGGGCGCAGCGCCGTATCCTCCGCCAGCATGCCTGTTTTAACGGCGCCGCTGTCGTAAAACTCCAGAATGCTGCTGTCATCAAAAGTTACAAAGCCGTACTGCCCGTCGCCCAGCGCAATGGTCGCCTTGCCCGCAACCGTGCCGCTTAAAACCGTGCCCTGCGTGCTGAACGTAACGGCGGTGTTATCCTTGTAACGCAAATGCCCGTAGCTTGAAAGCGCAATATTGTACACACCGCCCGGCCAGTAGCGGTGGTGGCGCGGAAACCATCCCCCGCCCGTGTAGGCAGAAACAAAATAATGGTCGTTAATAATGCGCTGCCATCCGTGTGGGCGCAGGTAAGTATCATCCGCCAGCGTTCCGCTGATAACCTCGCCGTTATCGTTTAAACGCACGGCAGTGTTCTTTTTAAACTTTATCGTTTCACCGACGCTCCACCCCTGCGGATGCAGCTCGGTGTTCTTATCCAGCGTGCGGCTCGTTGCGGCAAACACTGTGCCCGCTAACGCAAAACACAACAGCATAACAAATATAATCAACCTTTTCAGCATTATCATCACCTCTTGTTTTTATTGTACAATTTTGGAGATGAAAATGTTGTGAAAAAATTTTTAAAAATTTTAGCAAAAAGGGCTTGCAATTTAGATAAAATGCCGCTATAATATATCTTGTGTTCAAGAGAACACAAAGTAACTCCGGGATAGTGTAATGGTAGCACAAATGACTCTGGATCATTTTGTCTGGGTTCGAGTCCTAGTCCCGGAGCCATTTTTTTACGGCGCTATGGTCAAGAGGCTAAGACGTCGCCCTCTCAAGGCGAAATCACGGGTTCGATTCCCGTTAGCGCTACCAAATGGTTCTTAACTGCTTCGGCATGATGCCGGAGTTTTTTTATTTTGCAAAACAAATCAAATGTTGCTTCAAATACATCAAAAGCCCTGCGGTACATTGTACCACAGGGCTTTGTTTCTTGTTTTTACTTCTTTTCATACAAAATGCGGATGGAGTTTAAGACGCACAGCATGGCAACGCCGGTATCGGCAAACACTGCCGCCCACATGCTGGCATAGCCCATAAGGCCTGCCACCATAATTACGGCTTTAACACCCAGCGCGAAAATTACGTTCTGCCACGCAATTTTATTTGTACGGCGTGCAATGCCCAATGCCTGCGGAATGGCGTTCATTTCAGACTTCATAAATACAACGTCCGCTGCTTCCAGCGCTGCGTCCGCACCGCTGCCCATAGCCGCGCCGACATCTGCGCCCGCCAGCACCGGCGCGTCGTTAATGCCGTCACCGACAAACATGACGCTGCCGTACTTACTGCGCAGGCGTCCAAGCTCGTTCAGCTTATCCTGCGGAAGCAGTTTGGCACGCACGTCATCGATGCCCGCAGCCGCAGCAACTGCATTGGCGCTTGCTTCAGCGTCGCCCGTCAGCATGGCAGTGGTCAGCCCCATGGCTTTAATGCGTTTAACAGCTTCCACAGCGTCAGCCTTAATGGTATCGGCAATAATCAGCTGCCCCAGGTATTTGCCGTTTTGGGCAACCAGCACTTCCGTTCCGTAATCTGCGGTTTCGGCCTCGTTAAACTTCACGCCGCAGCGTTTTAAAAGTTTGCGGCTACCGCAAAGTACAGCGCCTGCTTCCGTTTGCGCGGCAATACCCTCGCCTGCCGTTTCTTCAAAGCTCTGCGGACGCTCAGGCTCCAGCCCGCGCTCTTTGGCGGCGTTAACAATGCTTACGGCAATCGGGTGTGCGCTGACAAGTTCCGCACCGGCAGCAGCTAAAAGTACGTCGTTTTCAGCCACGCCCTGCGCCGGCAGGATTTTCTGCACCACAAAATTGCCCTGCGTTACCGTGCCGGTCTTATCCATAACAACGGCGTGCACATTTTTCAGCGCCTCCATGGCACTGCCGCCCTTAAACAAAATACCGTCGCGCGAGCCCGCCCCGATGCCGGAGAAGAACGCCAGCGGCACGCTGAGCACCAAAGCGCACGGACAGCTGATAACAAGGAAGGTCAGCGCCGTATAACCCCAGTGCTGCCAATCGCCGGTAATGTAGCCCGGCACCAGCGCCGTCAGCAGCGCCACCACAACAACAAACGGCGTATACACGCGTGCAAAACGGGTAATAAAACGGTCAATCTGCGGCTTGTTGGCAGCAGCGTTTTCCACGCTGTCCAGAATGCGCGTAACCATGGATTCCGCCAGCACCTTTTCCACACGGATTTTAAGCATGCCGCTGGTGTTAATGCAGCCGCTGGTAATTTCGTCGCCGTAATGCTTGCTCACCGGCACCGGCTCGCCCGTCACCGGGGATGTATCAACAAGGCTGTCGCCGTCTATAACCACGCCGTCCAGCGGGATTCTGTCGCCCGCACGCACCAGCAGGATATCGCCCACATGCGCATCCCCCGCAGGGATGACTTTAACATCGTCGCCGACCAAAAGGTTGACGGTTTCAGGGCGCATATCCACGGCGTCCATAATCTGGCTGCGGCTTTTTTCCACCGCGCGGTGTTCAAAATATTCGCCCACGCGGTAAAAGAACATAACACCGACAGCTTCTTCGTAAGCGGCAATGGCAAACGCACCGACGGTAGCAATCGTCATCAAAAAGTTTTCGTCAAAAACATTGCCGCGCAGCATGTTTTTAAGCGCTGTCAGCACAATGCGCCCGCCCAGCAGCACATAAGCCACACCCAAAACGTAAATGTGGTATGCTTCCGGCACAATGCCCAGCCATTCGGCAGCTATAAACAGCACGCCGCCGATGATGATTTCAGCAAGCGACAGTGTTTCCGAAGACACGCTCAAGCCACCGCTGCGTTTGCGCTCCTCCACATGCGCAGCCAGCACAGGCCCGCCGTCACGTTCTTTAACAACAACCTCGCTTTCAATACCGGCGCAGATTTTCTGCAATTCCGGCAGCAGGTCGCTTTCTGCTTTGGCAGTTACTTTAAGCTGTTTGGTCGCAAAAGTAATCGTTGCTTCTGTAACCTCCGGCAGGTTGTTAATGGCGCGTTCCATTTTAGCCGCACAGTTGGCGCAGCCAAGGTTCTGCAAAACATAAACTTTGGTTGCAAATTTAAACGGCCCTTCGCCCTCACGCGGCACTACTTCAACATCACTTTCAATGCTTGCGCAGATTTCGCGGATAGCAGGCAGCACTGCGGCGTGGTCCTTCGCCGAAAGGCGCAGCTGCTTGGTAACATAGCTGATGCTGGCATACTGAACGCCCGGCAGCTCTTTGATAAGATGTTCCATTTTGGCGGCGCAGTTGGCACAGCCCAGATTTTTTAAAATGTACACCTTTTTTACGCAGTCGGCGTCAGGCATTTTGCAGGTGCAGTTTTCCAAACTTTCGCCGCACACGTCGCAGTATTCTTCATGCGGGTGGCAAATTTCGCACTGGCAGTCCGCCGGATGCCCCGGCACATGGTGGTCATGCCCGTGATGATGGTCATGCCCGCATCCACATTCTTCTCCGTGTTCGTGGTGGTGTTCTTCACCACAGCCGCACGCGTCGTCGTGATTATGCTGATGCCCGTGGTCATGTCCGCAACCGCAGGCATCGCCGTGGCTGTGTGCGTGTTCATGACTATGGTTATGGTCATACCCGCAGCAGCAGCCGTCATGTTTATGTTCGTGCAGTACTTCCCTTACTGTCATCGTTAAGCCTCCTTTTATAAATGAGCAATCGTTCATATGTAACTTAAAAATATATAGCCAAAGTTTCCTTTGACATTTTTAGTATAACATATGAGCAATCATTCATCAATAGTTTTTTTAAAAAATTTTTACCCCAAAAGTTTTTCACCTTTGGGGTAAACTCATCAATTTATTATTTTACAATGTGGCACGCAACAAAATGCCCCGGTGCAACTTCTTTAAGCGCAGGTTTCTGCTCGCGGCAAATGTCCGTACAAAATTCGCAGCGGCTGGCAAACGGGCAGCCCTGCGGCAAATCCAGCGGACTTGGCACTTCGCTCTCCAGCGGCTCAATGCGCTCGCCCGGTTTAAAATCAACCTTAAACACAGCCTTCAGCAGCGCTTTGGTGTACGGGTGCATGCCTTCGGTGCTTATCCTGCGCCCGCCGCCAATATATTCCACCACGTTGCCCAGATACATAACGGCAACCTGATGGCACATCAAATCCACAAGCCCGATATCGTGGCAGATAAAAAGGTACGTTATCTCCTTTTCCTTCTGCAAACGCACCAACAGTTCGCATATTTTTTCCTGCACGGAAACGTCCAGCGCGCTCGTTGCCTCGTCACACACAACAATTTTCGGCTCCAGCGAAAGCGCACGTGCAATACCCAGACGCTGACGCTGCCCGCCGCTCATGTTATGCGGGTAACGGTCCATAAATTCCACCGGCAGCTCCACCATTTGCAAAAGCTCTGCCGCCTTGGCGTCCACTTCGCTCTTTTTAATCAAACCAAAGTTTAAAAGCGGCTCCGTCACAATCTCCTTAACCTTCATTTTGGGATTAAACGCTGCCGCCGGGTCCTGAAACACCATCTGTATTTTACGGCGGTTCTGGCGTGCTGCCTCGCCGCGCAGTTTTAAAATATCCTGCCCTTCAAAAATAACCTCGCCGCTTGTGACGGGATGTATTTGCAGAACAGTGCGCACCAGCGTGCTTTTTCCGCATCCCGATTCGCCGATAATGCCCAGCGTCTGCCCTGCGTAAGCCTTCAGGCTGATGTTGTCGCAGGCGGTTAAAAACCTACCGCCGTCAACTTCAAACTTTTTGGTTAAATTTTTAATTTCCAATACAACAGGGGGCTGATTAGCGGTCATAATATTTTACCTCCCCCACTACCGGCACGGCTGCCAGCAATTCTTTGGTGTAAGCGTCCTGCGGGTCGCTGATAACCTCGCGTTTGCCGCTTTCCACCACGCGCCCGTTTTTCATAACAACCAGTTTGTTGGATACATACGACGCCACACCCAAATTATGTGTAACCAGAATTACCGCCACGCCAAACTCGTTGCGGATATCGACAATCTGGCGGATAATCTGCGCCTGCGTCGTTACGTCCAACGCGCTTGTAGGTTCATCTGCCAGAAGCAGCTTGGGGCGGAACACCATAGCCATGGCAATGCCCGCGCGCTGGCGCATGCCGCCCGAAAGCTCAAACGGATAGCTTTGCATAATGCTTTCCGGGTTCGGCAGGCGTACTTTGTTCAGCATGTCTTTCGCCATTTCTGCGGCTTCGTCCTTTGTTTTTTCCGGCGCATGCGTGCGGATATAATCAACAAACTGCTCGCCTATGCGGCGGATAGGGTTAATCATGTTGCCGCTGTCCTGAAAAATCATCGACATCTCTCGCCCGCACAACAGCCGCCACTCTTTCGGCGTATTTTTCAGCATATCACGCCCTTCAAAAATTATGCTGCCGCCGCTTACACGCCCGCGTCCCGGCAGGCAGCCCATAATGGCACGGATAACCGTGGTTTTGCCGCTGCCGGATTCGCCTACAATCGACATGATTTCGCCGGTATTCAGTTCCAAATTCACACCACTTACGGTCAGCTTATCGCCGTAGCTGATGTTTAAATCCTTAACTTCCAGAAGCATTGCTTACTCCTTATTTGGCAGGTTTAACGTCCTTTGTCAGCCAGTAATAATCGCACGGCATAATTTTGGCGTTAGCCACTGCCTTACTGCTTATCATGTTGGTTTCCGGGTAGCCGAACACCAGCGAAGCAGCATCCTCCATAATAATCTTCTGCATATCAATAATCAGCGCACGGCGTTTGGCAGGGTCAAATTCCATTGCCAGCCTGTCGCTTAACGCGTCAAACGCAGGGTTGCTGTAACCGCTGCCGTTCTGCGGATTGCTGCCGTTAACATTAGTTTTAAGATACTGGTTGATAAATACCTCCGGGTCGCCCGCCGCAAGCGTTAAAATGTTGGAAATCAACAGGTCATATTCGCCGCGCGTGCCGATACCGTCCAGCACGTTGTAATCCACGTTTTTAAGGTTTATTTTAATGCCAGCCTTCTTGGCGTCAGCCTGAGTTGCTTCGGCAAACAACGGCAACTCGGCACGTCCGCTGTAAAAGATAAAGTCCAGCTCAAGGTTCTTGCCGTCCTTATCCACATAGCCGTCATTATTGGTGTCCTTCCAGCCGGCTTCCGCCAGAAGCTGTTTAGCGCGCTCCACATCGTACTGGTTTTTATCCAGCGCCTTAATTTCATCAAAGCCGTAATCTACGGAAGGCGGCAGATACGGGCCGCCCGGCACAAATGTATCTTTAAGCAGCACCTTGCAGTAGGTTTCGCGGTCCAGCGAGCTTAAAAGTGCTTCGCGCAGACGTTTGTCAGCCATCGGCTTGCCGTCTGCCACGTTAATGCGCGCTAAAACGTCACGCAGGGACGCAATGGTGCTGATGTTGAATTTATCCTTATCCTCAAAAAGCTGCAAATCGCCCGGCGCGATATTGACAGCCATGTCAATTTCGCCGCTCTGCAAAGCCATGGCGCGGGTGTTCGGGTCGTCGATAGTCGGAATTTCCACATGTTTATAAGGCACTTCGCCGTCCCAGTATTTTGGGTTAGCGTCCATAACCGCTTTGGCCTTGCTGTATTCCTTAACAACATACGGGCCGGTGCAGATAGGACCTTGTGACGCATAGTCGCGGTCAGTCACGCTGGTATCAACAATAATGAACAGCGGGTCGCCCAGCATGCCCGGCAGAGTTGCTACCGGCGTTTGGGTTTTAATCATTACGTTCTGCCCGTCGGCGGTGATGCTTGCAGGCTCAAACATGGCATGCGCGCGTGCAGCCTTTTCAAAAGTACGTTCAATGGATTTTTTAACAGCTTCGCCCGTTACTTTGTTGCCGTTGCTGAACACGGCTTTATCGTTAATTTTAAAAGTCCATGTCAGTTTATCGTCGCTGACGCTCCAGCTTTCTGCCAGCCAGGGCACGGCGTTCATCTTCTCGTCAAACTTTACAAGGCACTCGCCAAGGCCGTAACGCATTACCACCCAGCCAAAATAATTATCGGTCGGTTCAAGGCTGTCGGCAAAATTGGTAACACCAAATTTTAATGTGTCGCCGCTTGCCGCCGCGCTTTTATCGTCGCCGCCGCAGCCTGCCGCCGCAAACGCCAAAAGCCCCATCATTGCCAGTGCCGCCGTAAGTTTAGCCGCTTTATTCATAAATCCATCTTCCTCTCTAAAACCCTATTCTTCCTGCCGCGGGTCCAGCACATCGCGCAGTGCGTCGCCCCACAGGTTAAAAATTACAACCGTTATAAAAATGGCAAGCCCCGGGAAAATCATCAGCCAAGGCGCAGTTTGCAGCTGCTGCCTGCCTTCGTTAAGCATTAAGCCCCATTCGGGCGCAGGCGGCTGCGAGCCAAAGCCCAGAAACGAAAGCCCTGCCAGTTCCATCATCATCGCACCGATATCGGACGCCGCCGTAATAACCATCAGCGGCAAAATATTCGGCAAAATATGTTTCCATAATATATGTGTTGAAGTGCCGCCGTTAACGATGGCTGCTTCGACAAAATCACGTTTTTTAACTTTTAAAACCATGCTGCGTGCCAGGCGCGCGTACTTCGTCCACGTTACAACCGTCAGCGCAATAATAGCGTTAATCAGGCTGCCGCCGAGTATGCCCGCAATGGCAATCGCTAAAATCATGCCCGGGAAGGAAATCATCATATCCGCCACGCGCATGATAACAACATCAACCTTGCCGCCAAAGTAACCGGCAAGCACGCCCAGCGTAGTGCCGATAACAAAAATTACCACTACCAACAGCAGTACGCTGCTTAAAGAATACGCCGCGCCATACAAAACACGGCTGAAATTATCGCGCCCCAGCTTATCCGTACCAAACCAGTGGTCGGCATTGGGCGCAAGGTAAGCGTTCTGCATCGTTGCCTCCAGCGGGTCATAAGGCGCAATTAACGGCGCTGCCAGCGCGACGGCAATTAGCAGCAGCACAAAAAAGCTGGTTACGGCAAAGGCACGGTTGGTTTTAAGCCCATTGATAAGTGTCTGCATGTTACCTGCCTGCCTTTCTTAAGCGCGGGTCAAGATGGTTGTAGGAAGCGTCGATGATAAGGTTAATTACCATGTACATCAGCGCAATCCACAGCACAATGCCCTGCACCAGCTGAAAATCGCGGTAAATAATGCTTTGCACCGCAAGGTAACCCAGCCCCGGCCATGAAAATACAATTTCCACAACGGCCGCACCGCCCAGCAGATTGCCGAAGGAAAGTCCGAGCAGCGTAATCAGCGGCAGCATAGCGTTGGGCAGAACTTCTTTCCATAAAATATGGCTTTCGCTCATGCCGCGCGCACGCGCACCAACAACATAATCCTGGTTCAGTTCTTCCAGCACGGCGGTACGCACCTGCCGCGTAAATTTGGACGCCATAACAATACCCAGCGTCAGCGCCGGTAAAATTAAAGTTTCAAGGCTTACGCGCCCGCCGACAATCGGCAGAAGCCGCAGTTTTAAACCGAAAATCCACAAAAGCATTAAGCCCATCCAAAAGTTAGGGACGGAAACGCCGACGAAGGTTAAGCCGCGCACAACGTAATCGAACACGCTGCCATGCTTAACGGCGCTGTAAATGCCAGCCGGTATGGAAACCACCAGCATGAACACCGTCGAAGCCATCGCCAGTATCACCGTAGCTGGCAGGCTTTCCATAAGCTGCTCCACCACAGGCTTTTTAACCATATAGGAAAAGCCAAAATCGCCCTGTACGGCACGCCCCAGCCAGTCCAGATACTGGAAAATAAACGGTTTATCCAGCCCCAGCTCATGGCGCAGCGCGTCAATTTCCTGCTGGCTGACGATAATATCCTCGTTGCCAGCAATCATCTGGCGCACCGGGTCGCCCGGCGACAGCATAACCAGCGCAAAGGTTATAAAGCTGATGCCCAGAAGGACAACCACTATCTGCGCTATGCGGCTTAATAATTGCTTATTAGTCACAACCAAACATCTCCATCACAAACAAGTCCGTAAACACAAAATCTCCGCCGCGGTTCTGGCAGCGGAGAGTAAAAGCAAATTAAAGCATCTTCTGCTCTCGCCACCTCGCCGTCACCCGCAGCACCGGAAAGCGTTAAAGGCTGCGCTCTGACTTACACCTGCGTGCTTACAGTGGCGTGACCGTGCCGGATTTGCACCGGCTTCCCTAATTTACCCCTCGCGGGCACCTTTAACAACGTTCTTCAGTTATCATAGACTTATTGTAGCACTAATTCCTATTAAAGTAAATAATTTTCTTGTAAAATATTTCAATTAGTAATTTATACGGTATACCCGTATGGGTATACCTGCCGTAAAATGCAAAAAGCCGCCGCGGGCATGCGGGGCTTTCTGCAACAGTAGTAAGAAATTAAGCAGTAATCAAAATTAAACATTAAATTTTAGAACATAAACTGTAAACGGCTCCAGATAACTCTGTCATCAAGGCCGCTTTCCTTGCCTTCAAGGTCGTAGTAATGCAGCTGGTAAACCATGTTTTTGGCAACTGTTATACCGCCGCCGACCATGTAGCCTTTAAAGCCTTCTTTGGCAAACAAATCCCAGTCGCCGGTAAACATGGTGTGCGCAACCGTTGTACCCACACCCTGATTGTAATAATTAGCAAACAAACCATAGCTGCCGGGCTTGTTTTTATCAGCACCCTTGTAGTTAAGGCCGATAACATAACCGTCATCATCCGCACCGGGCGCAACACCCACAGCTTTATCGTTGTCGGAATTTAAATAAGTTGCTGCCAGCTGAACATCGCCAAAATTATATTTAGCGCTTACGTTCCATACGGAATTATTGCCGCCTTCCGCCGTCGGCACAAATTGGGTTAAAGTCATGGCGTTATCAGCAGCGGCGTCTTTAAATTCATCATAACCTGCCGAAAGGCTTAAATCACCAAGCCTGCCGCTGACTTCCGCACCCCACATTTTATCGTAACCGTAATTGGTCGGCTTGCCGTAATAAGCGCTTACTTTTACATCCTTGCCATAGCTTGCGCGGATAAACTCCGCGGTGTCATCATACAAATAACCGTTGGCAAGGTAATGGTCGCTCTTACCGGCGATAACTTTTAAACCGCCCAGCTTACCGGATACATAAGCCTGATTCAGGCTCAAATCATCGTTACCTTTGACATCGGCAAGGTTCTGGTCGTTCTGCAAACGCCCGGTGTAGCTCCAGTCCTCGTTAATCTGCCCGTTAACGAACAAACGGGTACGCAAGCGGTGTTTGGCAACCTTGCCCTGTTTCGGTGCCAATTTTTTGTAATCACCGCTGCGGTCGCCATATTCGTAACGTACCTGCCCGGTAATTTTTACATTATCGTCTTTGTTTTCGAGCTGTGCTACACGCACGCCAAGGCTGTCCAGCTCACCGGCAAATTCTGCTGCCAGCTTGTCAACATTTGCACCCTTCGCCATTGCTTTGGCAACAATCTGCGCCACTTCATAGCGGGTCATCAGCCTGTCGCCGCCGTAAGTGCCGTCAGGGTAACCGTCCACCACGCCCTCTGCCGCAAGCTTGCTGACAGCGTCATACGCCCAGTGTCCTTGCGGCACATCACTGAACGGATTGGCTGCATACGCCGACGCCGTCACGCCCAGCGCTATCACCGCCGCAAGCACTAAAGATTTTTTCATTTTACCATGCCTCCTGTCACAAATAAACGGCTGTGCCATTTAAAAGTAAAATCCGCGGCAGGCGGCTTAAACCTGCCGCAATTAAACAGCGCGCACTGCAAACTGCGGGCACCGGCAAAATGAACAAACCTAATAAAAAACCGCTTCGGTTATACTCCGAAACGGTAAAAAACATATATATCCGGCCTTATGCCGGAATGTCAATTACCCGTCTCCCGCAGGTTAAGCTGCAATGCTTATGTACAGCAACTTGCTGGCTTTGGGCTTTACAGGGGTAAAAGACTTGCAAAGAATAAGTTAAGCGCCCTTACAGCGGCGGGACCGCACCGGACTTGCACCGGTTAACATTACTGTACATGCTGTATTAAGTTATGCCATTATATTAGCACTTTTTATTATTAGTGTCAATAATTATTTATTTTTAATTCTTATTTAAATTTTTATACTATATACAGGTATGGGTATAAAATGCTACTAAAATTTACCTATGGTATAGCTGCATTACCAAACACAAAAGCCTGCATGTTTAACATGCAGGCTTTTTATTACTTCTTCTCTTTTTCATCGCCGCCGGGCGGCGTAACTACTTTTTTGGGAATACCACCTGTTTGGGGCCGAATTCCGCATTTTTAGGTATCATTACCTCGTCAAATTTAATGCTGCGGGTATGCAGGGTATGGCTCCATTCGTGGTCGTGCCTGTGCAGGAAGCCTAGGAAGGTAATGGGAATCCAGCTGTAAATAAACAGCGGGTACAACAGCAAATACAGCCACGATTTAAGCGACGCGCGGATTTTCCACAGCACAATAACCGGGAACACATACTGCCCGATACCGATAAGCGTCCACACTTCAATCGGCAGAATGGAATACAGCACGTTGGTGTAGAACGGATAGTACATATAAATATAGCTGCAAATTACGTAGAAAGTGGAAAGCAGCAGGAAATACGGCTGAAACAGATGCAGGATAGCATCCAGCATAATGGGGTTATGTTCCTTAATGCCGCGTTTAAGCAGCGTGCCGATATAACGGCTGCCGACGTCAAACTGCCCTTGTGCCCAGCGCTTGCGCTGATTCCACGACTGCATGAAGGTCAGCGGCTTTTCGTCGTAAACAATAGCGTCATGCGCCCACGTTGTGGGGATGCCTTCAAGAATAGCCTTCATAGTAAATTCCATATCTTCCGTCAGGCAGGTTGCGCCCCAGCCATAGCGGCGCAAAATATCGGTAGAAATGCACATGCCCGTGCCGCCGAGGCAGCTGGACAGACCGATATTGTATTTTGCCAGATGGTAAACATGGTTGATTACCCAGAAAGCAATGGAGAAAGTACCGGAAATCCAAGTATCGTTCGGGTTCTTGGAATCAAGGTAGCCCTGAATCAAACGCTCGCCGTTGCAAAGGCGGCTGTTCATCTCTTTTAAAAAGTCCGGATGGACAAGGTTATCAGCGTCAAACACGCACACAGCGTCGTACTGGCGTTCCATTTTAAAAATGCGGTTGAACATCCAGTCCATGGCATAGCCCTTGCCCTTTTCGGTATCGTTAAAGCGCTCATGCACCTGCGCACCGGCTGCACGCGCCACTTCCGCGGTTTTATCCGTGCAGTTGTCGGCAACGACGAAAATATCAAACAGCTTGTCGGAATAATTTAAAAGGTGCAGGTTTTCAACCAGCGCACCGATAACGCGCTCCTCGTTGTGCGCGCAGACTACCATGGCAAAGGTGTGCTTTTCTTCATAAACCTTTTTGTCTTTTTTGCGGTAAACCAGCCCGAAAAACGAAAGCGTAAAATAATAAATGGTAAAAAATACGATTAACAGCTGGAGAGGAATCATAATTATATCGAAATACGTTGTCATATAAGCTCCTCGCTTTGCATTAATACTGCTTGTTAAACAGTTTTACATAAACCGCATTGATAATACCGATAATTGTGTAGGTAAACATAATTACAAACGGCCAGCCTTCAGGGCGCAGGTACAAAATATAAGCGCCAATGGCAAAACCGATAATAACAGGAACTTTAAACAGCGGGTTACCCTTGCCTTTAAAATCCGGATAACGGATGGTGCTGTACAGCAGGCAGCCGACAGCAAAAGTCAGCACTGCAATATAAGTTTGCGGCACATCGTAGCCCGCCAGCACAAAGGCGCACAAAACGCAGGCACCGCCCGGGATAGGCATGCCCTGAAAATAACCGTGGATAACGTCGGCGTTGATGTTAAAACGCGCCAGTCGCATAGCGCCCCACACCGGGAACAGCGCCGCAATCAGCTGGCCCCAAATGCCGAAATCCGTAAGGCCGTAATAATACATCATTACCGCAGGCGCAACGCCGAAGGAGCAAACATCGCACAGAGAATCAAGCTCAACGCCGAACTTGCCGGCAACGCCCAAAGCCCTTGCCGCACGTCCGTCGCAGGCATCAACGGCAACGGAAACAATAATGTAAATTGCCGCTAAATCAAAATTACCGGCAACCGATTCAAAAATGGAAAGCACGCCTAAAATAAGGTTGGTGCCGCTGATACTGTTAGGAATTATACGACGGTAGTCCATCAGTCCAAAACCCTCCCGATAATGGATTTACCGCCGGTGACGGCATCTCCTTTTTTAACAAGAATTTCAACATTTTTAGGCAGCACCAGCTCAGTGCTGGACCCGAATTTAATCATGCCGTAGCATTCGCCCTGGCTGAGGTTATGCCCCAGCGTAACCCACGATACGATGCGGCGCGCAAGTAAACCAGCCACCTGAATGACAAGCACCTTCATTTTATCGTTCTGCACGCCGATGGCATGGCGCTCGTTTTCAAACGAAGCGTTTTTTTCATACGCAGGCACAAACTGGCCGCAGGTGTAACGCTGATATTTAATCTCGCCTGCCACAGGGCTGCGGTTGACATGCACATTAAAAACAGAAAGGAAAATGGTAACCTTAACGGCGTCTTCGTTAAGGTATTCCTCGTCGTAAAAATCCTCCACCGCCATAACAGTGCCGTCAGCCGGAGAATAAATTATGGAATTATCCTGCTCGGTCGGACGGTTGGGATTGCGGAAAAAGTACGCAAAATACGCCGAAAGAACAAGGAACGGAATACACCAAACGATACCGGCCCAAAACCAGACAGCTAAAGCCACAGCCAAAGCTCCCAGTATGAACGGGTAACCATCTTTTACAATCGTCATTGCTGCTCCTTTCTGTACATCTGCAAAAAATAATATGATGAACCTTATTTATTCATCATATTATTATAGTATAGGCAGACCTTTTTGTCCACTTAATTATTTACTTTGTAACACTTTAATCACAAACTGCGGCAGCACCATCATCCTGCCGATGCGGCTCGGCTGCTTGTATAAACGGAACAGCCATTCCAGCGAAGCCTTCTGCATCCACAAAGGTGCGCGGTCCATTTTGCCTGCCAAAACGTCAAAGCTGCCGCCAACCCCCATTAAAACTGCGGGTTTAAGCTGCTCACGGTATTTTGCCAGCCAGTTTTCCTGCTTCGGCGCGCCCAGCGCGATAAAAAGCATATCGGCGCCGCTTTCGTTGATTTCGGCAACGATGTCTTCGTTTTCTTCATCCTTAAAATAGCCGTTGCGGCAGCCTGCAACCTTCAAGCCCGGCGCCACAGCAAGCATCTTGTCACGTGCGGCTTCGGCAATGCCCGGCGCTGCCCCGAAGAAAAATACTTTGTAATCCTTTTTTGCAGCCAGCTTGCACAGCTCCACAAACAAATCGCAGCCTGCCACGCGCTCCGGCACATTGTGCCCCAGCTTGCGCCCTGCCCAAACCGTGCCCGCGCCGTCTGCCAGCACCAAATCAGCGTCGCCGCAGACAATTTTTTTATATTCTGCGTCCTTCTGGCACATCATAATAATCTCCGCGTTGGCGGTTACAACAAAGGTTTGCTTTTTGTTTTTTACCTGTGAATTTAAAAAGTTAACGGCTCCGTCCATGGTATAGGGGTATACCGGCACATCGAGCACATAAAACGGTTTAATTTTTTCCATGGCGTTATCCTTTAAATCTTCGCTACGTCAGAAGGAACGGTTAAGAACTGCAAATTCGGGTTGCGGTCCAAAATCCAGTTCAGTGCCCATTCGTTGTTAACCAAAATAACCGGGCGGTCTTTTTTATCGTAAACCAGCATGCCGTTGTCAAGGCCTTTCAGGTTTTCAATGTCTTTTTCTTTTTCGGCGTAAACCCAGCGCGCCACGCTGTAGCCAAGCTGGTTCATCAAAAGCTGGGCGCTGTATTCGTTCAGCAGGCGGTATTCCAGCACCTCAAGCTGCAAAGAACCTACCACGCCGACGATAAAGCTTTCAATGCCCAGGTCCTTCTGGCGGAATACCTGAATTGCACCTTCCTGCGCCAGCTGGATAATACCCTTTTCAAACTGCTTGCGTTTTAAGGAATCCTTCGGCTGCACGCGGGCAAAAATTTCCGGCGGGAATACCGGGAAATCCTCAAACTGGATTTTCAGCTTCTCGTCGCTTAACGAATCGCCGATGCCGAAGATGCCGGGGTCAAAAATACCGATAATGTCGCCCGGGTACGCTTCTTCAACAATCGTACGCTCCTGCGCAAGGAATTGCTGCGGCTGCGCCAGTTTAACC
This sequence comes from uncultured Phascolarctobacterium sp., assembly GCA_949299135.1. Classification (GTDB taxonomy): domain Bacteria; phylum Bacillota; class Negativicutes; order Acidaminococcales; family Acidaminococcaceae; genus Fusicatenibacter_A. Next base: position 63,172 of record CASFZG010000001.1, read on the forward strand.
GGCTTGCCGCCCTGCATATGATAAACCTGCATGCCCTTTTTGAACACACCGCTGCAAATGCGCATAAACGCAATGCGGTCGCGGTGCGCGGGGTTCATGTTGGCCTGAATTTTAAACACAAACGCGCTGAACAGTTCGTTTTCCGGGTTCAGCAAATCGCCGTTCTGCAAAATGCGCGGCTGCGGCTGCGGCGACAGCTCCAAAAACTTCTCAAGGAAGCTGCGCACGCCAAAGTTGGTCATGGCACTGCCGAAGAACATCGGCGTCAGCTCGCCGCTGTTTACCTTGTCCATGTCAAACTCATCGCCCGCAAGGTCCAGAAGTTCAATATCGTCGCAAAGTTTTTTGTACAAATCTTCGCCGATAGCGTTAACAATTTCCGGGTCGTCAAGGCTGCCCGTGGTGGATTTTAAAATTTTAGAACCGTGGCTGCTGTCGTTTTCAAACAGCTCAATCTGGTTTTTAACGCGGTCGTACACGCCGATGTAGTTGCCATCGATACCGATAGGCCAGTTAATCGGGTACGCGCGGATGCCCAGCACCTGCTCAATTTCGTCCATCAAATCAAACGGGTCGCGTCCGTAGCGGTCCAGCTTGTTGACAAACGTAAACACCGGCAAACGGCGGCGGTGGCAAACCCAGAACAGCTTTTTCGTCTGCGGCTCCACGCCCTTGGCGCAGTCAATCAGCATTACAGCGCTGTCTGCCGCCATCAAAGTACGGTAAGTATCTTCAGAGAAGTCCTGATGGCCCGGCGTATCCAGAATGTTTACGCGGTAGCCGTCGTAATCAAACTGCAAAACAGAGCTGGTAACGGAAATACCGCGCTGCTTTTCAATCTCCATCCAGTCCGAAACGGCATGGCGGTTGCTTTTACGCGCCTTAACCGTGCCTGCCAGGTGAATCGCGCCGCCGTACAGCAAAAGCTTTTCCGTCAGCGTCGTTTTACCGGCGTCAGGGTGCGAAATAATAGCAAAAGTGCGCCTTTTTTCAATCTTTTCAAGTAATTCCTGCATTGTTTCCTCCGTTAATCCCTGTTCTGCAATTCGTAAATGCTGTAAGCATCAATAATCTGTTTCAAAATGTAATCGGGCACCGGCACAGCCGTTTCCATAATGCCCTTAATGTTCACGCGGAACGCCACGTCCTCGTACTTTTCGCCGCCGTAGGTTTCGCAGCTGAAACTGGTACGCATAAACTCATCCTTAAAGTGGCAGTATTTCAGCACATCGCGTTTGCGCTCCATATCCCACGCATGGTAAAACTCGTACAGTTTTTTCTGCGCCTCAGGCGGGATATCCACACCGGCAACGACGTAACCATCCATCGGCGTGCAGTCCAAACCCTCGTAAACCGTACCGTCCTCCAGCTCGATGGTAACGGTCATAACGTAATCCACCTCGCTGAACTCGGCGCTTTTAATCTGCCATTTATCGTGCCATTTTTTTATGCACGCCGGGCAGATGAATTTGGCCTCTTTTACCGTGTTGTTGATGTAATTATCCTTGTAATACAAAACGCCGTCCTGCGGCACAAAATTTTCGCCGCATTCAGCACAGACGAGTTTTACGCTGCGAATCATAATAACACTCCTTCAGGATATAAAAAAGCCTTCACGGGGATTTCCCGTAAAGGCTGCTGTTTCGGAAATGGTCGGAGCGGCGGGATTCGAACCCACGACCTCTTCCACCCCAAGGAAGCGCTCTACCAAGCTGAGCCACGCCCCGAAACACAAGTAATATTATAAACAACTAACACGCAAATGTCAAGCACTAATTATCAACAACACGCGCGCCTTCGGTATCAAGTTTTAACACATGGTACACTGCCTGCTGCCCGGCTTTTTCAAACGCCAGCTTCATCGCCGCGCCGATTTTTTCGCAGTCGGCCTGCGGGCTTGCATAAGCCATTAAGGTTGAGCCTGCGCCGCTGATTATCGCGCCGTAAGCGCCGGCGTTTTTGGCTGCCTTAAACACCGCCTGCGTGCCTGTGATGAGCGGCATGCGGTACGGCTGGTGCAGCCTGTCCTCCAATGCGTCCGGCAGGTATTTGTATTCGCCCGTCAGCAATGCGCTGACCAGAAGCGCGCTGCGCCCGGCGTTAAACACTGCGTCCTTATGGCTGACGGTTTCCGGTATCGCTTCACGCGCACGCGCGGTTGAAAGCGGCTCGGAAGGCACGGCGGCGATAAAGCGCAGCTCGTGCGCCGGTATAAAGCGCAGGCTGTTGGCTTTGTTATGCGCCATGTAGCTTACGGTAAAGCCGCCCAAAAGTGCGGGCGCCACATTATCAGGGTGCCCTTCAATTTCCGTAGCATAGTTTACAAGCTGCTCTTTCGTCAGCGTGCTGCCGGTTAAATAATTTGCCGCCATCAGCCCTGCCACAATGGCGGTGCTGCTGCTGCCAAGCCCGCGTGAAAGCGGTATGCGGTTGTGCATGGTTACTTTTAAACCAGTGTAGCGGCGGTCGGTCATTTCGTTCCACAAACGGAAGAACGACGAAAACGCCAGATTTTTGCCGCTGGCATACAAACGCTCGCTGCCCTCGCCGGTAACTTCCAGCTCAAAGCCGCGTTCGGTAAGCTCGTAGGTAAATTCGTTATATAAATTGCAGGCCGCGCCCAAAACGTCAAACCCCGGCCCGCAGTTGGCCGAGGTTGCAGGCACGATAACCTTTACACGGGTTTTCATAGCCTTACTCCACGCTGTCGTCTTCTACATGGATGACGCTGCAAACATCTTTAACAACGGGCAGGCCTTTCAAAGTCTGCACCGCCAGCTGCATGGCAAGCTCCGAAACATGGTAGGTAATCAAAACAAGTTCTGCCACCTTGTCGCCCACCGATTGTTTCTGAATCAGAGTCTTAATGCCAACATTCTGCGCGGCAAAGGCTGCGGCAATAGCTGCCAGCACGCCCGGCCTGTCTTCCGCATGCAGGCGGATATAAAACGGCGAAAGCATATCTTCCAGCCTGCACAGTTTTTTCTCGTCAAAGCAGGTGCAGTTAATGCGCCCGGTGGATTTATGCACCATGTTGCGCGCCACGTCGATAATGTCGCCGCAGACGGCGCTTGCGGTAGGCAAACTGCCCGCGCCGCGGCCCATAAACATAGCCTGTCCCAGCGCATCGCCTTCAACAAACACGGCGTTGTAAACATCGTTTACGCCTGCCAGCGGATGGCTTGTAGGCAGCATCGTCGGCCTTACGCATACGGTAATGCCTTTTTCGTCGTCATGCTTGGCAACTGCCAAAAGTTTAATGGTATAGCCCAGTTCCTTGGCGTAATCAATATCGCACAGCTTTAAGGTTTCGATGCCGGATACCATTACGTCGTCCAGACTGATGCGCGTATTAAACGCAATGGAAGCCAGAATAACCAGCTTGCGTGCAGCGTCCAGACCGCCAACATCCGCCGTCGGGTCAGATTCGGCATAGCCTTTTTCCTGCGCCTCACGCAGAACATCGTCATAATCCATGCTGTCATGCAGCATTTTGGTCAGCATATAGTTGGTAGTACCGTTGACAATGCCCATTACGGAAGTAATGCGGTTTGCCGCCAGGCACGATTTTAACGGCCGGATAATAGGTATGCCGCCGCCGACAGCACCTTCAAACATAAAGTCCACGTTGTGCGTTTCCGCCAGCGGGAACAGCTCCTTGCCGTATTTTGCCAGCACGTCCTTGTTGGCGGTTACCACATTTTTTCCGTGCTCCAGCGCAGAGGCGATATATTCCTTCGCCGGATGTTCGCGCCCGATAAGCTCAACAATAATGTCGATATCCGGGTCGTTTACGATATCCTCAAAACTATCAGTAACGGCGTATTTTTTGCCAAGCTGCGCCGCTTTTTGCTTGTTACGTACCAAAATCTTTTTTATTTCTATTTTGCAGCCCGCTTTTTTGGCAATTTCGGCTGCATTTCCCTCCAGCACGTGCAGCACGCCGCTGCCGACGGTGCCCACGCCAAGGAGTCCGATATTAACGCAATCTTTCAAAATGTTCCCCCCGAACTTAAATAAAACTTTTTATTAAACCTGCCCCAGAACCTCAAGGCGTTTAACGCCGTCAATCATGCGCAGTTTATCAAGCAGCGCTTCAAGGTCAACCGTCAGGTTTTTGGTTTCGATAGAAATGGTGGTGTTGGCAACGCCCTGCAGCGGAATGCCCTGATTGATGGTCATAATGCTGCCGCTGTCGCCGGCAACGGTGTTCAGCACGCGGCTGAGCACGCCCGGTTTATGTTCCAGAAGCAGCGAAAGGGTAATGATTTTTTCCTTGCTTGCTTCATAGAACGGGAAAACGTAATCTTTATATTTATAATAAGCGCTGCGGCTCAGGCCCATTTTTTCTACAGCTTCGTTAATGGTTCTGATTTCTCCGCGTTTCAAAATCTCTTTTACCTTAATGGTTTTTTTAATTGCTTCAGGCAGAATTTCTTCTCTTACAAGATAGAACGTAGATTTTTCTGACATGAAATCATCTCCTTAAAAAATTTTTTCGTAATACTCATAGATTTATTATAACATTGTTTCGTGGTAAAAGCCATATGTTTTTGTCATTTTGCTTAAATTTTCTTAAAATTTCAAAAATAAAACACATTCCGCCGGTTAAGGCAGAATGTGCCGTATAGTTTATTGTTTAAGTCCTTCTGTTATTTCTTTAAGTCTTTTGCGCTGCCCTGGCGGATTTTACTTTCCGTGCCGTTCAGCAAACGCTTAATGTTATCCTTGTGGCGGATGATGACAAACGCCGCTGCCACCGCCGCAAACATAACTACCGGCAGCGGATAGCCGAAGTACACAGCAAGGCACGGCGCGCACAAAGCGCCCACACAGCTGCCCAGCGATACATAGCGCGTTGCCAGAACGATTGCCAGCCAGACCAGAAAGCAAATGCCGCTGACTTTGGGCATGAAAAAGATGAGTAAGCCCAGACCGGTTGCAACACCGCGCCCGCCCTTAAAGCCAAGGAACAGCGAATAGTTATGCCCCAAAAGCGCGCCGATAGCGGCAAACAGCATAACATACAAATCGCCGCCGCTCATCATATCGGCCAGCATTACTGCCAGAATGCCCTTAGCAGCGTCGCAAATCAGCACCAGCGCCGCCGTTTTGCCGCCAACCGTGCGGAAAACATTGGTACTGCCGATATTTTTGCTGCCGTATTCGCGGATATCAATCCCATGGATGGCCTTAACCAGCCACAGCCCCGAAGGTATGGAGCCGAACACGAAGCCGACCGCAAACCATAAAACAAAATTCATCATATCCATCTATCCAGCCTCTATTCGTCCTCTTTTTTGCCGCGGATTATCATCGTCAGCGGCGTACCTTCAAAGCCGAACGCTTCACGCAGTTTGTTTTCCAGATAACGCTGATAGGAAAAATGCATGATTTCCGGCTCATTAACAAAAATAACAAACGTCGGCGGTTTAATTTTAACCTGCGTAGCGTACAAAATTTTCAGGCGCTGGCCTTTATCCGTCGGCGGCGGATTAACCGCAACGGCGTCGGCAATAACCTGGTTCAAAACGCTGGTTGCCACGCGCATTGCGTTCTGCTCGGCAACGTAGTTGATAACCTCCGGCAGGCGGTGGATACGCTGCTTGGTAAGCGCCGATACAAACACCACCGGTGCGTACTGCATAAAAATCAGCTCTTTGCGCAGATTTTCGGTATAGCGCAGAGTGCTGTTCTCGTCCTTTTCGTAAATATCCCATTTATTTACGACGATAACAATGCCCTTGCCTGCTTCATGCGCGTAACCGGCAATTTTTTTGTCCTGCTCGGTAACGCCGTCCACAGCGTCGATAACCATCAGCACCACGTCGCTGCGGTCCACGGCGCGCAGACTGCGGATAATGCTGTATTTTTCAATCGGCTCGTCAATTTTGCCCTTGCGGCGCATGCCTGCGGTGTCGATGAACAGGTACTTCTGCCCGTTGCGCACAACCGGCGTGTCGATAGCGTCGCGCGTAGTACCGGCAACGTCGCTGACAATGCTGCGCTCCTGCCCTACCAGCGTGTTAAAAATGGAAGACTTGCCTACATTCGGGCGGCCGATAAGCGCAACCTTAATCTGGTCCTCGTCGTTGTCAAACATACCCGCCTTGTTTTTGGGGAATTTCGCCACAACGGCGTCCAAAAGGTCGCCGATGCCCAAATGGTTAGCTGCTGAAATCGGGAACGGTTCGCCCAAACCTAAGTTATAAAATTCGTATACGTTCAATTCCTGCTTCGGCGAATCGGCCTTGTTTACCGCCAGCACAATCGGCTTGCCGCTTTTGCGCAGAATTTTGGCAACGTCGCTGTCCTCCTGCACAATGCCGCTGCGCGCGTCACACACAAACAAAATAACATCCGCCTCTTTAATGGCAATTTCCGCCTGCTGGCGGATAGAAACGGCAATCGCATCGCTGTTCATAATCTCAATACCGCCGGTATCAACCATCATAAACTGATTGTCCAGCCAGTCGCCCTCGGCGTAAAGGCGGTCGCGCGTAACACCCGGCGTATCCTCAACAATGGAGATGCGGCTGTTTGCAAAAATATTAAATAAGGTCGATTTGCCCACATTAGGCCTGCCAACAATGGCAACTATCGGTTTACTCATATCTTAACCTCGCTCTCTAAAAATCTATACCTGCTCTGGAGGCAACCCCCAAATGGAAATAGTGCTTAACTTCCCGCATATCCGTTACAAGGTCGGCTATGGCGTAAAGCTCCTGCGGTGCTCCGCGCCCGGTGCAGATAACCTCTGCCCCGCCCTTGTGCGCGGATAAGAAACCAACCACTTCATCCACCGGCAGCATGCCTGTCTGTAATACAATATTAATTTCGTCAAGGATAATAACGTCAGCCTGCTGCTCTGCGATAGCTTCTTTAGCCTGCTCCCAGCCTGCGCGCGCCATATCCAGATCTATCTTATCGGGGTTTTTGAAGTTTACAAAAGTGTCGCGGCCGACCTGTTTCAGCGTAAAGCCCGGCAAAAGATGTGCGCCGATGGCTTCGCTGTATTCAGGGTCGTCCTTTAAAAAGGCCAGCATTAAAACCTTTGCACCGCGTGCGCATGCGCGGAAGGCAACGCCCAAAGCGGCGCTGGTTTTGCCCTTGCCGTCGCCCGTATAAACCTGAATTTTACCATAACCCTGCATAAATTTCACCTATCTTTGCAGCAGTTTGTACAAATCGCCTGCCGCAGCAGCACGGTATACCGGCACACCGGCGGCTTTGCAAAACTCTGCATAGCTCATATCGTCAAGGAACAAATCGTCGCTGTTCAGCACAACCTCCGGCAGAATAATACTCTCTGCGCCCTTAACGGCATTTAAAATATCGCTGCCGCACAAAAGGCCCGTTACATTAACGGTGTTGCCGAAAAATTCGTTTTCTACGCCAATCAGCCTGTGCTGCATACCTGTTTTAGCGTTAAAATCTTCAATTAGCGGCTGCAAAACCTTAAAAGCGCTCGTCCCCACGGGGATAACGCTGTTTACTTCACCCTTAACCGGCGCAATTTTATTGGCTTCCTGCCACTCCTCCAAAAAGTTGCGGCTCAGGCCGATGCCGTTTTCCAGCTGCGGAAAACCGTCGTACCAATCTGCCTGCGGCAGCGGCATACCGGCTAAAATGTAAAACTCGTCGCCAAGGTACACAAACGATTTACCAAGGCTTTGGCGGCATTCCTGCTGCCATTCGGTTACCGTTGTGACAATTTCGCGCGCTTCTTCCGGCGTAAACAGGCGCAGCGGCGTTAAATGCGCGCGGTTTTTGGTTAAACCGACGGGCACAATCGCCATGGTTTCCACCATAGGCGCCAACGCACGCAAATCGGCGTAAGTGCGTTTTAAAACATCGCCGTCATTGTAACCGGGGCAGCACACAATTTGCGTGTGCACGGTAATACCGGCGTCAAACAGGCGTTTCAGCTTGTCCATCAGTTCACCGGCAAAACGGTTATTCATCATGGCGCAGCGCACTTCAGGGTCGGTAGCGTGTACGGAAACATACAGCGGTGACATGTGCGTTTGGATTATGCGCTCAAAATCCTCGTCCTTCATGTTGGTAAGTGTGATGAAGTTGCCATACAAAAACGACAGGCGGTAATCGTCGTCGCGCACGTAAAGCCCCTTGCGCATACCAGGTATCATCTGGTCCACAAAGCAGAAAACGCATTTGTTGTAGCAGGTAGTTACCTTGTCAAAAACGGCGCTTTCAAACTCCAGACCCAAATCTTCGTCTATTCTTTTATCAATCGTAATTTCGCGTTCCGTGCCGTCAGCACCGGCAAGTTTAAGCACAACCTGCTCGTCTGCCAGCAAAAAGCTTAAATCTATAATATCGCGCAAGCTGCTGCCGTTAACCGCAAGCAGGCTTTCGCCCGCTTTAATGCCTGCGGCTTCGGCAAGGCTGCCGTGCTTAACGCTGCTGATTAAACCCTGCATATTTACTCCTTTATTTACAAACACTTTGATAGTTTATATTATACATTTAATTATGTCAAATTGCAAAACGCATTACGCGCAACGGCTTGAAAAAAGTTTAGCGGCGTCAGAGAAAATTAAAAGGACTGAACATTACGTTCAGCCCTTTGTGTTTTTAACTTATTATTGGCGCTCAGTTATGCACGGGAAATGTATTCGCCGGTGCGGGTATCGATGTTGAGTACGTCGCCTTCGTTGATGAACAGAGGCACTTTAACAACATAGCCGGTATCCATGGTTGCGGGTTTGCTGCCGCCGGTAGCCGTATCGCCGCGGATACCCGGGTCGGTTTTAACAACAGTCAGCTCAACGGTGTTCGGCAGGTCAACGCCGATTACGCGGCCGCTGTAAATCATAATTTTAGCTTCCATGTTTTCTTTCAGGAAGTTGATAGCATTGCCGAGCTGTTCTTTGGTCAGTTCGGACTGTTCATAGGTTTCGTTGTCCATGAATACATACATACCGTCGGATTCATACAGGTACTGCATTGCACGGCGGTCGATGTGTGCTTTCGGCATACGTTCGCCGGCATTGAAGGTACGCTCTACAACAGCGCCGGTGCAAAGGTTGCGCATTTTAGCACGGACAAAAGCTGCGCCTTTACCCGGTTTTACATGCTGGAACTCTACAACCTGCCATGCGTCGCCATCGATGGTAACAGTTACGTTGGTTTTAAATTCGTTGGTTGAAATCATAAATGCTCCTCCTGTTTATTTAAAATTAAACAATTTCCATCAGTTGCTTTTTAACGCCGCACAGCACTTTCGCGCCGTCATCCGTCAATACAACCGTGTCTTCGATACGTACACCGCCCTTGCCGGGAATGTAAATACCTGGTTCTATGCTGAACGTCATGCCGCTTTCCAGCACCACGTCAGTACCGCGTTTGTTAATATTGGGCATCTCGTGAATTTCAAGCCCCACACCGTGCCCAAGACCATGCACATAATTTTCACCGTAGCCGCGCGAGGTTATATAATCCCTCACAATCGCGTCCAGCTCCGCGCCGGTCATACCGGGTTTTGCAGCTTTCAGGCCACGCCACTGCGCTTCTTCCACAATGGTATAAATTTCTTTGTGCCACGAATTTGCCATGCCCAGAACTACCGTTCTCGTCATATCGGAATGGTAGCCGTCATACACAGCACCAAAATCAAAAGTAATAAAATCGCCTACTTCAATCTGCTTATCGCTGGCCATGCCATGCGGCAGCGCGCTGCGTGCGCCGGAGGCGATAATGGTATCAAACGAAGGTTTTTCGCTGCCCATGCTGCTCATGTAATATTCAAGCCTTGCGGCAAGTGATTTTTCCGTCATGCCGGGCTTAATTTCAGGCAGTAGCTTCAAAAATGCCTGGTCGGCAATTTTAAAGGCTTTCCACATCAGGTTCAGCTCGCGCTCGTCCTTCACCATGCGCAGGTACTTCAAATCAATGTTCAAAAGCTCCTTGCCGGGCAAAGCTTCTTTCAGGCTCTCGTAATCGTTGTAGCTGTAAGCAGCACCGTCAAAGCCGATTTTTGTATGCGCCGACGCAAGTTCAGCCGCTGCCTGCCAAATATTATCCGTATAGGTCAGCACGCGGCAGTAATTCTGCACCTCGTCATTCGCCTGCGTGGTATAACGCCCGTCCGTTATTAAAACGGTGCTTTTCGCGTCAACGTAAAGCAAGCTGCTGTCGCCGCGGAAGCCGGACAGATAGCGGATTGTGGGAATATCCTTCACAATAACGCAGTCCATGCCGTTTTTTGCCATCAGGCTTAAAAACCTGCCTAAACACTGCATCATTTGTATCCCACCATTCCTTCATTAAACAATAATACCATTATATTTTAACATAAACCGCGCAGGATGTCACTATTTGCACGCAAAATTACCCGTTAAAAATAATAATTAAGCTGCACGGCTGCGCTTAAATAGCGGCTTGCACTGCTCCAGTCATGCTCAAGGCTTCCGCCGATTTCCCATTTATCGCTCAGCTTTGTGCCGATATAGGCCGCAGCGACGATATGGTTTTTGCTGCCGTCCATATTTGATACGCCAAAGCCTGTGCCGCCTTTGGCAAAAGCAAAGTACGTATTCTGCACATCGCCGTCCAGAATGCGTTTATAGGCAAGGCTGAATCCGTATTTGCCGTTATTATCCTGCCTGTCCAGCGCAAGGCCAAGCTCGCCGGTTAAATAGTTATCACTGAAGCCGCTGCTATGCACGCCGAATACGCTGCCGCGCTCAGTAAAGCTGTCCTGCTTGTATTGCGCATAATCCAATGCGGCAAACGGGCTTAAATGCCAGCCTTCTTTGCCGTAGTGCAAATCGTAAGCGTATTTTGCGCCCACGCCGATAACGCTGCTGTCGTAATCACTTTCTGCCTTTGTGCTTAAGCCGCTGTGGCTGAAAGCGCCGCCAAGATGTCTTGTAATTTCGTTATCCTGCACGCCGTAGCTTACATAGCCCGTTACAGTGCCGGGTTTGTTTTTAGTGCTGCCGTACAAGGCAACGGTATAGTTATCATATTCGCCTTCGGCATTGTTGCCGTATACGCTGTTATCACTATAAGCAAACAGCACGCCTGCGTAAGCGTCGTCATCGTTGTAAAAATCGCGCCCCAGCGTAAGATTAAAACTGTGACGGTTTACGCCGTAATCAGTATCGCCCCAGCTTTTGCCGCTAATTGCCCAAAACGCTTCGTCGCGCTCCAAATGCTGCTGGCACGTTACCGCCTGCCGCACGTCGCGGTTCTGCATGGCGTCGCGCGCAAGTTCAAGGTGCATGCCTTCGCTAGCGCTGATGTTTTGCATTGCCCCGCGCAGTTCGTTATCATCCAAAGCATACAGGCGGTACATTTCCTGCTGTTCGTCTGCGCTTAAATTATCATACAAACTATTGATGGCGTTAAAACGGTCACCAGTTATACCGGCATTGTTGTTTACAGATGTTGTGAGTGTTAAACCTTTGCCATTATTTTCAACTTTACTGTTCAGCAAACCACTGAAATCAGTATTAAAATTACCAACAGTTATAACATTATTAGAAGTTAAAAATGTCCCTGTTACTTCCGGCGCAGCAAATTCAGCAGCTTTAAGGCTCATTTTGCTTACATCGGCAGATTCGCCAACATTAATAACGGCATAATACTTGCCATCCGTATTAACGGCAATAACGCCATCACCTTCAAACTTACCGTTCACTTTTAAATTAAGTACACTGCCTTCTTCATCAGTCACTACACCCCAGCTGCCCGCCTGCACTGCGCCGCAGTTATATAAACTGCCGTTTATTGTGCCGCTACCTGCGATTGTACCTATGCCTTCACTGTAAGCATCGCCTGCCACGCTGCCGTCAATCTGCAAAATGCCGCCCGCCGCAATGCTTGCGCCTTTGTAGGTGTTATTGCCTGTTAAAGACAAAACACCTTCGCCGGTTTTATACAAGCCTGCATGCAAACCGGCAAGTCCAGATTGTGCAACCTGTTTGTTATACTGTTCCATATAATATTCCGTCATCCAGTTTTCGCCGGATTCATCGAATTTGTTGGTTTTATAAAATACCCAACGGTCGTGCAAATCTTTTATGTCGCTGTCTGCGCCGTCAAAAGCTGTATGAGTATCACCAAGCGGATTTTCGGCAATGTACCCGGCACGGATTTCGGATATATCGTTGCTCCAAACGGAGTTATACCCCTGCGTATCGACTTTATATAATGCCTGCCCAGTTTTGCCTTCACCTGTAACGGTATATTTATCGCTTATATCACTGCTATCCAAACGGCGTACGTTAATTGCTCCCAAGCCTTTTACAACCTTGCCCGCATCGACAATGCCCTGACCGAATATGACATCTAACGGGACGTTGTTGTAAATGTTTATATTAGGCTTTGCACCAATAACATCTTTATATTGATTTTCAAAATCTTCCGCTGATTTTATACTTCCATTTTCACCAAAATATTTTTCCCAATCTTCTTCAACGCCATACAATATGCGTTCTACCACAGTTTCTTTATTATTTTTAAAATAATCATACAACTCACTCCAGCCTTCTATATAGCCTTCTTTATTTAAATTACTATTTTTACCCGTAATTAAAATATTGTAATAATCATTTAAAATTCCATTTCTATCATATTCACAACGATTATTTACAAAATAGCCATTAGTATTAGTAATATCATTATTAGCCGTACTTAAAAGCACATCGCCAATCTGTTTGCCGCCCAAATACGGAAATGCCTGCTGCACTAACGCCCCCACGCCACTAACGATTGGCGCTGCCTGCGATGTTCTGGAGCCTGTAAAGTAATCACCATAGTAATCTTCCCGGTTTTCAAAATCCGCATAAGCGGAAGTTATATCCCACCCAGGCGCGCTTAAAGATGTATCTTCGTTATACATGGCAAGGTTAGAGAAGATAGCTATTGCATCACTTTTGACATCAAAGCCGCCATTTTCGTTTTTAGTAAAGCTGTTTGCTTTTGCTGCGGTAACCGTAATAATATTATCGTTAAATGCTTTATCACCTGTTAAAATATCCAAATCCGATTGGCCTGTTGCGGTCAAATTACCTTCATTCATTGCACAAAATACCAATAACTTATCATTGTGCACTGCCTTTCCCATTGCTTTCAAACCATCATCATTTGCTGCTCCACTTTGCGAATCATAAAAATCATTTTCATTTTGAATAGTAGAAATATGAACCCCGGGACTACCCCACGAATTATTAATAATTTTTATATCCGGATTTGTTAAATAATAATCATACATTGATATTGCCGTTGAAAACCCAGGAGCTTCATACGGGCTGTTCACCTGGTCATACAACGCTGCTGCAGAACTGCTGGCAATACCGGCATTAAAAGCAACGCCGTGCATACCTGCTCCGTCTTTATTAGCGGCAACAATACCTGCTACATGTGTAGCATGATTAAGATTGCTCCATGTTAAATTACCATAATTGCCGTTTAAAACATCATGCACTACTGTATTGTTATCCTTACCGGCAAATTCCGGATGTGCAAAATTAACAACACTTACATCAGTCACGCCAACCGTTACGCCTTTACCTGTGTAACCCTGCGCATAAGCATCGGCGGCGTTTATTAAATCAAGCACATTTTCGCCTATGTTTTTATATTCATCTGTCCTGAAGCTATCCGCGTTAGCGGCAAAAGCATTGTAAGGCTGCATTGCAAAAAGGCTTAATGTTACCGCCAGCATCAGCGTTTTGTTGGTTTTCATAATCTTTACCTCTACCGGTTAAAAAAATTAAAATTTATATATTTTTATTATAACACAACGCCGCTAAGACTGTATATCCACGCAAGCAAAAACCCCGCGCCAAGGCACGGGGTTTTGTTTATGCCGGTTCTGCTTCCAAAACTTCTGTCTGGAAGGGCATGTTTTCAATTATTTCCATTACGTCGTTGTAGGTATCGGGCGTGCCCAGAAGCTTAACCACGCCATCAGCCGGGTCTACGGTGGTTACAAGCGCCAGATGCTCGTAGCCTTCCATAATCCAGTTCACGTCGGCAATGCGCTCCGGCGCGACGCGCACATATATTATACTTCGGTCATCGCTCATAAAATTTTCCTCCGCAGCAGCGAATCGGGCAAAAGCTCCGTGCCGCAGCTGATATAAAAATGCTGGCGTGCGTGCGGTGCGCAGTCTATCGGCGAGCCTTCTTCGTCCGCCATATCCGCCAGTGCCAGCGGCATTAAAGTGCCGTCCGGCATCAGCAGTTCCAGTTCTTCGCCGTTTTTTACGTTGTTGCGCTGCTCAATAAGTGCCTGTTTCTTTTCTTTATCGTAGCTTAAAACAATGCCGACAAAGTCGTGCGTCTGCTCGTAGCTGCTGGTGGTGTAAACCTGCGCATCCGCGCCGGGCGTGCCAAAAGCAAAGCCTTCGGTATACGGGCGGTGCGATACTTTGTTCAGTTCCTCCAGCCACTCGGGCTGCACCTTGTAGCCTTCGGGGTCTGCCATAAAGGCGTCGATGGCCTTGCGGTACACGCTGACCACGGTTGCCACGTAATGCACGCTTTTCATGCGGCCTTCAATTTTTAAACTGCAAACACCTGCCTTAACAAGCTGCGGTATGCGCGCCAGCAGGCACAAATCCTTGCTGTTCATCACATAGGTGCCGTGCTCGTCTTCTTCAAGGTCGTAGCTTTCGCCGGGGCGGTTCTTTTCGTGCAGGGTATATTCCCAGCGGCAGGCCTGCGCACACGCGCCGCGGTTGCCGTCACGCCCGGTTAAATAGCTGCTCAACAAACAGCGCCCGCTGTACGATATGCACATTGCGCCATGCACAAAGGCTTCCAGCTCAACTTCGGCTTTAGCACCGATTTCTTCAATCTCTTTCAGCGAAAGCTCGCGCGCCAGTACAACGCGCTCCGCACCTAAAGCCTGCCACGCCTGCACGGATGCCCAGTTGGTTGTGTTAGCCTGCGTGCTGACATGCAGCGGCATATCGGGCACTACGCGGCGGGCAACGCTCCATACGCCCAAATCGCTGATTAAAAGCGCGTCCGCACCGGCTTTTTGCAAACCAAGCAAATATTCCGGCAGCTTTTCGATATCGCTGTTATGCGCAAAAATATTTACGGTTACATAAACCTTTTTGCCGAGGCTGTGCGCAAAATCGCACGCCTCTTTAATTTCGTCAAGTTCAAAATTGTTGGCAAAGGCGCGCAGGCCAAACATTTTGCCGCCCAGGTAGACGGCATCCGCACCGTAACGCAGTGCCATTTTGCACTTTTCCATATTGCCTGCCGGTGCCAAAAGCTCCGGCTTAATTAGTTTTTCCGTCATGTTCCTTCCTTACTGCGGGCCGTGGATGTTTTCAATTTCCTGCAAGTGTTCCTCGTAGGTGCGCGTAAAGCGGTGATGCCCGTCCTTATCGGCCACAAAATACAAATAATCCGTCTGTTCCGGATTCAGCACAGCCTTAATGGCATCCAGACTCGGGCTGCCAATAGGTCCCGGCGGCAAACCGGCGTTGACGTAGGTGTTGTACGGGTTTTGGATTTCCGTATCGGCGAAGGTAATATCTTCCTTCTGCGCGCCCAAAATGTACTGAATGGTGGTGTCGGACTGTATCGGCATATAAATTTGCAGGCGGCGCAAAAATACGCCGGCAATGCGCGGCTGTTCCTCTTTAAAAACAGCTTCCAGCTCTACCATCGAAGCAATGGTAACAATATCGCGCAGCTGCATATCGGCTTTTTCAGCCGCGTCGCCGATTTTTTCATGGTTAATCTGTGTGTTGAACTCCTTAACCATCGTTGCCAGCATGTCTTTTTCCGTCATGCCGTCGGTAAAAAGGTACGTTGAAGGGTAAATAAAGCCCTCTGCCTTGTAAATAACGTCCTGATTGTTGGTTTCCATATATTTGTAAGGCGTGTAGTTGCGCGCCGCTTCCTTAAATTTTTCGGCGTCGCCAAGGCCTTCTGCCGCCAGCTTGGCAGCAATTTTATTTACGGTGTAGCCTTCCGGCACGGTAAAGCTTACGGTTTTAACCTGCCCGCGCGCAAGGATATCAATAATTTCGCTGTTGGATTTACCGGCTTCAATTTCGTACTTACCGGCCTGAAGCTTACCCTCCAGCCCCATAAAACGCGCCTCAAGGCGGAAGCTTTCAGGGCGTTTAATCAGTTTTTCCTTATGCAGCATGTTGGCGATATCCGCCGCCGTCATGCCGTTTTCGACCGTTATCACGCAGGTTCTGCCGTCGGCTAAATCGGCGTTGTTGCCGGTATAGTTCAGCACCCAGTACGCCGCCACAAAAACCACCAGCACCGCGCTCAAAATAAACGGCAATAGTTTTCTCATATATTACTGCCCCTAAACTGTTGTACTTAAAAAATGCCGGACACAAGGCCCGGCAGGTTGGTTATTATTCTTCGTCCCATTCTTCAACGAGTTTTTCGTAAGCTGCTTTAACTTCTTCAAATTCCTCGTCGGTCGGGGCAAGATAAGTTTCGTTGCCGTCTTCGTCAAAGTCGATGCGGGCAATAACCACGTTATCGTCGTCATCGTCCTCCTCATCGTGGCAATGGCATTCTTCATCGCCGCATTCGCAGTCGTCAACGTCAAGCGCGCAAAGCACGGCAAAGCTTTTTTCGCCCACGGGGATTACCATTTCCTCGCGGAAATACATTTCGTTGCCGTCTTCGTCGGTAAATACTACGATTTCTTCTTCGTCGATATGGTCATGCTCAAGCTCAAAATCTTTGTTGTCTTCCATTAGTGCACCTCTTTCCTAATATTCAAGGTTAATCAGCTTTATTTTATCTTATCATATAGCAAGCTGTCAACCAAACAAGCTGTTAATTTTGGCGTTAATATTAAAACAGCGCCCGGCACAAACGCCGGACGCCGCTATTTTTTGTTTTATCTGCCAAACAGTTTGCCAAGCCCCTGTTTAACAGCACCGCCTACCTGCCGGCGTACGTTTTCGCGCACTTCTTCCTTCGTCGGAAGGTTCAGGCTGACTTCGCTCATCTTATCAAAAGTAATTTTGCCGTTACTGTTCATCACAGCGTTGCTGGTAAAGCTGCCCAGCGGTGTGCCGATGCTGATGTTGGAGAACGTCATCACGCCGTTTGCGCGGCTGAAATTGCCTGCCAGCGAATTAAACGGAACGCCTGCAAAATTGCCGGGCGCGATGGTAAACGTGCCGCTTGCCACAGCGCTGTCCGCACTGCCGGTGCCGTTTGCGTCGGCTTCAAAAGATAACGGGCCGCTGATTTGCGTTTCCGTTACGGCAGTGCTGTCCATGCCGCTGCCGGAAAGGTGCAGCGCAAAGTTTTTGGTTGCCGCTTCCACCGTGCCGCTTACGCCAAGCGTGCCGCTGTAAACATTGGCATAGGTGTTGGTTAAGGTTACAAGGCCGTCAGTATAGTTGTAATTGCCGTTAATGCCTGTTGCAACCAGCGGCGCAACCTCCAGTTTATCCATGGTAAAGCTGCCGTTAATTACAGGCTCGTCAATCGGGCCTGTTACCTTGCCGCTAATGTTTACGCTGTCCGTAATGCCAAGGCCGGGGCTTACCGCATCCACACGGAAGGCAGGCGCTGCTACGTTCAAATCATAGGTAGGCATGCCCAAATCCTGAAAGATTATTTTGCCGTCCATGTTTACGTCCTGCCCTTCCACCTTGCCGCTTACACCGGTAAAGGTAGCTGCGTCGTTGTCAATGGCAAAGCTGCCGCCGCCGTCGCTGATGTTATAGCCAAGCACCTGCGCCGCTACGCCTGCAAGGCTGCCGTCAAGGTTCAGCTTCCATTTGGCGTCGTGCAGGCTGCTCGTCAGTTTAGCGCCGTTAATAACGCCGCCGGTAATCTTCAAATCGCCGAAGGACGGCAGAACCTTCATCAGCTCGGTTATCTGCAAATTTTTAACTTCCGCGCCGATATTCACATCGTCATACTTTTTATCAATGCTGCCAATTAAATCAGCGTCGCCGTTTTTGCCCTGCAAGGTAAAATTAATGGACGGAAATTCCTTTAAATTAGCCTGCATCTGCACGCTGTCAAAATCAAGCTTCTGCCCGTTCATATCCAGCGCCAGCGCGCCTTCTTCAATCTCTACCATGCCGCGGAACTCAGTCGGCTTGTCGTCTTCTTCCCTGGAAAAATTGATGTAGTTAATAATATCAAGTCCGTCTTTATCGGTGTAAGCCACCGCAAATTTAGGCTTTTCAATGGTAATGCTGTTGATGGAATTGATACCGAACGACCCTTTGACAATATCAAACAGGTTAGCCGATATATTCATCTCAGGCACTTCGGCCAGCGTTTTGCCGTCAGGCGCAGTCCACACCACGTTTTGAAAAACCACGTTGCCTGATACGCTGGCGTTAAAATGCCCGATTTGCAGTTTGCCCTGCAAAACGGTCTGGCGGTCAGCCATTTCGTTTACAAAGCCTGCTGCCTTGTTGCCTGCCACATGCACGGCCAGCGTACCCAAAATTACCAGCACGGCAACGACGCCGCCGGCTATTTTATGTTTTCTCTGCAACATCATATCACCCCGCTGCCGTCTTAACGGCGGCTGTCCAGATAGTTCTGCAAAATTACCACAGCCGCCATCATGTCAATAATTTTTTTGCGTTTTTTGCGGCTCATATCGGCGTCAATCAACACATTCTGCGCCGCCACGGTAGAAAGTCGCTCGTCCCACAACACTACCTTAATGTCATCAAAACGGTGGCGCAGCTCATTGGCAAAAGCCTCGCTAATCTGCGCGCGCTCGCCGATAGTGCCGTTCATGTTTTTGGGGTAGCCCACTACGATAGTATCTACCTCGTGCTCCTCAATCAGCTCACCGATGCGGGCAAAATCCTTTTCCTCGCTGGTGCGGTGGATTGTTTCCACACCGCCGGCAATCATGCCCAGCAAATCGCTCGTCGCCACGCCAATCGTGCGCGTACCGACGTCAAGTGCCATTGTCCTCATGCGTTCACCTTATTTTTTCGCCGCCGAGGCAAGATAGCTTTTTACCAGTTCTTCCAAAAGTTCATAGCGTTCAAAACGGCGCAGCTTGGTGCGCGAATCCTTATGGCTGGTAATATAAGTCGGGTCGCCGCTTAACAGATAGCCAACCAGCTGGTCAACCGGGTTATAGCCCTTTTCTTCCAGCGCAGCGTATACCTCGCGGATAGTCTGCGCCGCATTCTTTTTATCTTCACTACGTTTAAACATCATGGTTTCGCTTGAGATTCCCATAATCTTTCCTCCTCAAACATCTTTTATCTTATTTTAACACACCTTAACGCAAAATAATAGAAAGAAACGGCCGGGCTTTGCCACCCAGCCGTTACTAATTTGTGAATTATTTAATCTGTGCTTCGATAACCTTCAGCGCAACCTGCAAAGCTTCGTCAAGTTTTGCTGCGTCCTTGCCGCCGGCCTGAGCCATATCCGGGCGTCCGCCACCACCGCCGCCGCAGATTTTGGCAACTTCCTTAACAATCTGCCCGGCGTGGATGCCTTTGGCAACAGCGTCTTTGGTTGCCATAGCCAGAATGTTGATTTTGTTGTCGCCGACAACGTCAGCCAGCACTACTACGCCACCAACTTTGTCGCGCATCTGGTCGCCCAGGTTACGCA
The DNA here is from genome assembly GCA_949299135.1 of uncultured Phascolarctobacterium sp. Classification (GTDB taxonomy): domain Bacteria; phylum Bacillota; class Negativicutes; order Acidaminococcales; family Acidaminococcaceae; genus Fusicatenibacter_A. The sequence continues at coordinate 82,762 of CASFZG010000001.1, forward strand.
GTGCTTCAACGTCGCCTGCGCTGACCTTCTGTACCAGTGCGGATACGCCTTTAATATCGCAAACGCAGTCTGCCGCGCCGCTGACCTGTGCTTTAGCAATCTGGCCTTCCAGCTCGCCGATTTTCTGCTCGGCAGCTTTGTAGTCGGACTGCAATGCGCAAATGCGTGCGCAAAGGTCGTTGCTGCGGCATTTAAGGCCTGCCGCTGCAGTTTTAACCATGTCCTCCATCTCACGCACATAAGCCAGCGCGCCGTGGCCGGTTACAGCCTCAATGCGGCGTACGCCTGCGCCGGTGCTGGATTCGGACAGAATTTTAAACATACCGATTTGTGCGGTGTTTTTAACATGCACGCCGCCGCAGAATTCCATGGAATAACCCGGCACAGTTACAACACGTACAATGCTGCCATATTTTTCGCCGAACAGGGCAACAGCGCCGCGTTTTTTAGCTTCGTCAATCGGCAGTTCTTCAATGGTTACGTCTTTCGCAGTCAGAATCTGCTCGTTAACGATTTCTTCAACTTTGCGCAGTTCTTCTTCCGTTACCGGGGAGAAATGCGAGAAGTCGAAACGCAGACGGTCCGGTCCGACATAGCTGCCTGCCTGGTTTACATGGTCGCCCAGAACAAGTTTCAGCGCTGCATGCAGCAGGTGGGTTGCAGTATGGTTGCGGGCAATATCGTTTTTGCGCGCGCGTTCAATTTCAAATTTAACTTCGTCGCCAACGGCAACAGTGCCTTCCAGCACGGTACCAATCATAATGGTAGCGCCGTCCGGCAGTTTTTTGGTAATTTCAACCTGCATTACGCCGGCAGGGGCAATAATGCGGCCGGTATCGCCAAGCTGTCCGCCGCCTTCAGCGTGGAACGCGGTAACATCGCAGATAACTGCTGCTTTTTTGCCGTCCTCCATGCTATCAACAGGCTGTGCGTCGTACGCCGGGTACATGGCAACAATTTTGCCGCCCTCTGCGCCTTCGTCAACCTTCAGGGAAGCAAGGTCAATGCTTCGGGTGTTGTAAATAACCGGGCGTCCGGTCTTATCGTCGCGGGCGTCGCGCGCCATTTTGCGCTGTACTTCCAGTGCTTCGTTAAAGCCTTTTTCGTCCAGCGTCATGCCTTCTTCTTCAAGGATTTCGGCAGTCAGTTCACGCGGGAAGCCGAAGGTATCGCTTAAGCGGAAAGCGGTCGCGCCGTCCAGCACGGTTTTATTTTCTGCCTTTAATTTGGCAATTTCTTCATTCAGCAGGTCAGTACCCTGACGCAGAGTACGCAGGAAGCTGGTTTCTTCCATATCGACAACCTTGTGCAGGAAATTGGTTTTTTCAACAAGGTACGGATACGGCTCTTTGAACATATCAATAACAACGTCAACCGCATCGCACAGGAACTTGTCTTCAATGCCAATCAAACGCGCATGGCGGATAGCACGGCGCAGCACGCGGCGCAGTACGTAACCGCGGCCTTCGTTGGAAGGCAGCACGCCGTCGGCAATCATAAAGGTAATGCTGCGTACATGGTCAGCAATAACCTTTAAGGATACATCGGTCTTTTTATCCTTGCCGTATTCAACACCGGCAACTTTGGCCGCATGTTCAATAATCGGGAAAATCAAATCGGTTTCAAAGTTGGAAGGTTTGCCCTGCAAAACGGAAGCAAGACGTTCAAGACCTGCGCCGGTATCAATGTTTTTATTTGCCAGCGGGGTGTAAGTGCCGTCGTCATGCTGGTCATACTGGGTAAATACCAGGTTCCAGATTTCGAGGAATCTGTCGCAGTCACAGCCCGGTTTGCAATCCGGTTTGCCGCAGCCGCGTTCTTCGCCCATGTCGATGTGGATTTCGCTGTCCGGTCCGCACGGACCGCTGCCGGTTTCCCAGAAGTTTTCTTCAAGGCGCACAATGCGTTCATCGGGCACGCCCACAACATTATGCCAGATTTCATAAGCTTCATCGTCGTCCGGGTAAATGGTTACCCAAAGTTTATCAGCAGGCAGTTCCAGCTCTTTGGTCAAAAACTCCCAGCTCCATGGGATAATTTCCTTTTTAAAATAATCGCCGAAGGAAAAATCGCCCAACATTTCAAAATAAGTATGGTGGCGCGCAGTACGGCCTACGTTTTCAATATCGCCGGTGCGCACACATTTTTGGCAGGTGGTGATACGCGGAGAAGGCGGTTTCATCTTGCCGGTAAAAAACGGTTTAAAAGGCGCCATGCCTGCGCCGATTAAGAGCAGGGTCGGGTCATCCTGCGGAATGAGCGAAGCGCTCGGCAGAATGAGATGGCCTCTGTCTTCAAAAAACTTTAAAAATTTTGCACGGATTTCGTTGCCAGTCATATACTTCATCTTAAACAATCGCTCCTTTAAAATAGGTACAACGCATAACAAAATTATATAAAAATTAGCGTGCAAAGTCAACGCACGCTAAAAGTATACAAGGGGTTATTTTAACGTTTACGGCAAATTTTTATATTATTTATAAAAACCGGAACCGCTTAAAGCAGTTCCGGTTTATTGCAGGTTATAACCTATTCACTTCTACCATATCTTACCAGTCAAGGTTTTCGCTTTCGGCGCGGCCTCTGCCGGTAAGTGCGTCCAGCATAATGCGCTGTTCAATCTGCGCTGCCAGTTTTTTGGTAAATTTAACGGTATCCGGGTTAACGGACATGCTGTCGATGCCGCTCTTGATGAGGAATTCGCAGAATTCCGGATATACGCTCGGTGCCTGGCCGCAGATGGAAACGGTTTTGCCGTCTTTGTGCGCAACTTCGATGAGGTGGCGGATTGCACGGCGTACTGCCAGATTGCGTTCGTCATAAATATGGGATACGGTATCGTTGTCGCGGTCGCAGCCCAGAATCAGCATCGTCAGGTCGTTGGAGCCGATGGAATAGCCGTCAACAAATTTGTTAAACTGGTCTGCCAAAATAATGTTGGACGGAATTTCAGCCATCAGCCATACTTTAAAGTCTTTGCCGCGTACAAGACCTTCGCCTGCCATAATGGCGGTTACTTTTTCAGCTTCTTCCACGTTGCGGCAGAACGGAATCATTACGTTAAGGTTTTTCAAACCGAATTCTTCGCGCACTTTGCGTACAGCCTGGCATTCCAGCTTGAATGCTTCTACATATTTCGGGTCGTAGTAGCGGGAAGCGCCGCGCCAGCCGAGCAGTGCTGAAGGTTCATACGGCTCGAATTCGTCGCCGCCTTTAAGGTCGCGGTATTCGCTGGATTTAAAGTCGCTGAAGCGCAGGGTTACCGGACGCGGTGCCATTGCCTGGCATACCTGACGGATACCTTCTGCAAGCTGGTCAACAACTTTTTCCGGATGGCCGGTTTTGATGAGATACAGCGGATGTTCGTGGATATAAGTGGTCCAGATGAATTCTTCACGCATCAGGCCGATGCCGTCGCACGGAAGTGCGGAATATTTTTCGGCAAGGTCCGGGTCACCAAGGTTCATGTAAATCTTGGTACCGGTCGGCGGGAAGTATTCGGCAACCGGCGCAACTGCCTGAGCCTGTGCTTCCGGTTTCTTTTCTTCAAGGATGCCTTCGTATACAACGCCGTGGGTTGCGTCAACAGTTACGTCGATGCCGTCAGGCACGGTAGTGGTGGCAGCTTCGCCGCGGCTCTTGGTGCCTACGATACACGGAATGCCGAGTTCGCGGCTTACGATGGAAGCGTGGCAGGTCATGCCGCCGCTGTCGGTAACAATGGCTTTTGCTTTCTTCATGGCCGGTACCCAGTCAGGTGCGGTCATTTCGGTTACAAGGATTTCGCCTTCCTTGAACTCGTCGATGTGGGACGGGTCAAGAATAACGTGCGTGCGGCCGGATACAAGGCCCGGGCTTGCAGGCAAGCCTTTAACGATAACCTTGCGGTCGGCAGCGGCAGCTTTAACTTCTGCCTGTGCAGGTTTTTTATCTTTGTTGCGGCGGCTCCATACGGTTTCCGGGCGCGCCTGCAAAATCCAGATTTTGTTGTTGCGTGCGTCGATGCCCCATTCCATATCCATGTAGCAGCCATAGTGTGCTTCAATTTTTTTGGCGTAACCGGCAAGTTCAAGAATCTGCTCGTCGGTAAGGGTCTGTACGTTGCGCAATTCTTCCGGCACCGGCTGTTCTTCGCAGTCGCCGCCTTCTTTGCGGACAAGCATAACGTCCTGTTCGTTTACGCAGCGGTCAATAATTTTATTTTCGGCTTTGGATACCGTGTAGTTATCCGGCGTAACGGTGCCCTGTACAACATATTCGCCAAGGCCGAATGCGCCTTCTATGAGGATGTTGCTGTCGTCGCCGGTAGCAACGTTAACGGTAAACATAACGCCTGCGGCTTTACTGAATACCATCATCTGGATAACAGCGCTGAGCGCTACTTCGATATGGTCAAAGCCCTGTTTTTCACGGTAGTAAACGGCACGGTCGGTAAAGCAGGAAGCATAGCATTCCTTAACTTTGGCGATAATGTTTTCAGCGCCTTTTACGTTCAGGTAAGTATCCTGCTGGCCTGCAAAGCTGGCGTCCGGCAGGTCTTCTGCGGTAGCACTGCTGCGTACTGCAACATAAGGTTCTGCTTCGCCCACTTTTTTGCCCAGTTCTTCATAAGCTGCAGCAATGGATGCGCTTAAATCAGCAGGCATTTCTTCTGCCATAATGGCTTCGCGCAGGCGTGCGCTTACGTCGCGCAGCTGGGCGCTGTTTTCAACGTCGGTAAGGTCTGCCAGGATAGCCTGCATTTTTTCTTTCAGGCCGCTTTTTTCAATAAAGTATCTATAAGCATAGGCAGTAGTTGCAAAGCCATACGGTACAGGTACATCAGTTTTGGATGTCATTTCACCAAGAGATGAGGATTTGCCGCCAACGATGGCAACGTCGCCTCTTTCCATTTGCTCGAACCAGAGAAGAAATTCTTTTTCCTTATTCATGTCCGTTACTCCTTTTGTGTTATACTCTAAAGGTTTTATACCTTCAATATAGTGTATACTATATCACATTTATATGTGATATTCAAGTAGTTTTAATAAATGCGTAAAATATTTTACAAAAGCCCGCCAAAGTTAATTTGACGGGCTTTAATTTTGTTAATGAACTATGAAATTATTTGGGGTTTCTGCGGCTCCAGATGTAGCCAACAGCCATCATTACAACGCCGATGATATCGGTCGTCAGGCCCGGGTCGATAAGGCCGAGGCCGCCGAAGAAGAACAGCAGGCGCTGCAAACCGTTCAAATGGCGGGTAAAGAAGCCTGCCATTGCGGAAGCTACGCCAACCATGCCGAGGATAGCGGTGCAGCAGGAGAAGATTACGCCAAACGGAGTTGCGTCAATCATCAGAATTTCAGGCGAAAGTACAAAGATGTACGGAATGATGAACGCCGCAATCGCCAGTTTGGAAGCGTTGATACCGGTACGCAGCGGGTCGCCGCCGGAAATACCGGAACCGGCATAAGCTGCCAGTGCAACCGGAGGAGTGATATCGGCTACGATGCCGAAGTAGAATACGAACATATGCGCTGCCAGAACAGGCACGTCCATTTGTACCAGTGCCGGTGCAGCAATGGTAGAGGTAATTACGTAGTTAGCAGTGGTCGGTACGCCCATGCCGAGGATAAGCGAGGTGAACATGGTGAATACCATCGCCGGGATTAAGTGGCCGCCTGCCATGTCGAGCAGTGCTGTTGCCATTTTCAGGCCGACGCCGGTTTTGGTAACAACGCCGATGATGATACCTGCAGTCGCGCAGGCAATCAATACGCCGAGGATACCTTTGGAACCGTTAATCATGCCGTTTACAAAATCCTTAAAGCTAATGCGGGTGGATTTACGCAGGCAGGAGCTGACAATCGCAAGGCCGATACCAACAAGTGCCGCACGCATCGGGGTATAGCCGCTGCTGAGGAAGTGGATAATCGCGATAAGCGGAATTACCAGATGGCCTCTTTCGAGGAAAATGGATTTGTAGCTCGGCATTTCGTCGCGGCTCATGCCTTTAAGGCCAAGCTTTTTAGCTTCAAAATGTACGCCCAGCCAAATGCCGGTGAAGTACAACAGCGCCGGGATAACGCCGGCTTTAACAACTTCCATGTAAGGAACGCCTACAAATTCAGCCATCAGGAATGCTGCCGCGCCCATTACAGGAGGCATTAACTGGCCGCCGGTAGAAGCCGCAGCTTCAACAGCACCGGCAAAGTCCTTGCCGTAGCCTAATTTTTTCATCATCGGAATGGTGAAGGAGCCGCTGCCTACGGTGTTGGCAACGGAGCTGCCGGATACGGTGCCTTCCAGCGCACTGGAGATAACGGCAACTTTTGCCGGGCCGCCGGATGCCCAACCGGCAATCGCATTGGAAATATCAATAAAGAATTTGCCAAGGCCGGTCGCTTCCAGATAAGCGCCGAACAGAATGAACAGGTAAATAAAGGTTGAAGATACGCCCATCGGGGTACCGAAAATACCTTCAGTGGTGTAGAACAGATAGTTGATGATTTCGTGGAAGCCAAGTCCGCGGTGCGCCAGAATACCGGGCACATAGTTGCCGAACAGCGCATACACAAGGAACAGCATCGCAATCGTAATCATCGGCCAGCCTACAACGCGGCGTGCGCCTTCAATAACAAGCGCAGTGCCTATAAGGCCGATTATAAAGTCCGTTTCGCTGTTCATGCCCGCACGCAGTACCAGGTCATGGTAGAACACAACAATATACATCGCCGTGCCGACACCAACAATGGCAAAAAGAACGTCGATAATGTTCATTTCATTACGCGACCAGGAAGCGCGCATCGGGTACAGCAAAAATACAAGCGCAAAACCAAAGGCCAGATGCACTGCCCTTTGCAGCTGGGCGTCAAGCACGCCGAAAGCCGCTGTATAAACCTGGAAAATACAGAACACAATACAAATCGCGTTGATAATCGTGTTCCATACACCGGTTAACTCCCTTTTGTCGGATTCCTTATCGTACTTTCTAAGTATTTCTTCCGCCGACATCTGGGCTTTTTCAACTTCTTCCATAAGTTCGTGTTTTAAATCCATACGTTCCACCTCGCAAAATAAAAATTAAATTATTCCAGCCAATACTTCCAGCGCGGTTCCGCCTTAATGGTTAAAAGCGTTCCGTGCCCGAACAGCTTGCACAAATCATATACAGTTTCTTCGTACAGTATTTTGGGGCTTGCCTGCTCTGCGGGCCGCATATTTATAATTTTATAAGGCCGGTTCAAGGTTAATTTAAAATGCCCGTCAGGCAGTGCTTCAAACTTGCCCTCACCCGCAGAAAACGGAAACCCGCAGCCCTGCGACTGGTAAATTGTATGCGTTAAAACCATATCGTCCGCGCCGTTAACCGTAAAATAATCACGCCACAGCGTAAGCTCGTAGGAATGTTTAAACTCCATCTGCCAGACGCTGCCCTGCGTTACAGCAAAGCATTGTTTTGCGCCGCGTTCCGGCAAAAGCGCCACCACAAGCTGCGTGGCATACCAGTAAAACGCGCCAAACGCGATAACGAGAATACCGCCCGCAAAAACCGTATATAATTTAGATACACCCCGGTTACCGAGCACAGACGGTGACCGGGGCGTCTCTTTAAACCACATTATTTTTCGTTAAAGAATTTTTCAGCGCCTGCGTTAACAGGAATGGACATACCGTCCATAGCGCTTTCTTTGGTAATTACGTTAGCTGCGGAATGAGCTGCTTTCAGACGGTCGAGATTGCTGTAAATAGCTTTGGTTACAGCATAACCGGTGTCGGCATCCATTTTGTCGGTTACAGCCAGCATGCAGCGTACTGCAACTGCCGGGCAGTCAGCAGCCTGATTGTTATAAGTATTGGCGGTAATATTTACTTTGGTGTAGAACGGATATTCTTTAATCAAAGCGTCTGCTTTATCCGGAGCGACCGGCAGCAGAACTACGTTGTTCTGAGTAGCGATATCCTGAATAGCTGCGGTCGGATGGCCTGCGGTTACGAAAGCAACGTCAACATTGCCGTCTTTCAGTGCGCTGGAAGCTTCAGCGAAGGAAAGATACTGAACGTCGATATCGTCATAGGTAACACCATAAACAGCCAGAATCTGACGGGCGTTGGCTTCGGTACCGGAACCCGGTGCGCCTACCGCAACGCGTTTGCCTTTAACGCCGGAAAGGTCGGTAATGCCGCTTTCGGCAAGGGTTACAATCTGAACGGTTTCAGGATAGAGAGTTGCAAGGCCGTAAAGGTTGGTAACTTTTTTATCTTTAAACATTTCGGTACCGTTTACGGCATAATAAGCGTTATCGTTCTGAATAAATGCGATGTCAACCTGTCCCTGCTGCAGCATGTTGATGTTGGCAATGGAAGCGCCGGTTGCCTGTGCGGAAGCATTGCAGCCCGGGATATTTTTGTTAAGGATATCCGCAATAGCGCCGCCAAGCGGATAATAAGTGCCGGCAGTACCGCCGGTAGCGATGTTGATGAACTTCTGCGCGGGCGCTTTGCCGCCTGCTTTGTCGTCACCGCCGCCGCAGCCTGCCACAAGCACAGCGAACATCATCATCGACATCAAAAAAGCAAGTAGTTTTTTCATATTATTCCCCCCTGTAATTTAGTGAACGAATATCCTCCTCAAAAGTAAACAGGTATTACGCCACATGATTATGCTGTATAATTCGCTTTTTTTTCACAATTTCCTGCAAACTTGTTTTTATTTTGAGCATTTTATTTTTGTATACACGTATACTTTTAAAACACATTTAAATTTTGCCGTTATTGTGTAAAGTTTTGCAAAAAAACTGTAACTATGTTATCATATTTATTGTAAAAATTTGTAAGCATTACAAACTTATTAAATCAAAGGATGTGTTATAAATGGTAAAAAACAATGCTTATGACCTTCGCCTTGCCAAAACCCTGTTTGAAAACACTTATGCGGCACATGTTTTAAACGATAACAAAGACGTTATCGGCAAACTGCGCATTGTGCCCTCCATCCCGCTGGACAGAAGCGTACTGCCCGAAAACGCGCCGGTAGTAAGCCCGTTTTTGCTGGTTATCGTCGATGACGCCGATATCAACAAGGACAACCTCATCGACTTTGAAGAACGTGTTTCCTATGCGCTCTTAAAACGCTTCTCCACCGAAACCGTTGCTTTCCAGCATTGCCAGTTCTACTATCCTTCCCCGGCGTTCATTTTTGAACAGCCCGGCGCAACCGACACCCCGCTGGACCCCACACCGGTTATGTAATTAAGCACTAAAACACAAAAGCATCTGCCCAGGTCATTACGCCCAAGCAGATGCTTTTTTATTTTGCGTTTTAATATTTGTTGCAGTAAATGCGCGGTATGCGCTGCGTTAACTGGCAGGAAATTTCGTCCGGATGCGTATCCGCAAGCCTTGCAATATCGCTGACGGTAATTTCATCGCCGCCCTGCCTGCCGATAAGCACTACCTCGTCGCCAACTTTAACATCGGTTTCGTGCCCCAGCTCAATCATAACCTGGTCCATGCACACGCGCCCGGCAACTTTATAGCGCTTTCCGCCGATTAAAACCTCGCCGCAGTTGGAAAGGCAGCGCGGATAGCCGTCCGCATAGCCGATAGGCACAGTGCCAATCCATGTATCCTCGTCGCATTTATAGGTTGCGCCATAGCCGACGGTGTCGCCCGCTTTTACTTTGTGAATATGCACTATACGGCTAAAAAGCCCAAGGCAGCTTTCAAATTCCGGCAGCATATCTTCACGTTCCTGCGTGTCGGCGTGCCCGTCCGGCATGTAGCCGTAAATAATCTGCCCCGGGCGCACTGCGTCGTAGTAGGATTCCGGGAAGTACAGCGTCGTAGAGCTGTTGGCTGCTGTAAAAATATATCTTTCCGGATTCGGAATACGCCTTACCATGCTTTCAAAGCGGTACATCTGGTGCTTAACATGCTCGTGGCTTTCGCCGTCTGCGCAGGCATAATGCGTAAAAAAGCCATGCACGGTAATGTTGGTGTATTTTTTGATAGCTTCCAGAAATTCAGGCACGTCCTCCGCCTGCACGCCGATGCGGTTCATGCCGCTGTCCACTGCTACCATTACGCTTGCAGTTTTGCCAAAATGCGCCGCCGTTTCGTCCAGCAGCTTTAAATTGGTCGATTCGCAAATCGGAATAATGGCGTCCGTTTCAAAAGCGTCCTCATATTCGTCCGGCATCAGCAGCCCCAAAAGGTAAATCGGGCATTTAAAGCCTGCCTCGCGCAGCTGGCGCGCCTCGCCCGTTACGGCAACTGCAAGCGCCTCGTAGCCTTCTTCCATGGCCATGCCTGCCACCAGCACCGCGCCGTATCCGTAAGCGTTAGCCTTAACAACGGCGACGGTTTCCGTTTCTTTCGGCACCAAAGCGCGTATGGCACGCAGGTTATGCCTTAAAGCATCCTGATATATTTTTAAATAAGTCGTTCTCATTGGCGGTAAAACCTTCCTGGCTTCCGGTTAAAAACCGTTTTTGTTATATCTCTATAATTATAATACATTTTTTACAAAATTGCTGTATTTAATTTAAAAATTTTCGTTTTTTACACAAAATAAAAGCTGCACCGGCAAGATTAACCATTACGGTACAGCTTATTTTTACATTACAGGCGCTTCGCCGCGGTGGCGTTTGTAGATAAATGCGGCAATGGCAAGCAGCACACAGCCGCCCAGCACAAACAGAACGTGCAGCGGCAAAAAGGTTGCAATTACGCCGCCCACCAGAGGCCCGACCATCGAGCCAAACTGCTGCGCCGAAAACAGCATGCCAAACACGCGCCCGCGCTGAGTGCGTTCCGTTTTATTAGCCAGAATAGCGCTGATTGACGGGTGGATGCCTGCAAAGAACAGCCCCACCGTAAAATTAAGCACGGCAAACAGCGTCAGTGAATCCGGCACGGACTGCAAAATCATCACAATGCCCGCACCGACTGACGAAAGCGACAGCGACAGGTAAAAGCCCCTGTTCTGCCCAAAGCGCCCCCAATACGGTGCGGTAATGGCACTGGCAATGCCCACCAGTGAGAACACCAGCCCCGCGATAAAAATAATGTTATCCGTACCGTCGTAAAGCTGCTCCACATACAGGCTGATAATCGGCTGAATCAAAAGGATTACCATCTGCACAATGCCGCTGCAAATAAGCGCCTCGCGGATGAGCGGATTTTTTAACAGCGCCGTTGCGGATTCGCCTTCCAGTTCTTCTTTGGAGGCTTTGCTGCCGGGCGGTTCCGGAATGTAGAACCAAAACACCAGCGTGATGATGAACAGCACTGCGCCGCCCAGATAAAAAGATGTGCGCATGCCGAACGCCGACGCCAGCGCGCCGCCGATAAGCGGCCCAATGACGTTGCCGGCAGTCAGGCCGGACTGCAATATACCCAAACTCATACCCAGCTTACCAACCGGCACCGACGACGTGGCAATGGCAAGGCACACCGACCAGAGCCCGGCGGCAAAGCCCTGCAAAACACGCACGCCCACCATCTGCTCCGGGCTGGTTACCAGACCGCCCAAAAGGTACGACAGCGCCAGCCCTAACCCGCTGCGGATAGCCATCGGCTTTTTGCCGTGTTTATCGGCCATTTTGCCCCAGATAGGCGCCATAATGCCGCCGATTAAAAACGTAACCGAAAACACAACGCCCGACCACATTTTTACATCGCTCTGCGGCACGCCCAGCTCGCGGATAAGGTACATCGGCAAAAAAGGTATCAGCATAGTATAGCTTGCCGACATAAAAACAACATTGGCCGTTAAAATGGCCAGAATAACTTTCCAGTTCTTCATGTTCTTTCCCCAAAAAGCAAAGCCGCCGTATTACGGCGGCCTGCGTAAAACTTAATTATTTGTTGCCGACTTCGGCTTCTACCCTTGCCAGGATAAAGCACAAATCAGATAAACGGTTCAGCGCAATCAAAGCCTGCTGGTTAACAGGTTCTTCTTCTGCCAGGCGCAGTGCGCAGCGTTCCGCCCTGCGGGTAGTGGTGCGGGCAATATCAAGCGCCGCCGCGCCCAGTGTGTCGCCAGGGATAATGAAATGCCCAAGCGGCTCCAGCATCGCGTCAAACTTATCAATCGTGCTTTCCAGCATTTTTACATGTTCCTCTTTAATATACGGTTCAGGCAGGTTCACGCTTGCAATATCGGCCATCAGCGACATCAAAAGCTGCTGGACTTTTAAAATAGTCCCCTTAACATCCTGCCTTGCTACTGTTGCGCGTGCCAGCCCCAGTGCCGAAGTAATTTCGTCCACCGTGCCGTACGCTTCCACGCGCAGGCTGTGCTTGGAAACACGCTCGCCGGTATAAAGGCCGGTGGTGCCTTTATCGCCTGTTCTTGTATAAACCGCTGCTTTCGTCATGCTGCCGCCCTCCTTTGGGAACAATCTGTAAGTTTAATCTTAGTAAATTTCTTCGGGTTTGAAGAAGTTGTTGATTTCGCGTTTAGCGGATTCTTCGCTGTCGCTGCCGTGAACGATGTTTTCACCGATGGACAGTGCAAAGTCGCCGCGGATGGAGCCCGGTACGGATTCCAGCGGGTTAGTTGCGCCCATCAGGCCGCGTACTGCTTTGATTGCGTTTTCGCCGGAGATTACCATAGCGGCAACCGGGCCGGAAGTAATGAAATCAACCAGTTCGCCGAAGAAGGGTTTGCCTTCATGTTCAGCATAATGGAATTTAGCCTGCGCGTCGGTCATTTTAACAAGTTTCAGTGCGGAAACTTTCAGGCCGCGGCGTTCAAAACGGGAAATAATTTCACCGATAAGATTTTTTCTTACTCCGTCAGGTTTTACAAGTACGAGTGTCTGCTGCATTTAAAATCGCTCCTATTCTTCTTGGTTTTAATTTTATACTAAATCGTTAAACGATTTTAGCCTTTTAAAAGCTGCTGGTACTTTTTGGCGTCCAGCTTTTCAATCATGGCGGTAATAAGTTTTACCGCGCCTTCATAATCATCCATATGGATGATGGACTGATGGCTGTGGATATAGCGTGTCGGGATGCTGAAAGTTAAGGTTAAAACGCCGTCGCCGTGCAGATGGATGCGTCCGCCGTCGGTAGCGCCGCCTTCGGAAATGCTGATTTGCGTCGGGATTTTCAAATCTTTGGCAATCTTCGCCGCAAAATCGCGCAGCGCGGTGTTGGGAATCATGCCCGCATCGTAAATGGTAATGGCAATGCCGCCGCCAATTTTTGCCGGTGCAACATCGTCCGCCACGCCGGGCGTGCCGCCTGCCACACAGGTATCAATTACAAAAGCAACATCCGGTTTCAGCAGGTTAACGCTGGTCTGTGCGCCGCGCAGTCCAACTTCCTCCTGTACCGTTGCCACGCCGTAAACGGTGTTGAGGTGCTTTTTGACAGAAATATTATCCATAACATCCGCCATAACAGCGCAGCCAATACGGTTATCCCAAGCTTTGCCAAGTAAGGTTTTACCGTCGGCCATTACTGCCATTTCGGCATAAGGCGTAACCGGGCAGCCTTCAAAAACGCCCAGCTTGCGCGCTTCTTTTTCGTCCTCAACGCCGATGTCGATATACATATCGCGCTTCTGCACAACTTTGGTGCGTTCTTCCGGCGTTAAAATATGGGGCGGCTTGCTGCCGATAACGCCAACCAGATCGCCCTTGCTGCCGTGGACGGTAACGCGCTGGCCCAGCATAACCTGCTCCCACCAGCCGCCAAGGCAGACAAATCTCAAAAAGCCTTCTTTGGTAATATGCTTAACCATAAAGCCGATTTCGTCCATATGGCTTGCCAGCATAATTTTGGGTGCGTTTTCATCAGCTGCGGCACTGGTAAACACCACGCTGCCCAGCTTGTCGTAGCTTACTTCGGCCTTGCCTGCAAGGCGTTCCTGCATAAGCTCTTTCATCGGGGCTTCAAAGCCCGATACGGCGTTGGTTTCGGAATATCTTTTCAGCCACGCCAGTTTGGTTTTCTTATCCATTATTAACGGCCTCCGTGTTTTCTCATTTCGGCAGCCTGTTCACGCAGGCGCGCCACACGTTCTTCCGTGCTGGGGTGAGTGCTGAACATCTGCTGCATGTTGCGCGCGCTGAACGGGCAGATGATGAACATATGCGCCGTTGCGGTGGTTGCGCCCGGCATGGTGCGGCGCTGTGCGTAAGCGTCAATTTTCAAAAGCGCGTCCGCCAGTGCGTCCGGGTCGCCGCTCAGTTCGCCGCCGCCTTCGTCGGCAAGGTATTCGCGCGAGCGGGATACCGCCATTTGAATCAGTGCTGCGGCAATCGGCGCCAGAATCATAATCAGCAGCGTAACGATAAAGTTGCCGCCGTTGTTGCCTTCTTCATCCTGATGGCCGCCGCCAAGAAACATGCCCCATTGCGCAATGGTGGTAATAATACCCGCCATGGTTGCGGCAACGGTGCTGATTAAAATATCGTTGTGTTTAACGTGGCTCAGCTCGTGGCCCAAAACGCCTGCAATTTCGCGTTTGTCAAGCACGTCATAAAGCGCCGTGGTTACGGCAACGGCAGCGTGTTCGGGGTTACGGCCGGTTGCAAAAGCGTTCGGCACCGGGCTGTCAATAATATAAACTTTGGGCATCGGCAAATTGCCGCGGCGCGCCAAATCCTGCACCATTTTATATAACGCCGGTGCGGACTGTGCGTCAACCTCGCGGGCATTGTAGTGCCTCAGCACCATTTTATCGCTGTTCCAGTAAGCAATAAAGTTCATGATTACCGAAAAGCTCAGCATCACAATCATGCCCTGCAAACCGCCGAAATAATCGCCGATAAGCACTAAAAGCACGGTCAGAGCCGTCATTAAAAAAGCTGTTTTCATAGTAGGTTGTGTCCTCCTTCATAAATAAAACAAAACATTAAAAAGCATTTAAGGCAAAGCCCTATTAAATATTATATCAATTTAAAGATTGTTTTTCAAATACCGCAAGTGTTTTTAGTGTAAAACTTCTGTGACAGGCACCAGCTTCAGCCCGGAAGCCTTAACTTCATCAATAACCTGCTCCCATGCGTTGACGGTATGGGGGCGCGCGTGGCAGATGGCAATGGCGCTGCCGTATTCATCGGCAATAGCGGCCGCCTGCCAAATTTTACCGATGATTTCGTCCTCATTGGTGCTGTTGTCAAGGAAGATGTTGTTGCGTCCGGTCGGCACGCCCATCTGCGCTGCCAGCTTATCGCCCAGCGATTTGGCGTAGGTGTTGCTGTCCACAAAGAACAGGCCGTCGCGTTTTAATTCTTTCAGTACGGCGCGCATTGTACGCTCGTCGCTGGTGGCTTTGCTGCCCTGATGGTTGTTCACGCCGCTGATGCCGGGCAGGCTGTTTACCATTTCGCGCGTCAGCTGCATAATGCGCTTGTCATCCATGCTGGTCAGCACGGTGCTTTTGCCCTCGCTCATGGCGGAAGCATTCATCGGTTCCATCGGCAGGTGCAGCATGGCAACCTGACCGCCGCCGTTAATTACGTGCAGCGAATCGCTGCTGAAATCGCGGTACGGAATAATGGCAAAGCTGAACGGCGCGTGCAGGTTAACAAGACGCTGCACAAGGTCAACGTCGTAGCCGCAGTCGTCAATAATTACCGCCAATCTGCCGTGATGGCTGCGTTTGGGTTTTGCCGGTTCTTCTTTTTTGATATCCTTATCAGGCTTATCAAGGTTCAGGTTATGGTAAAAATAAACCACGTCCGTCACAAATTCTTTTGTGCCTTCGCCAGCTTTGGTGCTGATGGCAATATCCAGCCTTACGGAATCCCAATCGTTATAGGTAGTTTCTTCAAGGCGCACGCTTTGCAGTCCGCTGCCTTCAATTTTGTCGCGCAGCCATCCCGCAGCGTCGCGCAGCTCCGTTCCTGCCGGAATGCCGATTGCCAGTTCGCGTTTGTTCCAGATTACTTCCGTGCCTGAAGACTGTTTTTCGCTCTGTTCGGCGCGTCCGTTATCGGTAAGCTGCCAGTTGTCGCGCGTCAGCAAAATGTCGTCCACTGCTTTCTGTGCCGCCTTGGATTCCTCCAGCAGCTCAATCTGCTCCGGCGCGCCGGTAATGCCGCCCTCAACGTCCTTTTCGGCACGCGAAGATGCGTAATATATGCCTGCTGCCACAGCGGCGATAAGGACCACTGCCAGCATAATCACTGTCAACCAGTTGGAAGATTTTTTGCTTCTTCCTCTTTTAGCCATGTTGTTCCTCCTTTATGCCCGCGGGTGCGCTTTGGCGTAAATATCGCGCAGGCGTTTGTTGGTTAAATGCGTATAAATCTGCGTCGTGGAAATATCCGAATGCCCCAAAAGTTCCTGCACACTGCGCAGGTCGGCGCCATTGTCCAGAAGGTGCGTCGCAAAAGAATGGCGCAGGATATGCGGCGTTAAAGTCTTTTTTATGCGCGCTTCCTTGCCGTATACACGGATAATCTGCCAAAAACGCTGGCGGGTCAGCGCGTGCCCGCCCTGAGCCAGAAAGACTATATCGCTCGTGCGGTCCTCATGCACAAGTTTGGGGCGCACTTCGTCAAGATACTTCTGCAAAAAGCCAGCAGCGACAGAACCGAGCGGAATAATGCGTTCCTTGGACCCCTTGCCGAAAGCGATAATATACTTCATGTTCAGGTTCACGCGGTCCAGTGTCAGGTTGATCAGCTCCGAGACGCGCATGCCGGTAGCGTACAAAACCTCCAGCATCGTGCGGTCGCGTAAACCTTCCGCCGTTGTTATATTCGGCTGGTTCAAAAGGCGCAGCACTTCGTCCTCACTTAATACGCGCGGCAGCCTGATGCCTTTTGTACCAGCTTCCACAACTTCTGCGGGGTTTACATCCATATAGCCTTCTGCCGTCATAAAACGGTAAAAAGATTTTACCGCCGCCAGTTTACGGGCAATAGTCGCGGCAGCAAGGCCTTTTTCTTTCAGCCATGTCAGGTAATCCGTTACCTGCTGGCGCTCCACGTTTATCAGGCTGTCGGCGCTTTTAAAGCCCAGCCAGTCCACAAACAGACTCAAATCGCGGTTGTAGGCCTGCCTCGTGTTTGTCGCAAGGCCAAGCTCAACCGTTAAATATTCCATAAAAAGCTGCATTTTTGTTGCCATAAAAATACCCTATATAAAGAAAAACAACGCCGCAGCGCCGTTTTTCTCTGCTTTATAAATTATTGCTCACGTTTTTCCGGCTGCATAATGGTGATGTTGGCCGCCGGGGAAATTGTGGAAATGGCATGTTTGTAAACAAGCTGCTGCTTGCCTTCGTTTTCTATAATAACGGTAAAATTATCAAAACCACGTACCAGGCCTCTGATCTGGAAGCCGTTAACGAGATAGATAATTACGCCAAGGTTTTCCTTTCTTACATGGTTCAAAAAGCTGTCCTGCAAATTCATAGCGGGTTTTGCATTGGTGTTCATTTTTATAGCCTCCAATAAAAAAACAAAGTATACTACTTTATCAATTTTACAATAAAAGTATGGTTTGGGCAAGCGGGAGTTTTTGTATTTATTATTTATATTACCGAAACAGTAAATTTTTCTTATAAACAAGTTATATAAAAACAGGCCGAACCAAAAGTTCAGCCTGTTTTTGTTTATTTAAACAAATCTTTAATTTTGTTCAAAAAGCTTTTTTCTTCGGGGTTGATGTTGTCCTTGCTGATATCGGCAAACTTGCGCAAAGCGTCTTTTTGTTTGTCGTTAAGCTTTTTAGGCACAACAACTTTGATGCGTACCAGCTGGTCGCCGCGGCTGCCTCCGCGCAGGCTGGGTATGCCTTTGCCTTTTAAGCGCAGCACCTGACCCGGCTGGGTGCCTTCGGGTATCTTCATGGTTACCTGCCCATCCAGCGTCGGTACTTTTATCTCATAGCCCAAAGTTGCCTGTACAATGTTAATAGGCACTTCGCATAAAACAGTGTTGCCATCACGTTCAAAGAACTTATGCGGCTTCACATACAGGTATACGTAAAGGTCGCCGCTGGAGCCTCCGCGCATGCCTGCTTCGCCTTCGCCGCTTACGCGCAGGCGCGAACCGTCGTTAACACCTGCCGGTATTTTAACTTTAAGCTTTTTGGTCTGGCGCACAGTGCCCTTGCCTTTACATTCGTGGCAGGGGTCGTTAATGATTTTGCCTTCGCCGTGGCACCTGCTGCACGGGCGTACATTGCGCATCTGCCCGAACATGGTGTTCTGCGTAAAGCTTACCTGGCCTGTGCCGTGGCATTCGGGGCAGGTTTCTACCTTGCTGCCCGGTTCTGCGCCGCTGCCCTTACATTTGGGGCATTGTTCGTCGCGCGTTAAGTTAATTTCGCGTTCTACGCCAAAGGCTGCTTCTTCAAAGGTAATTTCCAAATCGAAGCGCAAATCACTGCCGCGCTGCGGGCCTGCCTGACGGCCGCCACGGCTGCGTCCGCTGCCGCCGAAGAACATGTCAAAAATGTCCTCCATGCCGCCACCGCCGCCGAAGCCGCTGAAATCAAACCCGCCAAAACCGCCTGCACCGCCGCCACCGGCAGCGCCCTGAAAGGCAGCATGGCCGAACTGGTCATACTGGGCGCGTTTTTGTTCGTCGCTTAAAACACTGTATGCTTCAGAGCATTCTTTAAACTTTTCCGCAGCATCAGGATTATCCTTGTTGACATCAGGATGATACTGACGTGCCAGTTTACGATATGCTTTTTTTATCTCGTCTGCCGTTGCGTTTTTGGAAACGCCCAGCACGTCATAGTAATCTCTTTTTTCCAAGGTTTACACCACCTGATGATTATTTTTTATCGTCGTCAACAACTTCGGCGTCAACTACGTCGTCGTCAGCTTTTTTAGCTTCGCCGCCTGCTGCGCCTGCGTTACCGGCTTCCGCGCCTTTGGCTGCTTCGGTCTGTTTGTAAAGTTCAGCGCTCAGCTCATACAAAGGTTTGGTAAGTTCTTCGGTAGCTTTTTTAATAGCGTCAACGTCGTCGCCCTTCATGGTTTCTTTCAGGGCGTCCATAGCGGTTTTAACTTTGGCAATCAAATCGTCGTGACCTTTGCCTTCCATGTCTTTAATGGTCTTTTCGGCCTGGTAGCACAGGCTGTCGGCCTGATTGCGCACTTCAACGGTTTCTTTGCGTTTTTTATCCGCTTCGGCGTTGGCTTCGGCTTCTTTAACAAGACGGTCAACTTCGTCTTTATCAAGCGTGCCGGAAGAAGTAATGGTGATTTTCTGTTCTTTGCCGGTGCCGAGGTCTTTTGCTTTTACGTTTACGATGCCGTTAGCGTCGATATCAAAAGTAACTTCGATTTTAGGTACTCCGCGCGGTGCAAGAGGAATACCGGACAGTTCAAAGCGGCCGAGAGTTTTGTTGTCGGCAGCCATGTCGCGTTCGCCCTGCAGTACGTGGATATCAACGGAAGGCTGGTTATCGGAATAGGTAGAGAAAATCTGGGATTTGGAAGTAGGAATCGTGGTGTTGCGGTCAATCATTCTGGTGAAGATGCCGCCTGCGGTTTCAATGCCGAGGGACAGCGGAGTTACGTCCAGAAGCAGTACGTCTTTAACTTCGCCTGCCAGTACGCCTGCCTGAATGGCAGCACCTACTGCAACGCATTCATCCGGGTTAACGCCGCGGTGCGGTTCCTTGCCCATGAATTTTTTAATAGCTTCCTGTACGGCAGGGATACGGGTAGAGCCGCCGACAAGGATTACTTTGTTAATATCGCTTGCGCTAAGGCCTGCGTCTGCCATAGCCTGACGGGTCGGTCCCATGGTGCGTTCAACAAGGTCTGCGGTCATTTCTTCAAATTTAGCACGGGACAGGTCCATATCCAGATGTTTCGGGCCATCCGCACCTGCGGTAATAAACGGCAGGTTGATGTTGGTGGTCATAACGCCGGAAAGTTCGATTTTAGCTTTTTCTGCTGCTTCGCGCAGACGCTGCATAGCCATGCGGTCAGCACTGAGGTCGATGCCTTCTGCTTTTTTGAATTCGTCAACCATCCAGTCGATAATGCGCTGGTCGAAGTCGTCGCCGCCGAGGTGGGTATCGCCGTTGGTAGCTTTAACTTCAAATACGCCGTCGCCTACGTCAAGGATGGATACGTCGAAGGTGCCGCCGCCAAGGTCGTAAACCATAACGGTGTGGTCTTCGCTCTTATCAATGCCGTATGCAAGTGCTGCGGCGGTAGGTTCGTTGATGATACGCAGAACTTCAAGGCCTGCGATTTTGCCTGCGTCCTTGGTTGCCTGGCGCTGGCTGTCGGAGAAGTAAGCCGGTACGGTAATTACTGCCTGGCTTACGGTTTCACCGAGGTATTTTTCAGCGTCAGCTTTTAATTTTTGCAGAATCATTGCGGAAATTTCTTCCGGGGAATATTTTTTGTCGTCGATGGTTACACGGTAGTCAGTGCCCATGTGGCGTTTAATGGAGCTGATGGTTCTGTCCGGGTTGGAAACAGCCTGGCGTTTTGCCAGCTGGCCTACAAGGCGTTCGCCGTTTTTGGAAAAACCAACAACGGACGGGGTCAGCCTGCTGCCTTCCTGATTTGTGATGACGGTCGGTTCGCCGCCTTCCATAACAGCTACTACGGAGTTCGTAGTACCTAAGTCAATACCAATTACTTTAGACATTTTATTTTCCTCCTCAATTTTAACACTTTATAAGGTCTGCAGCTTAATCGTTGCTTATTACTTTAACCTTGCTGTGGCGGATGATTTTGTTGCGCAGCTTGTAGCCTTTTTCAAAGACCTGCTCAATGCTTTCATCCTCCATATCCGGGTTCTGCCCGCGCATTACCGCTTCGTGCAGTTCCGGGTTAAATTTTTGCCCCTCTGCGGGGATTTCTTCAACCTCCAGCTCTTTAAAGGCCTGCTCGAACTGGCGGCGGATTTTTTCCATGCCGGTTACAATAGCGGCCATATCGCCGGTAGTTTTAACGCTTTGCTCGGCTCTTTCAAAGTTATCAAGCACTTTTAAAAACTTGCCGACAACTTCTGCCGTAACAAAGGTTGAAAGCTGTTCACGCTCGGCGGCGTTGCGCCTGCGGAAATTTTCAAAATCGGCCTGCAAACGCAAAAGCTGTTTTTGCAGTTCTTCGATTTTTACATCTTTTTCATCTTTCTGCGGTTCTTCGGCTTTCGCTTCTTCCGCCTGTGCGTTCTGGGCTTCGGCTTCTGCTGCGCCTTCCGCCGCTTTTGCCGCTTCGGTCTGTTCAGCTTCGGTATCGGGGTTTTGGGTAGCTTTAATGTCTTCTGCCTGCATCTTTACCCTCCTTAATTATTTAAAATCGTTTTCAGATATTTATGAAGATAATCCATAACGGCAATTACCTTGCCGTACTGCATGCGCGTCGGCCCCAGCACCGCCATTGTACCGACTATTTTGCCGTTTAAGCGGTAGGTTGCCTGCACCATGCTGCAATCCTGAATGCCTTCAAATTTGTTTTCGCTGCCAATCGTTATGCGCAGCCCGTCGCCTTCTTCGCCGGATTTTAAAATGTTGCGCACAACCTTTTCTTCTTCCAGCACGCCCAACAGGTTTTTAACCTTTTCCATATCGCGGAACTCCGGCTGGCTTAAAAGCTGCCTTGTGCCGCCCATAAAGAAGGTTTCCTTTTCGGGTCGCGTCATGCGGCGCAAAACGTGCAGAAGCGAAGAATGCAGCAGGCGGTCATCCTTAACCGCTGACTGCACTGCCTCCAGCAGGTCCTTATCAATATCGGTAACGGCCTTGCCTTCCAGCATCCGCGTAATGCGGCCTGCCATGTATTCCAGCTCTTTAACGCTCATGCCCGCCGGTATTTCCACCACGCAGTTGTTTACGTTGCCGTCGTCGGTGACAATGCACAAAATAGCGTGGTTGCTGTCCAGCGGCAAAAACTTCAAGTAGCAGAAACGGCTGACCGAATGTTGGTTGGCCAGCACCATCGACACGTTATGCGTCATCTGTGAGAGGATTTTGGCAGTGGAAAGGAAGATATCGTCGATACTGCGCTGCTGCTCATGGTACAGCGTGTTGATTAAGGTGCGGTCGTTGTCGTCCAGCGTATCAGGCTCAATCATCGAATCTACGTAAAACCTGTACGCCTGCGCCGAAGGCACGCGGCCTGCCGAAGTGTGAGGCTGTTCGAGATATCCCAAAAGCTCCAGGTCGCTCATTTCGTTGCGGATTGTTGCCGGGCTTAAACCCAAATCATGTTTGCGCGCAATGGTGCGCGAGCCTACCGGCTCCGCCGTCGAAATGTAATCTTCTATAATGATTTGCAGAATTTTCTTCTTTCTTTCGTTTAACATATCCCCACCTCCGAAGGGATTGTTAGCACTCATTATTGTAGAGTGCTAACATCTTGATATTAGAATAGCACTGCCTATGGAGATTGTCAACAAGTTTTTATATATTTTTTAAATAAAATTTAATCCGTCACAAAGATTTCAAAAATTTGGTTGCCCACTTCCATCCCTGCTTCCGTCAGGCTGATGTTATGCCCGTCCTCATCAATTTTTATCAGCCCACGGGCGATAAAAGGCGCAAGCTCCGCGCCGTATTTTTGCCGTACATCCACGCCGAAGCGTTCTTTTGCTTCCAATAAATTAACGCCGCTTTTTTTGCGCAGCCCCATGAACATAAATTCTTCAAACTGCACGGCAGGCGTAAGCTGTTCAATATCGTAAACCGGTTTGCCGTTTGTAATTCCTTCTATATAATTGCGCACAGCGGGCGTACCTGTAAAACGCGCGCTGCCGTTAAAGCCGCACGCGCCTGCGCCGAACGCCGCATAAGGGTAGTAATGCCAGTATACTAAATTATGTTTGCTGTATGTGCCACCACGGGCGTAGTTGGATATTTCGTACCGCTCAAAGCCCTGCGCCTTTAAAAATGCCTGCACAAACTCGTACATATCGGCAGCTTCGTCCTCATCCGGTAAAATTATTTTGCCTGCCTCCAGCAGCTTTTGCAGCGGCGTACCGTCCTCCACAATCAGGCCGTACACGGAAAGGTGTTCAATGCCGGTCGCTGCAAGCTGCTGCAAGGTATTTTTAAGGCTTGCCATGCTCTGCCCGGGCAGGCCGTAAATAACATCGGCGTTAATGCACGCAAAACTTGCCTGTTTGGCAAAGTCTATGGCTTCCAACGCTTCTGCCGCATTATGCACACGGCCAATCGCGCGCAGCTCGTCATCGTTTAAGCTCTGCACGCCAAAGCTGATACGGTCAAAGCCCATCTGCCGCAGCGCTTTTAATTTTGCCAAATCAACAGTGCCGGGGTTAGCTTCGATGCTTGCCTCGCGCGGCTGCTGCCAGTAACCATACCGCTTTAACGCACTTACAATCTGCTCAATGCAATCCACCGGCAAAAGGCTGGGCGTGCCGCCGCCAAAATAAACGCTGGCGTTGGCGGTTACCGGCAAATCTTTACTGCGCCCGGCAATCTCTCGGCATACGGCATCGGCATACACCGACATTACGTCCGCGCCAAAACCGGCGTAAGAATTAAAATCGCAGTACAGGCACTTTTGCCTGCAAAACGGTATATGCACATAAATGCCCTGTATTTGTTTGTATGGTTGTAAAATTTTTTCTTTCATAACATTACCTTTATGTAAATTTAAGTATAAACGCAAAAAATCCAAAGGCTTGTGCTATAAGGCAACTAACAAAAACTGCGGCGGCAAAATTTAAGGCTGTAATCCCCGTGAGTCCGGCGCGCAGCCCGGACGGAATCGGAGGAGCCGCAGCATTTTTGAGTTGCCGCAATAGTATAAACCTTTGGATTTTAGTCATTTTTACTTATTTATTTTAACAATCTTTATTACAAAAAACAATACCGCCCCTGCATAGTGCAGAGACGGTATTAAAAGTTACTCAAGCATTATTTAAAATAATTTACGCCGCTGATGAAGATTTTCTGGTCTTTGCTGCCACTGATATTTTTGAACAGACCGGGCACAAAGCGTTCGGTATGGCCCATTTTGCCAAGAATTCTGCCATCGGGGCTGGTAATGCCTTCGATAGCATACAGCGAACCATTCGGGTTATGCGGCATTGCCATGGTCGGGTTGCCGTTTTCATCAACGTACTGCGTTGCCACCTGTCCGTTGGCAAACAGCTCTTTAATAGTTGCTTCCGGCGCATAGAATCGTCCTTCGCCGTGAGATACGGCAACGGAATGAATTTCGCCCGGTTCAACGGCACTGAACCACGGGGATTTGTTGGAAACAATGCGCGTGCTAACAATCTGCGATACATGGCGGCCAATGTTGTTGAAGGTCAGCGTCGGGCTTTCCGCCGTCATGTCGCGGATTTCGCCGTAAGGCACAAGGCCGAGTTTAACCAGAGCCTGGAAGCCGTTGCAGATACCGAGCATCAAACCGTCTCGGTCGTTAAGCAAACGCTCAATAGCTTCTTTAATACGCGGGTTGCGCAGCATGGTGGCAATAAATTTGCCGCTGCCGTCCGGCTCGTCACCGGCGCTGAAACCGCCCGGAAGCATTACAATCTGCGCGTTGTCAATCATTTTTACCATCGTTGCTACGGATTCTTCTACCGCCTGCGGGGTAAGGTTGCGCACAATAAAAGTTTCGGCAACTGCTCCTGCGTCCTCAAACGCGCGGGCGCTGTCGTATTCGCAATTGATGCCCGGGAATACCGGAATGAATACGCGCGGTTTGGCAATGGTTACCGGTGCGGTCAAAGGCAGTTCTGCCTTATAAAGCGGCAGGTCGATGTCTTTGTCATCTTTATCCGCGGTTTTGGACGGGAAGATGCCTTCCAGCGGAGCGCTGTATGCTTTAAGCGCAGCCGCGATTTCAATAACGTCGTCGTTGATGGCGATAACCGGTTTTTCTGCGGTGTGGCCAAGCAGCATGTAGTCCAAACCGTCGAACAGTTCTTCCGGTTCAACGCCTGCCGCAAGTTCCAGCACCAGTCCGCCCGGCTGCAAAGTAAACAGTCCGTCGGTGTCGTTGTAAGGTTTAATAAATTCAAAGCCAAGGTTGTTGCCAAGGCACATAGTTGTAATAAGCGCTGCAATACCGCCTTCTTTTACGGCAGCGGCGGCGCTGATTTTGCCTGCCAGCATTGCATTATGCACTGCGGTAAGGTTCTGTTTCAGCACGCCGAAGTCAGGCACTTCGCTATTATCGCGTGGGCAGGAAAGGAACACTACCTTGCTGCCTGCCTGTTTGAATTCTGCCGATACGGCTTTGTCGCCGTCGATAACGTCAACCGCAAAGGATACCAGCGTCGGCGGAACGGTTTTATCCATAAAGGTACCACTCATGCTGTCCTTGCCGCCGATTGCAGGCAGTTCCAAAGCGTCCAGCGCGGTAAATGCGCCAAGCAGTGCGGCAAACGGCTGCCCCCAAAGTTCGGTATTGTGCAGTTTAGGGAAGTATTCTTGGCAGGTCAGGCGCAGTTTGGAGGGGTCAGCACCCAAAGCAACGGCGCGGGTTACAGATTCCACAACTGCGTACATTGCGCCGTGGAACGGACTCCAGCAAGCAACATCCGGATTATAGCCGCAAGCCATTACGGAAGCTGCCGTTGTTTTGCCGTGCAGTACGGGCAGTCGTCCAACCATGCCTTCAGCCGGGGTAAGCTGGTTTTTGCCGCCAAACGGCATCAGCACGGTACCACGGCCGATGGTGCTGTCAAAGCGTTCACTCAAACCTTTCTGGCTGCAAACATTCAAACGTCCAAGGTTTGCCAGCCATGCGTCTTTCAGTTCTTTGCCTGCAACCTCTGCCGGGATTTTATCAAATATGCATTCGCCGGTGGTTTCCAGAACTTTAACATCGGCATGCTGTGCCACGCCGTTGGTGTTCAAAAAGTCGCGGGAAAGGTCAACAATCTTATCGCCGCGCCAGAACATTACAAGGCGCCTGCTGTCGGTAACTTCACCGATAACGGTTGCTTCAAGGTTTTCCTCATCGGCGAAAGCCACAAATTTTTTAATATCCGCCGGGGCGATGACAAGCGCCATACGTTCCTGCGATTCGGAAATTGCAAGCTCGGTGCCGTCAAGGCCTTCGTATTTTTTCGGTACTTTATCAAGGTCGATAACCATGCCGTCGGCCAGTTCGCCGTTAGCAACGGATACGCCGCCTGCGCCGTAGTCGTTGCAGCGTTTAATCATCGGCGTTACTTCCGGATTGCGGAACAGGCGCTGGATTTTGCGTTCGGTCGGCGGGTTGCCTTTCTGTACTTCCGCGCCGCAGCTTGCCAGCGAATCAACGGTATGTTCCTTGGAAGAACCGGTTGCGCCGCCGCAGCCGTCACGGCCGGTTCTGCCGCCGAGCAGTACCAGAAGGTCGCCCGGTTCAGGAGTTTCGCGTTTAACAAGGTTACGCGGCACAGCGCCTACAACAGCGCCGACTTCCATACGTTTTGCTACAAATTTATCGTGGTAGTATTCCTGTACATGGCCGGTTGCAAGGCCGATCTGGTTGCCGTAAGAGCTGTAGCCTGCTGCCGCGCCGATAGTAATTTTGCGCTGCGGCAGTTTGCCGGGCAGAGTGTCTTCAACAGGTACGCGCGGGTCGGCAGCGCCGGTTACGCGCATAGCCTGATATACATAGGCACGGCCGGAAAGCGGGTCGCGGATTGCGCCGCCAAGGCAGGTAGCAGCGCCGCCGAACGGCTCGATTTCCGTCGGGTGGTTATGGGTTTCGTTTTTGAACAGCAGCAGCCATTCTTCGGTTTTGCCGTCAACTTCAATCGGCACAACAATGGTGCATGCGTTAATTTCTTCCGATTCGTCCAAATCGTTCAGTTTGCCTTCAGCACGCAGTTTTTTCATACCGATAACGGCGATGTCCATCAAAGTTACAGGGCGTTTGGTATCCGCGCCATAAACTTCGTCGCGCGCCGCCATGTATTTATCCAGCGCAGCCTGTACCGGCTGGTTGTAAAGGCCGGGCTCAATTTCCACGTCCTCAATCTGCGTCATAAAAGTGGTATGGCGGCAGTGGTCGGACCAGTAAGTATCCAGAACCTTAATTTCGGTAATGGTCGGTTCGCGGTGTTCTTCGTTAAAATATTTCTGGCACCACAGCAGGTCGTCCAGACTCATGGCCAGTCCGTTTTCCACGCGGTAGGCTTCCATTTCGTCTTTGGTAAAGGTCAAAAAGCCCTCTACGGATTTAATTTTCTGAGGCTCCTCGCAGGTCTGCACAAGGGTTGCCGGTTTTTCCCACGCAGCTTCGCGCGCTTCAATCGGGTTGATGCAGTAAGCCTTGATTTTGGCAAACTCCTCGTCGCTGATTGTGCCGGACAAAATATAAACCTTGGCGGAAGATACCAGCGGACGCTCCTTCTGGGTAATCAGCTGAATGCACTGTGCGGCAAAGTCTTCCCTCTGGTTGTACTGGCCGGGCAAAAATTCAACGGCAAAAGCGCGGCAGCCTGCCGGCACTTCCAGTTCTTCGGTAACGGTGTCAACCGGGGGTTCGCTTAAAACCAAACCTTTGGCAGCGGCAAACTCCTCATCGGTTACGCCCATCACATCGTAACGGTTCAGCACGCGGATACCGGTTAAGCCTTTCATGCCGAGGTTAGTCTGCAAATCGGCGAGCATACCCCTTGCTTCAACGGCAAAAGCTTCTTTTTTCTCTACAAAAATGCGTCTGATTTTGTCCATTAAATCAGCCTCCCTGCTTTATTTTCAATAATACTCGTTGATGTAGTTACGGCATTTGGCAAACAATGCCTGCATAAAACCGCTTTTGTGCGGATTAAGAACTTTTATTTTACCGGCGCGCATCAGCTCGTCAAAGCTGAACGTGCCGAAACATAACTGCGTAAAGGCCGCCGCGTCCATGACGATTTCTTCATCATCGACGGTACTGGCGTGTGTTAAAATACCGCCCGATGCTTTAATTTTCAAAAGCCCGTTGTTCAGCGGCAAAAATTTATCGGTAATTAAAAGCGTGGCTTCACCTTCCAAAGCCTGTGGCACAGGCAAAAGCTCCAGCGCCTTGCGGATATTAATGCAGCGCGCCATCATAAAAGGCTTAACGCTGCCGCAGTAATCGGCGCCAGCAAAATCAAGATGCGCCAGATTATCTGCTTCGGCCAGCCATTCAAAGGTCTGCGCGTCGCTTAAATGCCCTGCAGCGTAATGCAAAAGCGCGTGCTGCGCCTCACAGTTCAGCGTCAGCATTTCCTGCACTTTAAATGTACCACCGCTGATAGCATACAGCATATAACCAACAGGCTCATCATTCTGCATAGCAACTGCCAGCATAACCTTTTCGGCTTTGTAGCCGTTTAAAAGTTCCTGCCATTTTGCTTTGCTGCGCACCGCCATACCGTTAAGGCTCTGCCCGCAGGCAGTGTAAATTTTGTCTGCTGCATCCAATCCTTCAGTTATATCAGCGTAACGCACAAGTTTTACATTCTGCACTGGCGGCAGGCTTTTCAGCTCCGTCAGCGGCAGTTTATAAAAATGGCGGTAATAGCAGTAGCTGAAACCGTACGGCGTGTAAATTGCCGGGTTGATAGGCATAAGCAGCGCAAACGCCGCGCCCTGCGCCCGTAAAACCGTAAAGGCAGTTTCCAGCATCGGCCTTGTCAAATGCTGCCCACGGTATTCCGGCGCCGTTGCCACGCCCACAATGTACGGCAGGCGCACCTGTTTCCCGCGCAGCGTTATGGCATACGGGTTTAAGTGCAGCATGCACGCCAGTTTATCGCCGTCAAACCCGCCGATAATGCTGTTTTGCTTTAAACAATATTCCTTAAAATACCACTCAAAAAAAGGGTCGCCCTTTTTTTCAAAGCAGTAGTCCCACAAATCTGCCGCCTGCGGCAGCATCTGGGCGTTTAAAAGCCTGAAATCCATAAAGCCCTCTTTTATTTAAAAATGGTAGAATATTTTTTAACCATAAATTCCGGTTTGTACGATTCTTTGGCTTTGCGCAGGCCCTCGTGCCCCATATCCTCCTCGCGGTTCAGGTAGGTAACGTCGCCCCACGCATTTTTGGCAAAATCGCGGTTGATAACCGAATACAGCCCGCGGATTTCAGGATTGGCCTTTTCCACATGCAGCACTGCGGTATCGTCGTTAATTTTTTCGCCAAAGCTAAAGGCTTCAACCTTGCCGCCTATGCGGATAACGCCGCCGCGCAGTTTCAGCGCTTCAAAATTGTTCAGCGCTTCGTGTATGGCGCATTTTTCGCATACCAGCGAAGGGTCGTCGCCCATGCGGCGCTCGCACCACATATCGCCGAAGGCTATGCACTCGTCGATGTTGCTTCTGTTCATTTCCTCGTAAACATAATCCGGGTACTCTTTTACAAAAGCATTGCAGTGGTTCTTTTTGCCGTGGTACTTACGCCCCGCCAAAGTCGCCAGGTTCTGCTGCAAATAAACATAATCCCAGTTGTCGCGGTCGTCGGTAATTTCCAAATCGGGAAAGGCTTTTAACAAGCGTTCCTTACCGTCTTCGTAAATACCGTGAATTTCAAACGGCTTGCCGCCGTTGTATTCCTTAATTTCCTGCATCAGTTTGGGCAGGTCTTCGTTCTTGCCGCCAAAAGGCTGCAAAAAAAAGTCAACATCGTTGCGCTTAACCTTGATAACAAGAAAATCATGCGCAACGGTCCAGAAAATATCGTAACAGGTCTGCCACATAAACAAATTGCCGAAAGCACATTCCGAGCCGTGATAATCAGGGCGCGACATGTAGCTTTCAAACAACGCCTTGTCGGTGACAGCAATTTCTTTGAGTTCTAAAATAAAATGACCCCCAATTTTGTTCTTATTAAAATATTATACCATACTGCGGGTAACTTTCCCAAAGTTTCTGTCACATTATTTATAAAATTTGCATAAAAAACAAAAACCTGCCGCAAAAACGGCAGGCGTTGTTATTCAATTAAGCGCGGTGATGCGCGTTGAAGCAGTCGCGGCAGTAAACCGGACGGTCTTCGGACGGTTTGAACGGAACTTCGGTTTCTTTACCGCATTCAGCGCAAACTGCCGGATACATCTGGCGGGCCGGACGGTCGCTTACAATGCCAAGACGCTGTTTGCGTGCCTGACGGCAGGCAGGGCAGCGGCCCGGTTCGTTGGTGAAGCCTTTGGATTCATAAAATTCCTGTTCGGAAGCGGAAAAAACAAATTCCTTGCCGCATTCCTTGCATACTAAAGTTTTGTCTTCTTTCATTGTTATCAGCTCCTTACATTAATCATACCCCATGAGGACTTCATAGATTTGCCACGGCTTCGATATAAATGCAAGAAGCATCAAAGAAGATATGAACCCTTTATGAACCAACAGAGATATACTGATTTAAGTATATCTTTTTAAAGTACAAATGTCAATATATCATGGCTGTTTTTAACATTTGTCAGCCAAAATTTAACGTAAATAATAGGTTGCGTTGGTGTTTTCCAGCACTGTTGTGAACCCGCGCCATTTTGCAAGCGTTGACGTGCTGCAGTTACCAACGCTGAAATTCCAGATATTATTCAAATCCACGCCCAAAAACAGGCACAGCAAAACGCGGATAATGCCGCCGTGCGACACAATGGCAATATCTTTGTCATCCATCTCCGCAAGGCAGCGTTTAAAAAACGGCTCAACGCGCGCGGCGACGGCGGTAAAATTTTCGCCGCCGGGCACATGGCACAGCGCCGGATTTTTAAAGAAAGCGTCAATTTCGCCCGGCCATTTGGCGTTGATTTCGTCAAAGGTCATGCCCTCCCATTCACCGAAGGCAATTTCCTTGATATCGTCAACCGTTTCAATTGCAAGCCCGTGCGTCTGCGCCACCGGTTCAGCCGTCTGGCGTGCACGCAAAAGGCTGCTGCAATAAATTTTATCCAGCTTGATGTTCTTAAAATGCTCTGCCAGAAGCTGCGCCTGCGCCTTGCCTTTGGCATTCAGTTCAATATCTGTCTGCCCCTGAAAGCGGTAGCTTTTGTTGGAATCCGTTTCGCCGTGGCGGATTAAATACAGCCTGCCCATTATTTCGCCCCCTGTTTGCCCTTCAATTCTTCGGCATGCGAAAATTCTTTTACCTCAACATGTACGCCTGCTTCGGCGAAGGTTTCCATTTCCTTATAGGCTTTAAGCCCTGCGTCAAGCAGGCTCAATGCCAGCACAGCGCCCTCGCCGCGGCAGATTTTTATATCCAGCCTCAGTGGCGCGGTTAGCCCGATGGCTTTTAACAAATCTTCCATGCCCGGCTCTGCCGATACATGTCCGGCGAACAGATAATCCTTAGCCGCCGCGTTATACTTAACAGCAGCCATTGCCGCAAGTACCGTAGCAGCACCGTCCAGCATTACCGGCACTTTAAGCGCCGCTGCCTGCAAAATGCCGCCTGCCATAGCGGCAATAGCCACGCTGCCAAGCTGCTGTAAAAATTCGTAGCCATCAATATCAGCATTAAGCTGATATTCCGGCACAGCATCTGCCCAGCCGAAAGCCAGCACCTGCTGACCGCTTTGCAAACTTGCCGCTTCCTTAACCAAAAGTGCGCCCTCCAGCAATGCTTCTTCAATGCTTTCTGCCGTTACCAGAAAGGTCTGCGCGTTTATTCCGGCGTTAGCCGCCAGTACACTTGCCTGTTTGCCGCCCTGCATGTAAGCTGCCGCCTGCGCCGGGTCGGCAGTCCACACCAGCAGCGTTTTCTGCGGGTAGTTTACATCGTTTTTATCGGCGCTGCCGTAAATTGCCGCATAACGCGTCGCCATTTCTTCCAGCTTCGCCAGCGAGCCGACCGGCTTGATTAAATTGTCAAAACGCTCCTGCGCTTTGGCAATTAAATTTCTATCGGCAGGCAGCACATTAGCCGCCAAAACATCTATCTCCATTCTGCACCATCCTTAAAACAAACTAAATATGCTGTGGTAAGTATAAAAACCAAGCACCAAAAAGCGTCCGCCAATTATTACCATAATTAAGTACATCACGTTGCCGCATTCCGTCAGCGCGCCGTAAGTGTCGCCCGTCAGCCCGCCAAGCTGCCCCTGCAAAAATTTGCCAAAGCCGAACACCAGCACAAAGGTTACCGCCATCACCGCAAGGTACTGCAAACCGCACAGCGCCGTTATGCCAATGCCCAGTGCCAACGCGATAACAGTATAAACAGGTTTGGCGTACATTTTAAACATGTGCCCGATGCCGGTTTTGCGCGCGTAGGGAAAGTTGACGATGAAAATTACCATAAAAGTGCGCGTCGCCACGCTCATGGCAATCAGCGCCGCCGTCAGCTCCTGCGGCATGATGGAAACATACGCCGCCACCTTCAGCAAAATTAAGGTAACAACTGCCAGCACGGCGTTGGAACCAACGTGGCTGTCCTTCATAATCTCCAGCATGCGCTCGCGGTTGCGCGCCGAAAAAACACCGTCGGCGGTATCCATAAAACCGTCGTACATCAGCCCGCCGGTGATGATGATTTCCGCAAGTATTAAAAGCGCCGCCCGCATAAAATCAGGCACGGCAAGCCATACTAAACCATAATTTACTGCACCCAGAAACGCGCCGATAACCAGCCCGACCAGCGGAAAATACGGCACGCTGCGCGAAAAATCCTCGTCACGCCAGTCCGTGCGGTGGCTGAAACGGATGCGCGTTAAAAATTCCAGGCAGGTAATAAAATCACGCATTTGCGCCACCCGCCGTCATTTTTTTGTATAAATCAAGCGCCTGCTGCAAAATTACAATCGCAAGGGAAGCGCCCGTGCCTTCGCCAAGGCGCATGCCCGCATCGACAATCGGTTTTAAATTCAAAATTTCCAGCATTTTGGCGTGCGAAATCTCCGCCGATAAATGCGAACAGAACATATAATCGGCGCAGGCAGGCTCAATGCCGTAAGCGAGCAGTGCCGCTGCCGTTGCGTTTACACCGTCAACCATTGTCGGCACACGGCGGCGCGCACCAGCGATAATCATACCGGCAAGCCCGGCGTGGTCATAACCGCCAACCTTGCACAAAATGTCCATAGCGTCGCCCAATTTAGGCTTGTTAAACGCCAATCCGTCGGCTACAACCTGGCGTTTTACCTTCATGCGCTCATCGTTAATGCCTGTGCCGCGCCCAACAGTCAGCTCCGGCGGCAGGCCGGTAAACGCCGATACGATAGCTGCCGTACTTGTGGTGTTGCCAATGCCCATTTCCGCCGTTACCAGCATGTTATAGCCGTTGTCAATGCACTCATCGGCAACTTTCATGCCGCGCTGCAAGGCTTCTTCCGCCTGCTCGCGTGTCATGGCAGCGCCTTTGGTAAAATCTTCCGTGCCCCAGGCAACTTTTTCGTTGCGCACCTTGGGCAGGTGGCTTAAATCAAAAGTCGTGCCCATATCAACAACAAAAACATCCGCACCGGCGTGGCGCGCCATTACGTTTGCACCCGCCGTACCGCGCATGTAGCCGTTAATCATCTGCATGGTTACTTCCTGCGGGTAAGCGCTGACGCCGTATTTGGCAATGCCGTGGTCGCCGCACATCAAAAGCATGGCGGGTTTCAGTTTGCCGTCAAAATCCGGCGTGCCGCAAATTGCCGCATAACGCTCAACCATTCTTTCAACTTTGCCAAGCTGTCCCGGCACTTCGTCCAGTGCCAGCCAGTTTTTATGTACAATCTCTGCCGCCTCCGTGTTCAGCGGCGGAACGGTAATCTCCTGCATCAATTTTCCTCCTCAAATTTAAAAGCAAGCTTCTTCACATCGACGGCCTGCCCGGCAACGCAGTAAAACACGCTGTCTGCAGCTTCCGCCACCTGCTGGTTCACCCAGCCCGCAATATCGCGGTATTCGCGTGCCATAGCGTTCTCCGGCACAATGCCTGCGCCAACTTCATTGCTTACAAACACCACCGGCACATCACCTGCGCGTGCTGCGTCCAAAAGTTTGGCAATCTCTGCCTTCACGGCCTGCGCCTTTTCTTCCGTTGTGCCCTGCGGTGCGTTCTTGCCGTACAGCAAATTGCTCATGTACAGCGTCAGGCAGTCAAACAAAACTGCGTCTGCCCGCTGCACAGCCTCGCCCATCACCTCATGCGCGTTGTAGGGGGCTTCAAAATTTATCCAGCGCGTTTGGGGGCGGCGCGCCTGATGCAAGCGTACACGTTCAGCCATTTCGTCGTCCAAAATCTCGGCGGTAGCAATATAAGCGCATTTAGCGCCGTAATGCAGCACATATTTTTCGGCAAATTCGCTTTTACCGCTGCGTGCCCCGCCCGTAACCAAAACAAGTTTACCCGGCATCTCAAAACTCCTTTCTATAAACAAAAAATCCCCTTTAAACAAAGAGGATTACACTTTTACCAATATGCAAGCGCCCACCTATCCCCCGTAGGCAATAGCACTCGTAACAGGCAGGTCTCCTGGCTCAGGTTCATCGCCGCGCTGCGCCTTCCCAAAGCATCGCTTCAGTGACATCTTGCAGACGGCTCGCCATTACAGTAGCGGGACTGCGCCGGATTCGCACCGGCTTCCCTATTAAGCTCGCGGGGTTAACCGCATCACCTGTTGATTTTTCCAAAATTATATATTCTCTGCGTTTGGCAAAAATCCTGCTTACGCAGATAAAAATTTAGCGGCAGCACTACGCCGCCGCGTGATGTTATTTTAAGCTGTTTTTGTAGTCTTCAAGGAACTGCGCAAGTCCTTTATCGGTCAAAGGATGCAGCAGCATTTCTTTTAAAACTTTGGTCGGGATAGTTGCAATATCCGCACCGGCGAGCATTACCTTTTCCACATGTTCCATGTTGCGGATGCTGGCCGCGATAATCTGCGTATCCAGATTGTACTGACGGAAAACCTTAACCATTTTTTCAACCAGCTCTGCGCCGTTCTCACCGATGCCGTCCAAACGGCCGATAAACGGGCTGACGTAAGTTGCACCGGCACGTGCAGCCATAAGAGCCTGCGGCAGGCTGAACACCAGCGTTACATTGGTTTTAATGCCTTCTTTGCTCAAAATTTTAACGGCTTTCAAGCCTTCGGCAATGCACGGAATTTTAACGACAACCTTGTCGGAAATTTTCATCAGCTTGCGCGCTTCGGCAACCATGCCCTCGCAGTCCGTGCTGATAACTTCTGCACTGACAGGTCCGTCAACCAAACCGCAAATTTCGGGGATAACCTCCGCCTGTGTCCTGCCGGTTTTGGCAATCAGGCTCGGGTTAGTGGTAACGCCGTATACAACTCCCAGCGCCGCCATTTCTGCAATTTCCGCTACGTTAGCGGTATCCATAAAAATTTTCACAACTCATACCTCTTTCATATTTTAAATTTTGTTAATAAATTCAGTAACACAAGCTGTCAATAGTTGGCGCTCACTTAAAATAGTACCGTCTGGTCGCTGTCCGGAGGCAGAAAAACATCCTGCCCGCGTCCTTTGCGGTTTTTGCTTGTTACCCACGTGCCGCACTTGGGGCACTGCATCTCCGCCGCAGGCAAAGCCCACGCCAGCTGCCTGCCGCATTTAGGGCAAACAAAAAGCACCTGCATATTTTCGCCGGGCTGGTATTTTTTCATTCTCCGTCAACTCCTTTGCGGCCTTTCCAATCTATTATACACTATCGCGGCGCTTTTTTGCAGATTTTGTTGCAAGTTTTATGGACAAACCGCGTAAAATTTTATATGCTATTATTAAATAAAGTTTAAGTGAGGTTACATTATGGCACTGCAAAAAGAATTTGAAGCGCTCGGCTGCTGGAGCGCACCGACCGAAGAAGAACACATCAGCGTTTACGGGCTTGATTTTGATAACTGCTACATTATTTTTACCGACCTTGACGGCAAAACACCAGTGGATGCCAAAGCACCCATCGTCGCTGCCTGCTACGACAATCGCGACGCCTTTTTATGGGGCAAAGAACTGCAAAACTTCGCCGCTTTGCAATCCCTCCGCACCGCCAACGCAGACGACAACGATTTTATAACGGCAGTTGAAAACTACACATTGCCGAAGGAATGAATGGTTAAGAACGGCATAACAAAATAATTAAAAACAAGAATAACCTGCTGACAGGAAACATTCAAAAATTGTAATATTCAATAAAAAATAACAGTCAAAAACACGCCCTGAACGAAGTGAATAAGTGTTTTGACTGTTATTATACTAAATTTATTGCTTTAAATTTTTGAGTTGACGGTTAGCAGGTTATTTTGTTTTTAGCCATTACTTAAAAATTACTTTACAGCAGCTGCAATTAGCAGCCCAATCCTTCTCTTGCAACAATTTTATCCAGAATTGCTGCGCCGATGTGGATTACTTTGTCGCACTGGGTTTCCGGCTCAAAGTATTTAGGTTTTACGCCGCTGCAGTCGTAGCTGCCTGTTTCCGCAGCAAAAGCATCTATAAATTCTTTGCACAGCGCGCGGATTTTAGTGCCTTCTTCCTTGCCGTTGCGTTTTACATACAGCGTGCTCAATACCATGCATGCGCCGGTAACAACGCCGCAGGCCGCACCTGCACCCATACCGCCGCCAAAACCGCTTGCAATTTTAAGTGCCTGCGGCGGCAGCTGCAAATTATAAGCCCAGTTTGCCCCATAAAGCATTTTTTCGGCACAGTTCAGCCCCATGGCTTTGCCGTAACCTTTTTGCAATAATTCCAGCAGCATAAGCTGTCCCTCCTATAACTTAAAATCCACTGCTTCGCCTGATTTCAGCGACGCCGGTACATCAATCAAACGCTGGTTGCGCGAACCGCGGTACGGAAAATCCAAATCGCGCTGCGCGATGATAAACGGCCCGTCCACCAGCACGTCAATCTCGTTCAGCACCGGCAAATCTTTAACATCATTATACACATAACCGGTGTAGCACCACACGCTTAAGCCCGGTTTCAGCTTTTTAATTTCGTGCAGGAACTCCAGCACGCCGTCCGCCTGTGCCAGCGGGTCGCCGCCGCTTAAGGTTATCCCCCTGTGCAGCGGGGTCAGGCGTGCGGCAACGTCCTGCGCCAAAGCAGCCGCCGTGTATTCCGTGCCGCCTTCAAACGGCAGCGTGGACGGGTTATGGCAGCCTTCGCAGTGGCGCGGGCACCCCTGAAAAAACACAACTGTGCGGATACCCGGGCCATCAACGATAGATTCGTTTAAAATGCCTGCAACCATCAGCATGGCGCACCTCCTATTCTGCGCAGCAGTTTGCACGCTGGCGGATCTGCGTCAGCTTCTTCTCGCAAACCGGGCAGTAATCGGTATCGATAATACCGGTGTAGCCGCAGTCCTCGCAGTAATCAATCGGGAAGTTAATGCCGCAGTAGCCGCATTCACAAGCCAGCATGTGGCGCAAAACATCTTCAACAGCCTGCAAATTATGCACCGGCGAAGATTCAAACTCTACATAGCTGATATGCCCGCCGTTGGTATATTTGTGGTACGGCCCTTCAAGGCGCATCTTGTCAAACGCGCTGATGGGATAGCCAACCGGCACATGGAAGGAGTTTGTATAGTACGCTTTATCGGTCACGCCGGGTATAATACCGTATTCCCTGCGGTCGATACGGATAAAACGTCCGGAAAGCCCTTCTGCCGGGGTGGCAATCAGGCTGAAATTCAAATCATATTTATCTGCGTATTCATCAACACGCTTGCGCATATGGGCAATAATTTCTTCGCCCAGCTTCTGCGATTCTTCGCTTTCGCCGTGATGTTTGCCAACCAGCGCGGTCAGGGTTTCGGCAAGGCCGATAAAGCCAACTGTCAGCGTGCCGTTTTTAATTGCCGGTTCAATGCGGTCGTCCTTTTTCAGCTTATCGCTGCCCATGTACAGCCCCTGCCCCATCAAAAACGGCAGGTCGCGCACGCGCAGATTAGCCTGAACATGGTAGCGGTGCATCAGCTGTTCCGCAACCAAATCCATCATATCATCCAGCATCTGATAGAACTTGTCAATATTGCGTTCCGCCTTAATCGCCAAACGCGGCAGGTTGATGGTGGTAAATGACAGGTTGCCGCGGCCGGTGGTAATTTCTTCGCCGTGGCGGTTGCTGATAACGCGCGTACGGCAGCCCATATAAGCTACCTGACCGTCATAATCGCGGTTAAAAGTAGTGTCCATAAAGCTGAAGGTCGGGTTCAGGCGTTTTGCCGCAACGCCGATAGCCTGTTGGAACAAATCATAGTTCGGGTCGCCGGGGTCAAGGTTAACGCCGCGTTTAACACGGAAAATAACATTCGGGAAAATCGGGTTTTCGCCGCGCCCCAGCCCGTTGCCGTAAGCCTTTAACAAATTGCGCGTAACCTTGCGGCCGTTTTCGCTGGTGTCAAGGCCAAGGTTCAGGCTGCTGAACGGCACCTGCGCACCGGCGCGGGAATGCATGCTGTTCAGGTTGTAAACCAGCGCCTCCATTGCCTGGAACACTTCGTTTTCATCTGCGCCCTCTACAAAATCGGCCATATCGGTATCAAAAAATCCGAAGGACTGACCGCCGAACATATCGTTCTGGTTGCTTTGCAGCACAATCGCCGCCAAAGCAGCCGCACTGCCCGGGCGTTTCGGCGGGCGGATAAAGCCGTGGCCGTTGTTGAAGCCCTCATGCAGCAGCCTGCCCAGCGGAATATTAAGGCAGTTTAAGGTTTTGCCGTAAAAATCAAGGTCGTGAATGTGAATATCGCCACGTTTATGCGCCGCCGCCATTTCTTCGGGGATAACGCGGTTCAGGTAGTATTCGCGGCTGGCAGCCGATGCGATTTGCAGCATCTTAGCAGAAGGCGAGTTGGAAATATTTGCGTTGTCTCGGTCGGTTTCCTTCAAAATTTCCGCTACGGTGTCCATCAGCTCGCTGCGCGCGTTGCGGATATCCGTACGTTTTGCCCTGTACAAAATATAGGACTTGGCTGTTTTGGCGTGCCCTTTTTCAATCAGCACCTTTTCAACAATGTCCTGCACGTGTTCAACGTCTACAACGTCCACATTTTCAGCCTTCAGGCTTTTTAAAACGTCCAGCGTAATTTCAACAGCCATCTCGCGGTCTGCGCCGCCGACGGATTTTGCAGCTTCAAAAATGGCATCCGTTATTTTACTGTCATCAAAGGCAACAACGCGCCCGTCGCGCTTACGGATTTTCATGGTTAGCGTCACTTCTTTCTTTATTTTCGTTGTTATTGATTATTCTTTGCAGTTCCTGCATAAAGTTGTTGACGTCGGCAAACTGCCTGTACACCGAAGCAAAACGCACATAGGCAATCTGGTCGGTCTTTTCCAGATGCTTCATTACCAGCTCGCCAATCACTTCGCTGCGCACTTCCGATTCGCCCCGCATACGCAGCTCGCGTTCGATATGGTCAGCCATCTCTTTAATTTTTTCGTAAGAAATCGGGCGTTTTTCAAAGGCCTTAATCAAACCGTTCAGCAGCTTTTTGCTGTCAAACAGTTCGCGGCGCCCGTCCTTTTTATTTACAACCAGCGGTGTTTCCTCGTATTTTTCGTAGGTGGTAAACCTGCGACCGCAGTCAGGGCATTCACGCCTGCGGCGGATAGAAGCGCCGTCATCGACGGAACGCGAGTCCACAACCCTGCTGTCGTGATAATTACAAAATGGGCATCTCATACATTCACTTCCCTGTTTTCGATTTAATGGATAGCTTTATTATACCATACCCGCAAATTAAAAGAAACAACATCTTGTGTTTATTTTGCTTATCAATAAATATCAGCCCCAAAATATAGAAAAGCCCCTGTCCATACAGACAGAGGCTTTAATTGCGTTATTTGGTTTTAATCAGCCACGAATCCAGGGCGGAATCTCCGTATCGGAAGAATGTTTGTGAATAATTCCGCTGCCGCCTACATGCGGTTTGGTGTCGATGTCGTGCGGCTGCTGATAAGTGCTGGGGCTTTTACCCATCGGCCTGCCGCCATGCGTCGGCAGTTCTTTGTTAAAGCCGGTAGCAATAACGGTTACGCGGATTTCATCCTTGAGGTTTTCATCAATAACCGCGCCGAAGATGATGTTGGCATCCGGGTCAACGGCTTCGGTAATAATGTTGGAAGCTTCGGTAACATCAAACAGCGACAGTTCGGAACCGCCGGTGATGTTGAACAGTACGCCGCGCGCACCTTCGATGGATGCTTCAAGCAGCGGGCTCTTAATGGCAGCTTCGGCAGCAGCGCGTGCGCCGTCGTCGCCTTTCGCCATGCCAATGCCCATCAGTGCAGAGCCTGCGTTGAACATAACGGTTTTAATATCCGCAAAGTCCAGGTTTACAAGGCCCGGTACGGCAATCAAGTCGGAAATGCCCTGCACGCCCTGACGCAGAACGTCATCGGCAATGCGGAAAGCTTCCAGCATGGACGTTCTTCTGTCGATAACCTGCAGCAAACGGTCGTTAGGGATGGTAATTAAGGTATCAACCTTTTCTTTAATATTTACAATGCCGCTTTCAGCCTGGTTCATGCGGCGTTTGCCTTCAAAAGAGAACGGTTTGGTTACAACGCCGACGGTCAGCGCGCCAACCTCGCGGGCACATTCAGCAACAATCGGTGCTGCACCGGTGCCGGTGCCGCCGCCCATGCCTGCTGTAACAAATACCATATCTGCGCCTTTCAGCGCTTCTAAAATAGCGTCTCGGCTTTCTTCCGCGGCTTTTTCGCCGATTTCAGGGTTTGCACCTGCGCCAAGGCCTTTGGTAAGTTTTTCGCCAATCTGGATACGGGTTGCGGCTTTAGAAAGCAGCAAAGCCTGCGCATCGCAGTTAACGGCGATAAATTCCACGCCTTTTACGCCGGCGGTAATCATTCTGTTTACGGCGTTGTTGCCGCCGCCGCCAACACCAATTACCTTGATATTGGCAAGATTGTCCATGCCTTTTTCTTCAAATTCTTCAAACATTATTTATATTCCCCCTTAATAAGTTGGGTAAAATCCATAACATAAATATCAAAATGATATTCTACATGGACAGTAAAATCTCCTGCCTGATTGTAAAAAATTTTTTATTTTTTGAGAAACAGGTGGCGGATTGCGGCAAGATTGTTAAAAATGCGCATGCCGAAAATCAAAATGCCGACCATGTACAAATCTATGCCCATCAAAAGGCCGGAATAGCATACAAATGCGGCCATAACGGCGTTGGTAAAAAAGCCGGTGATAAACACAAAGTTATCGTATTTGCCTTCCATGCTGGAGCGGATGCCGCCAAAAACAGTATCCAGCGCCGCCATCAGCGATACGGAAAGAAGCCTGCCGTATTCAAGCGGTAAATACAGGGGGAAATACCATCCGGCGATAAAGCCGATAACAACACCGGCAAGTGCGTACAGCATTATTTACCACCCTCCTTTGCCGCCTTGTCTTCATCGGG
Organism: uncultured Phascolarctobacterium sp.; assembly: GCA_949299135.1. Taxonomy (GTDB): domain Bacteria; phylum Bacillota; class Negativicutes; order Acidaminococcales; family Acidaminococcaceae; genus Fusicatenibacter_A. The sequence continues at coordinate 123,983 of CASFZG010000001.1, forward strand.
CGCGGCCTGAGCGTATTCAAAAATCCTGCGGCCCTTAAAGGCAGGCACCTTTACAACCTCCGGCTGCGTTAAATCGGCCTGAATGCCCCAGAATTTAAACGTATCCAGCACGCCGCCCCTTAATTTAAGGGCGCTGGCCAGATTGGACGGGTTGCCGATAGCAAGAATTACATACGGCGGGGCACTGCGGTTGTTGTTTACCGAAAGCGTCGGGCCTGCACAGCGGATTTCACTGGTAGAAACAAGGCGCTCGCCGTTGATGGAAATTGCTTCCGCGCCGGCGGCACGCAGTTCGTTGATAACGCGCAGCAAATCGTCATCGTGGATGATATAAAGATTGGGGTTTTCGCCCACCTGCGCCGTTACCTTGCTGTCGTCCAGTATCAGCTGGATGCCCTTGCCTTCCAGCGGTACTTCGCCAGCAAATTCTTTCAGGCGCTCTACTTCGCTTTCCAGCGCTTCGTCGCTGCCACTTGCTGCCTGCAAACGCTCAACTTCTTTGGCAAGTTCGTCGCGCTGCTGCTCAACATCGCGCAGGCGTTCTGTTAATTCTTCGGCACGCTGGACGTTGATGGTTTTTTGCCTTTCGGTGGTTTTAATCTGCGTTGCAATCATAAAACCCAAAATGGCAAAAACTATCAGCAACATTATTTTTGCATGTTTATTTGCTAACATACTTCATTAGTCCTTTCAAAAATATCAGGCTTTCTGCCTTAACTTAATATAAGGCTTTGCGAAGGTTAAGTCAATATATTCCGCCCTGATATTTTTTGTTTTTATATCATTAAAGACCGTTACAAATACGTCTTGCTTCTCGGCTATGTTGTCGGCGTTGCCCAAAAGTATCGGGTAGCCGTAGCTGAGGTTGAATTTTACGTTGTTGCCGCTGTCCACGGCAATTTCCGAAATCGAATTGATAACTTCTTTATCAAGCTTGCTTAAAAAACTTAAAATTGCCAGCACGTTCTTTTCCTTAACGGTATCGCCAAAGAAAATGTTGCCGGTCACCACGCCGGACAGCACCGGTACGTCCGCACCTTTAATGCCGTTGCTGACGCTCATCACCACGCCATTGTAATCCACCTGCGCATAGCTTTTGTACGAGCAGGCAATGTAAACGGCGGGCACACGCTCCTTAACGCGGATTGCCAAAACGCCCGGCCAGAAATATTCCGTTTCCGCTTTTTCAAAGCGCACATCGTTTTCTATCGCCGTTTTGACGGCAGACGGTGAAATTATAAACAGATTAACGGGCTGCTGCGTGCCGCACATTTTTAAAATGTCGTCCTGCTTCAGCTTGGTTGTGCCTTCAATAACGATGCTGCCAAAGGCTGTTGTCGGCGCAGTCGCCCATTTGTAAACGCCAAAAATGCCGCCCAAAATAACAGCGGCAATAAAAAACAGGCGCAAAAGGCGCAAGCGCCGCTTTTTACGGTTTTCTCTTAAACGTTCGCGTGTCGATTGCACCTTTTTACACCTCGTCAAAATTCTTCATTAATTATTTATTGTCCAGCGATGCGGACTGCAAAATGATATCGCACAGTTCGGGGAAGCTGATGCCTGCCGCTGCCGCAGCTTTCGGCACAAGGCTGGTTGCCGTCATGCCCGGCACGGTGTTGATTTCCAGCACATAGCCGTTGCCTTCGCCGTCCAACATTACGTCGGCGCGGGCAACACCGCTGCAGCCCAAAACTTCATAAGCATGTTTGGCAATTTCCTGAACCTTTTTGGTGGTTGCTTCGTCCAAATCCGCCGGGCAGATATATTCCGTTGCGCCTCTGGTGTATTTGGAATAATAATCATAGTTGCCGGAATGCGGAGCGATATGGATTACCGGCAAGGCTACAACCTCGCCGTCCTTCTGCATCATGGCAACGGTCAGTTCCCAGCCGCCGATAAATTCTTCCACTAAAATATCGCGGCAGTATTTAAACGCGTTAGCCAAAGCTTCATCAAGCTGAGCTTCGTCCTTAACGATTTCCACGCCGATGCTGCTGCCCTGGCTGGCAGGTTTAACAACTACCGGCAGGCTGAAATGCTGCATAATTTTTTCTTTAATGCCCTGCTCTTTGGCGTTGATAATCAGGCAATCGGGAGTCGGTACGCCTGCGTCGCGCAGCATGCGTTTGGTCAATGCCTTATCCATGCACACAACGCTGGCAATCATGCCGCTGCCGGTGTAGGGCATTTCGCGGATTTCAAGCAGCGTCTGCAAACGTCCGTCCTCGCCGTACAGGCCGTGCACAGCATTGAACACAACCTCCGCCTTAGATTCTGCCAGCTGTTTGCCAAAATTTTTCGGGTCAAGGTCAAGCTCAACCACATTGGTATAACCTGCTTCGCGCAGGGCGCTGGCAATGGCCTTGCCGGTGTTTAAAGAAATTTCGCGTTCAGCGGACGGGCCGCCCATAACAACTGCAACTACCTGATTTTTATTAAACATTTTCTTTGCTCCTTTGCAAATCCGTTACTAATGCTTCGCCAACTTTATAAACGTCGCCCGCGCCGATGGTCATAACCAAATCGCCGCTGCGTGCGGTTTTAGCAAGATAAGTTTCTATTTCAGCAAGCGACGGTACATATTCAACATCGACGCCGCTTACTTTTTTAATACCTTCTGCAAGTTTTTTGCTGTTTACGCCTTCAATCGGGTCTTCGCTTGCTGCGTAAATATCCGTTACAATAAGCTTGTCGCAGCCTTTAAAGCAGGCGCAGAACTCGTCAAACAACAGCTGCGTGCGCGTATAGCGGTGCGGCTGGAACACGCAGATTAAACGCTGCGGCCTGGTTTGCAGCGCCGCCTTTAAGGTAACGCCGATTTCCGTCGGGTGGTGCGCGTAATCGTCAACAACCCACACGCCGTTGGCGCGCCCCTTTGTTTCAAAACGGCGGTGCGCACCTGTAAATTTCTTCAGCGCACTTAAAATGCTGTCCGTATCAATGCCCATTTCCACAGCACACGCCAAAGCGCCCAGCGAATTCAGCACATTATGCCTGCCGGGGACAATCAGCTGCACTTCGGCAAACAGGCTGCCGTTTTTATAAACCTTGTAATCCGTGCCGCCGGTGTGGTAAACAACATCCTTCGCCACATAATCGGCTTCTTCGTTATCAATGCCGTAGCTGATAACACGCGCTTCGGTTTCCTTTGCCAGACGGCGGAGCTTTTCGTTATCCATGCACAGCACTGCAGCGCCGCCCTGCCTGATATTGCCCAAGAACTGCTTAAACGCCTTGTAAATATTTTCTTCGCTGCCGTAATGGTCCATGTGGTCGTTTTCAATATTGGTAACAACCGCATACAGCGGATTGAATTTTAAGAACGAACCGTCGCTTTCGTCCGCTTCGGCAACAACAAAACGCCCGTTGCCGCTACGCGCATTGCCGCCGAGGCTGGTAACTTCGCCGCCGATAACGACAGTCGGGTCGATGCCGCTTTCCGTAGCAATGCAGCTTAACATGGCACTGGTGCTGGTTTTACCGTGCGCGCCAGCAACTGCAACGCCGTCCGCATGGTTGATAAGTTCAGCCAGCACATCACTGCGGTGCATAACACGGATGCCCTGCTCTTTAGCGGCAACCAGTTCGCAGTTGTCCGCATGGATGGCCGAAGAAATAACCACCGCGTCAGCGCCCTGCACCTGCTGCGCCGCATGCCCCTGGTAAACCACAGCGCCCAGCGCTTTCAGCTTCTCGCACACGCCGCCCGCATTCCGGTCAGAACCGGTAACGTGAAAACCGCGCTCGCACAGCACATGCGCCAAAGCGCTCATGCCCGCGCCGCCGATACCAATAAAATGTATATTGTGTATTCCCGAAAGCATTAAAATCCTCCTCCGTCAGTTTTTTATCAGCTGCAAAGCCTGCTGCGCAATTTCTTTGGCAGCGCCCGGACGGCCGAGGCTTTTGGCAGCTTTTTTCATCTGCTGTAATTCTTCGTCGCGAATTAAAAGATGTTCTATTTCTTCCAGCAATTTCTCGCCGGTCAGTTCCTTATCCAGAACCACTTTGGCAGCACCCGCCGCCTCAACGGCACGCGCATTGAACTCCTGATGGTTCGCCGTCGCATAAGGGTACGGAATCAGCACCGAAGGTATGCCCTTCGCCATCAGCTCCGCAAGGCCAATCGCGCCCGCGCGGAACACTGCTAAATCCGCCGCCGCCAGTGCCATCGGCATGTCGTGCAGGTAAGGCTTGACGATAATATTATCTTCCAGTTTGACGTCTTTCTCAAGCTCTTTTATGTAAGCATCGTAATTTGCTTCGCCGGTTGCGTGCAGCACCTGCACATCGTGCCTGCCGCTTAACGCCTGCTCAACATACAGCATGGCTTTGTTAATGCTCTGCGCGCCGCGGCTTCCGCCGGATACCAGAATGGTTTTTTTGTCCGCATCCAGCCCGAAGAATTTAATGGCTTCGTCGCGCTTGTTGGAAAGAATTTCCACGCGGATGGGGTTGCCGGTATAAACCTTCTGCGATTTGCCGGTAAAATATTTTTCCGCCTCATGGTAACCCAAAAAGACTTTTTTTACAAACCTTGCCAGTATTTTATTGGTAACGCCCGGCATGGCGTTCTGCTCCTGAATAGCAGTCGGTATGCCGCGCAGCGCCGCTAAAAACACTATCGGCCCGCACACATAACCGCCCGTACCGATAACAAGGTCGGGCTTAATCTCGCTGATAAGGCTGTTTGCCCCAGCAAGGCCGGTAAACAGTTTGGCAAAGCTGCGCAGCGTATCAAAGCTCAGGCTGCGTTTAAAGCCTGCAATTTCAATAAAGCGCAGCGGGTAACCGTAACGCGGAATAATATTTTTTTCCAGCCCCTCTTTGGTGCCGACAAAAATAATTTCGGCCTCAGGGCGCAGTTTTTTAATCTGGTCGGCAATTGTCAGCGCCGGGTAAATATGCCCGCCGGTGCCGCCGCCCGAAAGTATTACCTTCACTTTTGTTCCTCCGCAGCCGCAATTTCTGCGACTATTTCTTTAAAGCAGCGTCCGCGTGCAGGGAAGCCGCTAAACATATCAAAAGAAGCGCACGCCGGAGAAAGCAGCACCGTCTGCGGCTTAACCGCAATTTTGTGCGCCATCTCCACCGCTTCGCGCATGGATTTAACCCTGCGGATATCGGCAACTCCCGCTTTAACAGCAGCTTCGTTAAAACGCTCTGCCGCTTCGCCCAGCAAAATCAAAGTATCAACCTTGGTTTTAACCAGCGCCATCATTTCTTCCAGCGGCGTCAGCTTGTCCGTGCCGCCGGCAATTAAAATCAAATGCCCGTTGGCAAAGGCTTCCAGCGCTTTAATGGTAGAATCGGTATTGGTAGCCTTGGAATCGTTATAATAAGGCACGCCGTTAACGGTTGCCGTGTATTCAATGCGGTGTTCTACACCTTTAAATGCTTTCAGCACTGCGGCAATGTCGCAAGGCTTAACGCCTGCAAAAAACGCTGCACCGATAGCGGCCAGCACATTTTCTTCGTTGTGCCCTCCAAAAATCTGCAAATCCTTTTTGTTGCAGATAACTTCTTTGGTATCTTCCCAGGCAATTACAAAATCGCCGTTATCCATGTAAATGCCCTGCGGCAGAATTTCCCTGCGGCTGAACCAGCACAATCTGCCCGGCACAAGCCCGCCCCAGCTTTTAACGATGGGGTCGTCAAAATTCAGCAGCGTAACATCCTCCGGACGCTGGTTTTTAAAAATATTGCATTTTGCCGCGCCGTAGGCTTCCATGGTATGGTGGCGCGTTAAATGGTCTTCCGTTAAATTTAAAATAACGGCAATTTCCGCGCGGAAGTTTTGGATGGTTTCCAGCTGAAAACTGGAAAGTTCCGCCGCCAGCCACGAATTATCCGGCATGGTTTCAACTTCTTTGGTCAACGCCATGCCGATGTTGCCGCCCACTTTGCTTACGCAGGGCAGCGTTGCCAGCATTTCGCCCACCAGCGTAGTAGTTGTGGTTTTGCCGTTGGTGCCCGTAATGCCGATAATATGCCCGTTGTAATTGCGGTAAGCAAGCTCCGCCTCGCCGGTTACGTTAATGCCGCGGCGCAAAGCCTCCTGCACCAGCGGGTTTTCAAGGCTGATGCCCGGCGAAAGGATAACTTCTTCCACTTCGTCCAGCAGTTTTTCACCGCCGCCTATTACAATCTGCCCGCCGGTTTTGGCAAGCAGCTCCTTCAAATCTGCGTTTACTTCATGTTCAGCATCGTTGTAAAGCAGCACGCTTTTGCCTCCGCGCGCCAAAATCTCCGCCGCGCCGCAGCCGCTGATGCCGATGCCGTAAACAAGTACCGCCTTATCCAAAATTAAAAGCCTCCGTTTCCGTTAAGCCAAAGCATAACGCCAACTGCGCACAGCACGCAGCTTGCCGTAAAAAAGCGTTTAACGATTTTGGTTTCCTTCCAGCCGCCCAGTTCAAAATGGTGGTGAATCGGCGTCATGCGGAAGATACGTTTGCCATGCGTCAGGCGGAAATAAGTAACCTGCATAATTACGCTTGTTGCTTCCATAACGTAAATGCCGCCCAGAATTACCAGCAGCAGCTCGGTATGCGTCAATAACGCCAGCGCCGCCACACCGCCGCCGATTGCCAGCGAGCCGGTATCACCCATAAACACTCTGGCAGGATAATGGTTAAACAGTAAAAAGCCAAGGCATGCGCCGCAAATTGCCAGCGCAAACACACTCAAATCAAAATGCCCGGTGTTATAGGCAATAAAAGCATAAGCAACCGTTACCGGCACCGTAACGCTGGCAGCAAGCCCGTCAAGGCCGTCCGTAAGGTTTACGGCGTTGGTTGTGCCAACCAAAAGCAAAAATACCAGCACATAATACAGCCAGCCCAGCGGCAGCATGTATTCCGTACCGGGTATGGCAATGCTCAAATCGCCCTGCACATGAGTTTCAATATAATAAACATACGCGCCTGCCAGCACAAACTGCATAAAAAACTTCTGTGCAGCCGTCAGACCAAGGTTGCGTTTCATTACTACCTTAATATAATCGTCAATAAAACCAATCAGCGCGTGGCCAAAGGTCAGCAGCAGCGCAATGCAAAGCGCCGGTGTAAAATTGCACCATACGGCAACGGCAACAACAATCGCCAGCAGCATCATAATGCCGCCCATCGTCGGCGTGCCGCTTTTTTTCATGTGTTCCTTCGGGCCGCATTCGCGGATGCTCTGCCCAAAATTAAGCTTATGCAAAAGAGAAATAAAACTGCTGCCGGTTACGGCGCATACCAGAAACGCCGTAGCCAAAGCGCCTAAAAGGGTTATCATAAATCAATCAACACTCCGTAATTATTTTTTCAAAACAAGGTCAATCAAACCATCCACCTGCATGGAATGAGAACCTTTTAACAAAATTATATCATTATTACGCACTACGCCGCTTAAAATTTTTGCGGCTTCCGCGCGGTCTTTGCAAATAAAAGTTTTAACTCCGCCGTTTTGCGCCGCCTTGCCAATGTTTACGGCTTCTTCGCCGTAAGTAATCAGCACGTCAACGCCTTCGGCCGCCGCCATTTCGCCAACTTCCGCATGGGCTGATTGAGAAAGCGCGCCCAGTTCCAACATATCTGCCAGCACGGCAACAGCCCTGCCGCCTTTGGCAGATTTTACGGCGTGCAGCGTTTTCAGCGCGCTCGCCATAGAAGCGGGGCTGGCGTTGTAAGCGTCGTTAATAACGGTAACAGCGCCGATTTGCACAAATTCCTGGCGTTTGCCGGTAAGTTTGACATCTTTTAAAGCAGCTTTAACCTGCGCCAGCGGCACGTTAAAAGTTACCGCCACGCCGATTGCAGCCAATGCATTATAAACATTGTGTTCGCCCAGCAGCGGCAAAACAATGTGTTCGCGCTCGCCGGTTCTGGCACAAACGCAGTCAAACTCGCTGCCATCAGCATTTAAAACAACATTTTCAGCACGCACGCAGGCGTCCTCGCCGCAGCCGTAGGTTACAGCCTGCGCCGCCGTTTTATCCGACATAGCGCGCACAAAAGCGTCGTCGTTGTTCAGCACGGCAAACTGCTGCGCTGTTAAGCCTTCTACAATTTCACCTTTGGCTTTGGCAATGTTTTCCATACTGCCCAAAAGCTCCATGTGCGTTTCGCCGACATTGGTAACAACGGCAACATCGGGGCTTGCCAGTTCGCACAGCGCACGGATTTGCCCCAAACCGCGCATACCCATTTCCACAACGGCAATTTCCGTGTCGGGTTTAATGTTCAGCAGCGTTTTGGGAAGTCCGATTTCGTTGTTAAAATTAGCTTCAGTTTTTACTACATTATATTTTACCGCAAGGCAGGCAGCAATTAAATCCTTGGTAGAAGTTTTGCCGTTGGAACCGGTAACCGCCACTACCTTCAAATTTTCCTGCTTGTCGCGCCATGCCTTGGCAATCAGCTGATAGGCTTTTAAAGTATCGTCCACCTTAATAACAGCGGCATTTTGCGGCAAACCTGCAACATCATGGCTGATAACTACGCCCGCCGCGCCAAGTTCCAGCGCTTTGGCGCAGTAATTATGCCCGTCAAAATTTTCGCCGCTTAAAGCCACAAACAACTCGCCCGCTTTAATGCTGCGGCTGTCGGTGTTAACGCCGCAAAACTCAACGCTCTGCGCATTTTCGCAGCTGCCGCCCGTTGCAGCCAGTATCTCCTGCAAATTCAGCATTTTATCACCTTTTGTTCTGCCAGTATTCCTGCACCACTTCGCTGTCGTCAAAGTGGATGGTTTCGTGCCCGATAATCTGATAATTTTCGTGACCCTTGCCCGCAATCAAAACTACGTCGTTGTCGGCGGCATGCTCCAGCGCGTAGTTAATTGCCTCGCGCCTGTCGCTTAAACGCACGCTGGTTTTGCCTGCCGGGATATCTTGCAGGGCAGTTTCAATCTCGTCGATAATAAGTTCCGGGTCTTCCGTGCGCGGGTTATCAGAGGTAACAACCACGTTATCCGCCAAATCCAGCGCAATTTTGCCCATAATCGGGCGTTTTTTGTTGTCGCGGTCGCCGCCGCAGCCAAATACAACCCACAGCTTGCCTTTGGTAATGCCGCGCGCCGTTTTCAACACGTTTTCAAGGCCGTCCGGCGTATGGGCGTAATCCACAATAACGGTGTAAGGCTGCCCTGCTTCCACAAGCTGGAAGCGCCCCGGCACGCCGTCAAAACCGTCAAGCACGTCAACAATAATTTTGGCATCAATTTTTTCAGCCAGCATCGCGCCGACGGCGGACATTACATTATATACATTAAATTCGCCGGTAATTTTCAGCACCAAATCCATTTCACCGGCAGGGGTATGCAGCTTCAACGCCATTTGTTTGGCCTGCACATCAAAGCTGATGGGGTAAATATCGTAATCCCTGCTTTCGCCGTAAGTAATTACCGGCGCTTTGGTACGGCCTGTAATAATTTTGCTGCTGGGGTCGTCCATGTTCAGCACGGCGGTTTTATTAACCTTATTGCCGTCCGTCAGATGCTCAAACAACAGGCTTTTGGCATCCACGTAGTTGGCAAAGGTTTTATGAAAGTCCAGATGATCCTGCGTAATATTCGTCAGCACAGCCGTATCATATTCAATACCGGCAACACGTTTTAGGGCCAAAGCATGGCTCGAAACTTCCATTACCACATAATCGCACCCGCACTGCTGCATTTTATACAGAGTTTTCTGCAAATCAACAACATCCGGCGTTGTATTATGCGAAACGGTTTCTTCATCTTCTATCATAATATTAATGGTACCAATCATACCAACCTTATATCCTGCCTTACGCAGAATAAGCCTGATAATATTGGTGGTAGTTGTTTTGCCGTTGGTTCCGGTAACGCCAATCATGCGCATTTTTTTGCCGGGATAGTCAAAAAAATAAGGGGTCACTAACTCCATGGCCCTTCTGGTATCGTTTACCTTAATCAGCGTCATGCCTTCCGGGCATGCGGCAGCATCTTCAACAATGGCTGCCACAGCGCCCTTTTCATGCGCCTGCTGTAAAAATTTATGCCCGTCAACAGTTGCGCCTTTCAGGCAGATAAATAAACTTCCCGGCACAACAACGCGGGAATCGGCAGTTATATCAGTAATGGTTTTGCCTGCCGTGCCGGTAACTTCTGCGTCCGGCAGCAGCTTCAGCAAATCCTGTAAATTCTTTTCCATCCGGATACCTCCAAAAGTGAAACGGCAGCCTTAATACACTCAGGCTGCCTCCCATAAAATTTTATATTATTATACCATATCTTGCTTAAGAAGGCTATGTTTTTTACTTTGCATAAGCATAACCGTCATAAGCAATTTTACCTTTGTCTGCTTTAACATAAATATTGTTGCGTGCTACCTGCATGCCAAGCTGCTTTTCTGCAATAGAGGTAATTCTTTCAGGCCCTTTAAGCTGCTCAACAACAATGCGTTCCTCGCTGTTTTCCAGCATCAAAGCCGCTTCCTGCTGTTTTAAGGCTACAAGCTCATTGCTTTTGGAAATAAGGCATTCGCTGCGTACAACGCATGCAAAATAAGTAGCCAGCAAAATTCCTGCCACCACAGCAATACGGCGGCGCATAAGTTTTAAATTGCGCTGTTTGGGCCTTTTTACATACGCTGTCTGCCGTACAGTATTTTCTTGTTGTTCTTCCACTTCCCATGCATATTCATCATACTTTCTGGCTAACATAGCGTTTTCCTCCATCAATATTTATCAGCATTTCTCGGCAAACCTAAGCCTTGCACTGCGCGCACGCGGATTTTCTTCAATTTCTTCCGCAGGCGGCACAATATTCCCCACTTTTTTCAGCTGCGGTTTTCTGCCGCACACACATACCGGAAACTGCGGCGGGCAAATGCAGCCCTTGGCAAGCGCTGCAAAAGTTTGTTTTATAATTCTGTCTTCCAGCGAATGAAAGGTTATTACGCCAATTCTTCCGCCTGTTTTAAGCCTTGCCACAGCATTTTCCATTGTTTTTTGCAGTATGCCGAGTTCATTGTTAACTTCAATCCTCAGTGCCTGAAAAGTTCTTTTCGCCGGGTGCGGCCCATCCATTCTGGCACCTTTGGGTATAGCTTTTTTTATAATTTCCACCAGTTCAAAAGTGGTGGAAATATGTTTGTTTTTGCGCTCTGCCGCAATAAACGAAGCTATGCGTTTGCTCCAGCGCTCCTCACCGTAACGGTGAATTATATCGGCAAGCTCGCTTTCGGAATAATTATTTACAATATATTCCGCGCTCAGCTTTGCGCTTTTATCCATGCGCATGTCAAGCGGCCCGTCGTGCATATACGAAAAACCGCGTTCCGGCGTATCCAGCTGATAACTTGAAACACCAAGGTCAAAAAAGATACCGTCAATCTGCTCTATATTAAGGCTGTCAAGCACAGCATCAAAATCTTTAAAATTACTTTTTACGGTAGCTATCCGGCATTTGCACGGAGCCAGGCGTTTTTTTGATGCGGCAATGGCATCTTCGTCCTGGTCAATGCCTATAAGCATTCCGTCTTCGTTAAGCTGCGAGGCAAACCCGAAGGAATGTCCGGCGCCGCCCATAGTACAGTCCACATAAACGCCGTCTTTATTTGTTATAAGCCATTTAACGCTTTCATCAAGCAAAATGCTTTTATGCTTAAATTCGTTTGCTGCCATTTTAAATACCTATATCCATATCAGCAAGCTGCGCTGCCACAGCGTCGGCATCTTCGGCATTAACTGCGTTATATTCCTGCCAACGGGCTGCGTCCCAAATTTCAGCCCTGCTGCCTACGCCAACTATTACCGCGTTTTTTTCAAGCCCGGCAAAAGTACGCAGGCTTGCCGGAAGCAGTACACGCCCCTGCTTGTCACATTCTACTTCGGCTGCGCCGCTGAAGAAAAACCTGCTGAAAGTACGGGCATTTTTATTCGTCATCGGCAAAGCGTTAAGTTTAAGTTCCAGCTTATGCCATTCATCTTTATCATATACAAACAGGCAGCCATCCAGCCCTTTGCTGATGATAAAACTGCCGCCGAGGGTTTCACGGAGCTTTGCGGGCATGAAAAGGCGGCCTTTTACGTCAATAGTATGCTGATATTCACCCATTAACATAGCGGCACTCTCCTCCCCTTTTCCCCACTTTACACCATTATACCCCACTTTAAGTTAAAAAACAATATTATTATGCATATTAATGCACTTTTTTGTAAATTAACCGGCTGGCAAAAATATTTTTAAGCAAGTTACCCTAAAGCAACTTTTATTTTTGCCAAACTGTGGTATAATAAAAAAGCCGAAAGGCAAAAAGTAAATAATTTAGCATTTATTGCTTTAAGGAGGATTATTAAATATGCTTACCAAAGATACCGGCATTATTGATGCCGTTCAAAACCATCCTGAAATTTTAGAAGTTTTTGCAGAATACGGCCTCGGCTGCGTTGGCTGCATGGCATCCCATTTTGAAAGCATCGGCCAGGGCGCTGCTGCCCACGGCATTGATGTTGACGCCTTCATTGCCGACTGCAACAAAGCTATTGAAGCTGCAAAAAAATAAAACCGCAGCTTAATACCGCGGTTTAAAATTTAAAATTGTTTTAAGGGCTTAGCCCGGCATTATGCCGGATTAAGCCTTTTTTATTTTGCTTTCATCTGCTTAACAATCAGCGATACGGAAGGCTGTGTTATACTGAACAGGTTTGCCAGAAAGTCCTGCGTTAAATGTTCTTCATTATATAAACGCCATATCTCCCTGTTGCGTTCTTCTCTGCCGCAGAACGGCTTTAGCTCTACCTCTCTTGCTTCTATGCAAAAGCCCCTGTCGGCAAGCACTACTACCTTGCGCCTGCCTTCGCTGTCCGTTATTTTAAGTTCCAGCGTCCTGCCTCCGTTTTCGTCACGCTGGTTGATGTTATAGTATTCTATTTCATCTTCCCCTGCCGCTTTTTTCAGCATCGTCTGGTTAAACGGTATTTCTTTTATTTCCACCATATCACCTCGTATGTATTGATATGTTTTTGGCTGTGCAGCAGGGCTTTGCCTGCTGCTTTCTTTTTACTTTGCGTTTTTGCGCTGAAGTATTTTTAGTGCCATTGTGTAGGCGTTGCGCATGGTTGCGTTATTGCGTGCGTCTACCGGCGTCATGTCTGCCCCAAGGTCTGCACATACTTTCCCTTCGCTGTCTACTATGTAGTTTGCTCCTATTATGTATTCATTGCCGAAGGTGTTAAATAAATACAGCGTTACTGCTGATACTGCATTCTGCATGTCTTCTCCCTGCCTTAAGCTGGCAAGAAAGCTCTGGTCTGTGTATTTTTCTTCGGCAAAGAAGGCAAGGTAGTATTTGCCGTCTTTTTTTACGGTGTTTACGCTCTCGCTGTCTATATAAAGCACTCCTACATCCGTTTTACCTGCTTCAAGCAGGCTCTGCGCCAGCGTTGGCAGCGGCAGCATGCACAGTGCCGCCGCTGTAAGGCAGGTTGCCATTAGTCCTTTTAGTTTGCCCATGGTGTTTTACCGTTTATTTCTGTTCTGCGTTCTGCTGCATGGGGCTTAAGGCAAAGTCTGTCATTTTGTTTTCTTTGTTAAAGGCAAAGGTGATGCTTACGAGTTTTTCTTTGCTGAAAGAGCCTATGTAGGTTACGTAGTCTACGTTGTCATAACGCTGGAAAGAGTAGAATTTGCTTTCTTTCAATCTGCCAAAGCGTTCCTGTACCTGTTTTTTAAGTACGTCATAGGCCTGTTCTGTTACTTTGGCTTTTAATGTGTCGTCAAAGCCGCTCGCAAACCGGTTGTAGGCAGGTGCTTCCAAAGTAAAGGCTGCTACAAAGTTTTCTGCCGCGCGCTGTTCTTTGTTAAGGTCGCCGCCGTCTGCCGCAAAGCCTATGGCTGCTATGGCAAGGGTAAAAATTGCGGTTAAGGTTAAGATGAGTTTTTTCATGCTTCTTCCTTCTTTCTGCTATGTAAGGATTTTAGATTAAACCATTTACTGTTTTATTTTTACGATGTTATTTTTATTTAATTTCATCTGTATATACTACTGGTTATGCTGTAGCGGCAGTATATAGTTTAATATGCAATTAGTTATAGTAATAAAGGCGGGTTTGTACCCGCCTTTATTAACTTTAGAATTCGTTTGCTGTTTTAAACAGTTACTTTGTTAAGCTGTTCTTATTTGGCTGCTTCTGCCTGTGCTGCGCGTTCTGCTGCAAGTTTGGCATGGCGTTCCTGCTGTGCTTTAATTTTTGCTTCTTTGGCAGCTTGTTTCATTTCTTCTGCTTTTGCAAGTTTTGCTTCTTCTGCTCTTCTTGCATCTGCTTCTGCCTGTGCTTTTTTAATTTCAGCTACTTTTTCAGGAGATTTGCGGCCAAATTTCCAGGTTGCACCAATGCCGCCCATTACTTCGTCGCCTGCGGTAGATACGGACAGGCTCAGCATGAAGTCACGGTTCGGGTAATGGAACAGGCCCAAAGCTGCGCCAGTTTCATCTCTGTACTGGCCAATGCCTACTGCTACTTCAGTCGGAGCTGCAGGGTCATAACCCATGGTACGCAGGTTAGCGATTGCTGCACTCATTGCACCTACTTTGTCAACGCGGTCTTCCAGTTCTCCTACGCGGTTTTCGAGGTGGCCAACACGTTCAGCAGTTTGGTTAAGGCTTACGCCTTCACCGCTTACTACGTCGCCGCCGCCGATATAGCCGCCATCGCCAACGCTGATTTCATCGTGTTTAATGCTGGTGCCTTCTTCACCGCCAACAGTCATGCCGTCACCATCGATAGTGGTATCGCCAGTAGTGATAGTACCTTCTTCCATGCCAACGCCACCGATGTTACCAGTGCCTGCAGTGATGTCACCAATAATATCTACATTACCAGTAAAGTTGCCGTTGCCGGTAGTAATACCACTGCCATCGATAGCGGTATCTCCAGTAGTGATGGTACCTTCTTCCATACCAACGCCACCGATGTTACCAGTGCCTGCATTAATGTCACCAGTAATATCTACATCACCAGTGAAGTTGCCGTCGCCTGCAGTGATAGTACCTTCTTCCATACCAACGCCACCGATGTTGCCAGCACCTGCATTGATTTCGCCGCCAACGGTTACATTACCATTAATGCCGGTGTGTCCGTCTTCAGTAGCAGGTACTTCAATAATATTATTGCTTTCACCTGCAGCAGTTCCACCTTCGCCAGTGCCAGCACCAGGTTTAATGTTTTGAGTTTTATCTTCAAGAACGTCTAAGCGACCATCAACTTCGTCGTGCCATTCAGAGAAGTTTACGCCATTAATTGTGCTAGTCTCAATCGCGCCACCATTGATAGTAGTAGTGCCACTTACACCAACAAAAGTTGCTCCGCCTGCAGTGAAGCTTGTGCTTAAACCACCAGTAGCAGTAATTTCCATACCAGCTACGCCTAAGCTTGTACCAAAGCCTTCAGCATCTTTAATGCTCATGCCATTAGCGTCAAAGCTGGTTACACCTTCAATAGTAGTGGTTTCAGTTACATCATTACGTTCAATGCCTGCTGTTTTCTGTTCCAGTGCATTTACAACTGCGCCAACTTCTCTGTCATCAAGGCTAGCTAATGTTAAGGATTCAGCAGTAATTGCGCCGCCTTCGATAACAGTCTGGTTATCTGCTGCACCAACAGTGATTTTGCCACTTTCTACAATGGTATCACCCATAGTCATAGCGGTTCCTGTAAATTCAGCACCATTTTCGATAGTAGTGGTACCATTACCAGGATCACCAGCATCAGCAGGATCACGTTCAATACCGCCAACTTTGTCAGGCAGGTTTGCGTCTTTCAAATCTCCAGCATATGCTTCCAAGTCTTTAATAGCTTGGCCAACTTCTCTGCCGTCTAAGGAGCCTAATTCTAAGCTGCCGTTAACTAAAGCATCACCATTAACAGTTAAATCGTCATTTACTTTAGTAGCTCCATTAACAGTCAATTCACCGTTAACCTTAGCACCGCTATTAAGATTAGCAAAACCGTTTACATCTATGTTTTCATTAAAAATAGCTTTACCATTGAAAGTAGCTTTTTCATTAAATTTAGCTTCGCCGCCAACGGTTACATCACCATTCAGTTTGGTAGCGCCATTAACGGTCAAATCATTATTGAGCAATGCATTACCAGTTACATCTAATCCATTGCCAACAGTCAGTTTGTCGCCAACAGTAGCACTGTTATCAACTTCCAAGCTGTTAACTTTAGCTGCGCCATTAACAGTCAGGCTGTCAACAGTGGTTGCACCTGCTGTCAACCCTGCAAGAGTAGTGTCGCCGGTTACATTTAAAGTACCGCCAACAGTAGCATTGTTAGTAACATCTAAGCTGTCAACATCGGTTGCACCTGCTGTCAACCCTGCAAGAGTGGTGTCGCCGGTTACATTTAAAGTACCGCCAACAGTAGCATTGTTAGTAACATCTAAGCTGTCAACATCGGTTGCACCTGCGGTCAAGCCGTTAAGAGTGGTTTGTCCGTCTACTTTTAAAGTACTTTTAAGAGTAGTATCACCAACTACTTCTAAGCCAGCAGCACCTACTTTAGCCTGGTCAGCATATAATTGGCCTTCAACAAAAGCACCTTGTTTAAACTCAGCTTGCCCATCTGTAACAGTCAATCTATCCAGCGTAGTTGTACCTGCACTCAAGTCGTTTAGTACAGTATCGCCCATCTCAACAGTTAAACCACCTTCTTCAACCTTAATACCATTATTGGTTACAGTCAAGCCATCAGAAGCAGTCAACATGCCATTAACAGTAGCAGTATCATTTACAGTCAAGCCGCCATTAACAGTAGCACCACCACTTACACTCAAGCCGCCATTAAGGTTAGCAATACCATTAGCTGTCAAAGTACCGCCTACTACAGTGTTACCATTAGTTGAATCTATGGTAGTGCTACCTACAGTCAATACGCCTCCGGTAATTTCCATGCCATTAGTAACGGTTAATTGTGTAAAATTACCGCCAGTAGCTTTAACTGCATCACCGCTTAATTCTACACCATTGATGAAAATCTGATCATTAGCAACTAATGTTGTAGAACCATCGGCTAATGTGATGCCACTAATCTGACCTGCAGCCATTACCGGACTAGCATAAATACCGGTCATTACACTTGCGCATAATGCCATTGCTAAAATTTTACTCTTTTTACTTTTTGCCATCCTTATCACCTTTCCTATTTGTTTTATTTAAAAGCGCGCGCCTTTAAATAGTTTTCTGCAAGCTGTCCGAAGCGTTACCGCGGTGTACGCTTTGCAGGCAGTTTGCAGGTTTAACTTTGCCAATTTTGCAGGGATAAAGCGTCCTCTATCTCTATACTGCAATTATACCACACATTTCCCCCCCATCAAGACATTTTGGTTGGCGTAAGTCAAACTTTTTCTGGTCTTGATTACTTTTCCCTACCGGCAGTGTACGTTGGCTGCGCAGTTTAGCGGCTATCCGCCTGTTTGCGGCAGCGTGTTAAGTTATTTATGGCGTTTTTAAAAAATTGTAAATTTTTTTCGCCAAAGGGCTTGCCAAAATTTTTATTTTCAGTTATAATCATTTTCACGTCGCTTTTGCGTGGCCACAATTAAGCGGATAAAACTGTTAAAGAAAGGACTGTTTTTTTGCCAAAACAAAATCATAAGCCCGTAATTTTTATTGCTTTGCCACAAGTGGCTGCGCCTGTTAAACCAAACGGCGATATTAGTTTATGCGTTTTTTACCATCCGCTGCTGCACCGCAAAACACGCCGCAGCGTTATTTATTGCCGTAAAACGGCATAAAAAAAGAGCCTTACACAAATGTGTAAGGCTCTTTTACTTATCCTCTTGTATAATACGTGTATACGTGTTATACTTGATTTATCAGGAGGAACCATTATGGTAACAATGAAAGATAAAGACCTTTTAAAACTGCTGTTAAAAAACGGCTGGCAACTATCAGACATTAAAGGCAGCCATCACATCCTTACCAAAAACGGTAAAATCGAAGTTATTCCCGTTCATGGTAAAGATATGAAAATAGGACTGCTTACTAAAATTTTAAAACGTACCGGATTAAAACAATAAAGGGGTGATTGAAATGTTGTTAATATATCCTGCGGTTATTCACGAAGATGCTGACGGCTTATGGCTGGAGTTTCCGGACCTTGAAGGCTGCCAGACACAGGGCGACACACAGCAGGAATTGCTTGCCAACGCTGCCGAAGCACTTGAAGGATACGCTTTATGCTTATTGGAAAGCGGGCAAAAATTGCCGCAAGCCAGCAATCCCACCAATATCAAATTAGAAGACGAAAATTCTTATATTTCTTTAATTCAAACTGATGTTGATTTGTCCAAGCATACAAAATCAGTCAAAAAAACTTTAACCATTCCTGCTTGGCTTAACGAACGGGCACTGGCAGAAAAAATTAATTTTTCCAACGTTTTGCAAAACGCATTGCTTAAAGAACTCAAAATCGGATAAATCGTCATAGAAAAATCAATTTATAACTACCACGCAACTAAAAAAGCACCCCATACTTTCGTATGAGGTGCTTTTGTATTTCGGTTTTAAATCTGTTATCTGCGTTCGCGGATACGAGCTGCTTTACCGGTGAGGTTGCGCAGATAGTAGAGTTTTGCACGGCGAACTACGCCACGGCGTGCAACTTCGATTTTTTCGATTCTGGGGCTGTGCAGCGGGAAAGTTCTTTCAACGCCTACGCCATAGGATACACGGCGTACGGTAAAGGTTTCACGGACACCGCCGCCGCTGCGGGCAATAACAACGCCTTCAAACATCTGAACGCGTTCACGGCTGCCTTCAACTACCTTTACATAAACTTTTACAGTGTCGCCTGCACGAAAATCAGGGATGTCGGAACGAAGCTGTTCTTGTTCCAAAACTTCAATAATGTTCATAATTTCCTCCTCAATCATAGACGTTCATGTGCGAACACTTCACAGCGGACCGTCCGTTTTACACAGAGGCTATTATATCATAGCCTGCCTTAATTTGCAAATATTTTTGTAAATTATTTTTGCCACCATGCTTCGCCAGCCAGGCGGTCAAGGATAATCGCCACGGCACTGCGCACACACAGGTGGTTATAATTGCTTGGGCCGTATATCGGCTCTAAAATATAATCAAAAGCGGCCATGGTTTCTTTTTCCATGCCAAAGCCGGTACCAAACAGTACCAAAAGCGGCCTGTCACCGTTTTGCAGCATGCCGCGCGCCTTCTGGTAGCTGATGGTGTTGGGGTAAACACGCGCGTCGGTAGTTACGGTTACCGGTTCTTTGCCGGTCATTCTGCGCACTTCGTCAATGGCTGCGGCAATATCCGCAACATACGCCACGCGGTCCAGCGCTTCGCTGCGGTCCGGGTTATACACGCGCCCAAAACCGTGCTGCCAGTAGCCGATAATTTTTTGTATAATTTCCTTCTGCGCGTTATGCGGATGGATTAAAAAATATTTTTTAACGTCGTAGGTGCGCGCCGTGCGGGCGATATCGTGAATATCAAAATTCGTTACCGCCGTGGCGATGACCTGCATGCGCTTGTTATAAATCGGGTAATGCACAAGCCCGACAAATAAATCAGCCATTTTCTTCACCAGCCAGTTCAGCTTTTATCTCTGCCATCAGCTTTGCGTCTGCCTTGTCAAATTTTTCCGGCAGCAAATCGGGCCGGTGCAAATACGTTGCTTTAAGCGACTGTTTACGCCGCCATTTGGCAATCAGCGCGTGGTTGCCGCCTCGCAGAACTTCCGGCACGGTTAATCCTTCAAACTCCACGGGGCGGGTGTACTGCGGGTATTCCAGCAGCCCGGTCGAAAAAGAATCTTCTTCGGCGCTGGCCATTTTGCCAAGCACGCCGGGAATAAACCTTGCCACCGCGTCCATTACCATCAGCGCCGGCAGCTCACCGCCGGTCAGAACATAATCGCCAACGGAAAGTTTTTCATCCACCCAGTTAAAAATGCGCTCGTCAAAGCCTTCATAATGCCCACAGACAAAAATTAAATCCTGCCCGGCATGGGCGTAATCTTCAACAATGTTTTGCTTTAAGGTTCTGCCGCCGGGGCAAAGGGCAATTACGCGCGCTTCGGGCAATTCTTCCTTCGCCTTGCGGATAGCGGCAACAAAAGGCTCCGGTTTAAGTACCATGCCTGCGCCGCCGCCGAAGGGAGAATCGTCCACCGTGCGGTGTTTGTCGTGCGTAAAATCGCGCGGGTTGATGCAGCTTACGGAAAGCAGGCCGGCTTCAATGCCGCGCCCAACGATGCTATAAGCACAAACCTGCTCAATCAGCTCCGGAAACAGGGTTACAAACAAAAATTTCATTTTTCATCAACCCATTCCGGCAGTTCTACCACAATGCGGCGTTCTTCCGGGTTAATTTCCTTAACGTGCTGTTTAAGCGCCGGTACCAAAAGTTCTTTGCCTACGGCAGTTGCAACTACATACACGTCGTTGCTGCCGGTGCTGATAACGTCTTTCAGCTCGCCGATTTCCGCACCTGCGGTATCAATAACCTTGCAGCCCAAAAGGTCGGCAACGTAAAATTCGCCTTCTTCAAGCTCCGGCAAATCTTCCGTGCGGATAAAAACCTTCTTGCCGCGCAGTAATTCAGCTTCGTTCATATTATTAACCTCACGGCACTTTACCAGCGCCATTCTTTTGTGAAAACGGGCATTTGTCAAATGCAGCGTGCGCCCATCATCCAAAAGCAGGTAATCCAGGTCAAGAAACTGCTCCGGATGTTCAGTTTGAGGCAATATACGAATATCGCCCCGCACACCGTGCGGAGCGACGATTGTTCCAATACAAATTTGTTTATCCATTAGTCGCGGAAGGCAATGATTTTGCCGTCTTCGGTAAGGATTTCTGCTCTTGCAAGAGCGTCAAGGTCGGTACCGATGGTTACTTCAACGGTACGTTCCAAGGTGCCGTGGCCGATTTCTGCGCCGATTTCCAAATCCTGCGCACGTTTCAGCCTTGCTTCCGCTTCAGCCTTGGCAGCCTGGCGTTTGCTTCTTTCGGCATCAATCTGGCTGCGCAGCGCCGGCAGCACGCTTAAATCACCGGCAGCCTGGGCAAGAGCTTTTTTAGCCTGGAATTCAAAATGTTCAAGTTCCAGATCCATCTTCTTTATAGTTTCTTGGACATCGCCAATAATTTTCAATTTTAAATCTTCGGTAACCTTTGCTTTAACGGCAACAGGCACCCTGACAAACATTTTATCCATTATCAGCCCATCCTTTAGACGATCTCTACAATCACTTTTACATTCTCGCGGGTAGCAACGGCTTTCATAACAGTGCGGATTGCCTTGGCAATGCGGCCCTGTTTGCCGATAACCTTGCCCATATCTTCAGAAGCAACATGGAGGCGGAGAACCGTGGTGGTACCGGTGGTTTCCTCCTCCACTACTACTGCAGACGGATTGCTGACCAAAGACTTGGCCATAACTTCTACCAATTCTTTCATGTCAATCACGCCTCATTTCATTTTGCTTTAGATTCAGCATATTTTTTCATGATACCACCTTTGCTGAACAGGTTTTTAACGGTATCGGTCGGCTGTGCGCCTTTGTTCATCCAATCGATAGCTTTTTCTTCATCAATTTTTACGTTAGCCGGTTCAGTGGTGGAATCGTAGTAACCGATGCTTTCAATGATACGGCCGTCACGCGGAGAACGTGCGTCTGCAACAACAATACGATAGAACGGAGCTTTTTTAGCGCCCATACGTTTCAAACGGATTTTTACTGCCATTTTAGTTTCACCTCCTCCAAATGGATTTAATAATTTATTAGTGCATAAAAGGAAGCTTGAAGCCGCCTTTTGAAGCAAACTTAGCCATGCCGCGCATCTGTTTCATCATCTTTTTGCTTTCTTCAAACTTTTTCAAAAGACGGTTAACATCCTGTACGCGGGTGCCGCTGCCTGCGGCGATACGTTTACGCCTGCTGCCGTTGATAATTTCCGGGTTGCGGCGTTCTTTCACGGTCATCGACTGGATAATGGCTTCGATGTGGACAAATTCTTTCTGGTTCACATCGGATTCTTTCAGCTTCTGGGCTACGCCGCCCATGCCGGGAATCATACCGAGGATATTTTCCAGCGGTCCGAGTTTTTTAATCTGCTGAATCTGGTCAAGGAATTGTTCCAGCGTAAATTCGTTTTTACGCAATTTCTTTTCCATTTCCAGCGCTTTGGCCATATCGGTAGTGGACTGTACCTTTTCGATAAACGACAGGATATCGCCCATGCCGAGGATACGCGAAGCCATGCGGTCCGGGTAGAAAGGTTCGAGGGCGTCGAGCTTTTCGCCCATGCCGACGAATTTTACAGGACGGCCTGTTACCGCTTTTACGGAAAGCACCGCGCCGCCTCTGGCGTCGCCGTCGAGTTTGGTTACAATCAAACCGTCGATGCCAAGGTCGTTGTTAAAGCTTTCGGCGACCGTTACTGCGTCCTGGCCGGTCATAGCGTCTACAACCAGCAGAATTTCGTGCGGATTTACCGCCGCTTTAATGTTCCGCAGCTCGCCCATCAGTTCTTCGTTGATGTGCAGACGGCCTGCGGTATCTATAATGACGGTATCGTAGTTCATGCTGTGGGCTTTTTCCATTGCTTGTTTGGCAATTTCCACAGGCGATACCTGGTCACCCATTGTAAATACGGGGATATTGAGCTGGTCACCCAGAACCTGCAATTGCTTGATAGCAGCCGGGCGGTAAACGTCGCCTGCCACCAGCATGGGGTGTTTGCCCTTTTTGCGCAGCATGTTGGCCAGCTTGCCGGCAGTGGTGGTTTTACCTGCGCCCTGCAAACCGACGAGCATAATTACCGTCGGGGGCTTCGGCGAAACAGCCAGCTTGCTTTGCGTGCCGCCCAGAAGCTGGGTCAGCTCCTCGTTAACTATTTTAATAATCTGCTGCCCCGGCGTTAAGCCTTCGTTGACAATTTCGCCAACGGCGCGCTCGCGGATAGTAGCAACAAAATCTTTAACTACCTTAAAGTTAACGTCCGCTTCCAGAAGTGCCATACGCACTTCGCGCAGCGGCGCTTTTAAATCGTCTTCAGTTATCTTGCCGCTGTTGCGGAACATTCTGATAGCGCCCTGAAGGCGTTCAGACAAATTTTCAAAAGCCATTTTTACCTGCCTTCGGTTTCAAAATCAGTTAAAAGATTTTTTAACCTGTTAAGTAACTCTTTATCTTCGGTTTGTGTATATTCATCAAGCAGCCTGCGTGCTTCGGCGTGCAGGCGCTCCTGTTTTTCCTCGCGTTCCAGCAGCTTCATTTTGGCTTCGTAGCGTTCCAAAAGCTGCTCCACACGGTGGATTAAATCATGCACGGCCTGCCGCGATACCTCAAGCTCCGCGGCAATTTCCGCCAGCGACAGGTCATCGCAGAAATATAATTCCATGCAGCTTTGCTGCTTTGCCGTAAGTAGCGGGCCGTAAATATCATACAGCCTGCCGAGGCGTATTCTCTGCTGAAAACTGTCAATCTGCATAGCGTAACCGTACCTTCTTAATCAAGTCAACGTATGTATTATACCTAAAGCAAAGCAGCCTGTCAAGTGTTTTTACTTGTCAGTGTTAAATAATGCGTCAACAAATTTTTCCGGCTCAAACGGGCGAAAATCCATAATGCCTTCGCCAACGCCAATCCATTTAACAGGCAGCCCCAGTTCTTCGCGGATAGCGATAACAACGCCGCCTTTGGCAGTACCGTCAAGTTTGGTCAGCACAACGCCCGTAACATTGGCGGTTTCGGTAAACACTTTGGCCTGCGCAATGGCGTTCTGCCCGGTGGTAGCATCCAATACCAAAAAGGTTTCATGCGGCGCGCCGGGTTCTTCGCGTTTGATTACACGGTGTATTTTTTCCAGTTCGTTCATTAAATTGGCTTTGTTGTGCAAACGCCCGGCGGTATCAATAAACAAAATATCCGCCTTGCGGGCGATGGCTGCTTTCATAGCGTCGTACACAACGGCTGCCGGGTCTGCGCCTTCTGCGTGCTTGATAACGTCGCAGCCTGCGCGCTGCCCCCAAATTTCCAGCTGTTCGGCAGCAGCGGCACGGAAGGTATCGGCAGCGGCAATCATAACCTTGTGGTTGAACAAATGGAAGTAGTTAGCCAGCTTGCCGATGGTTGTGGTTTTGCCCACGCCGTTAACGCCAACCACCAGAATAACAGTCGGCGAACCGCTGAGGTTGGTACGCTGCCCTTCTTCGGTCAGCATGTCGACCAGATATTTTTTCAAAAAGGGCACAACATCTTCGGTGCCGCTAATTTCTTTTTTACGCGCAGCCTGGCGCACGGCGGCAATCAGCTTTTCGGTGGTTTTAGCACCCACGTCCGCGCTTAACAAAATCATTTCCAGCTCGTCCAGAAAATCATCGTCAATCTCGGCGGACATGCCGACCAGTACCTCAATGCGCTCGGTAAAGTTTTTGCGGGTCTTTTGCAGGCCGTCCTTCAATCGTTCAAAAAATCCCATCTTGCTACTCCTTTTCCGTAAGTTTTACTGATAACAATTTGGAAACACCGGATTCTTCCATGGTTACGCCGTGCAGCACGTGCGCGGCTTCCATGGTGCCTTTGCGGTGGGTAATTACAATAAACTGCGTATTTTCGGCATAGGCCGATAAGAATTTGGCAAAGCGGTCTACGTTGGCTTCGTCCAGCGCCGCGTCAATCTCGTCCAGAATGCAGAACGGCGCGGGGCTGTAACTCAACAGCGCAAACAGCAGGGCGATTACCGTCAACGCCCTTTCGCCGCCGCTTAACAAAAACAGGCTTTGCAGTTTTTTGCCGGGCGGTTGCACTTCAATATCAATGCCGCTGTTTAAAACGTCGGACGGGTCGGTAAGTTTTAAATAAGCCGTACCGCCGCCGAACAATTTAACGTAACACTCCGAAAAATACAGGTTTATTTTGGCAAAAGCCTCTTTAAAACGCCTGCTCATACCGCTGTTTATCTCGCTGATAACACTTTCGAGATTGTTTTTGGCTTCGGCAAGGTCGTCATACTGCTTCTGCAAAAATTCATAGCGTTCTTTAACAGCAGCGTACTGCTCAATCGCCGCCGTGTTAACAGGCCCAAGTTCATCAATTCGCCTTTGCAGGCTTAATTCCTGCCTGCGCAGGGTGTTATCGCTTGCGTCCAGCAAAGTTTCGGCATGCGCTTCTTCCAAAGTCAGGCCGTAATCGTTTTGCAGCTGGTCCAGAACATGCTCATATTCCGCATTCTGCTTAACGCTTTCCAGCGCCGCCTGGTTGCGTTTCTTTTCGGCGTCCTCCAGCGCTTTCTGCGCCGACGCCAGCGCCAGAGCCGCTGATTCCTGCTTACCGGCAATGGCAATGCGCTGCGCGGTAAATTCTTCCCTGCCGCCGCTGATGGCGCTCAGTTCCCCCATCAAATCTTCCGTGCGCTGCGCCAGTTCCGCTTTTTTCGCCGTGCTTTCGGCGATAGCGTTTTCAAGGTTCTGCTGCTCGTTTTCGTTAGCCAGCACTTCACGCTGCAAACGTTCCATTTCGCCGTCCAGCTGGTGCATGCGCTCTGCCATCATCGTAGTTTTGGCGGTTGTCGCTTCGCTTTCCACGCGCGCGTCCTGCAAACGGCGGCGGATGCTTTCCAGCTCGCTCGTTTCCGCCTGCATTTTCTTTTGCAGCGCGTCCAAATGGCTCTTGCTTTCCGTATCCTGCTTTTCAATTTCGGCAAGCTGCGGTTTTAAAGCCTGCAAATCCTCGCGCGCCGCCATATATTCCTGACCGATGGCGCTTCTGTCGTCCAAAAGCACTTCCAAATGCTGGGCAAGGCGCTGTTTTTCCGCTTCCGCACGGCTTAACGCCGATGTCAGTTCCGCTCGGCGCACGGCATATTTTTGCAGCTCTGCCTTCAAAGCGTTTTCCTTCTGCGCATAGCCCTTCAAAATATCTTCCGCGCTTTCGGCCTGTTCCTGATACCCCAGCAGTTCTTTGTGCAAAGCGCGTTCCTGCTGCTCCAGTTCTTCAATTTCTCTGGTGCGCGACAGAAAACCTGCTTCCTTCTGCTGCCTGCTGCCGCCTGTCAGCGAGCCGCCCGCGTTGACAACGTCGCCCTGCAAAGTAACCGCGCGCAGGCGGAAGCCGCTTTTACGCGCCGCTGCCAGTGCCGCGTCCATATTTTCGGCAATCAGCACGCGCCCCAGCAAAAATTTAAATACTTTTTCAACCTCCGGCTTACAGCTTACCAGTTCATCGGCAAAACCCACAACGCCGGGCAGCTTTTTCAACTGTTCGTCCTCCGCTTTGCGCGGATAGGTTTTTATGGTATCCAGCGGCAAAAAGGTTGCCCTGCCGGATTTATGCTGTTTTAAGTAATTGATGGCTGCTTTGGCTGCTTCCGCGTCCTGCATGACGATGTTCTGCGCCGACGCGCCGAGTGCCGTTTCGACAGCCGTAACATATTCAGCGCCCACGCTGATGAGTTCGGCAGCGACGCCAAGCACCTTGCCGCTCCACGCTTCCTGCGCGCGGATAACAGCCTTAACGCCAAAACCGAAGCCTTCGTAGGCTTTCTGCATGTTCTTCAGCACATTCTGACGGCTTTCCAGTGCCGATATTCTGCGCTGGCAGTCATTATACTGCCGGCGCACGCCGTTCAGCACTTTGTTTTCTGCCGCAATTTTCTGCGCCAATTCGCTGCTGCTGCGCTGCGCCAGTTCCACGTTGTTTTCCAAATCCGCCTGTGCGCCCTGCAATTCGCGGTATTCCGCATCGCGTCGCGCAAGTTCATTTTCGGTTTCTTCTATGTTCTTTTTTAATGCGTCGCGCCTGCGCATACGCTGTTCCTGTTCCTGCTCCAGCGTGCGGATTTTATTGCGCAGGTCAACCATTTTGCGCATGGTGTCAAAGGCAGCGTCCTTCAGGCCTTCCGCCTGCTGCTGCGCCTCCTGCACAAGCGTTTCTTTCTGCTGCTGTTCATTCGTTAATTTATTTACCAGAAGCTGCGCGGCTGTCTGCTTCTGCTCCAAAACGTCGTATTCATCCGTTAAGGCGGCAAGCTGTTTTTCCAGCCCTTCCACCTGCTGCTCCAGCTTTTCGTTCTGCTGAGTCAGGCGCTCGCCTGCCTTTTGGCTCTGCAAAATACGTTCTTCCAGCACAGCGCTCTGCCCGCGCACTTTTTCCAGCGCCGTTTCTTTGGCTTTAATGTCGTCCTGCAATTTGTTGTAGCTTTCGCTTAAAGCGTCTGCTTCCTGCTGCAGCTGCGCACACAAAGCCTGCGCCTTGCCTGCGGCGGCGACGCTTTCTGCAACCTCGCGCTCCAGTGCGGCATCCTTTTCTGCCTGCTGCTCGCGTGCCTGCGTCAGTACATCAACCTTGCGCACAAACTGCGTTAAACGGCAGGTGCGCAGCTCGCCCGCCAGCACATTGTACTGCTCCGTTTTGGCAGCCGCTTCTTTTAACGGCTCAAGCTGCGATTCAACCTCGCATTTAATATCGTTAATACGCGTCAGGTTTGCCGCCGTGTCGTCCAAACGAC
Organism: uncultured Phascolarctobacterium sp.; assembly: GCA_949299135.1. Taxonomy (GTDB): domain Bacteria; phylum Bacillota; class Negativicutes; order Acidaminococcales; family Acidaminococcaceae; genus Fusicatenibacter_A. Next base: position 151,483 of record CASFZG010000001.1, read on the forward strand.
GTGCCGCATCCTTTTTGCGCAGGCGGTATTTTACAATGCCGGCCGCTTCTTCAAACAAAGTACGGCGTTCCTCCGGCCTGCTGTTTAAAATCTCGTCAATTTTGTTTTGCCCGATGATGGAAAGCGAACCCTTGCCCAGACCGGTATCGGCAAACAGGTCAATAATATCCTTCAGACGGCAGTTCTTTTTGTTAATGGCGTACTCACTGTCGCCATCACGGAAAACGCGGCGCGTAATGCTGACCTCGTCAAAATCCAGCCCCAGGCGGTGGTCGCTGTTGTCAAAATTAAGCGTTACTTCCGCCACGCCCAGTGCCCTGCGTTTGCTGCTGCCGCTGAAAATAACGTCTTCCATTTTGCTGCCGCGCAGATATTTGGCGCTCTGTTCGCCCAGCACCCAGCGCACAGCGTCAGAAATGTTGCTTTTTCCGCTGCCGTTAGGGCCGACAATCGCCGTTATGCCGCTGCCGAAATCAAGCTCTATTCTGTCGGCAAAGGATTTAAAGCCGTATGCCGAAAAAGATTTTAAATGCACATAATCACCCGTTCCAAAAATCTTAATACTTTATTTTATCATATTTTGCAAATATTGTCTTGCTAAAAACTTTGACACCGCGGCGCTTGTAAGCTACAATATTTATAGAATTTTTTATACGGAGATGACATAATGGACAGCGTTAAACTTATTCAGGATTTTTTAACCTTTAACGGCAGACTGGAAAAGCAGCCGTTTATCAAAAGATACATCGTCGTTTTCCTTCTGATGTATGGCTTTTTCTATCTCGGCGGCTTCCTCGGCATGCCGCTGTTATCGGCGGTATCTTCCGTGTTCATCATTCCGCAGATGTCGCTGGCGGTAAGGCGCTGCCACGATATCGGGCTTAACTGGGTCAAAACCTTTCTCGTGCTTGTCGGTTTGATGATTCCGCTTGTTTCGCTTATTTCCCTTGTATTTTTGTGCTGGGGCAAAAGCGACCCCTACCGCAACCAGTTCGGCTGATAAAAAGCTGACAACAAAATATCCAAGAACACACAAAAACCGGGCCTGCTTACGCAGTACCCGGTTTTAATTTTTGTATTATAATTTTACCACACAGCAACCATGCCGTCGGCGCGGGGTTCGGTTGCGCCGGCAAGCACGCCGTCGTCACTGCGCCAAATCATCTGGCCGCGTCCAAAGTCGATGAAGTCGTCGGTTACAATCAGTTCGTGCCCGCGTGCACGCAGGCCGTCGATAATCTCCTGTCCCACGCTTGCTTCAATCATAACCTTCTTGCCTTCAACCCACTGCCAGCGCGGACAGTCCAGTGCTTCCTGCGGATTCATGCCAAAGTCAATAACGTTGTGCATAACCTGCAAATGACCCTGCGGCTGCATATAGCCGCCCATTACGCCAAACGGGCCGACAGCTTTGCCGTCCTTTGTCAAAAAGCCCGGAATGATTGTATGGTACGGTTTTTTCAGCGGCACAAGGTAATCGTCATGCTGCGGGTCCAGCGTAAAGCCTGATGCCCTGTCGTTAAAGGCAATACCATAACCCGGCACAACTATACCGCTGCCGAAGCCCTGAAAATTGCTCTGAATATACGAAACCATGTTGCCTTCGCTGTCAGCAGTACACAGATAAACCGTGCCGCCGCAGAAGGGATTGCCCGGCTGCGGCAACAGTGCCTGTTCGCCAATCAGCGCACGGCGCTGCGCCGTATATTCATCACTCAAAAGCTCTTTAACCTGCGCCTTCATATAACGCGGGTCGGCAACGTATTTGCGCCCGTCGGCGTAAGCCAGCTTCATCGCTTCAATTTCGTGGTGCAGGTTTTCCACGCAGTCTTTGTTGCCGTGCGCAAAGCCCTTCAAAATATTCAGCGCCATTAAAGCCACAATGCCATGACCGTTAGGCGGCAGCTCCCACACGCGGTAGCCGTGGTAATCAATGCTGATTGGTTCTACCCACTCCGCACGGTAATCCGCCAAATCGCTTTTGCGGATATAACCGCCCGTCGCCTGCGAAAATTTGTCGATAGCGTCAGCCACTTCGCCGCGGTAGAATGTTTCGCCGTAACTTCCGGCAATCAACCGCAAGGTTTTGGCATGATGCGGCAGTTTGGCGACAGTACCAGCTGCCGGTGTTTTGCCGTCAACGGTAAAGGTATCAAACCACGCTTTAAAAGCTTCGTTATTTTTGTAAGGTTCAAAAACAGACAGCGCATTGTGCCACAAGCGGCTGATAACCGGCGATACCGGATAGCCGTTTTCTGCATATTCAATGGCAGGCACAAACAAATCGGCAAAAGGCAGTTTGCCAAAGCGTTTATGCAGCTCTGCCCATGCAGATACAGCGCCCGGAACGTCAACGGATTCCCAGCCGCGCTCCGGCATTTCCGTTTTTCCTTTCAAAGCAGGGCAATCCGGCGTGAGCCGTGCCGGTGCATAACCGCTGCCATTCAAGCCGTACAGTTTGCCGTCAACCCACACCTGCGCAAAAGCATCGCTGCCCAGCCCGTTGCTGGTCGGCTCCACAACCGTCAGCGCAATGGCTGTGGCAATGGCTGCGTCAATAGCGTTGCCGCCTTTTTTTATCATATCCAGCCCGGCCTGTGCCGCCAGCGGCTGGCTGCTGCAAACCATGCCCCTTGTGCCGTACATTACACTGCGGCGCGAAGGGTATTTGTATTTTAACGGGTCAAAACCAAAATCCATTTTATGCGCCCCAATTATTTGTTGATGTTGTAGAATACATCCATGCCTTTGTATTTGGCAGCCGCGCCGAGGTCTTCTTCAATGCGCAGCAGCTGGTTGTATTTAGCCACGCGGTCGGTTCTTGCCGGTGCGCCGGTTTTAATCTGTCCTGCGTTAACGGCAACCGCGATATCAGCCAGCGTGGTGTCTTCGGTTTCACCGCTGCGGTGCGAGATAATGCAGGTATAACCTGCGCGTTTTGCGGTTTCGATAGCGCGGAAGGTTTCGGTCAGCGTGCCAATCTGGTTAACTTTGATGAGAATAGCGTTGCCGACTTTCTTTTCAATGCCCTGTTTCAAGCGTTCTTCGTTAGTAACAAACAGGTCGTCGCCGACAAGCTGAACTTTTTTGCCGAGTTTGGCGGTAAGTTTTTTCCAGCCTTCCCAATCGTCTTCGGCAAGGCCGTCTTCGATGGAAACAATCGGGTATTTTTTGCACAAAGCGGCAAGGTAATCAATCATTTCATCGCTGGTTTTAACAACGCCTTCGCCAGCCATGTTGTATTTGCCGTCTTCATAAAATTCGCTGCTGGCAACGTCCAGTGCCATAACAATGTCCTTGCCGGGTTTGTAGCCTGCTTTTTCAACGGCTTCCAAAATAACGGCAATGGCTTCCTCGTTGGATTTCAAATCCGGCGCAAAACCGCCTTCATCGCCCAAACCGGTGCCAAGCCCTTTTTCTTTCAGCAGGGATTTTAAGGTATGGTAAATTTCCACGTTCATGCGCAGGCATTCGCTGAAGGTTTTAGCGCCAACCGGCATAATCATGAATTCCTGAATATCTACATTGTTATCGGCATGCTGGCCGCCATTTAAAATGTTCATCATCGGTACGGGCAGTTCCTGTGCAGCAACGCCGCCAAGGTACAGGTACAGCGGCAGTCCGCAGGAATTAGCAGCAGCTTTGGCAACTGCCATGGAAACGCCCAGCACTGCGTTAGCGCCCAGTCTGCCTTTGTTCGGCGTGCCGTCCAGGCGGATGAGCATTTCGTCAATTTCGGTCTGGCGGGTAGCCTCAAGGCCGATTAATGCTTCGGCAATAACGTCGTTGACATTATCAACCGCATTGCAAACGCCTTTGCCGCAGTAACGTTCTTTATCGCCGTCGCGCAGTTCAACAGCTTCGTGTACGCCGGTGGATGCGCCGGAAGGTACGGCAGCCCGGCCGACAGAGCCGTCTTCCAGCCATACTTCAACTTCAACGGTCGGGTTGCCGCGGGAGTCGAGAATCTCTCTTGCGTAAACTTCGGTAATCATTGCCATCAGTAATTCACCTCGTGTTAAAATTAGTGTTCTATCAGGCTGTGCCCCGTCATTTCTGCCGGCTGGGCAATGCCCAGAAGCTCCAGCATCGTGGGGGCGATATCTGCTAAAATGCCCTCGTGCAGCTTGTATTTAGTGCCGCTGACGAGCAAAAACGGTACGGGATTGGTGGTATGCGCCGTGTAAGGCTGCCCGGCTTCTTCGTCGTACATACGCTCAAGGTTGCCATGGTCCGCCGTAATGCACACCGCGCCGCCAAGTTCCAGCACTTTATCTGCAATTTTACCGGCGCAGGCATCGACTGCTTCCATTGCTTTTACAGCCGCCTGCATTACACCGGTATGCCCAACCATATCGGGGTTGGCAAAATTTAAAATAATAACATCGTATTTATTTTCGTCCAGCAGTGCCAGCAGCTTGTCCGTCACTTCGTAAGCGCTCATCTCCGGCTGCAAATCGTAAGTCGCAACCTTCGGCGAAGGTATCAGCACCCTGTCCTCCAGCGGATTGGGTTCTTCCACGCCGCCGTTAAAAAAGAAAGTTACATGCGCATATTTTTCAGTTTCGGCGATGCGCAGCTGGTGCAGTTTGTGCTGTGCCAGAACCTCGCCCAAAGTATTGGTTAAGCTTTCCGGCGGGAAGGCTACGGCTGCGTTAATCGTAACATCGTACTGCGTCATGCACACAAAACCGATGTTTAATTTGGTGCGCGCAAAACCGGCAAAATCATCATCGGTAAAAGCGCGCGTCAGCTGCCTTGCCCTGTCCGGACGGAAGTTATAAAAAATAATGCCGTCGCCGTCTTTTAGACGGCTGTCAGCTTTGGTTTCCACAATAAACGGCTCAACAAATTCGTCCGTTTTGCCTGCTGCGTAGCTTGCTTCAATACCAGCGGCAGCCGTGGCAAAGGTTGTGCCTGCGTGCTTCGTTAAAGCATCGTAAGCTTTTTGTGTGCGTTCCCAGCGTTTATCGCGGTCCATAGCATAATAGCGTCCGCTGACCGTTGCAATTTCGCCGCAGCCGGTTTCCGCCATTACTTTTTCCAAACGCTCAACATAGGTCAGCGCCGTACTGGGGCCAACGTCACGCCCGTCTAAAAAGGCATGCACATAAACTTTGGTCAGCCCCTGGGCTTTAGCCATTTTTAAAAGCGCCCACAAATGTTTTTCGTGGCTGTGTACGCCTCCGTCACTTAAAAGGCCCATTAAATGCAGCGCGCCGCCGCTTTGCTTTACGCTTGCCATGCAGTCCAGCAGCGCTTTGTTTTTAAGCAGCATGCCTTCGTCGCAGGCTTTAGTAATGCGCGTCAGCTCCTGGTAAACAATGCGCCCGGCGCCGATGTTCAAATGCCCGACTTCGCTGTTGCCCATCTGCCCTTCCGGCAGGCCAACCGCATTGCCGGATGCTTTTAAGCGCGTATGCGGATAAGTTTGGAACAACTTTGCAAGCTGCGGCGTCTGCGCCGTTTTGGCCGCATTATAAGGCCCGGCCGGGGCAATGCCCCAGCCGTCTAAAATCATAAGCATTAAAGGTTTCATGGTTTCCTCACACACTGCGCACAATAGCGCTGAAGCTTTCCGGCTTCAGGCTGGCGCCGCCGACCAGTACACCGTCAATTTCGCCCTGTACAAAATCGGCTGCATTCTTTTCGGTTACGCTGCCGCCGTACAAAATGCGTACCTTGCGGGCAACTTCTTCCGAAAAGATTTTTTCTATCTTGCCGCGGATTAAAGCGGCAACCTCCTGCGCATCTGCCGCCGTAGCCGCATTGCCGCTGCCGATTGCCCACAAAGGCTCGTAAGCAACAACCATGCTTTCGGCTTCTTCGGCAGTAATGCCCTTCAGAGCGCTTTGCAGCTGCATGCTGATTTTACGCGAGGTTTTACCTTCCGCACGTTCTTCTGCGTTTTCGCCCACACACAAAACAGGTTTCAAACCGTTTCTGTACGCAGCGCGCAGTTTTTTGGCAACGGCCACTTCGTTATCGCCGAACAAAGTACGGCGTTCGGAATGGCCGACAATTACATATTCAGCACAGATATCGGCAATCATTTTGCCGCTGACAGCGCCGGTGTACGCGCCTTCATCTTCCCAGAAAAGGTCCTGTGCGCCATAGCCGACATGTTTGCCGTCGATAGCGTCCGCAACGGTTTCCAGTGCCGTAAACGGCGGGAAGATTACAACTTCGTTCAGCGTGCCGTTGGTTTCTTCAACAATGGCTTCTGCCAGTTCCACAGCTTCTCCGACGGTTTTGTGCATTTTCCAGTTGCCTGCCACCATTTTGCGGCGCAGGTCGTCCAGTGCGGCAATACCCGGCAGCACTTTGCCTTCCAGATATTCAAGGCTTGCGCCGCCGCCGGTGCTGATATGGCTGATTTTGGAAGCAAGGCCGGTTTTTTCAATAGCGGCAACACTGTCGCCGCCGCCGACGATGCTGATAGCCTTGCTCTTGGCAACCGCTTCGGCAACCGCCTCGGTGCCATGCGCAAAAGCATCCATTTCAAACACGCCCATCGGTCCGTTCCACACAATCATCTTTGCGCCCTGCAAAGCGGCTTCATATTGCAGGCGGCTTTCAGGTCCGATGTCCAGCGCCATATAATCCTGTGTCAGGCTGTCCACGCGTTCAATTTTGGTATCGGCGTCAGCCGCAAAGGCGGATGCCATTACCAAATCAACCGGCAGCAGCATTTTTACATTATTTTTAGCTGCTTTTTCCAGCAGGCTGCGCGCCAAATCCAGCTTGTCTTCTTCCACAAGGGATTTACCCATTTTATAACCCTGCGCGGCAAGGAAGGTGTTAGCCATGCCGCCGCCGATGAGCAGCACGTCAACCTTGTCCAGCAGGTTTTCAATTACGCCGATTTTATCGGAAACCTTAGCGCCGCCGATAATCGCCGCATACGGGTGCAGCGGGTTGGTAACGGCGCGGCCGATAAATTTGATTTCTTTTTCCAGCAAAAAGCCTGCGGCCGCCGGCAAAAAGTGCGTTACGCCTTCAACGGAAGCATGGGCGCGGTGCGACACGCCAAAACCGTCGTTGACGTAGCAATCAGCTAAAGAAGCCAGTTTTTCCGCAAAGCCCAGGTCATTCTTTTCTTCTTCCTTATGGAAGCGCAGGTTTTCCAACATCAAAACTTCGCCCGGTTTTAACGCAGCTGCCATTTTTTCGGCTTCAGCGCCGATGCAGTCATGCGCAAAGGCTACCGGCATGTTAAGCAGCTTACTTAAATGTGCGGCAACCGGCTCCAGCGAATATTTTTTGTTTACCTCGCCTTTGGGGCGGCCAAGGTGCGCCATTAAAATAACGGCAGCGCCATGCTCCAGCAGGTAATGCAAAGTATCCAGCGATGCAGTCATGCGGGTATCGTCGGTAATATTGCCTTCGGTGTCCATCGGCACGTTGTAATCAACGCGCACGAGGACTTTTTTGCCGTTAAGCTCTAAATCGCATAAGGTTTTCTTTTCCATTACTCCACCTTCTTACAGGCCTTTGGAGGCAATGTAGCAGGCAAGGTCAACAACACGGTTGGAATAACCCCATTCGTTATCATACCAGGCAACAACTTTAGCCATACGCGGGCCAACCATCATGGTGGAAAGTCCGTCAACAATGGAGCTGAGCGGGCAGCCGTTGTAATCGCGGGAAACCAGCGGCAGTTCGTTGTAGCCCATAATGCCTTTCAGTTCGCCTTCTGCTGCTTTTTTAAGAGCTGCGTTAATTTCTTCGGCAGTGGTATCTTTTTCAAGCAGTACGGTCAGGTCAGTAATGGAAACATTCGGGGTAGGAACGCGCATTGCAAAACCGTTCAGTTTGCCTTTAACTTCCGGCAGAACCAGGGAAACTGCTTTGGCAGCACCGGTAGTGGTCGGAATGATGGACTGCGCAGCAGCACGGGCACGGCGCAAATCTTTGTGCGGCAGGTCAAGGATTCTCTGGTCATTGGTGTAAGAGTGAACGGTAGTCATAAGGCCGCTTACAATGCCAAAGTTTTCCAGCAGAACTTTGGTAAACGGAGCCAGGCAGTTGGTGGTGCAGGAAGCGTTGGAGATAATATTGTGTTTGTCTGCTTCATATTTATCTTCGTTAACGCCCATAACAATGGTAATATCTTCGCCTTTAGCCGGAGCGGAGATGATAACTTTTTTAGCGCCTGCTTCAAGATGTGCTTTAGCTTTTGCGCCTTCGGTAAAGCGGCCGGTAGATTCAACAACGATTTCTACGCCGAGTTCGCCCCAGGGCAGTTTAGCCGGGTCGGTCTGTGCCAATACTTTAACTTTTTTGCCGTCAACTACCAGATATTCGCCTTCGGCAGTAACATCATGGTCAAAAGTGCCATGAATGGAATCATATTTTAACAGGTGTGCAAGGGTTGCAGCGTCCGTCAGGTCATTTACAGCCACAACATCAAAATCGGGGTTGCCGAATGCTGCACGGAAAACATTGCGGCCAATACGGCCAAATCCATTAATACCTACTTTTGTCATAATAAAATCCTCCTTTAAAATATATGATGATTTATTTTTGCACAAAAGTGCTTTATAACTTAATCTTCAAGCATTTCTGCAATACAGTGCGCCGCAGCTTCGTCCGTAACAAGAATATCCTGCCGTGAAGCACGTATTACCGATAAAATTGCTTCTGCCTTGCTGCGCCCGCCGGCAACACCGATAACAGTGCCTATTTTAGGCAAATCCTGTAACATCAGCCCGGCATTGTTCGTCATGTAAACCTGCCTGCCATCCAGCGCGCAGTACTGGCCAAAGGCCTCGCCAACAGCGCCGTCGTCCAAAAGTTTTTGAATAAACTCCGGTGCCATGCGGCGGTGGCGCGCCATAACGGCTGCCTGCCCCACGCCATGCACAAGAATATCAGCCTGCTTGATAATATCAACAACGGCTTTAACGCCGGTGTCTTCTGCCAAAATGCTGTTTAAAATTTCCTCACTCACGCTGTCGGGCACATAAAGCTGGCGGTAAGATGCGCCCATACGCTGTGCCAGTACCGTTGCAATGGTATTGGCCTGCAATTCCACGTTATCGCCAAGGCCGCCTCGCGCAGGCACAACCACTGTTTGCGGGTGGCTGCCGCTGATATTGGCAGCAAGCGCCGCCATTGTAGTACCGCCGCTGACAGCGACAATATGCTTTTTACCGTCGCCCAGCAGCCTGCTTAAAATACGTGCGGCCGCACGGCCTATCTCGCGCTTAACAACTTCTTCCTGATCGGAATCGCCGGGAATGATAACAACCCTGCCGATATTCAGCTTGCTGCATAAAAGCTGTTCCAGTGAGTTAAGCCCCTGCAATTTGCGCACATAATCGGCAAGCTCCCGCAAAATATCCATGCCTTCCTCCGTTACCGTCATGCCGGACGAAGAAAAAACAAGCAGCCCGCAGCCTTTTAAAAAATCGACCTGGGCGCGCAAAACCCTTTCGCTGAGCCCAAGCCTTGCTGCCAAAGCACGCCTGCCAATCGGGTGTTCGTGGCTGACCTGGCGCAGAATCTGGTAACGCTGCACCAAAAGGTTGGTCAGTTCGGGAACAATTTTCTTTTGTAAATTGATAATACTATCCATAAGCCTTCACCTATCAGGTTTTGTCCCTCGTGGTCCTTTTTAAGTCCCACGATTTCTAAACAAAACAAATAAGAGTACCTTATTTGTAAATATTGTACCACATTAGGCGCAAAAAAAGAAGTAGAAAGATATTAAGGCGCAGTAAAATTTTAGGCGCCGTTCTTTCAAACAAAAAGCAGCCCGCTAACCGTAATGGTAAATGCACTGTCAAAACTGCGGCGGCTGAATTTAGGGCACTCTGTAAGAGAGTCCGGTTACTATTCCGGACGGAATCGGAGGAGCCGCAGCATTTTGATGCGTTTAGCAGGACGGTTACCGGGCTGTTTATAAGTTAAATTCTTACACCGTTTTATAGAAAACTATGCAAAGCAACTTTATTGTAATTAAATTTTAACTATTAAACTTTGAAAGCACAAACGCAAAAAGAGCGGTATTACCAAATGAAATAACATTCAAAAGTTTGGTTAATACCGCTCATATAAAACTTTAGCAAAAAAACTATATATTTTATTTTCTGTAATTTACAATTTCCGGGTTCATGTCGTGGTAATGCATGCGCTTTTTGGCAACTTCTTCCCATTCGGTGCCGGGTTTGCCGTAATTTGCGTATGGGTCGATAGAAAGGCCGCCGCGCGGGGTAAATTTGCCCCATACTTCAATATATTTAGGCTCCATCAGCTTAATCAGGTCTTTCATAATAATATTTACGCAGTCCTCATGAAAATCACCATGATTACGGAAACTGAACAAATACAGCTTCAGCGATTTGCTTTCCACAAGCTTCATATCAGGCACATACGAAATATAAATGGTGGCAAAATCAGGCTGCCCTGTCATCGGGCACAAGCTGGTAAATTCCGGGCAGTTAAATTTTACAAAATAATCGTTTCCGGGATGCTTGTTAATGAACGATTCCAAAACCTCCGGCGCATAATCGGTTGGATAGTTGGTTTTATGCCCTAAAAGGCCGACGCCCTGCAATTCTTCTTTAGTTCTTCCAGATGTCATGTTTATTTCCTTTCCGCCGCAATATTTACGGCAAACGATTTTTCAAGCGCAGTTACAAGTGCTGCTCCGGCAAGGCCGCATACAAACTGCCCTACAAGCACGGAAGATGCCAGCAGCCAGTACGGCAAATCGAGCAGCACGGAAAGCCAAACCGGTACACCCAGGCCGGGAATTAAAGTTATGGCAAACAAAATGCACCAGTTGCCGCAGCCGTATTTTTTGGCAAGCACGATAACAGAAGTGGTAACAATGCCTACAATGCCGCCGCCAATCATATCAAGCGGCCCAAGCCCGCCCATAATGGTATTGCTTATAACATTGGCAATGCCAAACGGTACAATTAAAAACGGAAAAATTGCACTTAAGCCATACATGGCCGTTGCTATGCGCACCTGATACTGCCCGAAGGCAAAAGTCTGCGTGCACATCATTACCGCAATGTACAAGGCTATGCAAATACCGGCAATAGTTAATTTTTGTGTTTGTGTGTATCTTTTCATATAAATCTCCTTTTAATCTTCGTATTTTAAGGGGTCCTGCACTCCGTTTGCCGCAAAGGCCGCTTTTCTGTCGATACAGGTTCCGCAGCTGCCGCACGGTTTTTCGCCGCCGCAGTAGCAGCTCCATGTAAGTTCGTAAGGCACTTTCAGCTGCAGGCCTGTTGCCACAATATCTTTTTTGCTTAAATTTACAAACGGCGCGGCAAGCTGAACCTTACGCCCGCTGCCGATATATATGCCTTCATTCATTTTATTGTTAAAATCGCTGCTGCAATCCGGGTAAGCACTGCCTGCCGCGTCATCTGCGTGGGCGCCGTAATAAACAACGCTGCAATTTTGCGCCAGTGCAATGCTTGCGGCTACGCTTAAAAATACGCCGTTGCGGAAAGGCACATAAGTGGATACCGGTTCACCGTGCTGCTTTTTAATCTGCCCGGCATAAGATTCATGCGGAATTTCTTCGGTTGACTGCTGCAAAAGCGAGCAGTTGCTGTACGCAAAAACAGGCGTTAAATCAAGTTTTATCAGCTGCGTATTATAATATGCTGCTATTTTTTCCGCCGCCTCAAGTTCCTTGCAGTGTTTTTGCCCGTAATACAGTGCCAGTGCGATAACCTCGCTGTATTTTTCTTTGGCAACGGCAAGGCAGGTTGTACTGTCTACCCCGCCGCTTAATAATACCAATGCTTTCAAAATTATGCCTCCGTAAAAAATAAAAAATCCGTCTGGCTACAGACGGATTGCATAACAATATAAAGGCCGCTTATGCGGCACACGCCCGTAGTTTTGTTTAGGGACTGGATGGTTCCGAACAGTCCTATTAAGTTACTTAAACATTATAACCAAAAAATTTATATTTGACAAGCAAAAAATAAAAGACAGCAGCCAAATTAAACTGCTGTCTTTTAAAATGGAGAATTTCAAAATTACTGCCGTTTTTTAGGCAGAACAAAGGTTATCGTTGTACCAACACCGGGTTCGCTTTCAAGCTCTACCCTGCCTTTGTGGAACAGCACGCCGTGCTTTACTATGGAAAGCCCAAGCCCCGTGCCGCCAATTTCTTTGGAATGGCTCTTATCCGCTCTGTAAAAGCGTTCAAAAACGCGTTCCCTGTCGGCTGCGCCAATGCCAATGCCGGTATCGCTTACGCTGACAGTTACTTCTTCGCTGCCGTCCAGCACTTTAACATCAACTTTGCCGTTGTCTTTGTTGTATTTTATCGAATTATCGACAAGATTATACAAAACTTCGCTTAAAATAGACTGCACACCGCAAACACATGCGCTGCTGCCGCTTACGTTAAGCGTTACGCCCTTGGTCTGTGCTTTATGTTTCAAACGTAAAGTTACCGACTGCGCAAGTTTAAGCAAATCAACATCTTCAAACTCATCCAGCGTTTTATTTTCGTCCAGGCGGGAAAGCTCCATGATGTTCTGAATAAGTTCTATCATATTGCCAGCTTCGGCGTGAATACGTTCCAAAAAGCGCTGTTTGTCCTCGTCTTTTACAAGGCCGTTTTTCATTATTTCGGCATAGCCCAAAATAGATTGCAGCGGGGTTTTAAGTTCGTGGGAAACATTGGCACTGAACTCGCGGCGCAGTTTTTCGGCTGTCATTTTTTCGGTAACATCATAAATTAAAATAACACTGCCGCTGCCGTTTACGCTGCTGCCGGAAAGCTGGTAAAAATGCCCGTCTTTTTCGTAAAGCCCTTCGCCCTTACCTGCCTGCGAAACCTTCTGCAAAAGGTCCTGTACCTCCTGCGCACGGTCAACAGTTAAAATATTCCTGCCAATAACCTCTTTAGCGCTGAAGCCAAAAATTTTAGCCGCACTTTCGTTAATAAACAGCACATTCTGCTGCCCGTTTAACAAAACAAGCCCCTCATTCATGTTATTGGTAATAATGGTAAGTTCTTCCTGTTTACCGCGCAGCTTTTTAAGGTTTTTGCTCAGCTGGCGTTTCTGCTTGGCTATACGCGTTAAAAACGGAGCCAGCTCATCATAGGTTTCGTTGTCCAGCGGCTCGTCAAGGTTAACCTGGTCAAGAGGCTTAATAAGGTTAAACGTAACCCTGCGCGCCACAATGCTTGCCAAAAACGCAACCACAATTACAATGCCGCCCATTATCGGCAGCATTTGCAGCACCGATTTATAAATACTGTCAATAGTACGCGCAAGACGCAGTATTTTACCGTCTTCAAGGCGTACGGCATAATAATACGTTGTTTTATCAAGCGTATCCGAAAAACGCTCTGCTTCGCCCGCGCCAACGGCAACAGCATCCATAACTTCCTGCCTCATGGCATGGTTTTCAAGCGTTTTTGCTTCTGCCTGATTGTCAAAAAGCACTATGCCGTCTTTGTCTATAAGCGTTATGCGCACATTGCTGCCGTTTTCGGCCGCAATTTTATTTAAAAAGTCATTGCCGCCGCTTTCCAGCCCCATGCTGATATAGCGTGCTTCCTGTGCAAGTTCCTTTTTTGTTTCGTTAAAATAATCCTGCGAAACAAGGAAAGTTATCAAGCCCGATGCTACAAGCACTGCCATTGCAGCCAGCGCCACCAGCGCGCGGAAAATTTTATTTTTCATGCTCCGCACCTATACGGTAGCCAACACCGCGCACGGTTTCAATAACCGTACTGGCGCTGCCGAGTTTCTGCCTGAGTGTGCGGATATGCACATCGACGGTTCTGGTTTCGCCTGCAAAATCATAGCCCCAGATATCGGTTAAAAGCTGTTCGCGGGTAAAAACCTGCCCCGGGCGTTCCATAAGCTTATGCAGAACTTCAAACTCTTTATAAGTCAGCACAACTTCTTCGCCGTTTACAAAAACCATATGGCGGGCAATATCCATGGTAATCAGGCCGTTGGTAAGCTCGCTCGATTTATCTTCTTTTACATAACGGCGCAGCACCGCTTTAACGCGCGATACCATTTCCATCATACCGAACGGTTTGGCAATATAATCGTCTGCACCGCTGTCAAGCCCGTGTACTTTGTCGAACTCCGAACCTTTGGCCGTAGCCATGATAACAGGAATGTCCGCAGTGCGCTTATCACGGCGCAGGCGTTTTAATATAGCCATACCGTCCTCGCCCGGCAGCATAATATCAAGAATTATCAGCTGCGGCAATACGGTTTCCAACGCTTTAAAAAGTTCATCGCCGCTTTCCAGCCCCAACGCCGGAAAACCGGTAGATTTTAAAGTATAAACTTCAAGTTCGCGGATATTAGGATCGTCCTCCACGCAAAATATCATGTATGCTGTCCTCCTCAAGCGTTCCGGTTATCATAAACAATACCCATTGAGAGATATTTACAGCATGATCACCGATTTTTTCAAAATATTTGGCAATCATAAGATAATCAATGGCCTGTTCGCCGCTGTCCTGAGAATTGCGGATAATCTGAATCAGCTCATGTTTGGACTGGGCAAACAATTCGTCAACCTGGTCATCATCACGTTCAACCTGCTGGGCAGTACGGATATCGCTTTTTACAAAAGCATCCAGAGTATTGGATACCATCTTTTTGGTAGCGGCAGCCATTTTTTTAAGAATGCTTGTGTCATAGTCCATTCTTAAATTGTCCTGGCTTAAAATTTCGGCAATGTTGCCTGCTACTTCGCCGATACGGCGCATATCCGTTACCATTTTTAAAGCGGAAGAAATCTGGCGCAGGTCGGAAGCAACCGGCTGCTGTTTCAAAAGCAGGTTAATGCAGATGTTTTCCAGTTCCCTTTCTTTTTCTTCAGTTTTTTTGCTTAAAATAATTATATCCCTTGATACTTCGTCAGTAGGGTTCTCAAGCGCATTTGCAACTTTTTCCAGAGCGTTTTCGCACAGGGTGCCCATTACGATAAGTTCCGTATTGAGCTGCTCCATCTGTGCCATAAATCTGCTTCTTACCATCAGCCAAACCTCCCTGTAATGTAATCTTCCGTCTTTTTCTCTCTCGGATTGCTGAACAGCGTTTCAGTGTCATTAAACTCAATAACCTCACCCAGAAGGAAGAAGGCTGTTTTATCGGAAATACGCACTGCCTGCTGCATATTGTGCGTTACTATAACAATAGTATAATTCTGTTTTAACTCTACTGCAAGGTCTTCAATTTTTAAAGTTGAAATCGGGTCAAGGGCGGAGGTCGGTTCGTCCATTAAAAGCACTTCGGGCTGTACGGCAAGGGCGCGTGCAATGCACAGGCGCTGCTGCTGGCCGCCGGAAAAGCCCAGCGCGCTTTTGTCAAGGCGGTCTTTTACTTCGTCCCAGATGGCTGCTTTGCGCAGAGAATCTTCAACAATATCATCCAGTTTGCTTTTGGAATGAATGCCATGGGTTCTCGGCCCGAAAGCAATGTTATCATAAACGCTCATCGGAAACGGGTTAGGCTTCTGGAACACCATGCCTACGCGTTTGCGGAGCATGTTAACATCGTCATTCAGATAAATATCATCGCCGTTAAGCAAAACTTTGCCTGTTACACGGCAGCCTTCAACCAAATCGTTCATACGGTTCAGGCAGCGCAGCAAGGTGGATTTGCCGCAGCCGGAAGGCCCGATGAATGCAGTGATTTCTTTTTCACGGATATGCATGTTGATATCCTTCAATGCGTGAAATTCGCTGTAATATAAATCGAGGTTTTGTATAGTAATTTTATCTTCCATCTCAGTTCCCTTTCATCAATTTACGTGCCAAATAAGAAGAAGCCGCGTTAATGGCAATTACAATTACAACAAGTATAACAGCCGTTGCATAAGCCTGTTTCATAAAAAGGCCTTCGCTGGCAAGTACGTACATATGCACCGCCAGAGTACGGCCGGACGAAAACACGTTGTGCGGCAGCGCTGCAACGGTACCGGAGGTATACATAAGCGCTGCGGTTTCGCCTACAATACGGCCAATGCCGAGAATTACGCCTGCCAGAATGCCTGGAATGGCAGAAGGCAGAACAATTGCAAATACCGTGCGCAGTTTGCCGGCGCCAAGGCCGTAGCTGCCTTCGCGGTAACTGTCGGGAATTGCTTTTAACGCTTCTTCGGTAGTACGCATAATCAGCGGCAAAATCATAATTGCAACCGTGCAGGAGCCTGCAAGTAGCGAGTAGCTCCATTTTAAATAGGTTACAAAGAACAGCATGCCGAACAAACCGTAAACAATAGAAGGAATACCGGACAAAGTATCTGCCGTAACCCTTACCACGCCGACAATTTTATTGTCGCGGCTTGCGTATTCAACAAGGTAAATTGCTGCAAAGATGCCGAGCGGCGTGGCTATTGCCAGAGCCAGCAGCACCATGATAACGGTATCTACCAAAGCAGGGAAAAGTGAAACGTTTTCCGTATTATATTCAAAAGCAAATAAATCTAAATTAATGTTCGGAATACCCTGCAAAAGAATGTAGCCCAACAAAAAGGCCAGCGACAGGAATGTAATTACTGCCGAAACTATTACGCATACAAGTAATGTCATGGACACAGGGTCGCGCCCGTACCTGTACAGCGTTTTGCTTAAAGAACTGCTGCTCATTGCTGTACCACCTTACCCTTCAGATACGAGAACGTTAAATTGATAATGAGAATAAATATGAAAAGCACAACCGCCGTTGCAATAAGCGCGTCGCGGTGCATATCGGCTGCGTAGCCCATTTCAATAACGATATTGGTCGTCATTGTACGCACGCCTTCAAGCAGACCCTGCGGCATACGTGCCTGGTTGCCCGCAACCATAATTACTGCCATTGTTTCGCCAACCGCACGGCCAAGGCCCAGAATAATAGCCGCCATAATGCCGGATTTGGCAGCCGGCACAATCGTAAAAAATACGCTGCGCACATGCCCTGCACCAAGTGCCAGAGCGCCTTCGTAATAGCTGTTGGGCACTGCCCTGAGTGCTGCTTCGGCAACGCTGATAAGGGTCGGCAGAATCATCATGGCCAAAAGCAGTGAAGCCGTAAGCATGCTGCTGCCGGTGCCGCCAATGTTGTCGCGGATAAAAGGAACCATTACCACCAGGCCGAAGAAGCCATAAACAACGGAAGGAATACCGGCCAGAAGTTCAACTGCCGGTTTTAAAAATCTGTAAATGCTGTCCGGGCAGAAACGAGCCATAAAAACAGCGGTTAAAATGCCGATAGGCACGCCGACAACAATAGCGCCCAAAGTAACATAAGCGCTGCCCAGTATCATCGGCAAAATGCCGTACAAATCGTTATTAGGCCGCCATGTTTCGCCCAGGAAAAATTCAGTTACGCCAATTTTGCCTATTGTCGGCAGGCCGTTGCCGAACAAAAATACGCAAATCATTGCAACAAGGGCAATGGAAGCGCATGCCGCCAACAAAAAGACAAGGCGCATTATTTCTTCTTTACCTGTTTTCATAAACCCTCACAATTTCCATCAATAATAATTTTCTGCATTATTATAATTAACGGTTGCCCGGTGAAAGGCAACCGTTAAAATTTGCTGTATTGTCGATATTAAAGCTGAATGTGAATTACAGTTTGTTCCATTCGGTTGCTTTACCGGTGAAGATATCTGCAACCTGAGCTTTGGTAAGGTTATCAACCTTGTTGGCTTTGTTTACTACAACTGCAATGCCGTCGGTAGCAATAACGGTGTTTTTAACGCCTGCATCAAGTTCGCTCTGTTTCAGTTCGCGGGAAGCCATGCCGATATCGCATACGCCGTTGATTGCGGACTGAACGCCGGTGGTGGAGTCGCTCTGCTGAACTTCGATGTTAACATCCGGATTCAGTTTTACATAAGCTTCTTTTAATTTTTCCATAACAGGGGTTACGGAAGAAGAACCGGCTACAACAATTTTGCCGCTCTGTTTGCTGCCTTTGTATGCTTCAGCTTTGTCGCTGCCAATGTAACCGTTTTTGGAAACTACTTCCTGGCCTTCTTTGGACATGATGAAGGAAATGAAGTCCTGAGCAACAGCGCTTACTCCGTCTTTAGTTACAATATTGAACGGACGGGCAACTTTGTAAGTGCCAGATTTAATATTTGCTGCGCTTGCTTCTGCGCCGTCAATTTTCAGTGCTTTAACGGTATCGTTTAAAGAACCGAGGGAGATATAGCCGATAGCGTCTTTGTTGCCTGCAACGGTGGTCATCATAACAGCGGTGCTGTTGGTGATGGAAGCGTCCTGAGTGGTCATATCAACTTTTTTGCCGTCGTCACCTTTCTTTTCAATGCCGAAAAGTTCGATGAATGCGCCGCGGGTGCCGCTGCCGTCTTCACGGGAAATTACAACGATTTTGCCGCCTGCTGCCGGAGCTGCTTCTTCTTTTTTCTCGCCGCCGCAGCCGGTGAATACAGCTGCACTCATAACTGCCAACATAACGCCTGCAATAAGTTTTTTGTTCATTTTCATAATTACATAAGCCTCCAGATTTTTAATTTGCTTTTGATTTGCTTTATTTAATTGCTATGGTTAAATAATACTGAGCAAACATTAAATCTGTTAGAGGAGAAATGTTAAATCTATGTAAAACGGCTCTGTTTTTCGGCAATTTTCTATAAAAAACATTACATTTTTATTCCGTTATATAAAAACAGCCGGTTATATTTTAACCGGCAGCACAAATTTCTTAACATAAATAAATTTATATGCTAAACTGTAAACAAGTAAAGGAAACGGAGTGATAATTATGTCATCAGCAGATACTAAAGCCCATAAAACCGGCCCGGCGCGTCTTTTAACCGATGAAGACGTTTCAGCCCTGGAAGCTTTTGACGAAGGCTATGAAGCCTATTTTGGCAAAATGATTGATTATCTTGATAAATTTGTGGAACGGGGTGTAAAAGAAGGCCGCTTTACAGAGCAGCAGGCGGCGGAAGACCTGGAGCTTTCCCTGTGGTACGGCTTTGCCTACAACAATCTTGATATTTACCCTGCCTATTACCGCTCACTAGAGATAATGAAGCCCGCAGAAAAAAATGCCAAAGGCTGCGGCGCGTGGTACTACCGCTATTCTATTGCGCTTACGTACTGCGGCAAACCTGCCGAAGCTATGGAATATGCCGAAAAAGCAGTAACTGAAGAACCGACATATCCGTGGGGCTGGTTACAGGCAGCAAAGCTGCGTTATCACTTCGGCTCTACGGAAGGCGCATTGCAGGCCATTGAAGAAGGCTTAAAGCTTGTGCCTGAAGACTACGAATTTTTAACGCTGCGTAAGGAAATCGGGCTCGGCTACACTTTGGAACAGCTTGAATACCACTGGATAGGGCCGGAACAGGACAAAAAGCTTCAAGCCGGGCTTGATAAGGACGCCGACGAAAAACAGCGCTCCATTGCCGGCATCATTAAAAACGAAGAACAATTCAACAAAATAAAAATGCTGTTTGCCCCGCAGGACTGGGAAGCCGACTCTCCCTTCTGCCATGGGCTGATAGAACTGAACAACATTAAATTCCGCGTTATGTTCCGCATGAACGAAGCGGCAATGTCAAAATTAAATTTTGACTGGCTGGCTGCACAAAAGGATATTATAGCCATGCACTATTTGCAGCGCCCCTGCGGCAGCGGCATTTGCCAGCTTGTGCTTGTTGTATTCAACCTTGATTACAGCATTACCCTTGTTTACTACGACCCTGCCAAAGACAGGCATTATGAAATAAGCACTCCCAAAGAAGGAGCGCTTGATTCGCCGGTAATGCTGAATATGGAATTTCCGGACGAAGAAATAGACAACAGCAGCTTGAATTAACAAAAGTTCAGGTTAATAAAAGTTTTGATTAATACTTAACAAAAAAATCCTGCCTGCATACTTTAACGGTATACAGACAGGATTTTTAATTTTATTTTTTCTTTTTGCCAAGGTAAGCGGCTTTGATTTCAGGATTTTCCAAAAGTTCGGCACCGGTGCCGCTCATAGTAATTTTACCTGTTTCAAGCACGTAGGCACGGTGGGCAACTTTCAGCGCCATATTGGCGTTCTGTTCAATCAAAAGTATCGTCATGCCTTTGGAATTGATGTACTGAATAATGTTAAAAATATCTTTAATAATCAGCGGCGCAAGGCCAAGCGAAGGTTCGTCCATCATCAAAAGTTCCGGACGCGACAACAGTGCCCTGCCAACCGCCAGCATCTGCTGCTCGCCGCCGGAAAGCGTACCTGCCATCTGCCAGCTGCGCTCCTGTAAACGCGGGAACATTTCATATACCCAGTCGATATCCTTTTGAATACCTTCTTTATCGCTGCGCATGTATGCGCCAATCTGCAAATTTTCCAGCACTGTAAGGTTAGGGAAAATGCGGCGCCCTTCCGGCACCAGTGTTAAACCTTTTTTTACAATCTGCTGCGAATTAAGCCCCGTAATATTATCGCCGTTATAAACTATCTGCCCGCTTTCAGGCTTTACAAGGCCGACAATGCTGCGCAGCAGCGTGCTTTTGCCTGCACCGTTGGCACCGATAAGGGTAACAATCTGCCCTTTGGGCACTTCAAGTGAAATTCCCTTTAAGGCTTCAATGCCTCCGTAGGATACGACAAGATTTTCTACTTTAAGCATCTTCATCCACCCCCAGGTAAGCATCAATAACCCTCTGGTTATTTTGAATTTCTTCAGGCGTGCCTTCGGCAATGGTCATGCCGAATTCCAGCACATAAATGCGGTCGGAAATTTCCATAACCAAATCCATATGATGTTCAATCATAAATACCGTTAAATTGTATTCTTTATGAATCTGGCGGATAAATTCCGTAAGTTCTTCCGTTTCTTTCGGGTTCATACCTGCCGCAGGCTCATCAAGCAGTAACAGGCGCGGCCTGGTTGCCAGTGCGCGCACAATTTCAAGGCGGCGCTGCTGGCCGTAAGGCAGGCTGGAAGCCTTTTCGTTGCGCAAATCCCACAAGCCTACTTCCTGCAAAAGTTTTTCGGTATTGCGGTGCATTTGTTTGGCTTCTTTCATGTACCACGGCAGATGCAGTGTTGCCGAAAGAAAATCCGATTTTAAATGCAGATGGTTCGCAATCAGAACATTTTCATAAACCGTTAAATCTTTAAAAAGCCTTATATTCTGGAAAGTACGGGCAATGCCAAGTTTGGCAATTTCACTCGGGCGCTGGCCGGTAATATCAATATCCTGCCCCTGCGCATCGGTGTAAATAACTTTGCCTTCGGTCGGCGTATAAACGCCGGTAATCATGTTAAAGGCCGTTGTTTTACCGGCACCGTTAGGGCCAATCAAAGCAATAATTTCATGGTCATTAATTTCTATGTTCAGTTTATAAACAGCGGTTACACCGCCGAACTGCATGGTAATATCATTGGTTTTTAAAATCATTGCGCAGCCCCTTTCCGCTTAATAAAGCCAAGAGGATTTTTTACAAAATTAATGGCTTTCTGCCAGGAAAATTCCCGCGTGCCCATAATGCCGTGGCGCCAGAACAGTACGCATACCATTAAGAGTACGGAGAAAATAACCATACGGAAGCCCGGGCGGAACAGCGGAATATCCATGCCGAACAGCATCAGCGGCTCGTCGAAGAAACGCAGGTATTCCAGCCCTGCCGTTACGATAATGGCGCCAATTGCACTGCCGGTAATGCTGCCCATGCCGCCAAGCACGATAATCAGCAAAAAGTTATAAGTAAGCGTAAAAAGGAAGTTTTTCGGGTCAACCGTGCCTAAAAGCGCACCGTACAAACCGCCGCCGATACCTGCAAAAAACGCACTTACCATAAAGGCAAGGTTTTTATGCCAGAACAGGTTAATGCCCATTGCTTCGGCAGCAATTTCGTCTTCACGGATGGCTTTAAAAGCCCTGCCGTAAGAGGAATTAACCAAAAGCGTAATAAATACAAAGCTGATAAGCGTTACAAGGAAGATATAGCGCACGTCGTTCAGCGGCGGAATATCCTTAATGCCCAGCGCGCCGTTGGTAATGCTCTGCGCGTTGGTAATCCAGATACGGATTATTTCAGAAAAGCCGAGCGTTGTTACTGCAAGGTAGTCGCCGCGCAAACGCAGCACCGGCGTACCAATCATAAACGCAAACAGCGCGGCAAGCACGCCGCCCAAAAGCAGCGCCGCCCACAGCGGCAGTTCTATATCCGCAATAAGCGGATTCATAGGCACAGCATAAAAAACATTTTCCCTGTATTCAACAGGAACGGTAAAAATACCTACGGTATAAGCGCCGATAGCCATAAAACCTGCCTGCCCCAGTGAAAACTGCCCTACAAAACCATTGGTTAAGTTCATGGAAAGGCCGATAATGGCATATACAAGGCACAAATTAACAATTCTGCGGATATAAGAGTCCATTTCCTCCTGAACGAAAAACGCAAGCCCGAAAAGGACAATTATGCCGGCTATGGTTAACAAAGCATCTCTTTTTTTCGTCATAATTACACCTTCTCCGTTGTTTTTTCGCCCAAAAGGCCAGTAGGTTTATAAAACAGAATAACAATAAGCACAATAAAAGCAAAGGCATCGCGGTAGCCGCTTAAATCTGGGAAGAAAGCTACAATTAAAATTTCGCCAAGGCCCAGAATAAAGCCGCCCAGCACTGCGCCCTTGATGTTGCCTATGCCGCCGATAACGGCCGCAATAAAGCATTTCAGGCCGGGCATAACGCCCATCATCGGCGTAATGCCGGGATAACGGATGCCGTACATGATAGCGCCGATTGCTGCCAGCGCCGAACCTATAATAAAGGTAATGGAAATAACATTATCAATATTAATGCCCATTACTCTGGCAATTTCGTAATCTTTGGAAACCGCACGCATGGCCATGCCTGTTTTGGTATGGTTTACAATGTGCAGCAGCACTACAAGGCTGATAATAGTTACAACAGGAATTACAAGGCAGATTGCCTGAATTTCTATGCCGCCGACGCTGATGTTCTGCGACAGGAGCGGCACATCCGGAAAACGCATCGGGCGTCCGCTGAAAAGATAGTTGGCAAGGTTTTCCAGCAAAAACGATGCGCCGATAGCGGAAATTAAAATAGAATTTTTAGGCGCTTCACGGAGCGGGCGGTAAGCACTGCGCTCTATTAACACACCAAGCAGCGCCGTCATAATAATTGTTATGATAAAAGTAAAATACCACGGAATATGAAAAGCCGTAATTCCGAAAAAAGCAAAATAACATGCCATCATTACAATGTCGCCATGGGCAAAGTTAATCATCAGCAAAATGCCGTATACCATTGTATAGCCTATTGCTATCAATGCGTACAGGCTGCCGAGCGATATTCCGTTAACCATGTGCTGCACAAAGCTCAGCGCCGACATGTTGGCAATAGCGTCAAAAAACTCCATAAGGGCACCTCATAACCAAAAAACTGCTCCCTTCCCTCAAAGGAAGGGAGCACCTTTTACTTAAATTTTAAATCACTTAGCTTCTACGTAATCTTTAAAGGTAAATTTGCCGTCTTTAACGGTTTTAATAACAACGCCTTTAATCGGGTCGCCGTTTTCATCAAGCGTGGTCATGCCGGTTACACATTCAAGGTCTTTGGTTGCGGCAATCGCATCGCGGATTTTAACGGTATCGGTTGCAGTACCTGCTTTTTCAATGCCGCTTACGGCAATCAGGTAAGCATCATAAGCCATTGCTGTTAAAGCGGAAGGTTCGCCGTTGTATTCTTTAGTGTAAGCATCAAGGAATTTCTTAGCTTCTTCGGTGCTTGCTTTTTCGCGGTCAAACGCGGTGGAAAGTGCAACGCCTTCAACATCTTTGCCGCCTACATCAATAAATTCCTGAGTTTCCCAGGTATCGCCGCCCATGAACTGTGCGTCAATGCCAAGCTGGCGTGCCTGTTTAACCAAAAGTGCAGATTCGGTGAAGTTGCCGGGTGCAAATACTGCGTCCGGGTTCAAAGCTTTGATGTTGGTTAAAATAGCGGTAAAGTCTTTATCGCCGGTCTGATAGTTGGCAACATCAACAATGCTGTTTTCGTCGCCGGTCAGTTTAACAAACTCTTCGCGGAAGAATTTTGCAAGGCCTACAGAGTAGTCATTGGAAACTTCCTGTACAATGGCAACTTTCTTAAAGCCGTTCTGGTGTGCATATTCTGCCATTACCTTGCCCTGGAACGGGTCGATAAAGCATGCACGGAAGTAATAATCATTGTTTGCGGTTACCTGCGGGTTGGTGCAGCTTGTGCCAACAGCAGGAACTTTGTTTTCTTTAACTATATTGCCGGCAGCCATAGAAAGGGAAGAACCGTAAGAACCAACCAGCACGCTTACTTTATCCTTTTCAATAAGGCGTGCCGCAACGGATGCAGCTTCTGCTTTATCGGATTTGTTGTCTGCTACAACCAGTTCAACTTTTTTGCCCAAAACTTCGGGATGCAGCTGATTTGCAAGTTTAATGCCGCGCAGTTCCAGTTCGCCGCCGGCGGCATTATCGCCTGTCAGCGGTAAAAATACGCCAACCTTTACTACATTCTGGTCGGCAGCTTTTTCTTCGCCGCCGCAGCCGGTAAACAGGCCCATAGCCAAAGCCGAAACAGCCATAACGGATAATAATTTCTTGAATTTCACTTTGCATCTACCCCTTCTTTACTGCTTTTACAGTTTTGTAACTAACTTGTGTAAAATTATAACACCAAAGTGCACTTGTGACAAGATTGTAAAGTTGCCGTAAATTTTAACAGTATTTTGTTTTTGTTTTGACATTTTTTGTAAATTTGTTGCGGCACAGCTGTGGATATTTTCTAATTTCTTTTATTTTTGTTTTTATACAGTGAACTTTACACAAAAGTCCTTTTGGACACGTCCACTGTTAAAAGACACGTTTTGAAAGAATTTTCTAAAAAATTTTTATGTATACACGAATACAATCCAAATTAAGTATAATTTTTTACAGTTTCGGGTAAAAACATAACTATATATGTTATACTTTAAGAAAAAGCAGCAACAGTGTTAGCACAAATATGCCCAAATTATCAAAAGAATGCACTGCCGGAAAACCGGAAAGAAACCTAATGCAAAGGATGCAGAAACCATGAAAGTAATTGATTTAACGCATACAATTACAGAAAAAATGCCTGTTTTTCCCGGCACGGAACAGCCGCAGCTAATAACAGTTAACAACTATGATGAAAACGGGTTCAGGGAAACACTTTTAAAAATAACGACGCATACCGGCACACATATCGACCCGCCCGCACATATTTACAGCGGCAAAGCAACGCTCGACAGCCTGCCGCCGGAACAATTTATCGGCAAAGCGCTGGTAATAGACTGCCGCAGCATAAAACCCGGCAGCCACATTACCTTGCAGCACATAACGGCTTACGGCGCTAAAGCTAAAGCCGCAGATTTTTTGCTGTTCAACCTTGGCTGGGATAAATATTGGGGTACCGAAATCTATTTGGGGCAGTATCCCTGCCTGAATGATGAAGCCATTAACTTTATTTTGGAAGGCAACTACAAAGGCATTGGCTTTGATGTAATGGGCATTGACCCTATTGATGACGAAAATTTAACTCTGCATAAAAAATTGTTTAAAAATAAACAGATTGTAAATATCGAAAACCTTAAAAATTTGGATTTATGCGGCAGCGATTTATTTTGGTTCAGCTGTTTTCCTCTGAAAATAGCAAACAGCGACGGTTCACCTGTCCGCGCCGTCGCCTGGTTTGAGGAATAAAATTTTAATTATATATATGTTGCAGCGCATTAATTGC
Organism: uncultured Phascolarctobacterium sp.; assembly: GCA_949299135.1. Lineage (GTDB taxonomy): Bacteria > Bacillota > Negativicutes > Acidaminococcales > Acidaminococcaceae > Fusicatenibacter_A. The sequence continues at coordinate 177,233 of CASFZG010000001.1, forward strand.
ATAAACAAGAGTGATATAGACGCAAAAAGCGCAAACTGATAAATCAGTTTGCGCTTTTAATTTTTATTGCAGTGAATTAGCGTAATTTACCGCGCTGACGGCATTGGGCGCATAGCAATCCGCACCGATGCTGTCGGCATAATCCTGCGTGAGCACTGCACCGCCAACGATAATTTTAAAATCGCCCGCCGCGCGCAGCGCTTTAATGGTTTCTTCCATAGCACCTACGGTTGTCGTCATCAGCGCCGAAAGGCCAACCACGCTTACTTTATTCTGCACCGCAGTTTCTGCAATTTTTTCAGGCGGCACGTCCTTGCCAAGGTCAATAACCAGATAGCCGTAATTTTCAAACAGTACTTTTACAATATTTTTGCCAATGTCGTGAATATCGCCTTTAACGGTGGCCAGAATTACTTTTATGCCGTTGCTCTGGCTGCCGCCTTCTGCCGCCATTTTATCACGGATAACGTTAAAGGCCGCTTTAGCTGCTTCCGCACTCATTAAAAGCTGCGGCAAAAAGATTCTGCGTTCTTCAAAGCCTTTGCCAACATAATCAAGCGCAGGTATCATTTCGGCATTAATAATATCAAGCGGCTGCTTTCCGGCAAGTTGTTCTTTTACTGCTTTTTCGCTCTGTTCACGCAGGCCTTTAACAATGGCTTCATACAATGTATATTCCGCAGACTGCACCGGCTGCTGCTTTGCCTGGGCTGCACCGGCAAACATGGCTACATATTCCTTGCAGCCTTCGTCTAAACCGCTGAGCGCACCAAATGCATAATAAGCGTTCATCATGGCTTCGCTTTGCGGATTGATAATGGCGCAGCTTAACCCTGCCTGCATTGCCAGTACAAAAAATGCGCTGTTTACAGCATCACGCGCCGGCAGGCCAAAGGAAATATTCGATACGCCCATAACGGTTTTTATGCCGCGTTTTTTCAGTTCACTCAGCACCTGCAAATCAATATTGGCATTATCGCTGCCTGTACTAATCGTAAGCGCCAGCGGGTCTACAATAATATTGCGTTTTTCAATGCCATATTCCGCCGCACGCGCAATAATTTTTTCGGCAATGGCAATACGCCCTTCCGCAGTCTGCGGTATGCCGCTGTCGTCCAGAGTAAGCGCAACAACTGCAGCGCCGTATTTTTTTACAAGCGGCAAAACTTTTTCAAGGCTTTCTTCTTTGCCGCATACGGAATTCAGCAGCGGTTTGCCGTTATAAAGGCGCAGGCTGCGCGCCATGGCTTCGTAGTTGGATGTATCAATCTGCAACGGCACGCTGGTTATGGCCTGCAAGCGCTGCACTGCTTCCGCGCTGACAGCAGGTTCTTCAATGCCCGGCACGCCGACGTTTACGTCTAAAATCGCCGCGCCGCGTTCAATCTGTTCCAGCCCCAGGCGGCAAATATAATCATAATCGCCGTTTAAAATGGCCTGTTTTAAGCGCGGTTTGCCTGTTGGGTTAATGCGCTCGCCAATTATTACCGGCTTTTGCCCGATAACAACTGCACTGCCGTAAGCGGCAACCGCCGTTAAATCGCTGCTGCGCTGCCGGGGAACTACATTACGGCATTTATTTACCAGTGCGGCAATATGCGCAGGCGTTGTGCCGCAGCAGCCGCCCATAATTGCAAGGCTACCGTCCCGTGCCATTTCGTACATCAGCTGCGCAAATTCTTCCGCATCAACATCAAAAACTGTTTTGCCGTTTACTTCTTTGGGCAGACCGGCATTAGGGTTCAGCACAGCAGGCAGCGGCGTTGCTGCAAGCAGCTGCGGCAAAAGTTTCTGCATCTGCGCAGGGCCGAGCCCGCAGTTAAAGCCGACAGCATCAGCACCAAGGCCCTCCAGCATAACAGCCGCCGCTGTAATATCACCGCCGGTTAAAAGCTTGCCACCTTCGTCAAGCGTCATTGTTGCAACTACCGGCAGGCTGCTGTTTTCTTTTGCCGCCAAAAGCGCGGCTTTCAGCTCGTAGGTGTCGCTCATGGTTTCAATTAAAATTAAATCAGCCCCGGCTTTTACGCCTGCCTGTACAATTTCCGCATAAATGCTTACGGCTTCTTCAAACGGCAAATCGCCGTAAGGCGCAAGCAGTTTGCCGGTTGGCCCCATATCAAGCGCTACGAAGCTGCCCGGCTTTTTGGCGCAGGCTTTTTTTGCTATTGCCACTGCCTGTTCAATTACATCGGCAGTTTTAATTTCCGTACCCGCAAATTTAAGGCGGTTTGCGCCAAAAGTATTTGTTTTTATAATATCCGCACCGGCGTTTAAATATGCGGTGTGGATTTTTTCAACTTCACCGGCATGGCTGAAGTTCCACAGCTCCGGCAGCTCGCCCGGTTTAAGCCCGGCAGACTGAAGCATGGTGCCCATGGCGCCGTCAAAAAATAAAGTTTTTTTGCCAAGTAAATCTTTAAAAAGCATATTGTTCCTCACAGTTTTTTATATATACAATTTGCATTGTTTTCGCAATTTTTGCAGTTTGAAGCTTTATTTTCACATTCATTGGTAATGCCGATAATTGCCGTTACCGATTTTACCGGAGCCAGCATGCCGCCTGCCGTCACTGTCAGCCCAATGCATTTTTGCGCATCAAGCATTCTTAAAATACGAGGCTGGTCTGTCAGCGCCCAGTCGGCATAACCGGGTGAAAAACGCGGCTTAAAATGCAGCCCGCCATATTCTGCGCTTATTTTTGCTTCTGTTTCGTCGCAGTAAGTTTCAATAAGCGCCGTACACACGGCCTGCCCGGCAGCGCCTTCGGCTATATTGGCCACAGCCATACGGCGCAGCATTATATCTGCTTTGGCACCAAGAGTCGCTGCCAAAAGTACGGCTCTGGTACAGCCTTTAATATGCGCGGCAAGTTTGGCGCTTTTAAAATATTCGCCGCCCAGCAGCACGCCGTCAGCGTCAACGCTGCAATCCAGAACGCGGTACACGCTGCGCGCCTGCACTTCGTTGCGCAGCTTTAAATACGCCAAATCTGCCAGCACGCCCGCGTTCTCGTCACCGGCGCGCCCGCCCATATAGCGGATGGCTTCGCTGCGGTCGTACTTCATTTGATAATCTCCGACAGATTTTTCATAATGCCGCGGATGATTTCCGGCTTGTTCATCGTGTAAACGTGGATGTTTTTAAAGCCGTTGGCAATCAGGTCGATAATCTGCCCGAGGGCATAAGCAATGCCGGCCTGCATTAAAGCCTGCGGGTCGTCGGCAAAACGTTCCACAATCGCGCGGTAATGCGGCGGCAGCTTCGTTCCGCTCAGCTCGCAGATACGGTTAATCTGTTTGGCGTTGGTTACGGGCATAATGCCTGCCACCACCGGCACGTCGATGCCGTTGCGCAGCAGCCTGTACATATAGTTGTACATAATATTATTGTCAAAGCACATCTGCGATACCAAGAACTCGCAGCCTGCATCAATTTTCTTTTTGGTGTTTTCAATGTCGTTATCCAGTGAGCCTGCCTCCGGATGTCCTTCCGGATAGCATGCGCCGCCGATGCAGAAATCGCCGGACGCCGAAATTTTGCGCATCAAATCGCTGGCATGGGCAAAATCACGCACGCCGCTTGTAACAGCGTCGCCGCGCAAAGCCAGCACGTTCTGCACTCCCGCCTTGCGGAAGTTGCCAAGCATGTCGTCAATCTTTGCTTCCGTCGCGTCGATACAGGTTAAATGCGCCAGCGCCGGAATGTTATGTTCCTCCACCGACTGCGCAATTGCCAGCGTCTGCCCGGCAGAAGTACCGCCAGCGCCGTAGGTAACGCTCATAAAATGCGGTTTGATAACGGCAATTTCATCAACTATTTTTAAAGCGTTCTGCAATTCCGACCCGGCTTTGGGCGGAAACAGCTCGCACGAAATACAAGGTTTATCGCTTTTTAACAGTTCTGTTATTTTCATAAAAGTCCCCCTCATCGTACAATGTAATATCTATTTTACTACATTAACATCTTTTTTGCCATACGCATTTATTTTAAAGCCTGCATCATAAAGCTTAACAAATCCCTGCCGCGGCAGGATTTTATTTTTATCTGCCGAAATTCTAAGTAAAGCATCATTACCATAAAAAAGCATTGGAAGTGATTGGTTATGCAGCTTTGGGAAAAATTACATTTAAGCAAAAAACAGTTAGCCATCGCCACTGCCGTTATCGCCGCAGGGCTGGTTTACCATTTTGCCACCGCAGTTTTAAATAAACCGCAGCCGGTTGCCGCCGTGCCCTATGTACGCACCGTTACCGCAGGCACGCACAGCACGCAGAACTACCTTGTGTACCCCGGCGAAGTGCGCGGACGCTACGAAAGCAACCTTGCCTTTCAGGTCAGCGGCAAAATAATCAGCCGTAATGTCAATTTGGGCGACACCGTGCATGCAGGCGATGTTTTAATGCAGATTGACCCGCGCGACGTTGATGAAAACGTCAACGCTGCCCGCGCAGGTCTGGCATCTGCCAACGCCAACTTTTTGCTGGCCAGCGACAACGAAAAACGCTACCGTTCACTGCTGGCAAGCGGCGCTGTAAGCCAGGCCGTTTACGACCAGTACAACACACAGCTGAAAGCCGCACAATCCACGCTGGAACAGGCCGAAGCACAGCTGGCGGCCGCGCTGAACCAGCTTGATTATACGCGCCTTGTAGCAAATAACGACGGCGTCATCTCAAGCATTACCGGCGAAGTCGGGCAGGTTGCCGCTGCCGGTACGCCTGTTGCAACGCTGGTGCGCGAAGGCGAAAAAGAAGTGCGCATTTACATACCCGAAAACAATTTAGCCAGCATCTCGCCCGGGCAAACTGCGGAAATAACCTTCTGGGCGCTGCCCGATGTCACCGTCAGCGGGCACATCCGCGAAATCGCCCCGATGGCCGACCCGGTAACGCGCACCTATCAGGTCTGCGTTGCTATCGACAACATGCCGCCGCAGGTGCAGCTTGGCATGACGGCCAAAGTACATTTTAACGACGGCAGCGAAAGCCTCATTATCCTGCCTAAGGCAGCAATTTACCAGACCGGCGACACGCCGCAGGTATGGATTGTTAAGGACAACCGCGTTGAGCTTGTGCCGGTGGAAATTGCCGGTTACGAAAACAACAGCATTATTATTAAAAGCGGCGTTGCAAACGGCGACGTTATTGTTACCGGCGGCGCTGCCAAACTTACGCCCGGCCAGCAGGTGCGTCTGGAAGGTGATGCGCAATGAAAAGAGCTAACCTTGCTTCGTGGAGCATTACGCACCGGCAGATAATTTACTTTTTTATGTTTCTGTGCCTCGTGGCGGGCATTTACAGCTATAACACGCTCGGCCGCGCGGAAGACCCCAGCTTTACCGTCAAGCAGATGGTAATTTCGGCGGCGTGGCCCGGCGCGACAGCCCAGGAAATGGAAGAACAGGTTGCCGACAAGCTGGAAAAACAGGCGCAGGCTTCCACCGATATTGATTACATTACAAGTTATTCACGCCCCGGCATCTGCGTCGTCAATGTTTACTTAAAAGAAGACGTGGCGAAGGAAGATGTGCGCCCGCACTGGCTGGAGCTGCGCAATATGATTAATGATATCAAGGCCGACCTGCCAAACGGCGTGTACGGCCCGTATTTTAACGACCGCTTTGACGACGTTTACGGCAATATCTACGCGCTCACTTCGGACAGCTTCAGCTATGAAGATATGCGCCGCAAAGCCGAAGACATCAAACGCATTTTTTATACCGTACCGGACGTGAAAAAAGTTGAGCTTATCGGCGTCCAGCCGGAAAAAATTTATCTGGAAGTCAGCAACAATAAGCTGGCGCAGCTGGGCATACCGCTTGATACGCTTGCCGCCGCCATTCAGGCGCAGACGGCCATGGTGCCCGCCGGTATGAGCGAAACGCCGGACGATAATGTTTACCTGCGCCTTACCGGTATGCCGGACGCAGTGGAAAACATCGCTTCGCTGCCGATACAGGCTAACGGGCGCGTGTTCCGCCTTGGCGACATCGCCGATGTTAAACGCGGCTACGCCGACCCGCCCGAGCCGAAATTCTTTTTCAACGGGCAGCCCGCTGTCGGCATCGCACTTTCCATGGAGGACGGCGGCAATAACATCCGCCTGGGCGAAAATTTAGCCAATATTATTACGCAGATTACCGCCGGGCTGCCGCTGGGTTTTGAGCTGCATCAGGTTGCCAACCAGCCGGAAGTTGTAAAAAACTCCATCGACGAATTTACACAGAGCCTGAAAGAAGCCGTCATCATCGTGCTGGCGGTAAGCCTCATCAGCCTTGGCAGGCGCTGTGGCTATGTAATTTCCGTCTGCATCCCGCTGGTACTGCTGGGCACGTTCATCGGCATGTACGCGCTGGGCATCGACCTGCACAAGGTATCGCTCGGTGCGCTGATTATCGCACTGGGCATGCTGGTTGACGACGCCATTGTTGTGGTGGAACTTATGGAAATCAAGCTGGCTGAAGGCTGGGACCGCATAAAAGCCGCCAGCTACGCTTTTGAAACCTGCGCTGTACCGCTGCTCGTCGGCACGGTTATCACCTGCGTCGGCTTTACGCCGATATATTTTTCCAAAGGCAATGTCGGCGAATTTGCCGGCAGTTTGTTTGTGGTTATCAGCCTGGCGCTGATGCTGTCGTGGGTAGTATCGGCAACCGTTGCGCCCGTGCTGGGCTATGAATGGGTACACCCCAAAAAGATTGCCGAAGGCAGCGCTTACACCACGCCGTTTTACCGGAAATTCCGCAGCCTGCTGACCTGGGCGCTAACGCACCGCGCCGTTGTTATCGCGCTCACCGTCGGCGCATTCTGCGGCTCGCTGTTTTTAACCAAATTTATAGATAAGGAATTTTTCCCGCCTTCCGTACGTCCGGAGCTGCTGGTTGAAATCAACATGCCGGAAGGCAGCAGCATTAAAGCAACCGAAAAAGCCGCACTGAAACTGACCGATATTTTGAAGGACGACACGGATATTTTAAACATCGGCACTTATGTCGGCGAAAGCGCGCCACGATTTGTACTTGTAGTTGAACCGGTGCAGCCGCGCGAAAATTACGCCCAGCTTGTCATCCTCACCAAAGATGTGGAAGCCAAAAACAGGCTGGAACAAAAAATTAACGAACTTGCCGCACGCGAAATCCCCGAAGCCGTTATTTACAGCAAATCCATCCCGCTCGGTCCGCCTTCGGCATACCCGGTAATGCTGCGCGTATCCGCACCGACGGAAGCAATGGCAAAAGATTACGCCCAGCAGGTACGCGATACCGCCTTGCAGAACCCCGCCGTTACCATGACGCGTTTTGACTGGATGGAAAAAACAGGCGCGGTTAAAGTAGCTATCGACAACGACAAGCTGCGGCAGATGGGCATTGACCGCCAGACCGTTGCCATGGCGTTGCAGGCAGAACTCAGCGGCTACACCGTATCGCAGTATTACGAAGGCGACCAGGCTATCGACCTTGTGTTCCGCCTTGATGCTGCCGACCGCAATAAAATTTCCGACCTGCGGCTGCTGTCCATTCCCACAAGCAAGGGCAGCGTACCGCTGGCACAGGTGGCAAACATCAGCTACGAAGCTGAAGATAACATGATCTGGCGGCGCAACCTGCTGCCGACCGTTACCGTTAACGCGGGCATTGCCCCCGGTTACACCGGCAACGACGTAACGCAGCAAATTTACGACAGCCTCGTTGATTTGCGCAGCAGCCTGCCGCCCGGCGTCAGCATCGAAATCGGCGGCCCACTGGAAAGCAGCAACAAAGCGCTGAACTACCTGCTTGTACCGCTGCCGGTTATGTTCATCACCATGCTGGTTCTGCTGATGCTGCAGCTAAAAGATTTGCGCAAACTGTTCATCATCGTCTGCACCGCGCCGATGGGTATTATCGGCGTCGTTATCGGACTGCTGTTGTTTAACTCGTCCATGGGCTTTCTGGCGCAGCTCGGCATCCTGTCGCTGACGGGCATAATCATCCGCAATTCCGTCGTACTTATCGACCAGATTGATTTGCATTTGGCAGCAGGCATGAAGCCTTACGAAGCGGTACTGGAATCCGCAATTGTGCGTTTCCGTCCCATCATGCTGGCAGCGCTCACTACAGTGCTCGGTCTTGTGCCGATGTTCACCAACCCCTTCTGGGAATCCATGGCCGTCGCTATCGCCTGCGGCCTTACCGGCGCAACCATGCTGACGCTCGTAGTATTGCCGGTAATCTATTCAATAATGTTCAAAATAACAAAAGCGTAAAATAAAGTTTGTGTTGAGATGCAGAAAAGCGCACCGTACTTTTACAGCATAGTGCGCTTTTGTTGTTTAAGTTTTTTATTTTTCATCCGGCAAGGCCGCCAAAGCACGCATAGCTAACGAGTAGCCCATAAAGCCCAGCCCGCAGATTTGCCCGATGCAGGCAGGCGCCGTTACCGATTTATGGCGGAACTCCTCACGCGCGTGCACATTGCTTAAATGCACTTCAACGGCGGGCAGCGCCACGCCTTTTAGCGCATCCAAAAGCGCCACGCTGTAATGCGTATAAGCGGCAGGGTTAATAACAATGCCGTCGTATTTGCCGTAAGCGTCCTGAATGAAGGTAACAATTTCGCCTTCGTAATTGCTCTGGCAAATATCAACGCTGACGCCGATTGCTTCGGCTTCTTTAGTAATAAACGCACACAAAGCGCCGTAATCCTGCGCGCCGTAAACATTTTTTTCACGGATGCCCAGCAAATTGATGTTAGGCCCGTTAATAACCAAAATTTTTTTCATTTCTTCATCTCCCCGGCAATCTGTAAAAGCTGCTGCAATGCGTCTTCCACGCCGCTTACGTTCTGCACCGTGTAAGCGGCATATTTTTTATACAGCTCTATGCGCTCGTTGTAAAGTTCAAAAATACGCTGCGTCCCTGCAGCCAAAAGCGGGCGCGTTTGTATTTCCACATCGCTTACAATCGCTTCCGGCGGACGGTCGATAAAAACAACGCAGCCCGTTTTTTGGTAAGCCTGCATGCTCGCTGCGCGCTTGACCACACCGCCGCCGGCCGCAATAACGCAGCCTTCTTTTTGCGATAAGTATTCCGCCGTGCGCTGTTCTGCTTCGCGGAACACATCCTCACCCTGCGCGAAAAATTCTTTTATCGTGTAAGGCTCGCGTGCTTCCAGAACATCGTCGGCGTCGTAAAAATCAACTTTTAACCGCACTGCCAGCATTTTGCCAAGCGTTGTTTTGCCGCAGCCCGGCATACCGATTAACACTATATTTTTCATGGCTTCTGCCCCAGCCTTTGCGTAATTTTAACTGCCAAATCCGTGCCCAGCCTGCGCCCCTGCCAGATTTCCTGCGCCGCCACTGCCTGCGCCGCCAGCATCAGCAGCCCGTTAACAGCCGTTTTGCCAGCACTGTGTGCCATGCGCAAAAATTCCGTTTCCGCAGGGTTATAAATTAAATCCACCGCCGCCGCAAAATTTTTAACCACATCCGCACTCACCGGGCTGACGCCTGTTTTGGGGTACATGCCCACCGGCGTGCAGTTAATAATAATGTCGCCGTTTTCCTGTTCCAGTTCCGCATAACTTAAACAGCGCACCTTTGCGCCCGCGCAGATGTTTAAAACCTGCTGCGGTATTTCCTGCGGTGTGCGCGATACCAAAAGCACTTCGGCAATGTCTCCTTTGGCAAGATACTGCAAAACCGCGCGCGACGCGCCGCCAATACCCAGCACCGCCGCTTTTTTGCCGCGCACTTCTATGCCGTTATGCTCCAGCATCATGCCAAAGCCCAGCCAGTCGGTATTGTAGCCGCAGCTTTTGCCGTTTTTAAAACCAATAGTGTTCACCGCGCCGATAGCCGCAGCTTCTTCGGCAATGCTGTCCAAAAACGGCATCACTTCAATTTTATGCGGAATGGTTACGTTAACACCGTTGTACTGCGCCGCTATTCGCGGCAGCTCCGTGCCCAGCGCTTCCGTCGGCAGCTCTATCAATTTGTAATCCGCCGCAAGGCCCAGTTCTTCAAAAATAATCTGATGAATCTGCGGCGACAGGCTGTGCCCAAGTTTGGCACCAAGTAAACCAAAATGCTGCATTTTATCTCTCCTGCTTCATATCGCTGCGGTAGTTGCCTAAAATTCTGAAGTACGCGCAGTTATCGCTCAGCATGCGCACAGTTTCCTGCACGTTGGTATCGGCAAGGTTGCCCATCAAATCAATGTGGAAGAAATACTCCCACGATTTTCCTTCAATCGGGCGCGATTCCAGATTGGTCAGGTTCAAACCGCTGTGGTAAAAATATCCCAGCACGCGGTAAAGCGAGCCCGGCTCGTGCTTAACGGCGATAACCAGCGTAATTTTATCGGCGTCGGCGCTGTGTTCCGCCTCGTTGGCGATAATGATAAAGCGCGTGGTATTGTTGCCGTTGTAATTGATGTTCGCCGCCAGAATTTGCAGGCCGTACAGTTCCGCCGCCTGTTTGCCTGCCACCGCCGCCAAATGCAGGCTGCCGCTTTCCTTAACTGCTTCCGCACTTTTGGACGTACTGTAATAAGGCACCAGTTTTATCTGCGGGTATTCCGCAAAAAAATCCTTACACTGCGCAAAGCCCTGCGGATGCGAATAAACTTCCGTAATGCCGCTGAGCGTTGCGCCCGGCAGCGCCATTAAATTATGCTCAATCTTCACGCATTTTTCGCCTGTAATGTAGCAGCCGTAATGGCGAAGAAGGTCATACACTTCGGTAATGCCACCGGTGCTGGAATTTTCTACCGGCAGCACGCCATAGCGGATTTCGCCGTTTTTAACGGCTTTTACCACATCTTCAAACACGCTGTAATAATGGCGTGTTATTTTTTTGCCCGCAAAATATTCTTCCATCGCCTTATGGCTGTATGAGCCTTCCACGCCGAAGCAGCCGACGTCAAAAGCCTCCTGCTGCGCCGCTGCCGTTTGCAGCTGTTCTTCTTCCATGCCGCGGGCAACAGCCATAATATTTTCCATTAAATCCGCCACAGCCGGTGCGTATTTTTTGTTCTGCAAACGCTCCTGCGCTTTGGCGATAACTTTCAGCTCCCGCGCACGGTCGCGCACGGGCAGATTATTAACTTTTTTGTATTCCGCCACCTTCAGCACTGCGTCAAGGCGGCGCTCAAAAGCATTTATCAAAATTCCGTCCGCTTCGTCAATTTCGCGGCGGATAGCTTCCAAATCAAGTTTTTCCGTCATCTTATCTCTCCCCAACCAGCAGCATATCCAAAATCACCCACGCCGCCACGCCTTCAATTACCGGCACCGCGCGCTGCACAATGCAGGGGTCGTGCCTTCCGGTAATCGCCAGCTCCGTATTGTCACGGGCGGCAAGGTCCACGGTTTTCTGCACTTTGGCAATGCTCGGCGTCGGTTTAACGGCTACCTTAAAGCACACCGGCATGCCGTTGGTAATGCCGCCGGTAATGCCGCCGTTGTTGTTGGTGTAGGTTTTCACCGAGCCGTTATCGTAATACATCTGGTCGTTGGCTTCGCTGCCAGCCATCTGCGTCAGCGCAAATCCTTTGCCAAACTCAATGCCCTTAACCGCAGGCACGCTGAACAAAGCATGCGCTAAACGGCTTTCCAGCGAATCAAAAAACGGTTCGCCCACACCGGCAGGCACATTAATCGCCATGCACTCAATCACGCCGCCGACAGAATCACAATCAGCCTTGGCGGCGATAATTTTTTGCTGCATGGCTTCACCGGCGTTATCGTCAAGCGCCGGAAAATCCTTTGCCGCCAGTTCCGCAAAAAGTTCTGCGCTCTCGCCCAGCAGATTAAAGCTTTTATCCTGCACTTCCCATACGGATGCAATGTGCGCTCCGACATAAATGCCGCGCTGCGCCAGAATTTGTTTCGCAACCGCACCCATAAAAACCAACGGCGCAGTCAAGCGTCCGGAAAAATGCCCGCCGCCGCGGTAATCGTTAAAGCCCTTGTACTTTACCTTGCCGCTGTAATCGGCGTGCCCGGGGCGCATTACGTTTTGCAGCTTGCTGTAATCTCCGGAATGCTGGTCGCTGTTCGGTATCAGTACGCACAGCGGCGTGCCGGTGGTTTTGCCTTCAAAAAAGCCGCTTTGGATAATAAAAGCGTCCTTTTCCTGCCGTGCCGTCGCCAGTTTGCTTTTGCCCGGCGCGCGGCGCTGCATTTCTGCCTTAATTGCTTCTAAATCAAGCGCCGTTCCGGGCGGCAGGCCGTCGATAACGCAGCCAATCGCAAGGCCGTGCGATTCGCCGAAAATCGTCATTTTTATTTTTTCGCCAAAAGTTGCCGTCATAAGTTTTCTCCCTGCTCCAACCTGCCGCCCAGCAGCGCAAAATCCTGCCAGAAGGTTGGATATGATTTTTTAACGCTTTCGCTTCCTTCTATTATAACAGATTCTGCGCAGACCGTGCTCGCCACTGCCATGCTCATGGCAATGCGGTGGTCGTTCCATGCCGATACGCGCCCGCCACGCAGCCCCTGCGGTTTGCCGTTAATCACAAGGCTTTCTGCCTGCTCAATCACGTCCGCACCCAACTTGTTCAGCTCGGCGGCAATCGCGTGCAGGCGGTCACATTCTTTAATGCGCAAACGCCCGGCGTTGATAATTTTAGTCTGCCCTTCCGCCACAGCGGCCGCCACCGTCAACACGGGGATAATATCGGGGCAGTCAGCGGCGTCAATAACGGTTGCGCGCAGCTTGCTTTTTACTGCCAGTAAACCGCCGTCAGCCTGCGTCATGCTGCCGCCCATTCTCATCAAAATATCTTTAACAACGCGGTCGCCCTGCAAGGATTTGTCATACGCACCGGCGCAAATTATGTTGCCGTTAAGGCAGCCTGCCGCCAGCCAGAACGCCGCCTGTGACCAGTCGCCCTCCACATCGGCGTTGCCGCTTTGGTATTGCTGGCTGCCCGGTACCACAAAGTTTTGGTAATTGTTGTTCTGCACTTTTATGCCGTATTTTGCCAGCGCAGATAAAGTCAAATCAATATAGCTCTGCGATTCCAGCGGCGTGGTAATGATGATTTCCGAATCACTATCCAGCAGCGGCAGCGCGAACAGCAGCCCCGAAACAAACTGCGAGCTGACATTGCCCGGCAGTTTAAAAGTGCCGCTGTGCAAATTGCCTTCCACCGTTACCGGTAAGCCTTGCTCAGGCGTGTATTTTACGCCCTGCTCATCAAAAATATCATAGTACGGTTTCAGCGGGCGCTCGCCCAGCCGGCCTGCACCGCAAAAAGTTACCGGCGCGCCGCACAGCGCACCCAGCGGCAGTAAAAACCGCAGGGTTGAACCCGATTCGCTGCAATCGCACACCTCGCCGGTTGCCTTAACCGTACCCGTGCCGTAAATTTTTACCGCGCTGCGCCCTTTAAATTTACTTGCAGTCAGTTCCGACCTGACGCCAAGCGCATTTAAACAACGCAGCGTCGCCGCAATGTCCTCGGACATGCTGATGTTATCTATCACACTTTCGCCCTGCGCCAGCGCCGCGCAGATAATTTCGCGGTGCCCCATGCTTTTGGAGGACGGCACATTAACCGTGCCCGCCAGCGCGCCGGGCTGAATTTTTACCATAGCCATAATTAACTCCGTTTAACGTAGTCCGGCAGTGCCTGCCAGTCCGTTTTCTGCAAAAAGCTGCTGCCTATTTCCTTCAAAATAATCAAGGTAATGCTGCTGCCGCTTTTCTTTTTATCCATGCCGATGCCCGCCAGCAAATCAGCTTCCGTGTACGGCGCATCCACCGGCAGGTTGTATTTTTGCAAAACTTTGCAAATTGCATCCGCCGTGCCGGGTGCGGTAAGCCCCAGTTTTTCCGTCTGCCTCGTCAGCAGCGCCATGCCGATGCCGACGCCTTCGCCGTGCGTATATGTAGTGTAGCCACAGCATTTCTCCACCGCGTGCCCGATAGTGTGCCCAAAATTCAGCACCATGCGCTCGCCGGTGTCAAATTCGTCGTGCTCCACAATCTCTGCCTTAATGGCGCAGCAGCGTTCCACAATGCCGCCAATATTCGCCAGCAGTTCCTCATCGTCACGCATAGCGGCAATTTTTTCAAACAGCGCCTTGTCGCGGATGCAGCCATATTTAATGGCTTCCGCAAGGCCGTCGTGCAAAAAGCGTACCGGCAAAGTGCGCAAAAGTTCGGTATCAATCAGCACCAGCCTGGGCTGATAAAAATTGCCGACAAGGTTTTTACCTGCAGGCAAATCAACCGCCACCTTGCCGCCGACGCTGCTGTCAATCTGCGCCAGCAAAGACGTCGGCACCTGCACATAATCAATGCCGCGCAAAAAGGTCGCCGCCGCAAAGCCGCCCAAGTCGCCGGCTACGCCGCCGCCCAAAGCCACAACCAAATCGCTGCGGGTAATGCCCGCCGCTGCTAACCGGTCATAAATTTTGGCAAGTTCGGCTAAGCATTTGCTTTTTTCACCGGCTGGAAACACAATACGCGTTACGGCAAAACCGCTGCCTTCCAGCGATTTTTGCAGGCGTTCGCCGTATAGCTCGTCAACATTGCTGTCGCTGATAATCGCCGCGCGCTGCGCTTTGCTGACGCTGAGGATTTTTGCGCCCGCTTGGTCTAAAAGTCCGGAGGAAATTTCTATCTGATAGGATTTTGCCCCTAAATTTACGTTAATAATGCTCATAAAACAATGTCCTTCCTGTGGCAGGCCGCCGTGTGCAAAAAGCTTTGCAGCCCTTCGCGGTCGCCTGCTGCAATCAGCCGCTGCATGGATTCCAGCTGCTGTTTAAAGTTCTCCAGCTCGTTCAGCACATTTTCGCCGTTCTGCAAAAACAAATCGCTCCACAGCACGGGGTTAATATCGGCAATGCGCGTTACGTCGCGGAAGCCGCCGCCAATAAACCAGCAGCTTTTGCCGCTGTAACGGTCGCTGTTAATCAGCGTTACCGCCAGCGCGTGCGGCAGGTTGCTGGTGTAGGCAATAATTTTGTCGTGCTCTGCCGGTGCAATTTCCGCCACATGCCCGCAGCCCAGCGCCAGCGCAAATTTACGCAGCCAGTTTACGGCTTCGGCGCTGTTGGCTTCCGTCGGCACAATCAGGTAGTTCGCATCGTCAAAAACCTCTGCCTGCGACATGGCATAGCCGCTGCCCTGCCTCCCCGCCATCGGGTGCCCGGAAATAAACTCTGCGCCCTCCAGCATCAGCTGCTGCGCTTCGTAAGGCAGGTTGGCTTTGCGCCCGGCAACATCAGTCACCAGCGCGCCGCGCTTGATAAACGGCGCAGCCTGTTTTAAAAATTCCGTAACGGCTTCCGGGTAAACGCAGCAGATAATCACATCCGCCTGCGACAGGTACGCACCGGCATTCTGGTAAAAGCCGTCGATAACGCCTTCCGCCAGCGCCGTTTTTAAAACATTTTTGTCCGTATCAACGCCGATAATGTTTTTAACGCCAGCCCGCCGCAGTGCCTTGGCGTATGAACCGCCCATCAGCCCCAGGCCGATAACGGCAAAACACTGCTCCTGCAAATTTTTGCTAAACCCTGCTTCCACAACCTTCACTCCTTCTGTCCTTCCATCCTGCATAACAGTTGCTTACAGCTCCCTGCCGACAATTTTGGCAATGCCGCTCAGTTCGCCCATCAGCCTTGCAAAGCGTTCCGGCTTCAGGGACTGCGCGCCGTCGCACAAAGCGTGTTCAGGGTCGTTGTGCACTTCAATAATCAAACCGTCCGCACCGGCAGCAACGGCAGCCTTCGCCATCGGCTCAACCATCCACCACAAACCTGCTGCGTGGCTCGGGTCTACAATTACCGGCAGGTGGCTTAATTTTTTAACCGCCGGGATAGCGCTCAAATCCAAAGTGTTGCGGGTGTAAGTTTCAAAGGTGCGGATGCCGCGCTCGCATAAAATTACGTTGTCATTGCCGCCCGCCATAATGTATTCCGCCGCCATCAGCCATTCTTCAATCGTTGCGGAAAGGCCGCGTTTTAACAGCACCGGCACATTGGTTCTGCCAAGCTCTTTCAAAAGTTCAAAGTTCTGCATGTTGCGCGCGCCGACCTGAATCAAATCCACATCCTCCACAAAGCGTTCCAGCATACGGGCGGACATAATTTCCGTTACAATCGGCAAACCGGTTTCCTTGCGGGCAATTTTCAAAAGGTCAAGCCCTTCTTCTTTTAATCCCTGGAAGGAATACGGGGAAGTGCGTGGCTTGAACGCACCGCCGCGCAGCAGGCTTGCACCCGCCAGCTTAACGGATTTGGCAACGCCGACAATCTGCTGCTCGGTTTCAACGGAACACGGTCCGGCGATAACCGTCAGCTTACGCCCGCCAACCTTAACGCCGCTGACATCAATAACGCTGTCCTCCGGATGGAAGCTGCGGTTGGCACGTTTAAACGGCTCCTGCACGCGCATTACCTTGTCAACACATTCGTTAACCTTCAGCATGTTCATATCCAGCGCGCTGGTATCGCCGATAACGCCTAAAATTGTCTGGCCGCTGCCGACGATTTCATTAATCTGGTAGCCCCTGCCCTCAAGGTTCTCCTTAATTTTTTTCCATTCCTGTTCCGGCGTGCCGGGTTTCATTACTATTACCATGTTTCTCTCCCCTTTAAAGATATTTTAATTTTTGGTTAAACTTATAAAAAAAATCAGGCCTCGTAAGAAGAAGCCTGATTTAAAAACCTGTTAATATACAGCTTACGCTGATTTATAGGCATCTGTTTACGGTGTTGGTGCTATTTGATTTTACGCATGCAAAACGGCCAGCGCTAAAGTAAAAGTAGCCCTGGCTAAAGCCGAAAAAGTATGCTCTTTTGTTTTGCTGCCAAATCTTTTGCATAATACACACACCTTAAAAAGTTTTGATGTTGTAATTTTAACCTGCCTGCAAATATCAGTCAAGCAAAAATACAAAATAAATTAAAAATATTTTTACGCGTTTATTTTTTGTAAACAATGTTACAGCTGTAATAACGCCGTTATGCCGCGGTACAGTGCCGTGCATGCGCCGATAACGATAAAAATCTGCGTAAGCCTGATAAACAAATGCTGATTGATTTTATGGAAGCACCGCTCGCCCAGCCATGTGCCAAACAGCATCGGCAATGTTACATAAGCCGCCAGCAGCATTAAGTCCGTACTGATACGGCTGCCGGATAACGCCAGCGACGCCATGGTGCCGATGTTGCCGAAAGCAAAAATCCAGCACATGTTGGCGCGCGTTACCAGCTTATCGCGCCCTTCCGTCAAAAAGTAGAGCGCTACCGGCGGACCGCTGATACTGGTTGTCGCCGCGGAAAAGCCGCTGCAAAAACCCGCCGCCATCCGCCCCAGCGTTTTATTTTTTACGCTTAAATCAAAGTGCATGCCCATCAGTGCCAGCACAATTACCAGCACTACACCCAAAAGCACCTGCAAGTAAGCGGAAGGAATGGCGTTTAACAGATACCCGCCCGGCAGGCTGCCCAAAATGCTGCCGCCTACCGTTACGATTACCGTGCGCCACTCAAAATGTTTGCGCGTGTTCCACAGCACAATCATTTTTACAAGGCAGGTGCCAAAGATGATGAATACAACCGTTTCCTTCGGCCCTAAAACGGGCATTAAAAACGGCACTGCCACCAGCGCAAAACCAAAGCCGGTAACAGTGCTGAACAGCGACGCCATAAATACACTTATTGATACGACAGCAATAAGCAAAGCGTCCGTCATTTTTTATTTTCCGTTTCGTTATCCAAAAGTATCGTCCAGCCTTCCTCCTGACGGATAAGGCCCTGACGCAGCAGCCAGCCCAGCGCACGTTTGAACGCCGCCTTGCTGATGCCGAATTTTTCCTTGATGACTTCCATCGGCGTATCGTCGCAGTAAGGCATTTTGCCGCCGCGCTTTTTCAAAAAGTTTAAAATGTCTTCGGCGTCGGCAACCATGGCATGCTCCTTCTGCTGGCGCATGGAAAGGTTCAGCCTGCCGTCCTCGCGGATATAAGCCACGCGCGCGGTAATTTCCTGACCAAAGTCCAGCCTGCCGCCCGGCACTTCGCTGCGGTGCAGGAAGCCCAGAAAACGCTGCGTAGTAAAAATGAAGAAGCCTTCCGGCAAAATGTTGTAAACTGTGCCGGTTACGCTGTCGCCAACCTTAATGCCGCTGGCTGGCTTGCTTGCTTTCTGCATTTCCTTTTCCACGCGCATGCTTACGGCCTGACGGCCGGTTTTATCGCGGTACAGCTTAACCCACACCAGCTGCCCCGGCGATACGTGCCCGCGCATCTGGCTGTAAGGCAAAAATACGCCGCGTTCTGCGCCGATATCAACAAATCCGCCGTCGCGCGTAACGCTGAGAACTTTAACGTAACCCAGCTGCCCTTCGCGCATTTTCGGCAGCTTCATGCTGGCGGTAAGGCGCCCGTGCGGGTCAAGGTACAAATATACCTTAACGCTGTCGCCGATTTTTACATCAGCATCATGCTGCTGTAATTTATGCAGTAAAATATCATCGTCCGTATTGCCCGTGCCGGCGTCGAGGAACACGCCCATTTCGGAAGCGCGCACCGCTTTTAAGGTTACAACGTCGCCGGGGCGGTATTTGGCGGGCGGTTTTACATTATTCATTTTCGTCCTCCGCAAAGGTTTCGGACGGAGCGTCCGCCCACAGCTGTTCCAGATTATAGAAATCGCGGTCAGCTTCTATAAAGATATGCGCCACGCAGTCGCCGTAATCCATCAAAATCCAGCGGCCTTCGGCATAGCCTTCGATATGGGACGGCAAAATCCCGTCCTCGGCCAGCTTGTCTTCAATGGCGTCGGCAATTGCTTTAACCAGCGTTACATTATCGGCACTGGCAATTACAAAATAATCTGTCAGCGGGGAAAGGTTTTCCATATTCAAAAGCAGGATGTCCTTTGCCTTTTTGTCAGATGCTGCGGCAGCGATTTTGCGCGCTACCTGCTGGGGAGTAAAATTCATTGTTCAGCCTCCTTTTATGCTTCGTCGTTTTCTGTATCTTCGTTATCACGTTTCATATAGGGTATTCCCAGTTCGTCAAGGGTTCTTTCAACCTGCTCCGGCGTAGTGCGCCAGTAGCTTAAGCCATCCTCCGGCGAATCGTAAAAATCACCGTACAGCATACAGCTTTTTAAGTTCTGGTCGCCAAAAAGCTTAAAGCTGTTGGCAGCCTTTACCATCGTCATGATGTCCATGTCCGTTTCCACGTGGCGGTCCACGGTGGAGAACAGCGCCGGTATTTTGGTAACGGTATCAACATTGAAAATTTGCGCTGCCAGTGCCATCATAAATTTCTGCTGGCGCTGCACGCGGCCGATATCGCCCAGCTCGTCCTTGCGGAAGCGTACATACTGCCCGGCCAGTTCGCCGTTTAAATGCTGATAGCCGTGCTTGATGTCGATAACAAGGTCGGCATACGGGTCTTCGTAGTACATATCCTTATCAACGTATAAATCAACGCCGCCGATAAGGTCGATGGATTCCTTGAACGCGCGCCAGTCAGCCAGCACATAGTAATGAATCGGCACGCGCAGCAGGTTGGCAACCGTCTGCTTGGCAAGCATCACGCCGCCGTAAGCATAAGCCGCGTTAATTTTATCGTAGCCTCTGTGCCCGGGTATCTGCACCATTGTGTCGCGCGGCATGGATACCAGCGCCACTTCGTTTTCGTCAGGGTCAAAGCTGGCCAGCATCATGGCGTCGGTGCGCTTCGGTTCGGTTTCCGCCGCTTCACTATCGCCGTCGTCAACGCCCAAAAGCAGTACGTTAATGCGTTTGTTTAACAACGCATCGGCGGCAATTTTGCTGTCTGCACCAACAACTTCCACCTTCGGCGGGGCAATCAGGTTATCATAGCACCATACTGCGCCCCAAAAACCGGCGGTAACAATGCCGGCCAAAAGTACAATTACACATACCAGCCTGCCCCATTTCAGCTTGCGTTTGCGCCGCGTGCACGGAGGCTGTTTATCGTCTTCCAAAGCCATATAACTCTCCTGTCTGCAATTTTATTTTTTCAGTTTTTCTACCAGCTGATTATACCCAAAAATGCAGTCCGGGTGAATCAACAGCTTGTTATCCAGCAAATATTCAATGGTGTTGGCGTAGGATTTTACCATTGCCTTTTCCAGATTTTCAAAGCAAACCTTACGCAGCTTTTCCACGCCGTCAAAATCGCGGCCCGGCTCGATTAAATCCGCCAGATACACAACCATGTCAAGCTCCGTCATATCCGGCGCACCAGTGCTGTGCAGGCGGATGGCTTCCAGAATTTCCGGGTCGGTAACGCCGTATTTGTGTTCCGCATAATAAGCGCCCATTTTGGCATGCAGCAAAATCGGCTGGCGGCGTTCCACAAAATCAACGCCAAGCCCCAGTTCTTCGGCCTTTTCAACCTGTTTATCTGTCGGCACTTCGCGTCCGCAGTCATGCAGCAATGCGGCAACAGCAACCTTTTCTTTAGCCATGCCGTAATGCTCTGCCATTTTCAGCGCCGTTTCGTAAACACCCAGCGAATGTTTAAAGCGTTTGGGCGGCAGCGCCTGCTGCAAAGTATCTTTCATTTCGTCAATTGTCAGCACTGTTTGTTCCTTCTTTCCGGCTTAACGGTACAAACCCTTCTCTAAAATGTAATCGCGCACTGCTTCCGGCACCATGCCGTCAACCGGTGCGCCGTTTTTTACGCGCTCGCGGATATCTGTTGACGATACGGCCAGCTCCGGCATTTTTAAAAGCAGTATTTTTTCTTCGCCCAGCCCGCCGAAATCTTCCCGCGCCTTGGCGAAGGCTTTGTCGTAGCCCGGCCTTGCCACCGCCACGAAGGTAACTTCATGCAGCAGCCCGTAAATATTGTGCCAGGTACTCAGCTGCGGCACGGAATCCGCACCGACGATAAAATACAGCTCGTAGCCCGGATACTGCTTTTTCAGCTCCAGCACCGTATCGTAAGTATAGGAAATGCCGCTGCGCTTAAGCTCCACATCGCTGACCTCAAAATAAGGGCAGCCTTCAACAGCCAGTTCCGTCATACGGTAACGGTCTTCGGCCGCGGCAAATTCCATGCCTATTTTATGCGGGGCGATATAAGCAGGCACAAACAGCACTTTATCAAGCCCTAAAGCCTTGTAAACAAATTCCGCGCTGTTTAAATGGCCTATATGTATCGGGTCAAACGACCCGCCGATAATGCCCAGCTTTTTTACTGTCACAGCTGCTTTCCTCCAAAATAAAACATATCTATCGAATAATTATATCACATCTCTGCAAAAAATTGTGCTATTTTCTCAAGTATCATAATAATTATTGCAAAAAAAATTAAGGCCTTCAAGCGGTCTTTAATATCAAAAACAGTTTTAGGCCTTCTAAGATATTCATAGAAGGCCGTTAAAACTTCTTTTAAAGTTGTTTTGTGTTTGTTATTGCCGTTATTCATAACGCAATGCCTCAATCGGGTCAAGCAGCGCTGCCTTGCGCGCCGGGTAAATGCCGAAGAACAGGCCGATGCCGACGGAGAACAGCACGGCGATTAAAATTACCGGCACGGAAATTATCGTCATCCAGCCCGCAAAGTAGCTGATGGCATAAGACGCGCCCACGCCGAGCAATACGCCAAGCGTGCCGCCCACAATGCCGATAACCATCGCTTCAATCAGAAACTGTAAAAGTATATTGTCATACGTTGCGCCCAGCGCCTTGCGGATACCGATTTCACGCGTGCGTTCCGTTACCGATACCAGCATGATGTTCATAATGCCGATGCCGCCGACCAGCAGGCTGATTGCCGCAATGCAGCCGAGCAGCATGGTAATCGTGTTCGCAGTTTCCATCATTGTATCCATCAACGCCGCTAAATTGCGCACGGTAAAGTCGTCGTATTCATTGTCCTGAATTTTATGACGCACACGCAAAAGCGCTTCCACGTCCGCCTGCACCTGGTCGATTACGTTTTCGTTTTCAGCCTGAATGGTAATACGGCTGATGTAGGTAATGCCCATCATGCGGTTCTGCGCCGTCGTCAGCGGGATAAACACCACGTCGTCCTGATCCTGACCGCTGGAAGACTGCCCCATCTCCTGCAAAACGCCCACTACCTTAAACGGCGCTTTATTAATACGCACAGTTTTGCCGATAGCGTCGCCGTCAGGGAACAGGTTCTCTACAATCGTCTGGCCGATAACGCAGACACGGTCGCGGCTGGTAAGGTCGCGCTGGGTTAAGTTGCGCCCGTCCTCCAAAGTATAGTTGCGGATATCCAGCACGTTAGGCGTTGTGCCTTCCACGCTGGCGGTCCAGTTCTGGTTGCCCGCAACAAGCTGGTAGCTGCGCGATACCGACGGCGCCACATGCGCAATACCGTCAATCTGCCGTTCTATCGCTTCAGCGTCCTCCGCCGTCAACCTTGCGCCTTCGCCCATTGGCAAACGCGCGCCGCTCGGTGTACGGCCACCGCTCATAACAATCAAAAGGTTGCTGCCCAGGCTTGAAATATTGCTTTTAATCTGCTCTTTTACGCCAAAGCCCAGGCTGACCATGGCAATAACCGCACCAACGCCGATGATGATGCCGAGCAACGTTAAAAACGTGCGCAGCTTGTTGCTAAACATGCCGTCCAGCGCCATTTTGATAGATTCGTTAAACATCAGCGTCACCTCCACTCGTCGCTGACGAGCTTGCCGTCACGCATAACCAGAATGCGCTTGGTCTGTTCGGCAATATCCGGTTCGTGCGTAACCATCACAATGGTTTTGCCTTCGTCATTCATCGCTTTAAAAATATCCATAATCTCATAGCTGGACTTTGTATCAAGGTTGCCCGTCGGTTCGTCAGCCATAATAATGGCCGGGTTGTTAACCAGCGCGCGGGCAATCGCCACACGCTGACGCTGGCCGCCGCTCATCTCGTTCGGTTTATGGTCAAGCCTGTTGCCCAAACCTACGGCGTCAAGCGCTTTGGCGGCACGCTCCATGCGTTCTTCTTCCTCCACACCGGCATACACCAGCGGCAAGGCCACGTTCACCTGCGCCGTCAGCTTCGGCAGCAGGTTAAAGTTCTGGAACACAAAGCCTATTTCCGCATTGCGGGTATGCGCCAGCTCGTTATCATCGTAACCTGCAATATCGCGCCCGCGCAGAAAATAATGCCCGCTCGTCGGCCTGTCCAGACAGCCAAGAATGTTCATCATAGTCGATTTGCCGCTGCCGGAAGGGCCCATAATCGAGGTAAACTCGCCGTCGCCGATGCTGACATTAACATGGTCCAGCGCATGGACGATGCTGTCGCCCATAATATACGATTTTACTATATCTACAAGCCTGATTACTTCTGCCATGTCCTGCCTCTTTCACGGCCGGTTAAATCGGCCCTCTCATATTGTTCTGCTGGGTAGCACGCTGTTTTACAAGCAGCACGTCACCCTCCTGCAAATCGCCGGTAACGGCAATGTTTTCTTCGCCGGTAAGGCCAACTTTAACGTCAACTTCTCTGGAAGCCTTGGTTGCTTCGTCATAAACCTTAACGTAGCTGCGCCCGTCTTCATAATAAATGCAGTTAGGCGGCACCATTAAGGTGTTGTCCTGCTGTTCAATAACAATATTCGTCCTTGCCGTCATCGTCGGCAACAGCTTGCCTTCGGGGTTGGCAACGTCAACATAAACGGTGTAGTAAATTACGTTGTCCTCTGTAACGGCGGAGCGCGAAATCAAACGCACCGTGCCGGTAAAGGTTTCCTCCGGGTAAGCATCGACGGTAAATTCAACCGTCTGCCCCACTTTAACTCGCCCGATATCGGATTCATCGACCAGCGTGTCAATCTGCATATCGTCAAGGTTCGCCACGGACATAATTACCTGCGGTTCGCTGATACCGGAGCTGATGGTCTGGCCTACCGGAGTAGGTTCGCCAATAATGTAGCCCGCAATCGGGGATGTGATAACCGTATCGTTCACATCAGAAACAGCCTGGTCGTAATTAGCTTTAGCCACGATGTAATCTGATTCCGCCAAATCGTAATCGCTGCGCGAAATCGCGCCCTGCGCAAGCAAGGCGGTGTAACGGTTATAGGTCAGCTCCGCGTTGTCAAGACGAGCCTTCATCTGTCGTGCCGTCGCTTCCAGAGCAGTGCTGTCCAGCTTAACCAGAACCTGACCTGCTTCTACATGCTGGTTTTCTTCAACCAGCACTTCTACAATTCGGCCCGTAATTTTGGAGCTGATATCGACGTTATCGACGGCGCTCAAACTGCCCGTTGCCGAAATGCTGTCCTTTAACGTACCGTGCTCAACCTTTGCCGTTTTCACGGTTGTTTCAACCTGCGTAATGCTTTGATAGTAAGAATATCCCGCATAGCAGATTGCAGCAAGAACAACCAAAAAACCGATTACGTATTTATTGTTCTTAATAAATTTCATCGCTGCACCCTCCTGATAAATTGCAATTAGCTTTCACTAATTCAATTATAACATTTTATTCTTTGTTGTTAAATATATATTACACGCAAACTATGTCAATTTTATGGCAGTTTTAAATTATTTTATTTGTAAAAAATAGCGTTTTGCCATTAAAAGTGCTATACTTAAATTATAAAAACACAACAGGAGGATGACTGAAATGAAAAAATCAACCTGGTTCGTTCTGCTTGTCTTTGCTTTTCTTGCTTACTGCCTGTTGCGTAAAAAACGCGAGGACGAACAGGAACTTAATGAAAACTGAACGCTATCCCCTTATCGACGTATTGCGCGGCGCAGCGCTGCTTAATATGTTTGTTTACCACGCCCTGTGGAACAATGAAAACCTGTTCGGGCACAACACCAGCGTGCTGCACACCCTGCCTGCTTTACTATGGCAGCAAAGCGGCGCGGCGCTGTTTATTCTGCTGTCCGGATTTTGCTGGGCGTTAGCGCATAAACATTTAAAGCGCAGCCTTGTTGTATTGGGCTGCGCCTTTTTTATTTTTGTTGTTACGTATTTTTTTGACAGGCATAACCTTATTAGCTTCGGCATACTGTCTTTTATCGGCAGCGCCATGCTTTTAATGCTGCCGCTTGCAAAATTACTGCGCCATATCCCGCCCACCGGCGGATTAATTATAAGTTTTATTTTGTTTTTTGCTTTCAAAAACATCAGCCACCGTTATATCGGCTTCGGCGATTGGCAATGCAGGCTGCCGCAAAACCTGTACGCCCATTATTTTACGGCATGGCTTGGTCTGCCGCCGGATACTTTTCACTCCGCCGATTACTTCCCCGTTTTGCCGTGGCTTTTTATCTACACCGCAGGTTACTTTGCCTGCCTGTTAAGCAAAAAACATTTAAGCCAAAGCGCTTTATTAAACATTGATATCAAACCGCTCTCCCTTTTAGGCCGCCACTCACTGGCCGCCTACTTAATCCACCAGCCAGTAATTTATAGTTTGATGTGGATGTGGTATAAGGTTTTAAATTAAAAAAGCAATGCTGCTTTACTTAACCGGTAAAACAACATTGCTTTTATATTTTGCACTACACTTCTTTTACTATGCTTTTGTCGTTTACGATAAGCGAAATGGAAGGCTGGCTCATATTAAACAAATTGCCCAAAAAGATTTGCGATAAACCTACATCATTATACAAACGCAATATCTCCTCGTTGCGTTCCGAACGGGTTGTAAAGGGATGTATTTGTATTTCTTCGTGGTCGATTTTATAACCATAATCGCGCACAATAACAACCTTGCGTGTGTTATCGGTGTTTCTTACTTTTATTTCCCATGTCTGAATACCGCTTTTGCTGCGGGGATTATATAAACAATACTCTACTTCTGCGTCGCCGCAGATTTGTTTTAAAAAACTTTCGCTTAACTGATTATATCCTTTTGCCATTTTGCTTTCCTCTTTTTAGTCTATAATTTTATATTATTATCCGCCTTAAAGTAAAGGGAAGCCGCAGCTTCCCTTTACTTTGAACAAAATCAGAACTCCCAGCGGAAACCGCCGTTGACCTGCCAGGTATTGTCAAAATCACTGCCAAGAGTTTTTTCAACATCTACCCAGAAATAGGTATTTTTATCAATGCTGATGTCAGCACCAAGACCTACATCAAACCATGTTTCCTGTCCGTCATATTCATGTTCATAGCGTCCGTCCGCACCGGTCAGGGCAATGCCTTTATCGCCCATAAATTCGTGCAGCAGGTCGGCTTTAATATAGTAATTGTCGTGTTTCGTGCCGTCTGCTTTAGCGTATTCGCGCCCAAGGCGGAAACCTACACGGCCGATTAAGCTGGTTGCGCCGTCCTGGTCAACTGCAATGCCGCTGTCGGATACATAGCTTGCGCCGCCTACACGGGCTAATTGCAGCTGGGTCTGCGGTTCAAAGTACCAGCCATCGTTCATATCGTTTTTGCGTCCCCATTCAGCGCTGATGCTGCCGAACCACTGGTGATAATCACCGCCGATATCGTACATACCGTCATTGAACATACCGTGCAGGTCATAATCGCTGTTAATGCGTCCGCCGCGGATTACCAAATCACGGTAATGGCCTTTTTCGCCCAGCCATGTATCATACAGGCTTACGGCATAGCGTTCATGCTCGCCGTCACCGCTTACATTGTCAAGCGTGGTATCTGCGTCGGTATAATCCAGCGCAATGCCGCGGTAATGCTTGCCGTCATCTTCCTGCACTTCTTTATCATAACCAAGCTGGAACATATCGCTGCTGGTTTCAAAGGTATCGTCCCAACCTGTTTTGGCATGGCGGTAACGAACCCATACGCCTTTTTCATCTTCAAGGTAGCGTGCTTCGCCCATGCGCTTGTTCAGGCGGTCAAGTTCCGTGCCGAGAGCATAACCTGCATACATTGCACCTTTAGCTGCTTCAAAGTTACCATTGCCATCAGGCGTTTTGTTGTTTAAGGTTACATACCAGTCAGTACCACTGCCTGTTTCGCTTTCAACGCCATACTCGTAATTATTGATATTGGCGGCACTGCTGTAAACATGCTGAGTGGAATCAAACTGTGTATCACCGCTTGCAACATTGGCAAAATAGATTTTATCGCCAACATTCATTTTATCAATATTGGCGTCTTTGGCATTAAAATCAATGTACTGCGTACCTTCGCCGCCGGTTTTGATATCAAGATAATCGCTGACATCATTATCGCCTTTATTACCGGTATAAACAGCACCGTTTTCATCAAGATAGTTCAAATCCATCTTGAACAAACCGTTGCTGCCCTTCAAATTGGTAACACTAACCTCATGATTGGTTGCAGCAGTACGGTCTGCACCTGTTGCCACGCCTTCAACAATCGCTTCTTCCGGAGCATCATCCATATTGTATTTGGAAATATCGACAATACCGCCATTATTTAAGTTAAGAGTGCCGATTTCTGCACTACTGCTATCTTTGCCAGCAGAATAATTTATTGGAACCCATTTAGCACCATTTGATAAACCAACAGTAACCGTTTTAGAATCTGATCCCAAACCAGCCCCTCCAATATTACTAATTGTATTCACAACACCATACCAATAGGAATTAATATTCGCTAAATTAACAGTAATCGCATCTCCTTCAGATTTGAATCCGCCTATTAGTTGTATGGTTTTTTTACTATCATTTGCTTTATTTATATTAATTACAGAACCAGGAATAGGACTTGGATTTGCATCAGTATGAAGAATATTACTGTTAATATCTTCATCGTTATCTAAATTAACAGCTCTTAAATAAACATCTCCATTTAAGTTTATAGTAGCTCCATTAGAAGCATATACACCATTCATATTAAACCAAGAAAGAAAAGTACCTACTTGGAAATTATCAGCAGAAGTAGTTTCAATATTTAAATAAGCATTTTGCTCAACATTTAAAATATTTCCATCGCCATTTGCTTGAAAAGCCGTTATTGCAGGTCTACCGCTATAAGTACCACTAATTTCAATGTTAGCTGAAATATTAACATTATTTAAATCAGTATTTTTTGCACTTGTATTATAAGGATTCCATACTCCAGATGGTTGTTCTGTAGTAAAACTACCTTTTGGAACCGTTAAAGTTAAATTATTATCTGTATAAAGAGTAGCTTTTGGTAATTCTTCTGCCAATGCAGTTGAATAAACACATCCCAGCATTAAACCTAAAACAATAGCCTTTTCCAAATTTTTCCGTTTCATAAGCATAACCTCTTTCCCGAAAGCCTTTATTTCAGCTTATTTGTTTATACTAAAATTATATCATACCTTTACCCCCCCGCAAGACATTTCGGCTGGCGTAAGTCGCACTTTTACTGGTCTTGGGGAAACTTTTTTTCTACCGGTAGTTTATGGTTGGCCAACCACTTTACGGTAATATTTACTCCCAGCTGTGCGTAATTCAAACTACCCCACCCTAATTTAGGGTATAAAAAATCCCCCGGTCAGCTAACCTGACAAGGGGGGTTAAAATTTTTCTGTTATTATTTCTGCTTAAAGCACACAAAAACCGGGCCTGCTTACGCAGTACCCGGTTTTAATTTTTGACTGTTAAGTTTTGATATGCTGTTACAGATTATTTCTGTTCTGCGCTGCCTTCTTCATTTGCCGGCTGGGGCGGAACGATAGCGATGTTCAAGAGCAGCGGTTTTTCTTTGCTGTCAACAGCAAAATCGGCAATAACCATCATTACCTGGCCTTTTTCAAAACCTGCGCCGTAAACCACACGGTCAACGCCCGGGCGTTTGATGAGGTTTACAAGCTGTTTTTCTTTGTAAGCGCCCAAATCATTGGTAATGCTTGCTTTGTATTCGTTAAATTTGGTTTCATCAAAGTTGGCTTTCATATCAGCGCTCAAAATCGAAGAAACATTCTTATAAGAAGATGCGTTCAAAAACTGGTCAACCATTTTTGCTTCCGCATCAAGCACGCTGCCGTCGCTGGCAAAGCAGGCGGAAGATACGCACATCACAAGCATCATCACAATCAGTAAAATCTTTTTCATTAAAGAACCTCCCTTAAATTTGTCTTTACCTATTATAGCACAAAAAAAGCGGGTGAAAACATTTTTCACCCGCTTTTCACATATTTTTTATAAACCTTTTTCAATTCTTTCCATGGCTTCAATGGTATTTTCCCTGCTGCCGAAAGCCGTTAGACGGAAATAACCTTCGCCCATGGATCCGAAGCCTGCGCCCGGAGTGCCGACAACCGCCAGTTTTTCCAGCAGGTAATCAAAGAACTCCCAGGAGCCCATGCCGTTGGGGCACTGCATCCAGATGTACGGGGAATGGGTGCCGCCGTAGAATTTAATGCCTTTCTTGGTCAATGCTTCCGCCATAATGCGGGCGTTTTCTTTATAGAAAGCAAGCATTTCACGGCACTGTTTCTGGCCTTCGGGGCTGAATACAGCTTCCGCGCCGCGCTGGATAATATAAGGTACGCCGTTGAATTTGGTAGTCTGGCGGCGCAGCCACATTTTGTTCAGTGACATTTCCTGTCCGTCTTTGGTTTTACGTACCAGATCATGCGGCACAATGGTGTAACCGCAGCGGGTACCGGTAAAGCCTGCGGTTTTGGAAAGCGAGCACAGCTCAATTGCGCATTTTTTAGCGCCTTCAACGGCGAAAATGCTGCGCGGGAACCTCGGGTCGCTGATGAAGGATTCATAAGCAGCATCATACAGGATAACGGCGTCGTTTTTCAGTGCGTAAGCCACCCATTTTTCCAGCTGTTCTTTGGTGTAAACAGCGCCGGTTGGGTTGTTCGGCGAGCACAGATAAATAATGTCGGCTTTCACGCTGTCGTCCGGCATCGGCAAAAAGTCATTTTCAGGCTTGCCCTGCATGTAAATGATTTTGCGTCCGCACATTACGTTGGTATCAAGGTAAACCGGATAAACCGGGTCGGGAATCAAAATTACGTTGTCGTTGCTGAAAAGATCGGTCATGTTGCCGCAGTCGCTTTTAGCGCCATCGCTGATAAAAATTTCATCGCTGGCAACATCTACGCCGAAGCTTGCATAATATTTGGCAATAGCTTCATGCAGAAAATCATAGCCCTGTTCCGGACCGTAACCGCGGAAGGTTTCCTTAACGCCCATTTCGGCAACAGCCTTCTGCATTGCTTCGATAACGGCAGGTGCAAGCGGCAGGGTTACGTCGCCGATACCCATTTTAATAATTTTCTTTTCGGGATGCGCCGCCGAAAACTCTGCAACCTTATGCGCGATTTGCGAAAACAGGTAGCTTTCTTTTAAATTGCAGTAATTTTGGTTAACAAAAGGCATTTCTTTTACTCCCCCATTTAAAATATATTGTAATTTATTTGGAAACAATTTCATCGGGAATATCAATTACCCCGTCGAACACCAGCGTGGCAGGACCTTTTAAAATAACGCTGTCGTCTTTGCAGTAGGTTACTTTCAGCTCGCCGCCTTTGGCGATAACCTTTAATTCTTCATCGCGTTTACCGGCGTTGTTTAAGGTTACGCAGGCAACCGCAACAGCGCACGCGCCGGTGCCGCAGGCCCATGTTTCGCCGCTGCCGCGTTCCCATACGCGGAACTTAACGGTGTTTTTGTCAATAATCTGTACAAATTCGGTGTTTACGCCTTCCGGGAACAGTTTGTGATGCTCGAACAAAGGCCCGATTTTTTCCAGGTCAAGACTGTCAACATCGTCAACAAAAGTTACATAATGCGGGTTGCCCATGGAAATTGCCGTGCCGTTATAAACAACGTCCTCGGCGATAACAAGGCCCTGGTCAACAAACACAAAATGGTCGCTGACCATCGGGATTTCCGTGCATTTAAATACCGGCTTGCCCATATCGACGGAAGCTTCTTCAACCTTGCCGTCTTTTACGGTAACGTCGATGGTTTTAATGCCGGATAAAGTTTCTATGGTAAAGGTGGTTTTATCAGTCAAGCCTTTATCGTAAACGTATTTTGCCACGCAGCGGATGCCGTTGCCGCACATCTTGCCTTCAGAAGCGTCGGCGTTGAACATGCGCATTCTGAAATCGGCCTTATCGGACGGCATAATTAAAATCAGCCCGTCGGAGCCGATGCCGAAACGCCTGTGGCTGACATATTCGCTGACTGCGCCCGGATTGGGCACGTCTTTTTCCATGCAGTTTACATACACATAATCATTGCCGCAGCCATGCATTTTGGAGAATTCCAGTTTCATCTTCATTCCTCCCGTTTAACCGGCCCTGCCGGATTATCTCTTAAATAAAAACGGCGTCCAAACAGAACGCCGCCGCTCTCATTAAATTATACTATCAGCAAAAATTTCAGTCAACCGCAGCTTAATTTTTTTTGCGGAAGATTAGCAAATTTGGCCTTCATAATTTTTTTGTAAGTTTCCACGCCCGGCTGGTCAAATGCGTCGATGTTGGCCAGTTCGCCCTCATACGCAATGCTGAGCATCAAGAAATAGAACAGCTCACCGAGATGGTAAGCGTTCATCTCCGGCAGTACGTAACGCGCATTAAAACGGTTATCGCTGTTCAATGCTTCGGCGTTGCTGTCCAGCGCCATCGCCAGCGCGTCGTTCATCTTTAAGCCGTGGTACTTTTTAAAGGCAGGCTCGTCAAACGGCATGCCCAGCACAATATCGCCCGGCATGTTTTTTATCTGCAAAAACTGCACAACCTTGTTACGTATGCCGTCCTGATGCAGCTGCGTCTGCGCGTGCATATCGGTCGTGCCCACCGCAGGCACCGGCGTGCGACCGTAATAAACCGTTTCGCCGCTGCGGTTCTGGCGTTTGCCCAAAGATTCCGCCAGCAGCTGTACATACCACTGACCCAGCGAACCAAGCCGCTCGCCGTAGCCCATAAACACTTCAATATGGCAGCCGTATTTGGCCGCCGCCAGATATTTCAGCGCCGCATTCATCAGTGCCGGGTTTTCGTAAATA
This sequence comes from uncultured Phascolarctobacterium sp., assembly GCA_949299135.1. Lineage (GTDB taxonomy): Bacteria > Bacillota > Negativicutes > Acidaminococcales > Acidaminococcaceae > Fusicatenibacter_A. The sequence goes on from CASFZG010000001.1 coordinate 209,102, forward strand.
TTTTCACTGCGGCAGGCAGCTTCCATATTACCCGCACCGCTCAAAAGTTCTTCCACGTTCATGCCGATAGCCGCCGCCGTAACAAGGCCCGGGTCAGTCAATACGCTGAAACGCCCGCCGATGCCGTTTTTAATATCAAAGCAGCGCCAGCCGTGCTTTTCTGCCAGCGTAAACAGCGGCGAGCCTGCTTCCGGGTTGCGGTCGGTAACGGCTGTAACTTCGGTGTCAAACATAACGCTTTTATTGCAGGCCTCGTAAAAATAAATAAACGAAGCCAGAGTTTCCAACGTCGAACCGGATTTGGAAATCGGCACCAGCATAACCTTAAAACGCTTTTTCTTCGGCCATGCGTGTACCGACCAGTAACGCAGCTCGTTCATAATTTCTTCGCACTGGCCCGCGTCCAGATTGTTGCCGGAAAAATAAATGCGCGGATAACCGCTGCGGCGTTTTTCGCCCAGGGAGTTCCAGCTCGGCCCTGCGCCGATATCAAACAGCACCTTGTTGCCAAGATACGAACCGCCGATGCCGAGGAACACTACCGCATCGACATTGGTACGCAGGTAATCGCCAAACTCCTTCAGCTTTTGCAGCGATACCGGCGTGTTGGGGTTGCCGTTTTCAATATCAGCAAGGCGCGTAAAATACACCGGTTCCGGCGTGCCGTCCTTGGAAAGATGCTTATAAGCCGTGCCGCTTCTGCGCATTTCATCAACGGCAGCAGCAGCCTTTTTCATATCGCCTTCAAGCGCTGTTAAATCGGCTTCCTGCAAACGCCCCGTGCCGAACATATTTGTATAATCAAAGGTAAAGCCGCTGTTTAAAACAAGCTTTTCTGCAAATTTCACGTACTCACCTCATACGTTATTTTTGTGCCACACGTACTTCAAACATGCGCTGCCACGGCAGATTGAACTGATAGCCATCCACGGTTTCTTCCGTCATCAGCGGCGACGCGATGTTTTTAATTTCTTTGGTAATTAAATTTTCGGCAGCTACCAGCTGTTCGCTGTTTAAGCCGCTGTTCGGCCAGTGGTTGGGCCAGATGAGTTCTGCCGATACCTTCATGCGCACGTTAGCCTGATAAGCCCAGTCGTCCAGATAACGGATATTCAGCAAATTATCCCTGCCTGCTTCCGTCATATCCGGCGCTAACAAGCCCTGCGAAAGCGCAAAACCAATCGTGTTGCCTGCGGTGTTCCAACCGCCGTAAGCAGCGACGCTGTAAGCCTTGTCCTGCGCAAACAGTTCTTTCACCAGCGCGTTGTCCGCACCGTTGCCGTAAGCAATATCGGCCACAGCCACAGGTTTGCCCTTATCTTCAAAATAATTCAGCTTTTTCATAAAGCGTTCCTGCTGCTTCGTTACCGTACCGTCGTTACTCGGCACAGAAGCCTCCAGCGTTACGCCGCTGGAAGGAGTGTTCACCAAAAGCACCATATCGGCGCGTTTCAAATATTTGGTAGGCCAGCCACCAACAGCATGGATGTGCTCTTTAACGCTGACATCTACCGGGTCATCCTCGTAAGAAGGAATTGTATCCTTGCCCTTGCCGTCACCGTACGCGGCAAAAACAAAGGGAATTTCATAGCTTAAACGGTTGGCTGCGCGGTTCAGCAGCACCATGCCAAGCTGGTCGGCACCGGCAAAAAAACGGATGCGTTCCTTCGGCAGCTCGCGCACAAGGATATCCATTTTGCGTGCTTCATTATGTGCCTGCGAATACGGCGCCGTATCGTCGCGGCCGATTAACAGATAGTCAAAATCGCCGCTTTCCACGCCGTGCAGCAAAAGCTCGGTCATTTCAATATTCAAGGCGCGGCGCTGCATATTATCAGCGCGCACTTCTGCCGGTATTTCCTGCAATAAGCGTTTTAATTCCTTACGCTCGCGGCGGGTAATTTCTTTTAAATCCTCGCGGTCTTCAAGTTCGCCCAGCTGAAAAATTTTGCTGCCCCACTCCGCATAATACGGCGGCTCAACCGGTGCGGCACTGGCGCGCGGCGAACGCATGATGGTTGTAAACACGTAAACCAGCGGGTTGCCGCCCAAATCTTTTAAATTTACCAGACGGTGCGCACGTTCTTCCAGCACGTCACGTTCAATATGGTGCGTGCGCGAATCAACCAGCCCGCCGTACAGCAGTGCGTCAGACGAAACAATAACTGCGTTGGCCAGCGGCGCACGTTCAGCAAGCCATTCGTACAATTTATCCGGGTCGCCGCTGTGCTCGTTGGAAGCAATGTATTCCTCCGGCGGCGTTTCCACATTCCAGCCTGCCGCCGCCATACTGTTGACGGAATATTCAAGGCACACCGGCCTGTTATCCAGCGGCACAAATAAAATAGTGCCCCTGCCTGCGGCACCGGCAACGCTGAACGCGGATAAAAATAAAATAAAGATGATAAATACTGATAATTTTCGTAACATGGGCAAAATCCTTTCGGGTTTTTATAAAAAATCTCCTGCTGTAAAATTTACTATTCTAAGTTAAATTCTACAAGCAGGAGAAAAATCCTTTAATGTTTTTTAATTATTTGCCTAAATTGAAACGGCTTAAGAAATCTTTGGTGCGCTGGTTTTTCGGCGCAGAGAAAATTTCTTCCGGGCTGCTTTCTTCGGCAACAACACCCTGGTCAATGAAAATTACACGCGAAGACACATCACGCGCAAATGCCATCTCGTGCGTTACAATAACCATCGTCAGGCCTTCGTCCGCAAGTTCCTTCATAACTGCCAGAACTTCGCCGACCATTTCCGGGTCAAGCGCGGAAGTAGGTTCGTCCATCAGCAGCACTTCCGGTTCCAGTGCCAAAGCACGGGCAATGGCAACGCGCTGTTTCTGGCCGCCGCTGAGCTGGTGCGGCTTGGCGTTGATGTAGCTTGCCATGCCGACGTGTTCAAGGTATTTCATCGCCGTATTGCGGGCTGTTTCCTTATCCTTGCCCAAAACCTTAACCTGTCCGACCATGCAGTTTTCCAGCACCGTCATATTGTTGAACAGATTAAACTGCTGGAATACCATGCCGACTTTGGTACGATACAACGGCAGGTTTTTAAAGGTTTCCAGTACGTTTTTGCCGCGGTAAGCAATAACGCCGTCCGTCGGCTGCTCCAAAAAGTTTACGCAGCGGATAAGCGTGGATTTGCCGCTGCCGGAAGGGCCGATAATGCAAACCACGTCGCCTTTGTTGACATCAAAGCTGATGCCTTTTAAAATTTCACGCTCGCCAAATTGTTTTTTCAAATCCTGAACGGACAACAGTAATTCTTTTTCTGCCATTTCTGTTACCGTCCTTTCTTGTTAGTTACCTGAAAATGTCCGCACGGGTCAGCCATCGGGTCATATTCCACCAGCTGATAATCCTTCGGGCCGTCCATTTTGCTTTCCAGCCAGCGCAGAATGCGGGAAGCCGTAAAAGTCATAATGAAGTAAATAATGCAGGTAATAAAGAAAATTTCAAAATATCTGTAATACACGCCCGCAGCCGATTTAGAAGCAAAATACAGCTCGGTTACGGAAATTACGTTCAATACGGAAGTATCTTTAATATTGATAATCAGGTTGTTGCCAATCTGCGGCATAATATTGCGCAATGCCTGCGGCAGCACAACAAAACGCATCGTCTGGAAATGGTCCATACCGATAGCAACGGCAGCCTCACGCTGGCCTGCATCGATGGATTCGATACCGCCGCGCACGGTTTCCGCCATGTAAGCGCCGGTGTTAATGGAAACAACAAGAAAACCGGCAAACATTGCCGACATATCAATATCAAACAGGCTCATCGCACCATAATATACAACCATTGCCTGTACTATCATTGGTGTACCGCGAAAAATTTCAACGTAAGAAGATAAAACCGCTTTTACCCCTCGGATAAGCGAGTTTTTAAAGCAGCCTGCATTCGGGTCTTCAGGTATCGTCTGCACAATACCAACGGCAAGGCCGATTACGCAGCCGATAAAAGTGCCGACCAGCGCAAGCAGCAAAGTAACGCCTGCACCCTGAATCAGTACGCCGCCATATTCGTTAAGTAAAAATACTACCCACGAAAAGAAAGAATCGGGCATAGTAGCCATAATTTACCACCTAACATTCAGTCATTTATACAAACAAAATAAATATGGAAATAAGGGGACGGCCTGTACCGCCCCCTTAACAAACAAACTTCAAGCTATTATTTTGCCAACGGCTGTTTCTGAATAGCTTCATCCATCATTTTATCAAAGTCGGCAGGAGTCATGTTGCCAAGTACGGCATCCATAGCGTCTTTAAGTTCTTTGTTGCCTTTTTTGATGGCAATGCCGATTTCAACATCTTCCTTGGAAGTTTTGAAACCTTTTTCTTCGGAGAACTGGAGAACGGTCAGTTCAGGGTTAGCAAATGCCGCTGCTTTTGCAGTCGGGATATCGGTAACAATCAGGTTGCATTTGCCGGAGGTCAGAGCAACAATCATGCCCGGTACGTTGTCGATAGCAGGCAGTTTGTTAACTTCCGGAACCTGGTCAATCTGGTCGTACCAGATGGTGTTCAGCTGGCTGGTAGCGGTTGCGCCGCGCAGTTCTTCAACGCTGGTTGCCTGAGCCTGCGGGGTATCTTTTCTAACCAGTGCTACAACATTTGCATAATAATACGGTTTGGTAAAGTCAACGGACTGTTTACGTTCGGAAGTGATGGACATACCGGCGATAGCAGCGTCAATTTTGCCGCTTACAACTGCCGGAGCAAGGCCGTCCCATTCAATTTTCTGGATTTCGAGCTCAGCGCCCATGGAATCAGCCAGTTTTTTAGCCATCATTACGTCATAACCGTAAGCATATTCTTCGGTGCCGGCAATTTTAACAGCGCCGCCTTCGGAAGAAGTCTGGGACCAGTTATAAGGAGCGTAAGCACATTCCATACCAACTTTTAATACTTTTTTATCACTTTTTTCGTCGCCGCCGCAGCCTGCGGTGAAAATCATGGAGGCTGCCATTACGCCGGCAACAGCACATAAAGCTAATTTTCTTAAATTCATATCAAACAGCACCTTCCTAATAAAATTAAAACTACAAAGTTAATTTTACCTTTTGATTACAGATATGTCAATTGCATAAAAGCAGATTTACATATTTTATCTGTTATTTTACGTAATTATTCATGGTGTTGTCTTTAAGTACAACGTCATGTGCGCCGCCTTCAACGATAGAAGTTGCAGATACCAGGGTAATTTTTGCTTTAGCCTGTAATTCAGGAATATTCAGCGCGCCACAGTTGCACATGGTGGAACGTACTTTGTTCAGGGTCAGGTTTACGTTATCCTTCAGGCTGCCTGCATACGGAACGTAGGAGTCAACGCCTTCTTCAAAGGATAGTTTCTGAGCGCCGCCGAGGTCATAACGCTGCCAGTTGCGGGCACGGTTGCTGCCTTCGCCCCAGTATTCTTTCATGTAGTTGCCGTTGATGTTGACTTTGTTGGTCGGGCTTTCATCAAAACGTGCAAAGTAACGGCCCAGCATCAGAAAGTCTGCGCCCATGGCAAGTGCAAGAGTCATGTGGTAATCGTAAACGATGCCGCCGTCGGAGCAGATAGGCACATAAATGCCGGTTTCTTTATAATATTCGTCACGTGCTTTGGCAACTTCAATTACTGCGGTTGCCTGGCCGCGGCCGATACCTTTCTGTTCGCGGGTAATGCAGATGGAACCGCCGCCGATACCTACTTTAACGAAGTCAGCACCACATTCGGCTAAGAAGCGGAAGCCTGCAGCGTCAACAACATTGCCTGCACCAACTTTTACGCTGTCGCCGTAATGTTCGCGAATCCATGCCAGCGTAATTTTCTGCCATTCGCTGTAACCTTCGGAGGAGTCGATGCACAGTACGTCAACGCCTGCGTTAACCAGTGCCGGTACGCGTTCAGCGTAGTCGCGGGTGTTAATGCCTGCGCCTACAATGTGGCGTTTTTTGCTGTCCAGCAGTTCCAGCGGATATTCTTTATGGGTAGCATAATCTTTGCGGAATACCATGTACAGCAGGCGGCCTTCAGCATCGATAATCGGCAGGGTGTTCAGTTTGTGTTCCCAGATGATGTCGTTAGCTTCCTGCAAAGTGGTTTCTGCCGGAGCGGTAATCATTTCGCTGATCGGGGTCATGAATTCTTTAACTTTGGTGTTCAAATCCATGCGGCTTACGCGGTAGTCACGACTGGTAACAATGCCTTCCAGTTTGCCGTTAACGGTGCCGTCGCTGGTAACGGCAACAGTGCTGTGACCGGTTTTTTCTTTCAAAGCAAGGATATCTGCCAGGGTGCTGTCCGGGCGGATGTTGGAATCGCTGCTTACAAAACCTGCACGGTGGGTTTTAACTCTTTCAACCATGGCTGCTTCGTCTTCAATGGACTGAGAGCCGTAAATGAAGGAAATGCCGCCTTCTTTGGAAAGGGCAACCGCCATTTTATCGTCGGATACGGACTGCATGATAGCGGAAACCAGAGGAATGTTCATGGTGATAGCCGGTTCTTCGCCTTTTCTGAATTTAACAAGCGGAGTTCTCAAATCAACATTGGCCGGAACACATTCACTGGAAGAATAACCGGGGACTAAAAGATATTCACTAAAAGTATGTGCGGGTTCATCGTAATAAAATGCCATTTTCATCCATCCTTTGCTTAAAATTTTTATGTTTTTTTATTTAATAACTGCGTATACAAAATGTCCCCGCTGGTGCAGGGACATTTATTTTATTTTTTAAGTGCGCGCCACGCGATATCTTTGCGGTACTGCATATCCGTAAAGCTGATGAGGCTTACTGCTTTATAAGCGCGTTCCTGCGCTTCGGCGATATCTTTGCCGCTTGCAGTTACGCCAAGCACGCGTCCGCCTGCCGTTACCACGCTGCCGTCGCTGATTTTAGTTCCGGCGTGGAATACAACGGTATCGGGCAGTGCGCCTGCTTTATCCAGCCCGCTGATAGGATAGCCGTTTTTGTAGCTTTCCGGGTAGCCGCCGGAAGCCAGCACAACGCAGACGGTTGCTTTATCCTTCCAGCCGATGTCAACCTTATCCAGCCCGCCGGTTGCACAGGCCAGCATAATTTCTGCCAGGTCGCCGTCCAGAAGCGGCAGCACAACCTGCGTTTCCGGGTCGCCAAAGCGGCAGTTAAATTCAACTACCTTTACTTCGTCGCCGCAAACCATCAAACCGGCATACAGGCAGCCTTTATACGGCATGCCTTCAGCTTTCATAGCAGCTACAACGGGTTTCAAAATCTTTTCAACAGCACGCAGGCGTAAAATATCGGTTAAAACCGGAGCCGGTGCATAAGTGCCCATGCCGCCGGTGTTAGGTCCTTTATCACCGTCAAAGGCGCGTTTGTGGTCCTGCGAAGCAATCATCGGCACAATGTGCTCGCCATCGGTAAAAGCCAAAAGCGATGCTTCCTCGCCCTGCATAAATTCTTCGATGACAACGCGTGCGCCCGCGCCGCCGAATTTATGCTGCTCGCCCATCATTTCGTCAATGGCTTCCAGCGCTTCGGCTTCCGTCATGGCAACAACTACGCCCTTGCCTGCCGCAAGCCCGTCGGCCTTAATAACAATCGGCGCGCCTTTTTCTTTAACATAGGCTTTGGCGGTTTCAATATCCTCGCAAACTTTAAAGAACGCGGTCGGAATATCGTATTTTGCCATGATGTTTTTGGCAAAAGCCTTGCTGCCTTCAAGCTGCGCAGCCGCTTTGGAAGGGCCGAACACTGCCAGCCCGCGGGATGCGAAAACATCGGCAATACCTGCAACCAGAGTTGCTTCCGGGCCGACAACGGTCAAATCAATGCCGTGTTCCTCGGCAAAATCTGCCACAGCGTCAAGGTCGTTTAAATTAAGTTCAACACATTCGCATTTTTCAACAGCGGCAATGCCGGGGTTGCCGGGCGCAGCCCAGATTTTTTCAACCTGCGCGCTCTGTGCCAGCTTCCACGCCAGTGCGTGTTCGCGTCCGCCGCCGCCAATCAGTAATATCTGCATAATGCTTCTCCTTATTTGCCTTCGGCAAGCTGCTTGGTCAGGTAAGCAGTAATTGCAGCGTCATATTCGGAAGTATGCGCAAAAGCTTCTTTAGCCAGCGTTTTGCGGGTTACGATATCAGCATCGCCGTGCTGCTGCAGCATAGCAATCAGGCTGGTGTAACGTGCCGGATTGGTAATGATGATAACATCGCGGAAGTTTTTGGCTGCCGCCCTTACCATCGCCGGGCCGCCGATATCAATGTTTTCGATTGCTTCGGCTTCGGTTACGCCGGGTTTGGCAATCGTTTCGCGGAACGGATAGAGGTTAACAACAACTAAATCAATCGGTTTAATACCGTGTTCTTCCATGGCTTTAACATGTTCCGGGTTGCTGCGCACGGCTAAAATGCCGCCGTGGATTTTCGGGTTCAGGGTTTTAACCCTGCCGTCCATAATTTCCGGGAAACCGGTTACATCACTGACATAGGTTACGGGGATGCCTGCTTCCTGCAAAGCCTTCATCGTGCCGCCGGTGGAAATAATTTCCACGCCGATGTCATGCAAAAACTGTGCCAGTTTAACAATGCCTGTTTTGTCCGATACGCTTAAAAGCGCTCTTTTTATTCTCATGTTCCTTCACCTCTCAGCCGGAAGCACTTTAACGTGCCTTCCTTCTATTTGCAGCCTGCCTTCGCTCCACAAACGTACAGCTTCGGGCAGCGCTTTATGCTCCTGTTCCAAAATCCTGTCTGCCAGCGTGTCGTGCGTGTCATCGTCCAGCACCGGCACCGCTTTTTGCAGGATAATCGGGCCGCTGTCCGTGCCCTCGTCCACAAAATGCACCGTGCAGCCGGCAATTTTTACGCCATAGTTAAGCGCCTGTCCCTGTCCGTCAAGGCCGGGGAAGCTCGGCAAAAGAGCCGGATGGATGTTGACGATTTTATGGTGCCAGTGCCCTACAAGCACCGGGCTTAAAATGCGCATAAAACCTGCCAGCACAACAAGTTCCGCACCGGCTTCTTCCAGCGCGGCAGTAATTTTATTTTCAAATTCTTCTTTGGATGCACATTCCTTACGCTCCACAGCAACGGTTTTTATACCGGCTTTTGCGGCGCGTTCCAAAGCAAAGGCATCCTTTTTATCGCTGATGACAACGGTAATTTCCACGTTAAGCGTACCGGCGGCAATCTCGTCCATCAGGGCCTGCAAATTGCTGCCCCTGCCGCTTACCAGCACGCCGATTTTGCGCTTATTCACCGAAAACGCCGCCTTTCAGCACAGCCTTGCCGCTGCCTTCCACAATCTTGCCCAGTTCGTAGAAGGTTTCACCGGCATTTTTCAGGTGTTCGCGTACAGCGTCGGCTTCTTCCGGCGCAACTACCAGCACCATGCCTACGCCCATGTTAAAGGTGCGATACATTTCGTGCCAGTCAACATTGCCCCATTCCTGCAATTTTTTAAATACCACAGGCACTTCCCACGCACCGGCGTTAACGTCGGCGTCGCAGTCAGCGGGCAGAATACGCGGAATGTTATCGTAAAAACCGCCGCCGGTGATATGCACCATGCCGTGCAGATTGAATTTTTCAATCAACGGCAGGCATACGCGCGGATAAAGGCGGGTCGGTTTTAAAAGTTCTTCGCCCAAAGTAGTGCCAAATTCCGGCACCGGGGTATCCATGGTAAAGCCCATTACGTCAAAGCAAATTTTACGTACCAGCGTAAAGCCGTTGGAATGTACGCCTGCGGAAGGAAGGCCCAGCAGCACGTCGCCCGGTTTTACCTTATCGCCGGTAATCATTTTGCTTCTTTCAACAACGCCTACGCAGAAGCCAGCAATGTCGTATTCATCCTTGCCGTACAAATCACTCATCTCGGCAGTTTCGCCGCCAATCAGCGCACAGCCCGATTCCTTGCACGCACCGGCTACGCCCTTTACAATCTGCGCAACCTTTTCTGCCTCAAGTGTTTCAATGGCAATGTAATCAAGGAAGAACAGCGGTTCAGCACCCTGCACCAGAATATCGTTTACGCACATGGCAACAGCGTCCTGCCCGATGGTATCATGCTTGTCGGCCATAAAAGCCAGCTTCAGCTTGGTACCGACGCCGTCAGTGCCGCTTACCAGTACCGGCTCTTTGTATTTGCCGCTGTTTAATGCAAACAAACCGCCAAAGCCGCCGATGTCACCGATAACTTCGGGACGGTAAGTAGCCTGCACACTTGCTTTCATCAGTTCAACAGCTTCATTGCCGGCATCAATGTTTACACCGGCATCAGCATAAGTAAGTTGTTTCTTTTCTTCGCTCATCATCGTCCTCCTGTATCAGCCTTCGTTTTCAAAAATATATTTGGAACCCTGCCTCAGGGTTTCTTCCGCATTGTCCGGGTAATCGGCATTAAAGCAGGCATAGCACATGCCTTCGGGGTCCATGCAGTCAAGCGCGCGTTTTAAACCTTCCAGTGAAATATAATGCAGGGAATCCGCACCGATGTACTGGCAGATTTCTTCTTCCGTATGTGTGGAAGCAATCAGTTCCTTGCGCACGCTGGTATCAATGCCGTAATAGCACGGGTCGGTTACCGGCGGCGAGCTGATGCACATATGCACCTCGCGGGCACCGGCGTCCTTCAAAAGTTTAACTATCTTGCCGCTGGTGGTGCCGCGCACAATGCTGTCGTCAACAACCACAACTGATTTACCTTTAATAACACTTTCCACCGGGTTCAGTTTAAGCCTTACGGCGTTCAGGCGCTGTTTTTGGGTAGGCTGAATAAACGTCCTGCCTACATAGCGGTTTTTGGTCAAACCTTCCATAAACGGCACGCCTGATTCAAGGCTGTAGCCAACTGCCGCTGCCGTACCGCTGTCCGGCACGGAAATGACGATATCGGCTTTAATGTCTTTGGTTTCTTTGGCCAGCTCGCGGCCCATATTGATACGCGCCTGATAAACCGACTGCTTGTCGATAACGCTATCGGTACGCGCAAAATAAACATATTCAAATACGCAGTGCGCACGTTTGGCAGGCATTTTTTCCGCCCAGCGGCTGCTCTTTGGTTCTTCGCTGTCGCTTTCAAACACCAGCATTTCGCCCGGTTCAACGTCGCGTACAAATTCCGCGCCAACCAAATCAAAAGCGCAGGATTCGGAAGCAACTACCCAGCCGCCTTCCATTTTGCCGATCGCCAGCGGGCGGAAGCCGTACGGGTCGCGCACGGCGATAAGTTTGTTATCGGTCATAACCAGAATGCCAAACGCGCCTTTAATGGTGTTGGCAGCTTCGGCTACACGTTCTTCTATAGTTTTTTTGCGGCTGCGCGCGATAAGGCTTACCACAACTTCGGTATCAACCGTAGTCTGGAATACCGCGCCTTTCAGCGAAAGGCGTTTGCGCAGCTCTGCCGCGTTGGTAAGGTTGCCGTTATGCGCCAGCGCCAGGTTGCCGCCGTCAAAATAAACGCGCAGCGGCTGAATGTTGTACGCCATGCTGGAGCCGGTAGTGGAATAGCGCACATGCCCGATGGCGATATGCCCTTCCAGACCGCTTACGCCGCCTTTAAAAACATCGGCCACAAGGCCCATGCCCTTGCGTACTTCCATGTGCGAACCGTCGGTAGTGGCAATGCCGCAGCTTTCCTGACCGCGGTGCTGCAATGCGTACAGCCCCCAGTAGGTGTTCAGCGCAACATCGTCGCTGTGGGAATAAATACCGAACACGCCGCACTCTTCGTGCATTTTGTCATCTGTAAAATCAATGCCAGACATTCTCTGCTCCTTTTCCGCCGCCAAATTACTGTTCAGAAGCGCGGAGCGCAGCCAGTTTTTCGCCTTTGGCCTTAACTTCCGCTTTCATTTTTTCACGGTCTTCGGCAAGCTTTTCAACAAGTTCCGGATATTTGGTAGCCAAAATCTGTACGGCAAACAGCGCCGCATTTTTAGCGCCGTTGATGGCCATGGTTGCTACCGGAATACCGGACGGCATCTGTACAAAGCTCAAAAGGGAATCCATTCCGTTTAAAGGAGTGGCGTTAATGGGTATGCCAATTACCGGCAGCGTTGTAAATGCGGCAATAACACCGCCAAGATGAGCTGCTGCGCCTGCTGCGGCAATAATTACCTCAACGCCGCGGTCACGCGCGCCTGCCGCAAACTCGTGCACCATTTCGGGGGTACGGTGTGCAGAAGCAACCACAACTTCAACTTCAACGCCAAAGCTTTTTAAGGTTTTTTCAGCCGGTTCAAGCACCGGCCAGTCAGAATTGCTGCCCATAATAATTGCAACTTTCATTATCCCACTGCCTTTCGATAAAAAATAAAGCCCGGTTAAAAAATCTATTGTGCTGTTCAACCAACTACAATTCTTCCGGGCGTCTTTACATAAATAATATTATTACTTTATTTTACCAATAGCCGCCCATTGTGTCAATAAATTTACACATTTTGTTATTCGCCTTTTTCGGTTTCGTAAGGCCAGCCGCTCATGCTCCCTTCAAGGCTCTGCACATTTTTGTAGCCCTGCGCGCGCAGCATCGTTTCCGCTTCATAGCCGCGCAAATCAATCTGGCAGCTGCAAACAAGCTTCGCGTCTTTGTCCGGCAGCGCCTCGCAGCAATGCGCACGCACCTTATCCAGCGGCAGGTTCACAATGTTGGCGCAGCCTGCAATACGGCGCGCCTTAAACTCGCCCGGCGTACGCACATCCACCAGCGTGTAAGCCTTATCCTTGCGCAGCTCCTTAAAATCCTTCGGGTTAATGCTGCGCAGGCGCCCTTCAATTTTGTTCAGCAGCACGTTGGCAGCCGTGGCAATGTTGTCAATCGGTCCGTTAAACGGCGGCGCATAGCCGATGTCAAACTCGCTCAAATCTTCCAGCGTTGCGCCCATGCTGATAGCGGCAACGAGCGTGTCGATGCGCTTATCAACACTTTGCCCTACCGCCTGCACGCCGATAACCTTATGAGTTTGCCTGTCGGCAAACAGCTTAAGCACCAAACGCCCTGCTCCCGGCATATAAGCAAGCCTGTCATTGCCGGGAACGATTACGGATTCAAAATCAATTCCTGCCGCTGCGGCAGTTTTTTCGTTAAGTCCCGTGCTGCCTGCTTCCACTCCCGGCATACGGCACAGCCCCGTGCCCAAAACGCCGGGGTATTTTACCATATCACCGCAAATATTATCGGCAATAATGCGTCCGTGCTTGTTGGCGGTGCTGCCCATAGGCGCAAAAATTTTAGCCCCGCTTACGCGGTGAGTATTTTCCGCACAGTCGCCGCCCGCATAAATGCAGGGATCGCCCGTCTGCATATATTCGTTAACGGCAATAGCACCGCTCGGGCCAATGGCAAGCCCGGCTTCGCGCGCCAGTTCAACATTTGGGCGCACGCCAACGGCTACAATTACCATCTGCGCCGGAATTGTGCGTTTATCCGTTTTAACGGCGGCAACACGCCCCACGCCTTCAAAAGCAACTGTTTTTTCTTCAAGATATAAATTTATACCGGCAGCGGCAACAGGTTTTGCGGCAAGCTCTGCCATTTCCAAATCAAGCATCTGCGGCAGAATGCGGTTCTGCATTTCCACAACGCTTACCTTAACGCCTATTTTGTTAAACTCCTCCGCCAGTTCCATGCCAATAAAACCCGCGCCTACTATAACAACATCCTTAACATTATGGGCGGCAATTTCTTCTTTAACTTTTAAAACTTCCCACGGGAACCAGAAGTTATGGATGCCTTCCAAATCAGCACCCGGCACCGGCAGCCGCACCGGCGTTGCACCTGTGCCAAGCACCAGCACATCGTAAGGCATTTCTGTAACTTCGCTGTTTTTCCTGTTCAGCACAGTAACCGTTTTTGCCGCACGGTTAATCTTCTGCGCCTCGTGCCCGGTTAAAACATCAATGCCCTTAACCTTTTTAAAGTAATCTACATCGCGCGCAATACCCTGCGGCGTATGCGTAAATTCATCAAAATTTTTAACTTCGTCACCAATATAATAAGGAAAACCGCACGCACCGTAACTTACAAGTTCTCCGCGTTCAACAACCGTAATTTCCGCATCTTTATCCCTGCGGCGCAGGCGCGAAGCAGTTTTCATCCCTGCCGCCACACCGCCGATAATCAAAACCTTCTTTGCCATATATCAAAACCTCCTCCGTACAAAATTTCCTACTTCTATTATATACCAAAAATTAAAAAGCCACAGCAAATAAACGCCGTGGCGGAAAAATATATTTAATTATTTTGTATTCTTCTCTGTTGCTATAATATTCACATAAATCAGTAAGATACAAAATCTTGCAATGAATTACAGTCCTCACAATAAGACATTGTAGAATTTATATGCTGCAAAATTTTGTCCAATACTTTTTTATCTCTGTTATCCATAAATTACAACTCCGGTGTTTTTAATTTCAGTCTGAATTTTTGACGCCGGTATAATTTGACGCCTGTCCAGCAAATCCACCTGCAAACCGACTGCATTTACAACATCTTCCAGCAATCCATAAAACGCAAGCCCGCGCAAATTGCTGTCAACCATAATA
>CASFZG010000002.1 GCA_949299135.1 uncultured Phascolarctobacterium sp.
GGTCCACCTGTTCCCATCCCGAACACAGAAGTTAAGCCCTTATACGTCGAAAGTACTTGGCTGGAAGCGGCCCGGGAGGATAGATAGCTGCCGGTTAAACAAAAACACCATGCAGAATTGCATGGTGTTTTTGTTTATACTTGCATAGATAGCTGCCGTAAATTTTATTTGCCTTTATTTCTGCTTTCATTTACAATTATGGTAGATTACTTTATGGCTGAGGTGCGGAATATGGAATTAACTGAAGTAACCAAATTCAGGCGTGCGGTTTTAACTGGCATTGCCAAATTTACCTGGAGCGATAGTTTACCTGAACACGTTTATGATATTTTATATAACACTGTTACGGAGGATACTCCGCGTGTGCGCTGCTGCGTGCATAAGGAGCGTGCGGTATTAAAAAACAGGATTGATATGGCGCTGGGGCTGGAAACCGGCATAAATATTGTCGAAGCAAGCAAAAAAGCGCTGGCTGAGCCGCTTGATAAAACTTTACCGGTTATTGACGTTTTGCCGGAAGCATGCGACCAGTGCCCGATTGATAAATTTCTGGTAACGGATGCCTGCCGTCACTGCGTTGCGCATAAGTGCATCAATAAATGCCCGCGCAAGGCGATTTCCATTTATCAGAACAGGGCTTATATTGATAAAACCAAATGCGTGGAATGTGGTATGTGTAAAAAGGCCTGTCCCTATGGCGCGATTATTGAAATCAGCCGTCCGTGTGAACGTGCCTGCGTGCTTGGCGCAATAACTGCTGGTGCGGACAGAAAGGCTAAAATTGATTTTAATAAATGCGTACAATGCGGTGCCTGCCGCAGTGCCTGCCCGTTTGGCGCTATTGATGAGCGCAGTGCGATTGTGCAGGTTATTAAGGACATCAAAGCAGGCAAGCAGGTTTATGCACTGCTGGCACCCTCCTTTGTTGGTCAGCTTGGCATAAAGGTTACACCGGCGCAGATTGTAGCCGCGCTTTTAAAAGCAGGTTTTACTGCAGTTAAAGAAGTCGCCGTCGGTGCGGACTTAACCGCTGCGCACGAAGCGCACGAACTGGCAGAAAAAGTACCGTCAGAACAGAAATATTTGACAAGTTCCTGCTGCCCGTCCTTTGTAAACATGATTAAAAAGCATGTGCCTGCCGCTGCTGCCAAAATTTCTCAGACGGTATCGCCGATGGTGGCCTGCGGACGCTATGTTAAGGAAAATAATCCTGCGGCAGTTACGGTATTCATCGGGCCTTGCATCGCCAAAAAGGCGGAGGCTTATGCCAACGATGACGCTATTGACTACGCCATGACCTTTGAAGAAATGGCGTGCCTTTTGGATGGCGCTGGCATTGACGCTGCAGCTTTGGAAGTGGACGAGTTCAGCTCCGAAGCTTCGCTGTACGGTATTTCTTTCCCCGTAAGCTGTGGCGTAAAAACTGCTGTTGCCAATGTTTTAGGTGAGCAGGGAAAAAACTTAAAAACACATTATGCCAGCGGGCTTGAGCGCTGCCTGACAGAGGTCAAGCAGCTGGAAGAAGGCAAACTGGACTGCGAATATTTTGAGGGCATGGCCTGCGACCGCGGCTGTATGGACGGGCCGGGCAGTATGGCAGATTATAATATCGTCAACATGCTGCTGAAAAAATATGCCGCCGCTAGCCCGCAGAAAAACGTCAGCGATGACAGCGAAGCGGCAAAAGTGCTGGGCAAAATAAATTTGGATGTAAAATAACACAATTTAAACATATTTGCGGCTTATAATAAGGGCAAATAACGGAGGTGTTAGTATGAAAAAATTTACATCGATGCTGGCAGTAGCGCTTTTGGTGTTCAGCGTTGCCGGTACTAACCTTGCGGACGCCGCTGAGCCGAATACCATCGCCGTGGGCGGCATGGCCGAGCAGGAGGTTGCGCCCGACATGGCGTATGTTGATTTGGGCATTGCCGTGCGCGCAAACGATGCGGAAACGGCGCGTGCCGAAGAAGCAAAAATTGCGCAGCAAATTCGCAGGTCGCTGCTGGGTCTTGCCATTACCGACAACGATTTGCAGAATACCGGTTACTACATGTATCAGGAATATAAGGTTGACCGCGACGGCAAACGCACTGCCGGTCAGTATGTGCTTAATTCTTCGGTAAAAGTTACCGTGCGCGATCTGGATAAGCTTTCTCAGGTGATTGACAACACTGTGAAAGCAGGTGTAACCAATATCGACAGCGTAAGCTACGCTTTAAGCACGCAGAACATTGTGCAGCGCCAGCTTCTGGCAGCTGCCGTGGAAAACGCGCGTGAAAAGGCCGCAGTGGTTGCGAGTGCAGGCAGCCGCACTTTGGGCAGCATGCTCAGCGCAGATATTAACGGCTTTACCGGCGGCACAATTGTTGCGGCAGGTTCCAACAAACTTCGCAGCGCAGCGCCAATGGCTGATGGTGCCGAAGATACCGAGCTTGCGCCGGGCAAGATTAAATTAAACGCCCGCGTACAGGTTGTATTTGCTTTAAACTAACATAAAAATAAGCAGCATTTTCATGGGGATTTATTCCGGTGGAAATGCTGCTTTTTTGCTGCGCAAATATGGTAAAAAGCGAACGTATGTGTTATTATATTTATATAAAATTAAGGAGGCTTTGCAATGCTGCGCTGGATTATGCACGCCGATATGGATGCCTTTTTTGCGTCCGTCGAACAACTTGATAACCCGGAACTGAAAGGTTTGCCGGTAATCGTCGGCGGCTTAAGCGGACGCGGCGTTGTATCGACCTGCTCGTATGAGGCGCGGTATGAGGCGCGTAAATTCGGCGTACATTCCGCTATGCCGATGCACATGGCCAAACGCCTGTGCCCGCAGGGTGTGTTTATTCAGGGGCGCATGCGCCGGTATAAAGAAGTTTCCGATAAAATTATGGAAATCTTCCATACATTTTCACCGCTGGTTGAGCAGCTTTCGGTCGATGAGGCATTTTTGGACGTTACCGGCATGGAAGGGCTGTACCCTGACGTAATAACGCTTGCTAAGGCAATTAAAGCCAAAGTTTACGCAGAAACAGGGCTGCGCGTTTCCGTCGGCGTGGCGCCGAATAAATTTTTAGCCAAGCTGGCATCAGATTTGGAAAAGCCGGACGGGCTGGTGCTGATTAAACACGAAACTGCCGCTGCTTTTATTGCTCCGATGCCGGTGCGTAAAATTTTCGGCATTGGCAAAGCCGCCGAAACGGAACTTTTAAAATACGGCATTGATACCATTGGCAAAATTGCCGCTGCCGATATCAAAATTTTGCAGCGGGTGTTTGGCATCAACGCGCAGACGGTACACGATTTGGCGCGCGGCATTGATAACAGGCCGGTTGTTAACGAAACGGAAGCCAAGTCGATAGGTAAGGAACACACCTACGACAAGGATTTATACGCCGCTGCCGATTTGCGCAGCGCAGTGCGCGATTTGTGCGGCGAAACCGGCTGGCGCCTGCGCAACCACGGGCTGGTAGGCTACACGGTAACGCTTAAAGTTAAGTTCAGCTCGTTTAAAACCATTACGCGCAGCATAACTTCCGAAATGCCGGTGGCTTACGACGAAGAAATTTACGCGCTGGCGCTGAAGCTTTTGCAGCAGGTAAAATTAAGCGAAGGCGTGCGGCTCTTGGGCGTCAGCATATCGCATCTGGAGCAGGAGGGGGCTGCACCGGTGCTGAACTTTAACGATAACGAAAAACTTAAAAAGCGCAATGCCGCCGTGGATTTTTTAAAGAACAAATTCGGCGAAGGCATCATCAAGCGCGGCTGAAAAAAGCAAAAAAATAAAGCCTGCAAGTGTTTGCAGGCTTTTTGTATATGGAAATTATTCCATAGCATTGACTTTTTTAGCAAGTCTGGATTTTCTGCGGTTTGCAGCGTTTTTGTGGATGATACCTTTACGTGCTGCTTTATCGATTAAACCGGATGCAGTTACATAAGTAGCTTTTGCATCTTCTTGAGTGCCGGTTTCAGTTAAAGCAACTACTTTGCGGGCAATGTTACGGATTGCAGCTTTAACAGGTGCATTTTTTGCACGGCGTTCTGCATCAGTTTTTACACTACGAACGGAAGATTTAATGTTCGGCAACGAATTCACCTCCTACCATCAATTACCTTTACCAAGTAATTTTACCACAAAGTAAAAGCATGCGCAAGGGCTTTTTGTTATAAATCCTGCCGCGGCAGAAATTTTTATAATGCGCTTTGCCTGCTTGCGGGCGCAGGGCTTAAAATGGTATAATAATTAGTCAGATGAGTTTTTTATAAGGAGAACGCAATGGACCAAAAACATATACGCAATTTTTCCATCATCGCCCATATCGACCACGGTAAAAGCACGCTGGCGGACCGCCTGATTGAATACACCGGCACGCTTACCAAGCGCGAGATGGAGGAACAGATTTTAGACTCCATGGATTTGGAGCGCGAGCGCGGCATTACCATTAAGGCGCAGGCCGTGCGCAGCATTTACAACGCCCGCGACGGGCAGGAATACATGCTGAACTTTATCGATACGCCGGGCCACGTCGATTTTACCTACGAGGTTTCGCGTGCTCTGGCTGCGTGTGAGGGCGCGCTGCTGGTTATCGACGCTACGCAGGGTATTGAGGCGCAGACGCTGGCCAACGTATACCTTGCGCTGGATAATGATTTGGAAATTATTCCCGTTATCAACAAGATAGATTTGCCGAGTGCTGACCCTGACCGTGTTAAGCACGAAATTGAGGATGTTATCGGCATTGATGCTTCCGAAGCAGTGCTGACGAGCGCTAAAACCGGCATCGGCATTGAGGATGTACTGGAAGCGATTGTAGAAAAAATCCCCGCGCCGAGCGGCGACGCGCAAAAACCGTTGAAAGCGCTGGTGTTTGACAGCAAGTTTGACGCTTATAAGGGCGTTGTGCTGTACTTCCGCGTGATGGACGGCAGAGTAAAAAAAGGCATGAAAATCCGCATGATGGCGACCGGCGCGGAATTTGAAGTTACCGAAGTAGGCGTGTTTAAGCCGAACCCGGTGACTGTGGACGAGCTGGACGCAGGGCAGGTAGGCTTTTTGGCAGCGGCCATTAAAAACGTAAAGGACGCGCGCGTTGGCGATACCATTACCGACGCCAACAATCCGGCGGCTGAGGCTTTGCCGGGCTACCGCAAGGCGACACCGATGGTTTACTGCGGCCTGTACCCTGTAGAAAATTCCGATTATGATAACCTGCGCGACGCGCTGGAAAAATTACAGCTTAACGATGCTTCGTTGGTGTTCGAGCCGGAAACTTCCGTGGCTTTGGGCTTCGGCTTCCGCTGCGGCTTTTTGGGCCTGCTGCACATGGACGTTATTAAGGAGCGCCTGGAGCGCGAATACAATTTGGCGCTGATTACCACTGCGCCGAACGTAATTTATGAGGTGTTCCGCACTAACGGCGACGTAGAACTGGTGGATAACCCGTCCAACTTCCCAGACCCGACCGTTATCGACCATGTTGAGGAGCCTTATGTTAACGCGACGATTATTGTGCCGAAGGATTATGTCGGTGCGGTAATGGAGCTGTCGCAGGAAAAACGCGGCGAATATGAGAATATGACGTACCTTGACGAAACGCGCGTTATGATTCATTATGCGCTGCCGCTGAGCGAGATTATTTTTGACTACTTCGACCGTTTGAAATCCGCAACACGCGGTTATGCTTCGCTGGATTACGAGCTGGCAGGCTACCGCATGAGCGATTTGGTAAAGGTTGATATTTTACTGAACGGCGACCCGGTGGACGCTTTGAGCGCCATTGTACACCGCGAAAAAGCTACCGTGCGCGGCAGGCAGCTGGTTGAAAAACTGCGCGGCTTGATCCCGCGCCAGATGTTTGAAATTCCGGTGCAGGCCGCTATCGGCAATAAAATCATCGCCCGCGAGAACGTGCGCGCGCTGCGCAAGGACGTACTGGCAAAATGCTACGGCGGCGATATTACCCGTAAGCGCAAATTGCTGGAAAAACAAAAAGAAGGCAAAAAGCGCATGAAACAGGTCGGCAGCGTGGAACTGCCGCAGGAAGCGTTCATGGCAATATTGAAAATGGATTAAAATCCGATAATGAAAAAAGAGCCGGACTTAAAAGTTCGGCTCTTTTAATTGATAAGTTTATAAAATAGCTGCGACGGCATTCTTTAATGCTTTTTCTACAAAGCTGTTAAGGCTTATTTGTTTTGTAGCGGCACAAATTACAGCTTCTTTATGCAGTTCAGGTGAAATCCTGACGTTAAAGCTGCCTTTATAAGCTTTTTCCGGTTCGGTGTTGTTTTCTTTGCACATTGCAAGATAATCGTCAACTGCATTATGAAAATCGTTAATAAGTTCTTTGGCATTTGTGCCTTCATAAGAAATTAGGCTGCGGATGCCTAAAACCTTGCCATAAAAAACTTCGTCTTCTTCAGAAAATTCTACACTGCCAATGTAGCCTTTATATTGCATGATGTTGTTCACAGCAATCCCTCCTGACTTAACACTTCAAGCAATTGTTTTATTTGATAGGCAAGTAATTCTTTGTGTGGATGTGGTTTGTGAAGTAAGATTGATGCACGGTCTTTATTTGTAAAAATAACACGCGAGCCGCTGGTTCTGCCTTTATCTGAACGGACATAATCAAAATAATTCAAAAGTGTTTCTGCTTCTTCAAAAGTAAAATCTTTCGGTTTTGATTTTAATCGTTTAATAAGTTTTTCTTTTTGACCCAAATTAAAACTCCTTTCTGTAATTTTAGTTTAACATAACATAAATGATTGTGCAACTAAAAATAGTTGCAATTGAATTTTTAAAATAAAAAACACTGTTTTACTAATTTATTAGCATAGCAGTGTTTTACTTTACTCAATCTTCAATTTTAATTTTGCCTTTTTGGTTTTCGTAATCTTCAACAACCCATTTTAAAATCTGTTCGATTTCTTTGTTGACGCTGCGGCCGTTATTTTCGGCAATAATCTTCATTTTTTTCATGATAATAGGGTGGATACGCAGGCTGAAACGTGCAGGTTCCATAAAAAAACAGCTCCTTCACTTTGATGTCATTAGTATATCAAAACGGTTTTATATAATGTCATTATATAAAAATATTAATTTTTTGGCAAGTGCTGCAAAAATTTTTATCGCATTTGCGCGGATATGATAAAATAAAAATAGTGTTATTTTTGGAGGTAAACTTATGAAGCTTGAAGTTAATAAAATTTACAGCGGCTTTGTGGTTAAGCATGCTGAATATGTTGACGAAATACAGAGCGACGCATATTTGCTGGAGCATGAAAAGAGCGGTGCAAGGCTGCTGTACCTTGCCAACAATGATGATAACAAGGTGTTCAGCATCAGCTTCCGCACGCCGCCGTACGACGATACTGGCGTGGCGCATATTTTGGAACATTCCTCGCTGTGCGGTTCGCGCAAATATCATTTAAAAGAGCCTTTTGTGGAACTGGTTAAGGGTTCGATGAACACGTTTTTAAATGCGATGACTTACCCGGATAAGACGATGTACCCGGTTGCCAGCCGCAACGACAAGGATTTTAAAAACCTGATGGACGTGTACCTTGATGCGGTGTTTTATCCGCTGATTTACGAAAACCATTACACGCTGATGCAGGAGGGGTGGCATTACGAAATCGCCGATAAGGGCGGCGAGCTGGCCTACAACGGTGTTGTTTACAACGAGATGAAGGGCGTCTATTCCTCCGCCGATGCGATTGCCGAAAACGAAGTTATGAAGGCGCTGTTTCCGGACAGCCCGTACCGTTTTGAATCCGGCGGCTACCCGGCGGCTATTCCGCAGCTTACGCAGGAGGCGTTTGAAAACTTCCACCGCACCTATTACAGCCCGGAAAACTCTTTCATCTACCTGTACGGCGATATGGATATTGAGGCGACGCTGGCTTATTTGGACGACGAATATTTATCGGCATTTGCCAAAACCGGCAGCGTAAAATCTGAAATCGCTTTGCAGCAGCCGTTTGCCAGAACCAAAGAGGTTGAGGCTTATTATCCCGCCGGGGCGGATGAGGATTTAACGGCTAAAACCTACCACGAACTTGATATTGTTTGTGGTGATGCGCGCGACGCAAAAACAAGCCTTGCGCTGCGCCTTTTGGAAACCGTGCTTTTGGAGGGCAACAGTGCGCCTTTGCGCCTGGCACTGCTTGAAAGCGGCATTTGCACCGATGCTTACGGCCAGTACACCGGCAGCCTGCGCCAGCCTGTGTTTGCGGTTAAGGTAAGCGGCAGCGAGGCGGACAAGCGCGACGAATTTTTGAGCATTGTGTACCGCACTTTGCAGAAGCTGACGATTGAAGGCATTGATAAAGAGCTTTTGGAAGCCTGCCTGAACATGCTGGAGTTTAAACTGCGTGAGGCCGATTTTGGCGCGTATCCGAAAGGGCTGATTTACGGCATCGGCGTGATGGATACATGGCTGTATGACGGCGACCCACTGGCAGGGCTGCGCTACAACAAAATGCTGGCAGAGCTGCGCGAAGGCATCAACAGCAATTATTACGAGCAGCTGATTGAAAATTACCTGCTGGACAACACGCATAAGGTATTGCTTACGCTGATGCCGAAAAAGGGTATGGAAGAAGCCGAGCAGGCAGAACTGGCGGCAGAAATGCAGCAGATTAAGGACGGCATGACGGACGCTGAACTGGAAGCTGCGATTGAACATTGCCGCATCCTGCACGAGCGTCAGGCAACGCCGGACAGCCCGGAAGCACTGGCAAGCATTCCGCTGCTGGAGCGCAGTGATATCCGCCGTGAGGCTGAAAAACTGGACGGCGAACTGACGAAAGAAGGCGGCAATGAATTTTTGTACGTGCCTGCCTTTACCAATAAAATTGCTTACCTGAACTGGTATTTTGATATGAGCGGCATCGACGGCACGCTGCTGCCGTACTGCTATTTGCTGAGCGATATGCTGGGCAAGGTTGACGCCGGCAAGTATACCTATCAGCAGCTTTCCACGCTGGGCACAAAATACACCGGCGGCGTGGCGTTTCAGGTGCATGCTTATTCCGCGGCGGAAAGCGTTAACGACTACACCGTTAAATTTAATGTTACCGCCAAAGCGCTGGTGCATAATTTAACGCACATGTTTGATATTCTGCGCGCTATTGCGCTGGAGAGCCGCTTTGACAGTACCAAACGCCTGCGCGAAGTGTTGGCCGAAGTTAAGAGTGACTGGGACAGCAATTTTTTCAGCCGCGGGCAGACGGTGGCGTGCGCGCGTTTGAATTCGTATTATTCACCGGCGGCGCGCGTTAATGAGCAGGATTATTATTCGTACTACGAATTTTTGAAGGATTTAACTGAGCATTTTGACGAGCGCGCGGAAGAAGTTCTGGCAAAACTGCGCAGCCTGACCGGCGTATTTTTTGAAAATACCAAATACCTTTTGGCGTACAGCTGCGAGGAAGAAGACCGTGCGCAGGTGCTGGCAATGGCTAAAGAATTTGCCGCTGCTTTGCCGCAGTCTGCCGTGGCTGGCGCTGATGTAAAACCGCTGGCCGCACCGGGGCTGGATGAAGGCATTATGACTCCGGGCAAAGTGCAGTATGTCGCTGCTGGTGGCGACTTCCGCAAATACGGGCACAAATTTACCGGCGCGATGAAGGTTTTGGAAACCGTTCTGCGCTATGAATACCTGTGGACGAAAATCCGTATTCAGGGCGGCGCTTACGGCGCATCGGCGGTGTTTGACCGTAACGGCAGCATGTATTTTGCTTCCTACCGTGACCCGAAACTGGCTGAATCGCTGGCGGCTTATAAAGGATTGCCCGACTGGCTGGAAAGCCTTGACTTGCCGGAGCGCGAGCTGACGAAGTACGTTATCGGCACTATCAGCGCGGCAGACGTGCCCTTAACCAATTCCATGCGCCTTTCGCAGACGGCGCTGGCTCATATCAAGGGCATTCCGCAGCAAATGCGCCAGCAGACCCGCGACGAAATTTTGAACCTGACTAACGACGATTTACGCAAGCTCGGACAGGTTGTGCGCGATACGCTCAGCGATAATTACCTGTGCGTTGTCGGCGGCAGCGGCGCGATTGAAGCCAATAAAGACCTGTTCAAAGCGGTTAAGCATATTTAAGCATGATTATCAGCGTAAGCCGCAGAACGGACATACCGGCGTTTTATGCGGACTGGTTTTATAACCGCTTGCGCGCCGGGTATGTGCTGGTGCGCAACCCGATGAATTTGCACAGCGTAAGCAAAGTGCTCCTTACGGCGGATGTTGTGGATGCCTTTGTGTTTTGGACGAAGAATCCGTTGCCGATGTCTTGGCGATTGGATGAACTGGGGGCGTATCCGTATTACTTTCAGTTTACGCTGACGGGCTACGGCGCGGATATTGAGCCGGGCGTGCCGGATAAAAGGAGCGTGCTGGTGCCTGCGTTTAAGGATTTATCGGCGCGGATTGGTAAAAAGCGAATTATCTGGCGGTACGACCCCATATTTTTCAGCAAAAAATATACGCCGGAATATCATTTGGCGTGCTTTGAAGTGTTGTCGGCAGAGCTGCATAACAGCACGGAACGCTGTGTAATCAGCTTTATGGACAGTTACCGCAACACCAAACGCAATGCGCAGCAGTTGGGAGTGGTTGAACCAAGTGGCGAAGAACTGTATGCCTTTGCCGGGCAGCTTGCCAAAATTGCAGCAAAGTATGGGTTGAAGCTGCAAACCTGCGCGGAAAGTATGGATTTAACTGCGCTGGGCATAACTCATTCGGCGTGTATTGATAAGGTACTGCTGGAAGACATCGGCAACTTTAAACTGGATGTAAAAAAGGACGCTAACCAACGTACAGAATGCTGCTGCGCAGCAAGCATCGATATCGGCGCATATAACACCTGCCCCGGCGGCTGCCTGTATTGCTATGCCAACTATAACGCGCCTCTGGTGCAAACCAACATCGCCGCGCACGATAAAACAAGCCCGCTGCTGTTCGGCACATTAACACCACAAGACGTTGTAACAGAACGAAAAATGAAAAGCTGTAAGATTATGGCAAATGGCTTGTTTTGAAATAAAAAGCCTGCATGTTTAACATGCAGGCTTTTGTGCTATTGCAGTATTTCCAGATTGTTTTCCAATAAAGTTTCGTTAATGTACATCAGGATTTTGCCTCGGTCAATGCCGTAATAAATTAAACCGTCGCGGCGGTCACGCACATACAGCGGCCTTTCCTGTGCATATTTTAAAAGGTTCTGTGTTTCGGCAATATCAGCACCGGCGGCAATGGCTAAAATTATCAGCTTATCGCGTCCCGGCGTTTTGGTGCCGCTTAAAATGTGGTATACATAAGTGCGTTCCAAATTGCTGTTGGCAATAAGCGTAGCTTTGCTTATATTTTTGCTTTGCAGCAGGTAATTTAAATAATCAGCAGCGGAAGGAAATTGCAGTTCGGCGTTGTTGCGGCAGTAAAATTCGTCAAATGATTTTGCTTTTGTAAGTTCACTCTGCAAATCTTCGGTCGATTTATCCATAATACACCTCGTAATTTATCTATGCTATAATATTATACAACAAATCAAATGGCGGAAGCAAAAATGAGTGCAACGGCAGAATTCATCCAAAACAATTTTAAAAGTATAACGGTATTAAAAGCAGGCGCAAACGGCATTACGGAGCTGGTTATGGATTGCACCAACGCTGTTTATATACGAAAAACGGTTAATGGCACAGGCCTCCCTTATCGCATGCTGGCGCAGATAAATACAAGCGGCCTTCCCAAAATTTATTACTGTGCGGAAGCTGATGGCAAAACTTACGTTGTTGAAGAATATATTAATGGCGTTAATTTGCAGGACGAGCTGGAACAGGGCAAAATTTTTACTGAAAAACAGGTGCTGCAAATAGCTTTACAGCTTTGTGATGTACTGCTTGCAATCCATAGTAAAGGTATTTTACACCGTGATATTAAGCCCGGCAATATAATTTTGCAAAACGGCAGCACTTGGCTGATTGACTTCGGTGCGGCAAAAACCGTAAGCGGCGATAAAATGCAGGATACCAGAATTTTAGGCACGCCCGGTTTCGCTCCGCCGGAGCAGTACGGGTTCAGTACGACAGATACGCGCAGTGATATTTATGCCTTAGGCAAAACCATGCAGGCATTGCTGGGCAAAAAATATAACGGCAAATTGAATGGCGTATTTGTTAAATGTACGCAGTTTGAGCCACAAAAGCGTATTGCAAGCGCTGCGGAACTGAAAAAGCTACTGCTGCAAACACCAAGCAGTAGTAAAAATCGTGTAGCAATAGCAGTTGCAGTTTTAGCAATTTTAACAAGCGGTTATTATTATCTAAACCTGCCTCAGCAGGATACAGCACAGCCACAACAACCGGCTGTAACAGAAACGCAAAAGGATATGCAGAGTGAAGCCGCAATCGAAGATGAAGTTTTAGCTACGCCCAAAGAAGAAAGTGTGCAGCGAACACAGGAAACACAGGAACAAATAACGGCAGGTTTAACGGTAAAAAATTTAGATTTTGTCATCAGCACTAACCCGCTTTATCAAACAGCAAGAGAGCAGAGCAAGCAGGCAGGGCTTACCTTACTGGAACTGCCAAAAGGCAAAATACCAACCTTTACCGTGCATAACGACAGCGGACAGGAACTTAAAAATCCTAAACTGGTAATACAATTTACAAATTTAATGGTAACCGGTAATAATCTTACAGCCGATTCATGGGGCGGCAGGCAAATTAACTGGCAGCTTGCCAAAAATAATCAGGTCTATGCCGGTACTGTTACCATCAGCTTAAGCGGAACTATACCGGTCAATGATTATTTTGACTTTCCGCTTGCAGGCGCAGTGGCCAATTATTACACATCCGGCAGCCCGGCAGCGGCGCAGGTTACTTTAACGGCAGATAATTTAGAACCGCTGACGCAAACTTACAACATAAAAATAAACTAATTTAGCGCAGACCAAAAATCTGCGCTATTTTTGTGTCCTTTTGGGACACCGCTGAACCGTTTGTTTTTATTAAAATATAACTAAATAAGCCGCACAGTTGTAAGTTTTATCCTGACAGGAAGAAAAATAAACCTGCAAAGTGCCCGGCATAAACTATCAGTGCTAATTTTAAAACTATCAATGCAAGTTGGCTGCTTGCGCAGATGTCATAATAAAATAAGGCTGGTGATTGCATGAGCGGTGAAAGCGAAAAATACAGAAAAATCGGCGCGAAAATTAAATTTTACAGGCAGTTAAAAAATATCGGGCAGACAGATTTGGCAGGGCAGGTTGGCATAACCTCGCAATATTTAAGCAAAATAGAATGCGGCAAGCAAATGCCCAGCTTACAGGTTTTGCTGCTGATTGCAGATAAGCTGGAAATTGATGCGGCTGCGCTGATTAGCGACAGCGTAGTATGAAAGTTAAAATAAATTTTGAGAGGATGATTTGTTATGACAGAAAATCAAAAATATCTTTGTCCATCCTGCAATGGACTGGTTGATTATGGAACAAAATTTTGCCCTCATTGCGGTAATGCGCTTAATTTTTCCGTAACAGCGACTAAGAATGAACAAAATAGTGTTTCGAGTAATTTGGTTACTGAAGCAGAATTTCAGTTTTCAAAACTACGTTTAATGCATATGTTGTTAAGTACGGTTAGTTTTAAAGGAACTAAAGTTGAGGTTAGGCAGAAAAATAAATGGCTGCCGTTTGTTAAAACAGATGCAGGCTTTGCACAATTTGACATAATGGACATTGAATCTGCATATCTCAAAAAATCGTATAATACCAAAATGTGTATTTTGCTGGCAATCTGTTTATTTGCTTTAGTTACGTCGGGAGAATTTGTAGTTTTACTTCTGACTATATTTATAGCTTTTTCGCTGCGAGAAACTGCTTTAATAATTAAATATAAAGGCGGTTACTTAAAATTATTCAGCGATAAAAGTTATGGCAACGATGAAAAACAGGATGACCCGCAGCTTTTGCTGGAATATATAAAACAGTATAATCCAGATTGTGTACATGTTTTGATGGATTGAGGAGGAAAGGTAAATGGATGAGCAGAAATATGTATGTCCTCATTGCGGGCAGTTAATTTCAAATGGCGAAACTCCGTGCCAGCATTGTGGTAAAGCTGTAAGCTGGGCAGATAATAATGATGCTGATAAGCAGAAAACAACATCTGGAGAAGTTACTAAAACAACAGAAGAATCAGGTAAACCGTGGAAGAAAATAATAATTTTATTTATTTTATGCTATGCAGTATATTCTTGCTTTTTTGCAGGAAATGGAACACCCGAAGAATATTTTAAAGAAATGAATGAAAGTGATCATGATAAAATTGCATCTACATATACTACTTATTTAGATGAACTTGGAGAAGACAAAGCTGCACGCCGTAAAGCAGGGTATGAATTTGCTAGTTTGGTTTCCGGCGAAATTGCTTCCGGTAAGCGTGGGTTGACATATTATGAAAATCTTCAATTTAATCTTGATAAGTATCCTGAATTATCGCCGCTTAACTCTATTGGTACATTGGCTTTAAGATATAGTTGGGCTGATTCGCAAAGACGTAATATTGAAAATCAGCTTGGAATCAGTGATTATAATCTAAAAAAAGAGATTATTTCTAAAATGGATGATGTACAACTTATAGATTGTTATGTTCCCGGAAAATTAAATGGAACTGATGATTTTTTAGGATTACAATATCATTACTTTTTTGGCAGCTATGTTCCTGATCCTTTGCAAAAAGCAATTTGCACCTTTATAAACAATCCTGATAACATTTTTGATCACTTTGGTCAATATTATGTTCGAGGCATTGTCTTAAATGACCAAATGAATATAAAAACAGCAACAGGTATTTCTTATCAGGTGCCTCGTGTTTATGTACTAAGTAATAGGATTTTGGATAGTTTTGGTTATTATCGTCAATTGAATATTGCATATCAAGAACCTTCTAAAGATACTATTTTTAAAGACCGCATGAATGAAATGCACAATCACTTTGTAAAACTTATGAACTCTTATAAGGATAATAAAGTAGTGCCTTTAACATATTCTGGCAAAAATATGGATACAAAAGTTAAAGAAGCATTAGTTGGTAATGCCGAAGTGGTTGGAACAGAAGACAGAATAGTTTATCTTACACCGGGTATGAGTATTGAAACAAATTTCGGTTTGAGGGAAGACCCCCAGTTTATATTTTTATTAAAAGGGTTTGCAGGTATTTTACCGGGTAACCTTAAAATTGGTTCTACCACTAAAGATATTACATTAAGCTATCTGAAAAATTCAGGATATACATACGAAGAAGCTGGTGATACAGTAAGAGTATTATCGCCTAATGCTGAAATTTGGAGATTTTATTTTAAAGATAACCTGTTAGGCCATATAGAAATAACCAGAGATTTGAATTATATGGATTCAGCATATTAATATTAAGAAAGATAGGATAAATTTCCTATCTTTCTTTTTGAGAGTAAATACAAACTATATACCTAAAAAAACAGTCTATAAGCGCAAAATTAAAAACGTAAAATATGAGAAAATTAAATATAGAGGTGAGAATAGCCGTGTTTGCAATGCGATACAAAATGATAGGCTTAAAAATTGCATATTACCGCAAGCTTCGCGGCTATACACAAGGGCAGCTGGCAGGCAAAATCGGCATAAGTACAACTTATCTGGGGCAGATAGAACGCGGCAATAACGGAAAAAGTTTTTCGCTGGAAACTTTGCTTTTAATCGCCACAGGGCTTGATGTTGAGGTGGATTTACTGCTGCGTTGCAACGAAAATGTTTAAAGCACTTAACTTATATTAAATTTTAGTTTTGTGAAGGTAATTAAGCATAGATTGTAGAATAATATAAAAGCTAATTATATTTTGGGGATATTTAGTACAGTAGCTAACAATTTAATTTAAACATAGCCAATATGCTGGCTATGTAGTTTTGTATGATGTAAACATATAAAACCATACCGGAAGGTTGAGCATGATGATTACAGACTTAAAAGACACCAAAATAGCCAAAGACCGTTTACTTAATATGTACGCTACGCTTGCCGAAGGCAAAGCACTGTATAAAGCACGCGAAGCAGTAAAGTTTAACTGCTCGCTGCGTTCCATACAGCGTGATATTGAAGATTTACGGTCTTTTTTTGCTAACCAAAGCGAAGCAACAGGCGTGGTGCAGGAACTTATTTACGACAGAAAGCTTAACGCTTACCGGCTTGTCCCGCCTTTGCGTAATCTTTTGAACAACGAAGAAACCTTCGCAGTGCTGAAAATACTTTTGGAGAGCCGTTCACTGACGGAAGCAGAACTGTTTCCAATCCTGCAAAAATTAATAACTTGCTGCGTGCCGCCGGATGAACAAAATAGAGTAAACGATTTAATTGCTAACGAAAAATTTCATTACGTAGAACCCAAGCATAAAAGCAAGCTACTTCTAAAAATGTGGGAGCTTTCTGGTGCTTTACGTGAACATAAGCTGGTAAAAGTTATATATATGCGGCGCGAAGGCAAAGAGGTTACGCGTTATATTAAGCCAGTGGGTATAATGTTTTCCGAATTTTATTTTTATCTGGTAGCGTTTATAGATGAAGAAGCGAGCGGTGAAAAGATTGTATACGAACCGGGCAGTGAAAGCTATCCGACCATTTACAGAATAGACCGCATTAAGGAATACACTATAACCGACAAGCATTTTAGTGTACCATATCAAGACCGTTTTGAAGAAGGCGAGTTCCGCCAACGTGTGCAGTTTATGTACGGCGGCAAACTGCAAAAAATAAAGTTCTGGTATAAAGGACCTTCGGTAGAAGCAGTTTTAGACCGTCTGCCGACAGCAAAAATATTGCAACACGATGATAACGGCTATTTAATCAGCGCCGAAGTTTTTGGTAAAGGTATTGATATGTGGTTAAGAAGCCAGGGCGATATGGTGGAAAGAGTTTAATATTTGGGATTGGAGAAATCAAGATGAATAAAGTAAAAGAAATATTAAGAAACATAGAACCTGATAGCTATGGCAACTATTTTTACTGCCATTATGGTTTGCGTCAAGTTATGGGAATGCTATATGATGCTGCGGATGGTACAAGCAAAGATGAATTGGCCGACTGGAAAATAGAAAATCAGTTTACTCAAAGTAATGAAACATTATTAAGCGGTAACTTATTAATGATTAATAGAAATAACGGAGTAAAAATTAATCCGGAGTACGATAAAAAACTTCAGATAAAATATAGTGCTAAAAGCTTATTTTATAATGACAATAACCTCAAAAATATAATAAAAGAAGCTAATGATTTTGTAGAAGAACATACAGGTGGGCACATAAAAAATGCAGTTAATGAAGATAACTTAAAAGAAGCGGCTGCGATAGTAACTAATTCTGTTTATTTTTACAGCAAATGGTCAGAAAAACTTAAAGAAACTGGCAACATCTTGTTTTCATTAACCCAAAATAATGAAAAAGAGGTTGTTGCAGTAAAAGGTAAAACCAATAAATATATTTCGAACGAAAAGGTACATGGATTTAGTTATGCTTACTCAGATAAAAGGTATAGTTTCATAGCATTAATGCTTAAAAATGAAGATAAAAAATTTAGCTGGCAGGATGTTCCAAATTTAGAGAAATTTGAAGAAACAGTAGAAGATAAAGGTTCTATTTCTAATAATGGTGAAATTACAGAATCCGGTAGTACAAAAATAAATAAAAAAGAAGTCCATTTTACTATGCCAAAGTTTAAGGTAGATGCAGAAGTCAACTTTGATGAAGCATTAAAAGCTCTGGGTATAAAAAGTATATACGGGACAAATGCAAATTTATCTAAAGGTTTTTCCTGTTACAACGGTTTGTATTTAAGCACTGTTAACCAAAAAAGCGGCATTCTCGTAGATGAAAATGGAACTGAAGCGTGGTCTTTTTTGTCTGGAACTGCGTTTTCTAAAACGATGATAGAAGCTGTTCAATTAACTTTTAATAAACCTTACTTCTTTATGGTATATGACAAGGTTGATGAGCAGCCGGTATTTGCTGGAATTATTAATAATCCGCGGTGGGAATAAATTGTAATGTTATTGTAGTTATGTGAAAAAGTCAATGATAGAGGTGATTGATATATGTCTAATTTCAGAAGACCAAGTCCTGATGAAGTAAAGAGAAATAAGGAATGGAAAGAAAAAATGAAAAAAATCATTATGGATGATCCAGAACTTTCTATATTTGAAAAATTAAAAAAGATTCACGAATTAGATTCGATGGATAAAATAATTAAATATTAATTTCGTTAAATGTGGTGATAAAAGTGTTAAAAATTTTATTAATTATTTTTGTTATTGCCTTAATAATTTTTGGATTTTCATTTTTACTTGGTGCTTTGTCAATTATTATGAATGCTTTAGGTGCTATATTTGTATTTATATTCGCCGCTATAAAAGGAATTTTTGCCATAGGATTTTCTAAATTATTTTCAACCGTTGGTTTAGTAGCATTAGTTATTATTGTACTATTTATTTACTTTTTGAAAAAATAAATGTTAATTTTGAAGAGGATGATATTTATGAGAATAGATTTAGCAAAGTACTTAGATAATGTTAATAAAGAAATAACTAAATTAAACAATAATGAGAATGAAATATTAATAGTAAATGCAGGATTTATAAACGGCTATCAGCAGCTAATTTAATATAAATTTGAAGAAGTCGAGTTTTTCAAACGTGTACAGTTTATGTATGACGGCAAGCTTCAAAAATAAAGTTTTGGTATACAGATCTTTCGATATAAGTTGTTTTAAATTGCCTGCCAACAACAAAATATTACAAATGTTGATAAGATCTACTTAATTAGCATTGAAGTTTTTGGCAAAGGCATGATTGCGGCTGAGAAGCCAGTATGATATAGTTAAGGTAGTGGAGATAAACCAATAATTTAATAATAATTGATAAAGGTAAAAAATGTTTTTTGGAAAATGATAAAAATAAGATAAGGAAATGACTAACCAATATTTATAATTGTCAATTCTAATATAAAAACGAATACAATGTTCAGATTGGAGAAATAATATGGCTATAATTTTTGATGACATTATTTGGGCAGACTGGGGTTTGAAAAGAAATGCCACTAATTTATCTAACTCACAATATAAGCCTGCTAAACCAGATGATATAGAGGATGATAATGGGAATTATTATGATAGTCATACTCTTGATATTGCCGATGAGGAAATTGATAATACTGATTTAAGTTATACAGACAAGAATATTTGTATTAAATTAAATAATAAAAATATTACTAGAATCAATAAAAGCGAAAAAGTTCTGTGCGACAAATTTCCGAAGCTGAGGGAAATACCGTCAGGGGATCGGATGAATATGATTTTAAAAGGATTGTTTCTGGAAGGTTGTAGAAAGCATATGTATATCCGCAATCTTACTTTCACACATCAAAGTGATGGTTTGGATGTAAAAATGCTTGGTATTAGACCAGAAAGAACGCCTGGAGATTTCCTCGATGGCTATATTCCCAATGATGTTTCCTTATTGTTCAAGGGTTATATTTCAGGAAAAGTATTTATTGTCAATTCGATTCATGAAGTTGCAAATACTGAACAGTTAGATTTTGAAGCCGATGTAGTTGCAATTCCATATGAAAATCCAGAAATGATTCGCAGCAATTTTCTGTATGATATTCTGGATAATGCTGGTTCCTTGACGGAGTACACCGGAGAGAAACTTGAGGAATGGAAAGAATATTTGCAATGGAAGATGGAAGTGGCTAAACGGCAGATTTATGGTTGTAAATACTACAAAGTTGCTTTTGATGATGTTAGAAAGCGCTTGAATTTTTGGTTGGTTTTTGAGAATAAAGATACATTTAGTGCTTTCCGAAAGTATCTTGGCAGAGATATTCAAGTCTTTGATAATAACTATTCCAAAGATAAGTGGCATTTTGATTTTGCGGGCGACATCAATAACAAACGTCAAAGATTTAATAGCGTAGAACTTGGACGATATAAGGGTGTTGTCAGTGAATACTATTTAAAGGACAATGCTACATCCTCTGACAAAGGTAAGAATTTGACAGGGGAAGATATGCATCTTGCATATAGCCTGCAGAGCGAAAGTAATTATTACTTTGACGATTCTGAAGAAGATGATGACGCGGCTTCCGAGCAAGATCTTTATGATGAGTTTGATAATCCTTACATTGTTCAAGTTGCATACGAGCTCAACAGAAAAGATATTGATGAAATAAATCGCCTTAACTTGGATGATGAGAGTATTTCACAATATGTTCATGAGTATGTCTTGGGGAATTACTATTCAAATGGATTTCTTGCATTGTCAGCTATTGGTGATTTTGTTTTAATACATAGATTTCAACAAGCTATTCGGCAGCTTGAAATGGATGAATGCTATTCTCCAAATCTTGCGATGTGGCTATTTAATGTTGCAAGAGCTCGTATTCCGGGTGATGGAGAGAATGTTTCTGTTGATCAATGGCTCAATCCACATATTGCTAAAAATGAAAATCAAAAACAAGCCGTTTACAAGATGCTGTCTGCGCCGGACCTTTGCTTAGTGCAAGGACCTCCTGGTACCGGAAAAACAACGGTTATTGCAGAAGCCATATATCAATTTGTAAAAAAAGGATACAGAGTACTTGTAGCTTCTCAATCGAATGATGCGGTTGACAATGCGTTGGAACGACTTGCAGATACTCCGGTAATTCGTGCTATAAGATTAGGGCAGAAAGGAAAGCGAAAACGCAGGATTGATGATCTTAGTACAAGAAAATTTTCTGAAGACGAGGCCTTAAAATACTACTATAATGCTCTCGCTGTCCAAGTATCTAAGAATTGGCTTGACGCTTGGGACGCTCTTGAAAAAAACGGTGCCTTGTACGATAAGGACATCCGCGATGCGAAGATGTTTAACTATGATATAGCTGAATTGAACAATGAACTTATATCTCTTAATGATAGCTATGGAAATATACGCCGTAAATTAGATGATATTTCCAAAGAATTTTCTGATGCCAATAATTTTAACACTTCTTTGGAAAATGATAAGCAGCAGTTTAGGATTGCTGAAGATTGCTTTATCGGTAAAAAAGAGATTCCATTCTATTTTTCTGAATCTATGGTTCGCATTTGTGAAGATGTGTTAAACAGTTTAATTGAAAGTACAATTCAAAAAGGTGTATATATAGCGCCTAAAAAACTTGACCTTGATGATATGGGACTTGGCAAAGAGCAGGCGTGCATTGTTTTAATCGCAAAAAATCTTACGATTCTTGAGAACTTTGTAAAGAAGCTTCGAGAAAAAGTAGGGGCAGATAGCTCCGCTGATGGTGAAATGATGATTCTTACCAGCCAGTTACAGGAAGAACAGAAGAAACTTATAGAATATATTACTACTGAAGATGAAGATGGCGAGGCTGAATGCAAAAAGCAAATAAAGGTGCTTAAGAAAAGAATTGATGAACTTAAGTTTTCTTCATCAATCGTTGATGTTTCCAGTGATGAAGAAGATATTTTGTCTAAAGAAATGCTTTCTTCCATTTCTGCTGATACCACAAGTAGTACTTTTGATTTGTTAAGTAAAATTATTTCAGAATGGACTATGACTATCCAAAAGATGCTTAAACAGATCAAGTGTGAGCTTTCCAATAGACAACCCGTAGATATTTCTGATATTTCGAATAGACAGAAAATTGCTGAAATTGAATTGGATTCAGTAAATGAGAATATCAAGAATGTCAAAGGTCAGATTGTCAGCAAACAGCAGACTTTGCGAAAATTACGTGAAAAGTATTCAATTGACTCAACAAATGCAAATGAGATTGTTGAACATATACAGCGGCTTAAGGAGGAGAATATTCAGAAGTTACATAACCAAAAAAGTTTCAGAGATGATTGGGAAAAAACATTACGGTCTTTTAAAGAACGTTTAGTTGATGAAGATGCGTTTAAATATGATAAAGAGTATTATCAGAAATTCTATATTAACGCTTGCAATGTTGTAGGTATTTCTTGTACTGACAATATGCGTAATCTAACCGATAATGGATATGATGACTTTGATGTTGTCATAATAGACGAAGTAAGTAAGGCTACACCGCCTGAACTGTTAATTCCGTTGATGAAAGCAAGAAAGGCTATTTTGGTCGGAGATCATAGGCAACTTCCTCCTATGTTCAAAGAACATGAAGGGTCATACAAGGAACTTGTTGAGAGTGAGTATGATACGCCTGAAGAAGTGCGTGATTTGCTTACTGAGGAAAACTTCCGTAGATTCCGAAAGATGGTCACAGCGTCTTTATTCAAAGATTATTTTGAACAGGCTGATGATAGAATTAAGCATTCTTTGTTAGTCCAATACCGTATGCATACGGATATCATGGACATCATCAACAGATTTTATGAGCAACGTCTTTCTTGCGGCCTTTCAGAAGATGTTGAAAACATGGAGAAAAGCCACGGGTTGACAATTAAGGGAGTTGATGGAAGCACTTTTATCGTACCTGACAGACACGCATATTGGATTGATTCCTCTTATACACCTAGTGGTAAAGCTATTTACGAGATTCGGCCTCATAACAGCACTTCAAATTACAATGTATTGGAAAAATTCATTGTTATGGAATTGCTCAAGAAGATTGCAGATACTTATAAGGAACAAGGGTATGGTGGCGTCAACAGAAAAACAATAGGGGTTATTAGTTTTTATCAAATGCAGGTGAATGAACTTCGAGAAGCATTTAGAGAAGCCAAAAGAACTTACGACTTTTCTGCGATAGATGTCGATATCAATACTGTTGATAGATTCCAAGGTAAGGAAAAAAATATTATAATTACCTGCTTAGTTAGAAACAACAGGAGTAGAAAAGCAAGTAAGCATGTTGTTGCTTTTGAAAGAATCAATGTTGCTTTTTCGAGAGCACAGGAACTTTTGTTTATTGTAGGAGCAAAGGATATGTACGAAAACCAGCAAGTTCAATTGCCCAATATGGATATGCCTGGATTCAGGACAGTTCCCGTTTATAAGAATATAATTGAGACTTTGAATCGAAAAGGTTGTTTTAAGTCCTGCAACAAACTTATTACGCCTCAACTTGAAGCAAAAGTTATTGATGAAT
Source organism: uncultured Phascolarctobacterium sp. (assembly GCA_949299135.1). GTDB lineage: Bacteria > Bacillota > Negativicutes > Acidaminococcales > Acidaminococcaceae > Fusicatenibacter_A. Next base: position 23,149 of record CASFZG010000002.1, read on the forward strand.
ACATCGAGAACGGAGGCAGGTTATGATTATATCCGAGGTTATAATGTCTTACCCTTGCATAAAATACGAGGTTGAGGTTTCTCATTTTACTGAGAGGAAATCTACGGCGATAGAATGGGTCATTCTTGAAGCAATCAATAGATGTAATGTATTAACTCAGTATGAAGGCGTTTCAATATCTGATTTTTTTAAGAGTATTTTTACTATTTCAGATGCAGATTTATTAATTCGGCCTTGTTTGCTTGCCCTTCACGATATGGGAGCAATTAACATTTCAGGCATTGATAATGAAACTGAGTTATCAACGGTTCCTATGAGAAATTTACAGCTAACTAAAATTGGCAAAGAGTTGCAGATGCAAGGGCTTCTTCCTGGTACTATTGCAGAAGATACTTTTACGATTTATTATGATTTGATAAACAGAACCCTTATAAAAGATACACGACTGTATCAAGAAAATGCAACCGGTATTAAAGTGATGGAGACTGATGAAACCGAAAGTGTTGAGTTCCCATATTCTGCAATCCGTGAATGGCTTAGTTCCATTCAACAGAACAATAGAAGAACAGAAATGAACTGGCTATATCCTACCACCAAAATTCAAGATATAACTTCGCTTGAAGCAGATGTTTTATGGAAAAATACAGTTAAAAAGATTGACTTAACTTATGGAATGCAATGGCGAGTTGTGGACGAAGAAAATGAGGAATTTCATGAGATTTCATTAAAAGGTGCAGAGCTTTCTTGCCCTGATGAAATGAAAAGTCTGCCTAAACTTGATATCGTAGATCCTGATGACGAAATCGAACAATTTGTTCCTGTGTCAGAAGTTAACGCTTTTGTTGGAAATTATCAACGCAAAGATGACCTGTTTTGTATTAATAAAAAATATTATACAGAATTAAGAGCAGACCAGCTAAGCAAAAGAAAAAAATTAAGGGTGGGTTTTGTTTTCGGAGCAGACTCTTTTAAGGTAGAAAGTAAAGGAAAACAGTTAATCATCTGGATTCCGGAAAGTATTGGCAGCAATGTTCTTTATAGAAATGATAAAGCTGTTGTTCAAGCCGGAATCATCACTGTATATGCAGGTAGTACGGCTAAAAATATGGCAATAGCTTACGTGCCAAAGACCTGTCAACTCAACAACTTAACTGAAGAATTATTGCCTTATGTTGAGAAGTATTATGAGCAAGAAAACAGTATCCTTTTTGTTCTTGTCGAAATTGGATTAAAGGACTTGTTTCTTGAGTATGTTGAACGTCTTGTAAAAAAAGAAGAAACTATTAGTAAAAAAGCTGAAATAATTGATTTGCTTAACTACAAAAGCAACGGCTACTATAATCAAAAGCTGATATCTTCTTCGGATAAGGAGCGGTTTATTCTTGATGTTGGATATATACGAGAACGCTGCAATAGTATCAATGATGCTATATCTATTCTTGAAGAATATTCTTCCGTTACATCACTGCTACGAGAAGAAGGCATTATTCAGAGAGTTATTCAAACTATTGTTGATATCATTGGAGAAGTAAATGATTTGAATGATATTTGGAGTCTTTGGAATGCCATTGAAAAAATTAAGAGATCACACATCACTTGGATTAACAAAACTGGTATATACAAAAGAGTATACTCAAATACCGGTATTTCTGATTTGTTTGAGAAGTTTAAAGATGATGAAGTTTTTAACATTAAAGAATATACAGCAGTGGAACAAATCTTTCTTAATATGAAACGGATTTATATTCGTATCCAAGAATTCCTCCCGGAATTTGATATGTATTCTCATGCCAGCAACGAAAAGTATAATGAAATCGTGATCAAGCATATGGATAGCCTCAGTAACTTGTATGACGAAATTCGACAGTGGAAAGACGAAGAAGAAAAGTTCAGCAATAAAGTTCTTGATATCAAAGACTTTATTCGCCCCGGCACTTCTTTCGCAAATGTCAAGGCTAATGTTGATGGTTTGTGTAGTGCATTGGCTAGCTACTTTGATGATTCTTTCATGAAGTACAATAAAGTTTACATTATTGATACTTGCACGCTGATGCACGCGCCAGGGGTGATTTCTTGGTTTGACGGAGAAAATGCATTGCTCATTGTTCCAATGATTGTTCTTGATGAACTAGATGATAAAAAATCATCTGATGATGAGGACGAAGCATTTTGCGCAAGAGCTGCCATTAGAAATATAAATAATTATCGTTCATATGAATGGATCAATGTTGGCCAGAATAGTTATCCGGAATTATTATCTGATGATTTAGATAAAGAACGTAATGATAATAAAATCCTTTCTATTGCATTGCGGTATAAGATAAAAAATCCAATCATCTTAACAGATGATATTAATTTGGGAAACATTGCTGACGGCTATAAAATCAAAAGTATGACTCTTAAATCGTATAGGGCTATGAGAGAACATGCAAAACTTACTACAAAAGTCAATGGAAAGAAAAAGCAAAGAAAGAAGAAATGAGGTGAACAGCTTTGAGCAGATCTTATGAATATTCCTATGCTTTAGAAGCGGCTATAAGAAGAAAAATTTATTTGAACAGAATAAGTTCAAAAACGGAGCAGTTTTATTCTCGCTATTTGGAACAGTATAACCGAATGAAAAAAGATGGGGTTGCTGCCTATATTCCAGACGAAATGAATCGCTTGGAATCGGATCTGTCCCGTATTAGAACTTTGCTTATATCTGACCCGGAAGAAGCTAGGGAATTGAGTTATACTGTAGGGTCATATATTAGAAGTATGTCGTCTTTGGCATCCGTTGCCAGAGAAGAGTTTGACCGTGCCGAACGGCTTAGGGTTGAGAATATGAGGATTGAGCGTCAACAGCATCAAAGTGAACTGGTTCAAGCGTACTTTGAAATACTGAAAAGTATAACCAATTCTATTGTTGTTAATTATTCTGCGTTGGGTTTGCAAGATTTAAAGAAAAAAATTGATACTGGCATTTTAACCGACAAAGCTGAGCTTATAGCAAGGGCAAAGGCTATTATTGCAAATGCCGAAAAAATGGCGGATGAATGGAAGTCCAAGACCATCAACAGTAACAGACGAACAAATGCTGTTGAGATAATCAATGATACGGAAGCAAGGTTAAGAAACGAAAATATTGAGGATAAAGAAAAGACACAACAATTCTTGGATAGAATAAATCAGTTACGTTCCGGACTTGCCAATGGAAAAATTGATGTCGAAGCTGTCGAAAAACAAATTAATGCTTTAGAAAATGAAGTGGATGATACGCATATTACAGAAGAAACAAGGAGGGAAACCGTCAAGGCTATTATAAAGCTGCTTAGGAGCCAAGAGTTTACGGTCGAAAAACCTCAAGTGGTTCAAATGGAGGGAAAAAATTATGTAAAAATAGTTGCAAAACAGCCTTCCGGTAAAAGAGCCATTTGCAATATTGATTTACATGGGAAAATTGCTTACAAATTTGATAACTATGAAGGAATGACTTGCTTAAAGGACATTGAAAAATTTAATGTTGACTTGCAGCAAGTGTATTCAATAAAACTTTCTGATGAAAGAGTGCTGTGGAGTAATCCGGATAAATTGGACAAGGATGTGAACAGTACACCCAATACCGATAGGAGGAGTAAATAATGGCAGAAATGAATATATGGCTTGAGCGTTTTAATAGAGATATAGGTTACAAATCTTCGGTTATTGTATTTGGTAACACATCTGATATTATGCTCAATCCTAAAAACTTTGGAAAGTATGATAAAGTTATTGACACACTTATTGCATATGTTCGTGATAAAGGTTACAAGCAGATTGTTAAGTGGGACAGAGTTGATGGAATTGACTATTCTGTATCAGATGAAATTATAAACGCTAATCCCGACAATAACGTTCCGCAGCAATCGAATAATTCCGATTACGACCTTGGCGAAGATTTTGATGTGAGTTCTACAGCTCAATATGGGAATACATACAAAAATCCGGACGAATTCTTTCCCTATATGCTGAGCGTAATAAAAAATGGTTCCAATAAAACAGCATTTGTTTTGGATTATTCAGATTACCTTTTTGGTAACGCAAATTCACTTTCTGAAAAAGAGAGATACTATTTAACAACTCTCGGCAAGATATTAGAGTCCAGCCAGTCTTATAATATGCTTAAAAGTGACTTTGCATCGGTTGGAAATATCGTTATTATCGTTGCGAAAAACAATGCTATGATTCCCCCGGCATTTTATCTCAATAACTCCATGGTAAGTTCTGTAAATGTTCCAATGCCGGGACATCATGAAAGAGAACACTTTATCGAATTTAATATGGCTTGTTTAAATATCAGCCAAAACATTATGGCTGATAAAAATGCTAAAGATGATTTGATCGATGCTTTGGATGGGTTCACTCTTAGAGATATTGCGCAGATGATAAAACTATCTCGTCAGATGCCTGAAAAACTTTCTTTCGAGAAATTGATTAACCTCTTTAAGTACGGTGAAAAAGTGAGCCCTTGGGAGGAACTGTCAAAGGATAAAGTTGAAAGAATTGAGGAAGAACTTAGTAAGCGAGTGAAAGGTCAAGATGAAGCTATTTCTAAAGTAAAAGATGTTATAATCAGAGCCTATACAGGATTTTCTGGTTTGCAGCATTCATCTAAGCAGAAAAAGCCTAAAGGAATACTGTTTTTTGTTGGACCTACCGGTGTTGGTAAAACAGAACTAGCAAAGTCTCTTGCAGCATTTGTATTTGGTGATGAAAATGCTTGTATACGATTTGATATGTCTGAGTATAACCATGAGCATAGTGACCAAAGATTGGTTGGAGCACCTCCTGGATATGTAGGTTACGAAGCCGGTGGACAGCTCACAAATGCCGTCAAAGAAAAACCTTTTTGCGTTCTTTTGTTTGATGAAATTGAAAAAGCCCATGGAAGAATTCTTGACAAGTTTCTTCAGATTTTGGAAGATGGTCGATTAACTGATGGCAAGGGTGAAACGGTTTACTTCTCTGAAACAATCATTATTTTTACATCTAATATCGGTGCCGCTGAAGTTAGTGCAGATTTGAGCCCGAAAGAGGTGAAGAAGCTTTTTGTTAAAAAGGTGCAAGAGCATTTCATCACAAAACTCGGAAGACCTGAGTTGTTGAACAGAATTGGCGATAATATTGTTGCCTTCAATTTCATTGATGATCCAGAAGTATTTACAAAGATTGCAAAACTCAAATTTAAAACTATTGAAGAGTTTGTTAAAGAACGTTATGGTGCCAAAATTGTGTTTGAAAAAGAAGATGCTATTTTTATGGCTATTGGTAAAAAAGCCGAAAAGAAAGATGGTGGACGTGGATTGCTTAATGTGATGGAAAGTGTTATTATCAACCCTCTATCTGAGTTTATATTTGAACGCTCTAATATGATTAGAAACAGACAAATAGTTATTAAGCCACTTTTTTTGGATAAACCAGAATTTGACTTTGAATTAAGGTAGGTAAGGTATGGGGTATCTTAATATTGCCTCCGTGAGATTGTGCACGGAGGCAGAAGGACCTGGAAAACGCTTTGCTATATGGGTACAAGGGTGCAAAAATCGTTGCCCAGGTTGCTGCAATCCTGAAATGCAAAAAATAAAAGTAAACATCATAGTTGATACAGCAGATGTGATAGAACTGATTAAAACTGCAAAAGAACAGTTCGGTGTCGAAGGGGTTTCTTTCATTGGCGGAGAGCCAATGCTTCAAGCACTGGGGTTAGCTGAAATTGCGGAATGGTGCCAATCAGCAGGATTATCGGTGCTTGTTTTTACAGGATATTTATATGAGGATTTAAATTCAACTAATGATGTCTCCATCAAACGGCTGCTTGATAACACTGATATACTGGTTGACGGTCCGTTTATACAAAATGAATATGATGATAAACGTGATTGGGTAGGATCAAAAAATCAAAAGGTATTGTTGTTGAGTGACCGATATGAACCGGGAGTAGAATTCAAACATAGTCAAAGAATTATGGAGGTTCTTGTGTCTGAGGACAGTATTTGCATTAATGGTTGGCCGTTTTAATCTTGTATTCTTATTGCAAATTATTATCTTATATTTATATAAAATAGTCTAAAGCTATACTAAATGTACAGCTTTAGACTATCATTAATAAGTTTGACTTGTTTGGAGAAAGAAAGTACGAGGAACTAAAAATATGAATTTAAAAGTTGGAGGTTTTATTGAAACAAGTGCAGCAGATGGACCAGGAATTCGAAGTGTTTTGTTTCTTCAAGGGTGTCACCGAAATTGTGAAGGATGTCACAATAAAAAACTACAAAATCCTGATGGTGGAGTTTTACTCAGCATAACTGAGGCAGTGGAATACATCAACAAACACTGCCAAAACAAAAAACTTACAATATCCGGTGGTGAACCGCTAGAGCAACTGCCTGCATTGATTGAGTTAACCGAGCTGCTAGTAAATATGAGGTTTGACCTATGTGTCTATACCGGCAATAATTTAGAAGATGTTCCGTTATTGCTGAGAAAAAATCTTCATTGGCTGAAAGTTGGTAATTTTCGTGTCGACCAGCGAACCTTGACAAAACCTTTTGTTGGTTCATCTAACCAAAATATGATAGAATTAAACAAAAAGAGTGAGGACTGTTATGCGAAAACATGAACGTGAATTAGCAAACTGCGAAGAAAATGCTTCATCGAGAATTATTCAGTTGGGTGAACAGGTGAAAAAAAGCCGTCTGTCTTCTGTAATTCCGCCGTGGTTGTATGAAATGCATGAAAAGTGTCAATTCCATATCCACGATATGGAATTTTATGATATTACTTATAACTGCATCGGTGTAAACCCATCTGATTTAATTGTATCCGCATCAAATTTTCATGACGCTATTCTTAAATTGGCGTATGGGATTACAGCTTTAACTAATCAGCAGTCTGGTGGAATTGGATTTATAGACTTTGATGGAGATTTATCTAAATATATTGATAGTGAATCAGAGTATGATATCCAAAATGAACTTGTTACATTACTTTCACTTTTAAACTTTCCATTACGTAAAGGATGTGAAAAAGCGTATGTTACATTTAATTTTGGCCTATGTACAACAGAAAAAGGAAGACTACTTACTAGATGTCTATTAAACGCATATAGAAAAAGCGGACAGGCTTTTCCCAACCTAGTGTTCAAAGTTAAAGGAAACATTAATCACTGTATAGGTTCTCCAAATTATGATCTGTTTAGGTTGGCCTGCGAAGTTACAGCAGAATGTATGAATCCTACTTACTTAAATATGGATGCAACATTTAATAGAAATTTCGATCCAGACAGCTTTGGAATTATGGGTTGTCGCACTCGTATAGGTGAAAATCGTTTTGGTAAGAGTGGCTCTCTACATCGTGGCAATATTGCCGCGATATCAATTAATCTGGTTCAAATTGCTGCAAGAAACATAGGTAATTTACCTGCTTTTTACAAAGATCTGTCTTGTGTAATGCTGAATGCAATGGAGCTATTATTGCACCGTTTTAACACTCTCTGTCACTCAGAAAAGGCAACACTTACTCACCTCCAAATAGGATGTCTCTATCAAGGATATGATAAAGGGAATAACGCAGATATGTTGAAGAACGGTACGCTCTCTATTGGGTTTATAGGGTTATGGGATGCTGTTATGATGTTATTTGGTTTAGCTAAGTTCCCTATAGAAGAATTAGAAAAATGGCGAGATTTAGGGTTGAAAATTGTTCATAAGATGCGTAATTTGACAGATCAGTTCGCTGAAGAAAATCAGTTAAACATCTCGCTATTGGCTTCTTCTGGAGAAGGAATTTCGGGACGCTTTCCGCAGCATGATATTGTAAACGATATTCATACTGCATATGTAGCAAAAAAAGGTTTTTACACTAACTCTTTTCATGTTCCTGTAGATATTGCAGTAAATTGTTTTCATAAAATTGATTTAGAGGCACCATTTCATAACATATGTAATGGTGGTCACATTACATATGTTGAACTTAATGAGATACCAATTGGAAATAGCTCTGCTATTCAGGATTTAGTTGATTATGCTATATCTCAGAATATTGGTTATTTTGGTGTGAATTACCCTTTGGATATTTGTTCTTCTTGTGGTGCGAAGGGAACATTTGCTAAATTCTGCCCAATTTGTGGTAATGAACATATTAAGCGTTTGCGCCGCGTGTCTGGATACTTGTCTGAAAAGGATTCTTTTACCGTTGGCAAACAGTCTGAGCTTTATTGTCGTACTGCTCATAATGGATACTCTGATTTCAAAAATTATAGATTAGGCAACAGGAGACCTGAAAAGGAATAAAAATGCATATTGCAATCGAAGGATTAGACGGTGTTGGAAAAACACAAACTGCTAAATTGTTGGCAAAACAGTATAATTTTACCTTTATTGAAAAACCATTGCATTATCTAACAGATACTGATGGAATGGAAAACTACCTTCGTATGATGAAGTACATCAATAAAGAAATGGATGATGATTTTAAAGCTTTATACTATGGACTTGGCAATCTATATCTGAGCAAAATTTCAAAAGGAACTAATGTTGTGACTGATCGGCATCTTTGTTCCACATATTTTTGGAATCATACTGCGAACAATCATATTTTATTTGACTATCTGGTGCAAACAGCCGGTCTTCCAGATTTGACCGTTATACTTTTTGCCGATGCCGAAGTGCGTCGACAACGTATGTTGGAGCGCAGTGCTAGCGATACAGATTTAGTAGAAAAGGTTTTTCCAAATAATCAATATAAGAAAATGATTGAGTTTGTTAAAAATTATGGAGCAAACTTTGTTATTATAGACAATTCCGATAAGACTTTAAATGAAACGGTTCAAGAAATTGCAAAAATAGCTGGATTAAAGTATGTTGAAATTTTTTAACTTTAGTACCCAATGTATATGTATATACAAACAGATAACGTGGATATTAATGTTAATTTATGCAAAGACAGTTGTTTAAAATTAAAAGCTGAAACTGGATATATAATCAACCAATGCCATAAAGGTAAAGATAAAGTAATAAATAAACTGATTTGCAAAAGTAATAATGGCGGACAATTATGTAAGTTAAGTATTGAAAATTTTATTTTTTAATAATATGATTAAATTTTTGAGATAGCCAGTATCTGGCTATCTCATTTTTTATACTATAAATACAAAGAAGGTTAATCGTCTAAACGATTAAATATATTGAAAGTGAGGTAATTCATTATGGCATTTCCAATCGCATGGGCAGTAGGTAGTTTTGTAGGTGGGCTTTTGGCAAAAGAGTTTTATGATGATGTTATTGCCGATAACTATGAAGATGACGAAGAAGAAAAAGATGATTATAACGATGAGGTTATTGCTGCGCTGTTTAAAAAGCTTTTAAAGGCTAATGACGCCCAAGGTTTATATGACTTTGGTTGTATTTTGGAAGCTGGGAATAAAGAATGGGCAAGAACTTTTATTAAGACAGCGGCCAATATGGATTTTATGCTTGCACAGCAAAAGCTCCGCTGCATGGATGCAGAAAATTAAAAACTGGTAATTAAAACAGGATAGCCAAATACTGGCTATCCTGTTTTCTATAATGTAGGAAAAGGGGGATTGAAAATGTTTTATGCTTTGTGTGTTTCGGTGTGTACGGCGGTAATGTATGCTTTGGTAAAATGTTTTTGTTGGCAGTATCGTGGGCAAGCGTTGATATTTTTATTGGCAATTACTTCCGTTATCTTATTTGGATTATATAATTTACCGGATAATTCGTCGCTCGCAAAAACGCTGTTCGGGTAAGGATGAAAGTAATGGAGTATTTTGATAAGGAAGATTTTATAGTGCTGGCTTGTTTGGCGCAGATATTTTTAGTTATTTTTCAAGTTATGTATTTGAAAGGGATAACGATTTAAAAGGGGGATTAGTGATGACTAAGTTGGAGATTATTTTTATAACCGTGATGTTTATTGCTGCTGTTATCAGTTTTTTGCAGACGCATTGGTTTATGGCGATGTTGATTGTTGCATTGTTTGGCATTGTGCTGTGGTTGCTGTATGCACTTTTAAGCAATATAAATCTTTTTGTGATACCGTTGCTTTTATGGCGGTAAATAACAAAAGGCAGCCTGAAAGGCTGCATTTGTGCGTTAGTTTTGCATTTTTAAGATGTTTAAGTAGCGTTCTAATTCTGCTTTTTCGTAGTTGGCAATCAGGTCAATCATTGCTTGCGGATTTTTGTTGTTGGTGTGGTAACTATCAAATGCATTGTAATATTTGCGACGGTCGGTAAATTTAATATCTACCGGTAAAAATCCGTGCTTGATGAGTTCAAAGTTTAAAAGTAATCTGCCGGTGCGCCCGTTGCCGTCTATAAACGGGTGGATGGCTTCAAATTCAAGGTGCAGCAGGGCAACGGCTTCAATAATATGCTTTTGCTCTTTCCATTTAATGTAGTTTTTTAAAAGCTGTTCCAGCTCCGGCTGGATTAAATACGGCTGCGGCGGTGTGTGCGCAGCGCCTAAAATCTGCACGGGAACTTTGCGGTAACGTCCGCGGTTTTCGGCATCGCTCATAAGCACCAGCGAGTGGATATCAAGAATAGTTTTTTCTGTAAGCGGCGAATTTTGCCCTGCCAGTTCAACCATATAGTTAAAGGCGTCTTTAAAGCCGATGATATCCAAATGGTCGCGCAAAGGTTTTTCGGCTATGGTTATTCCTTCCTGCAAAATCAGCGCCGTTTCGCGCAGCGTCAGGGTGTTGCCTTCAATAGCATTGGAGTTGTAGGTGGTTTCTATAATAAATTCGTCGCGCAGGCGTTTCAGCTCGGCTGCGTTTAACGGGCGCATGCCTTTTAATTCGTTTTGAAGTTTATCTATTTCTGCTAAAAGGTTTTCCATTTTTGCAATCCTTTCGCTAAAGGTTTTAATTTATTATAACAAATAAACGCATAAAAAACAAAAACGCTTCCGATATTATCAGAAGCGTTAATTTCATTTGGTGCCGAAGGCCGGACTCGAACCGGCACGAGCGTAAACCCGCTTGATTTTGAGTCAAGTGCGTCTGCCAATTCCGCCACTTCGGCACGTTTGGTATCCGTTTATAACGGAACAATAGTAATAATACCACGGCGGCGCGGGTTTGTCAACAAAATTTATTATGGTGCGTAAAATTTGCGTTTGTTTTGGCAAAGGGCTGTAAAATATTTTTGTTTTTTATTTTTAGCTTGTTTTGATATAATATAAGCATAACAACATAAAAGAAGGATTGAAAATGCGAGTTAAATTTGATGAACCATTAACAATTACCGGGCCTTACGGCGATATGGAGGCTAAGTTTCAGCCGTGCCAGTACGACGATGCGCCCAACAACCTTTTAATAATGGCGCACGGCTTCCGCGGAAGCATGGAGGGCGGCGGCAGAGCGGCGTATCTGTCGCAGATGGCTTCGATGTTTGTAAATGTGCTGCGTTTTAATTTTACGGGCAGCCAGATTCTTTCGCACCAGATTGCAGAACTTAATGCAGTGCTTGATTTTGCGCTGAAAAAGTACAACAACCCGCGCTCGTTTTTGCTTGGGCGCAGCATGGGCGGGGCGGCGTCTTTGGTAACGGCATCGCGCCGCAGCGAAATTGCCGGGCTTGCTTTGTGGGCAACGCCCAATGATTTGCACGCTACGTTTAAAAACGCGCTGGGTGATGAGAATTACCGCCGTTTAAAGGGCGGCGAAACGCTTGATTTAGAGGATGAGCGCGGCAGCCTGACACTGACGCCTGATTTTGTCAGTGACCTTGATAACTACAATTTGCCGCTGCTGTTGAAAAACTGGCAGAAGCGCCCGCTTTTAATTATTCACGGTAGTGACGATGAAACCGTTGCGGTTGAGCAGGCGCAGCGCAGCTTTGCACTGGCGGGGCGACCGAAGAAGCTGGTAATTGTAAACGGCGCAGACCACAGCTTTACCAACCACAGCAATAAGGCGGCGGAAGAAGTTATCGGCTGGCTGCGTGCGCATTTATAATTTTTGACGCGCTTCGGTTTAAAGAGTTATAATATACTTATACGCTATTTTACATGGAGGGAACGGCTTTGAAAAAAGTTTTGCTTTTAATAATGCTTATGTGCAGCTTTGCGTTAAGCGCTTGCGGCAGCGAGCCGGAGGCAGAAAAATTGCCGCCTGCGACGGCTGTGTTTGAAACGAATATGGGCAGTTTTGAAATTGTTTTGGCGACGGATTTGGCGCCGAACACCTGCAAAAATTTTATGGACCTTGCGAACAAGGGCTTTTACAACGGTGTGATTTTTCACCGCGTTATTGATAATTTTATGATTCAGGGCGGCGACCCGACGGGCACCGGCATGGGCGGCCCGGGTTATACAATTAAGGACGAGTTCAGCAGCAAACTGCTGCATGACGGCCCGGGCGTGCTTTCGATGGCTAACGCTGGCCCTAACACCGGCGGCAGCCAGTTTTTCATCACGCTGCGCGATTGCCCGTGGCTTGACGGCAAGCATGCCGTTTTTGGAAAAGTAACGAAGGGCATGGACGTTGTTTATAAAATCGGCCATGTGGTTACGGACGCTAACGACAGGCCGGTTGAGGATGTTGTTATTAAAAAGATTACGATAAAAGAGTGACGAAAGGAGCGCGGATTTGACTTTAATGCAAAGCGAAGGCCTGATTGAAGTAGCAGACCAGCAGGAGATGCTGGCGGTTTTGGGACGCAACGATGAGCTTTTGCGCGTGATTCAGGATTGCTACGACGCCAAAATTGTGGCGCGCGGCAACACCATTGCCTTCAGCGGCGATGAAAACGAGGTTAAGCAGCTGGAGAGCCTGTTTAAGGAGCTGCTGTTTTTGGAGCGTCAGGGGGCGGCGATAACGACGCATGACGTACGTTACAGCATCCGCATGATTGCCGAGGCACAACTGGACGCGCTGCACCGCATGTACGCCGATACGATAATCGTTACGCGCCGCGGCAGGCAGGTTAAGGCTAAAACGCTGGGGCAGTGGAACTACATCGACGCTATCCGCCGCAATGCGATTACCATTGGCATCGGCCCTGCGGGCACGGGCAAAACGTATTTGGCTGTTGCCCTTGCGGTAAAGGCGCTGAAAAATAAGGAAGTTGAGCGCATTATTTTAACGCGCCCCGCCGTGGAAGCAGGCGAGAAGCTGGGATTTTTGCCGGGCGATATGCAGGACAAAGTTGACCCGTACCTGCGTCCGCTGTACGACGCGCTGTACGATATGCTGGGCAACGAAACCTTCCAGAAATATGTTACGCGCGGCACGATTGAGGTTGCGCCGCTGGCCTATATGCGCGGGCGCACGCTGAACGATGCTTTTATTATTTTGGACGAGGCGCAGAATACGACGCCGGAGCAGATGAAGATGTTTTTGACGCGCTTCGGCTTCGGCTCGAAGATGGTTATTACCGGCGACGTGACGCAGATTGACCTGCCGGGCGGCAAAAAAAGCGGCTTGAAGCAGGCGGCTTACATTTTGCGCAACACTCCGGGCATCGGCATTGTAAACTTTGGCGAAAGCGATGTTGTGCGCCACGAGATTGTCGGCGCAGTTATCCGCGCTTACGAGGAATACGAAAAGCATAAACGGGAGAAAAAACATGCTGATAACATTGGAAAATGACCAGGACAAAATTGAGATAGACCAAGCCCTTGAGGACAGGCTGATTGCCGGGCTGAACGCCGTGGCACGCTTGCACGGGCTGACGGAGCAGACAGAAGTTGACATTACCATTGTCGATGACGAGGAAATACACCGCCTGAACCGTGAATACCGCGATGTTGACCGCCCGACCGACGTTTTAAGTTTTGCGCTTGACGAAGGCGGCGACGACGAGCCGGAGCTTTTGGACGCACCGGAGGAACACCTTTTGGGCGATATAATTATCAGTGCCGAAACGGCGCAGCGTCAGGGCGAGGAATTTGGGCACGGGCTGACGCGCGAGATGGTGTACCTTGCCGTGCATGGTTTGCTGCATCTTTTGGGCTACGACCACATGGTGGAAGAAGATAAAGTTGTTATGCGCGCCAAGGAAGAAGAAGCCCTGCGCGAGATTGAACTGAGCGAAGAATTTTTGGAGCAGAAATGATGGACGCTGAAACGAAAGAACTGTGGCAGGCGGCGGTAAAGGTAAGGCAAAACGCTTACACTCCGTATTCGCGCTTTAAGGTTGGCGCAGCGTTGCTTGCAGCAAGCGGCAAAATTTACTGCGGCTGTAATATCGAAAACGCCAGTTACGGGCTGACCTGCTGCGCTGAACGCAATGCTATATTTACAGCAGTCTGCGCGGGCGAGCGCGATTTTAAAGCATTGTGCGTGGTTGCGGACGGCGATAAGCCTGTTGCGCCGTGCGGTGCTTGCCGGCAGGTAATTGCCGAGTTTGGCATACCAAAAATTGTGATGAGTAATTTACAAGGCGATATAAAAATAATGACGGCAGAGGAGCTTTTGCCTTACAGCTTTAACGCCGCCAGCATGGATGAAAAAGGAGAGAAGTAAAATAGATAAGAAGAACAAGCATTACACCGGCTTTGCCGCAATGGTCGGCAGGCCGAACGTAGGCAAAAGCACTTTAACCAACGCGCTGATTGGCGAAAAAATTGCCATTATGAGCGACCGCCCGCAGACGACGCGCAACAAAATCATGTGCATTTTAAACACGGATAATGCGCAGATTATGTTCCTCGATACCCCGGGCATCCACAAGCCGCACCACAAGCTGGGGCAGTACATGGTGCGCGCGGCTGAAAGCACGCTGAAGGAAGTGGATGTAATCCTGTTTGTGGTTGACGTTAGCGAAAAGCGCGGCGCAGGCGAGGATTACATCATTGAGCAGCTGAAAAAGGTAAAAACGCCGGTAATTTTAGTTGCCAATAAAGTTGACAAGCTGGAGGACAAATCCAGGCTGTTCAGCATTATTGCCAACTATGTCAACGATTACAATTTTGCCGCCGTCGTGCCGGTATCCGCATTGGAGGATACCGATTTTAAAGGCCTGGTTGATGAAATTACCAAACATCTGCCGGAAGGCCCCGCGTATTATGATGAGGATATGATTACCGACCAGCCGGAGCGCGTAATTGCCGCCGAAATGATACGCGAAAAGGTTCTGCTTTCCACGCGCGACGAAATTCCCCATTCCGTTGCGGTGGAGGTTGAAGAATTTAAAGTACGCGGCAACAACGATATTTACATCCGCGCCACGATTTTTGTGGAGCGCGAATCTCAGAAGGGCATTGTTATCGGCGCTAAAGGCAGCTTGCTTAAAAAAATCGGGCTTGAGGCCCGCCGCGATATTGAGGCGCTTTTGGGCGACAAAGTATTTTTGGATTTGTGGGTAAAAGTTAAGCCGGACTGGCGCAACAAGGATAAAGCCTTAAAACAGTTTGGCTACACCGTTTAATTTATTTTAAAGTTGGGAGTGATGTCTTATCGACAGTCACGTGGCGGACTTATTAAAGATTGCAGCCGCCCTTTTAATTACAGGTTTAAACGCATTTTTTGTAGTGTCGGAATACGCGCTGGTAAGCATGCGCCCGGCACGCCTTGAAGAAATGATTGCCGCAGGCAACAGCACTGCGGAACTGGTTTTAAAAATGACGCAGAAACGCGACACGTATTTAAGCGCCATTCAGCTGGGTATAACGGCGTCGTCGCTGATTCTTGGCTGGTTTTGCGGTCCGCTTTTAGCGGGGCTTATGGCAGACTGGTTCGACCTTATCGGCGAGCACTGGTATGACGACGGCGTGGTTGTGCTGTGTACGTTTCTGCTGATTGTGTTTGTGCATGTGGTGTTTGGCGAGCTGGTGCCGCGTGTTATCAGCCTTGGGCATGTGGAACGCGCCGCCATGGCGATTGCTTACCCGCTGATTTTCTTCCATTATCTGATGTACCCGCTGGTAATCTTTTTCAACGCAGCATCGCACGCGGTGCTGAAGCTTTTGAACATGGACAAGGTGCCGTTGGAGGATATAAGCCGCAGCGAGGAAGAACTGCGCATGATTGTAAGCGCCAGTGAGCGCGGCGGTAAGCTTGACCACATGGAAAGCCGCCTGCTGGACAACGTATTTGACTTTGCCGACCGCGTTGCGCGCGAGGTAATGGTGCCGCGTCAGGACATGGTGTGCCTGTATGCGGAGGACAGCTTTGAAAAGAACATCCAAAAGGTAATGGCAACGCGCCATACGCGTTACCCGTTGTGCGAGGAGGATAAGGACCACGTGCTGGGCGTTATTCATGTGCGCAGTTTACTGAATATTTCCGACGACGAAAAGGCTACTTTTGACATCCGCTCGCGCATGAACGCGCTAACGGTTGTGCCGGAGAGCATGGAAATAAGCAAGGTGCTGCAGACGATGCAGCAAAAGCGCGTGCAGCTTTGCGTTGTTGCCGACGAGTACGGCGGCACGGCAGGCCTTGTAACAATGGAAGATTTGCTGGAGGAAATTGTAGGCGACATTCAGGACGAGCACGACGAGGAGAAGGAAGAAGAAGTTGTGCACCGCGCCGACGGCACCTACGAATTTGCCGGCATTGTGCTTTTGGACGATATTCAGGATTTTTTGCATATTAAATTTGAAGAACCGGAAGAAGATACTATCGGCGGTCTGGTGTTCGGGCTGTTGGAGCGCAAGCCGGAAATCGGCGATAAGATTGAGGTTGACGGCTGGAGCTTTGAAGTGCTGCGCACGGAGGGCTTCCGCGTGACGCGTGTGCGTGCCAGCAAGCTGCCGGAAGTGCCGGTTTATGCGGATGAATGAAAATGACTGACAAGGGTTTCAGCGACGAAGCGATTATTTTAAAAGTTAAAAACTGGCAGACTGCGGATAAGTACGCAGTCTGCTTTTCGCGCGCGCACGGCAAGGTTACGTTTTTAGCTTACGGGGCGCGCTATGCGCGGACTAACGGCGGCAGGCTGATTCAGCCGTTTGCGGTGCTGGACATTAATTTTTTCGGCGGCAAAAAGCTGGACACTTTAAAAAGCTGCGAGCTTATCAGCTACCCGGCGCAGTTTAATTTGCAGCAGATGGCTTATGCCGGGCTGATTGCCGAAGTAACGGAGCATTTAAGCGAGGAGCATCAGCAGCAGGAGGAAGTGTACGAGCTGCTTTTGGAAACGCGCGAGGTGCTGATGCAGCGCAACCCGCGCCTTGTGGCGCTGTCGTTCATCGTCAAGCTGCTGTTTTTGACGGGCATTCTGCCGCAGTACCAGACCTGCGTCAACTGCGGCAAACCGGCGGACGGCGATGCGCATTTTTCCGTCGTGCAGGGAGGTTTAATCTGCGGCGATTGCCATGGCGGCGAGGAATTACCGTTCAGCCGTGAGGCGCAGGAATTTTTAACCGAGCTTTTAACGCTGGACTTTAAGAACCCGCAGCCGTTTAAGGTGCGCGGCGGTACGCTGATGGAGCTGGAAAAAATTTTGCAGCGTTTTATTGTGTACCAGACGGACAAGCCTTTAAAGAGTTTGGACTTTTTAAGCCAGACCGGCGTTTAAGCATTGACAAACGCCGTGTTATTTGCTATATTTTTGGGTAAGCAATGATAAGGAGTAGTAACCGCGTATTTCAGCGAGCCGGGACGGTGCAAGCCGGCGCAGACGGCGAAGGCGCCTTGGAGCATAAATTTTATAAACATCGAGGCGGGCTGCAATTTTGCGGCCAAGCAGGGTGGAACCGCGGAGACTATGCCTCCGTCCCTGTAACTATTTTGTTACAGAGGCGGGGGCTTTCGTTTTTGTAACAGCCAATACAGGAGGGATACTATGGATTTTCAGACAATTATTTTGAAACTGCAAAAATTCTGGGGCGCACAAAACTGTATTTTAACTCAGCCCTATGATATTGAAAAAGGTGCAGGCACCATGAACCCGCGCACGTTTTTGCGCGTGCTTGGTCCTGAGCCCTGGCGCGTGGCTTATGTTGAACCGAGCCGCCGCCCGGCAGACGGACGTTACGGCGATAACCCGAACCGTCTGTTCCAGCATCATCAGTTCCAGGTTATCATTAAACCGTCGCCGGACAACATTCAGGAGCTGTACCTGCAAAGCCTTGCAGAACTTGGCATCCATCAGGATGAACATGACATCCGCTTTGTAGAAGACAACTGGGAATCCCCGACGCTGGGCGCCTGGGGTCTTGGCTGGGAAGTTTGGCTGGACGGCATGGAAATTACCCAGTTCACTTACTTCCAGCAGGTTGGCAGCATCGACGTTAAACCTGTCAGCGTAGAAATTACGTATGGTTTGGAACGCCTTGCCATGT
Organism: uncultured Phascolarctobacterium sp.; assembly: GCA_949299135.1. Taxonomy (GTDB): domain Bacteria; phylum Bacillota; class Negativicutes; order Acidaminococcales; family Acidaminococcaceae; genus Fusicatenibacter_A. The sequence continues at coordinate 41,430 of CASFZG010000002.1, forward strand.
ACATTCAGGGCGTGGAAAACGTATTCGATATTCAGTGGGTGGAAGGTGTTACCTACGGCGATGTATTCCACACCAACGAAGTTGAACAATCCTACTACAACTTTGAAGTAGCCGATACCGATTTACTGTTTGATTTGTTTGATAAATACGAAGCCGAAGCAAAACGCGTCATCGCGCTCGGTTATATCCGCCCGGCGTACGATTACGTTTTGAAATGCTCGCATACCTTCAACCTGCTCGATTCTCGCGGAGCTATCAGCGTAAGCGAAAGAACGGCGTTTATTGCCCGCGTGCGTGCCATGGCAAGGCTGTGTGCGGCTGCGTATGTTGAACAAAGGGAGAAGCTGGGCTTCCCGATGCTGAAAGGGGAGAATTTATAATGGAAAAATTATTGTTTGAAATTGGCACAGAAGAAATTCCGGCAAAGTTTATGCCCGGCATTTTAAAACAGCTTAAAGAGCTTGCCGCAGCCAAAATGCAGGAGCTGCGCATTCCGTTTGAAGATATTACCGTTTACGGCACTCCCCGCCGCATGGCGTTTATTGCAGGCGGCGTTGCGGAAACTCAGGCCGACGTTGTTGTCGAAGCCAAAGGGCCTTCCGTGCAGATTGCCTATGTAAGCGGCGCGCCGAGCAAAGCGGCACAGGGCTTTGCCCGCGGTCAGGGCGTTGACGTTAACGATCTTGTTGTACGCGATAATTACGTTTACGCCGTTAAACATCTGGCAGGCCAGCCGGTTATTGACCTGCTGCCGGGCCTTTTGATGGACATTTTAACTTCCCTTTCCTTCCCCAAAACCATGCGCTGGGCGGATTACGACTTCCGTTTTGTGCGTCCTATCCGCTGGATGGTGGCACTGTTCGGCGAGCAGGTTGTGCCGGTGGAAATCTGCGGCGTAATGAGCGGCAAATATTCCATGGGCCACCGCTTTATGCAGCAGTCTCTTAAAGACGCTGCCGAAAGCCAGGGGCTTATCAGCGCCGCGCTGACCAAAATGGGCAACAAAGTTTATTCCGCTTTGGCGGGAGTTAAAGGCGCTGTGGAAATTCCGTCTGCCGGTGACTACAAAAAAGTTATGTACGATAATTTTGTAATGGTTGACCAGGACGAACGCCGCGCGCTGATTTTGCAGCAGATTAAGGATTTGGCTGCGCAGAACGGCGGCGAAGCCGAGATTAACGAAGACCTTTTAGAAGAAGTAAACTACCTTGTTGAATGGCCGACCGCGCTGTGCGGCAAGTTTGAAGAAAAATTCCTGCGCCTGCCGAAAGAATGCATTATTACCCCGATGCGCGAGCACCAGAGATACTTCCCGGTGCTGGACGAGGACGGAAATTTGCTGAACAAGTTTATTACCGTGCGCAACGGCGGCAGCGAACACCTTGCCATTGTAACCCACGGCAACGAGCGCGTGCTGCGTGCGCGTTTGAGCGACGCCGAGTTCTTCTTTAACGAAGACCGCAAACAGAAACTGGCAGACCGTCTGGAAAAACTGAAAACAGTTTCCTTCCAGGAAGGTTTGGGCAATATGTACGATAAGAGCGAGCGCCTTGTTAAAATGGCGGAAATGCTGCGTTATGCGGTTGAAGCACAGGTTGACGAGGACGCACTGCGCCGCACCGCGCTGCTTTGCAAAACAGACCTTGTTACCGGCATGGTAATTGAATTTACCGAACTGCAGGGCGTAATGGGCCGCGAATATGCGCTGCTGGACGGCGAAAAACCGGAAGTTGCAGCCGGCATTTACGAACATTACCTGCCGCGCTTTGCAGGCGACGAGCTGCCGAAAACCGTTATCGGCCGCATTGTAGGCATCGGCGATAAACTGGACAACATCTGCGCAACCTTCAGCCGCGGGCTGGCGCCGACCGGTTCTCAGGACCCGTACGCGCTGCGCCGTCAGGCACTGGGCATTATCAACATCCTGCTGGACGCAAATTACCATATTTCGCTGGGCAAGGTTATTGCCGGCGCGCTGTATCTGCTGGACATCAAACCGGAAGAAACCGGCAAACTTGTACCGCAGATTCTGGACTTCTTTAAACAGCGTTTAAGAAACCTTTTGATGGAACAGGGTATCCGTTACGACGTTATCGACGCCGTATTTGCTGATAAACGCTGCGACGACGTTGTGGAAATCGCAGCACGCTGCCAGGCACTGGCCGCTTATGTGGAAGCAGGCAGCGCTGAACCGCTGGTACAGGTTTCCGTGCGCGTAAGCAATCTGTGCAAAAAGATTGAAAAAGAAGTTGCCATCAGCGCAGGGCTGTTTAAACATGAAAGTGAAAGCGAACTGCAAAAGGTTGTGGCAGCAGTCAACAAAGAAATCATCCCCGAAATGGTGCTGTTTGATTACGCAGCCGTTTTGAAAGCTGCCGAAAAAGTTATCGAACCGGTTAACACCTTCTTTGATAACGTAATGGTTATGGACGAGGACGAAAACGTTAAACATAACCGTCTGGCGCTTTTGGACGAAGTCCGCAGCGTAGTAAATGCCGTCGGCGATTTGAGTTTGCTGGTGCTGTAAAAGTAGAAACGCCAAAACTTAATATTTAATTTGCATATAACAAAACTCCTGTTGGGCTTAAGTCTGACGGGAGTTTTTGCTATTACAAACATTCGTTAAATTTTTGAGATATAATAAAATTTCAAATCAAAGCTTATTTATCTGCTAAATGCGAAAAATGAGCAGAAAATGATAAAAAGTAAAAATTAAATTTTTATGATATAATTTGATTAGTAAATTTAAATAAACGAATGAAAAGGAGCTTTAATATGATTACTTTTAATAAAGAAAAGTTAAAAGAATATATAGAAATGTATAAAGAAAATTTTGAGCGTGTAAACCAGGAAGAAATTTATAAATGGTGTTTTGTAAAAACTTTTCAGGATAATTGGAATATAGATGCACTTAATTTTAGAGGCATGTTTTCTATGGCTGTTGCTGATTCTGTAAAAACGCCATATAGCGGAAATAAAAAAGTAAAAAATAATATTTTACAAACTTTTCGCTACTATCCACGTCAGTTTATTCTTGCGGCAGCTGAAATAGAACCTGAAACAGTTAGAAAATGGTTTAGAGAATTATTTGATGAAAGTAAAGATATTACGGTAAGAAATAAAACATTTCAAGAAGAAACACAAGAATTTTTTATAAAATATAAGTCAAATTCAAAATTAAGCAGTTTTACTTATTCTTATCAACGAAATTTATCAGTCAGCAACTTTTTGTTTTTACGTTATCCGGACAAGTATTACATTTCCAAGTATAGTGTAATGAAAGATTGCAGCCAAATTTTAGGCGCTAATTGGATACCTAAAAATGCCGATTATGATAACATAGAAAAATGCCGTCAATTTTTTGATGAAATCAATAAAGTCGTTTTAGAAGATACTGAATTATTGGCATTATCTAAAAAACGTTTGCAAAATGATTTATGCTATCCTGATGAAGAATTTAAAATTTTAACGCAGGATATAGTTTGGTTTATAGTTAATAAAGTGAAGAATATTGAAAATAATAATGAATGGTGGCCAGCTTTAAAAGAGTATGACCCTGGTATTAGTGTTAGTCAGTGGAGAAAATTATTTAATAATGAGAATGTTTTTACGAAAGAATCAAAAGATTTGATTTTGAAAATGTTAGATTTTCCTGATGGTATAACATGTAAACAATTGGCAGCAGATTTTGGCGGAGAGCCTAATTATTATAATAATATGTCGTGGCAATTGGCAAAAAGAGTGCAACAAGTTACTAATTGCCCGATAATTAAAAGATTGGAAAATGATGGAAATAAATATTGGCCAATTCTTTATATAGGAAAGTATACTCAAAACAAAAAAGACGGGACATTTTTATGGAAACTTCGTGATGAACTTCGTAAAGCTTTACTAAATACTCCTGAAAACGATGAAGTTGAAGCAGTAAAAAATAAAGAAGAAAATAATAAATATACAAAAGCAGATTTTCTTACCGATGTTTTTATGACGGAAGAAAATTACAATAAACTTGTTGCGTTGTTAAAATTTAAAAGGAACATAATTTTGCAGGGCGCACCGGGAGTAGGCAAAACTTATGCTGCTAAGCGTCTCGCTTATTCACTTATCGGTGCGGAAGATAATAGTAAAGTTGCTATGGTGCAGTTCCATCAAAATTATTCATATGAAGATTTTGTAATGGGATACCGCCCAACGGAAAACGGTTTTGAACTGCGTAACGGTGTATTCTATGAATTTTGCCAAAAAGCCCGTAATGATTTAGAACATAATTATTATTTTATTATTGATGAAATAAACCGTGGTAATTTAAGTGCAATTTTTGGTGAGCTGTTAATGCTTATCGAAAGCGATTACCGTAATAAGCCGGTAACACTTGTTTATAAAAAAGATGAGCAATTCAGTGTACCGCCTAATGTTTACATTATCGGCATGATGAATACTGCTGACCGCAGTATAGCCATGATTGATTATGCGCTTCGCCGCCGATTCAGCTTTTTTACAATGAACCCCGGTTTTGATAGTGATGGATTTAAACGTATGCAGAGTGATATTGATAATTCTGTGTATAATGATTTAATTGCTGAAATTAAAAGTTTAAATTCTGAAATTGCGCAGGATGATTCCCTGGGTGAAGGCTTCTGCATTGGCCACAGTTATTTTGTATATGATAATAATTGCCGAACAGATGTAGAAGTATGGCTAAAAAATGTTGTGGAATACGATATTTTACCAATGCTAAATGAATATTGGTTTGACGAGAAAACCAAAGCTGATAACTGGAAGAATAAGCTGATGGGTGTTTTTGATAAATGAGTGCTGAGCAAAATATTTTAATAAAAAACATTTATTATATGCTGGCGTATGCCTATAAAGCTTTGCAGCAGGAAGGCTTTGAAAAAATAGGTGCTGAAAAATTCACAAATATCCATGATTTATTTGCTGCTGTCCTTGTAAGAGGAATTGAGCATCAGGTGAAGCAGGGCCTGACAAAAGAATATTTAAAACATCAGCGTTTGCGCAAAACTTTGCGTGGTAAAGTTGATATTATCGGCACTTTGCAGCAAATGTCAAAGCGGCAGAGAAATTTGAACTGTGAATACGAAGTATTGACAGAAGATAATTTACTAAACCGTATTTTAAAATCCGCGGTAGTTTTATTGTTTCATCACGGTGACGTAACACAGGAAAATAAAAAGGCTTTGAAAAAAGCACTGTTGTTTTTTAGTAATGTCAGTGACATCAATCCGCTTAATATAAACTGGTCGCTGTTAAGTTACCGTAAAGGCAATGCTTCGTATCAAATGTTAATTTATCTTTGCCGATTACTGTTTGAAGGTATGTTAATCAATAAAGATGGAAAGGTAAAACTGGCAAAATTTTTAGATGGGCAAAGGTTGTGCAATTTGTATGAAAAATTTGTGCTGGCATATTATCAGAAACATTATCCGGAATTAAATCCATCCGCACCAATGATAGAGTGGGATTTAACAGGTAAGACGGATGAATTTTTGCCGAAGATGTATACGGATATTACTCTTGAGAACAGCAGCAAAATTTTAATTATCGACACAAAATGTTATTCCAGAATTTTGTCAGAGCAGTATGATAAAAAGAGTATTAATTCAGCAAATTTATATCAGATTTATGCTTATGTAAAAAATAAAGCTGCCAAAACAGATAAAGAAGTAAATGGCATGTTGTTGTATGCTAAAACGAAAGAACGTATAGTGCCTGATACTTTTTATGATATGCGTGACAATAAGATTTTTGTTCGTACTTTGGATTTGAATTGTGAGTTTGACAATATCAAAGTCCAGCTTGACAGAATAATAACTGAAAATTTTGGTGGGTAAAAATAGCAGAGCAGTTTAAAAAGCTGCTCTTTTTGTTTTTGCGCGGGAAGCTTTGGTAACACTGCTACCGTACGGTAGTAGTTTAGGGAACAAGGTAGATTATATATAATAATCTTTTAATTAACTTAGAACAAGGTTTGAACGTAGATGGCAAAGAAAAGATAAAGAGAAAAAACAGGTAAAAAAGAGAAAAGAAAAGAAACTCTCATCCACATAAACGGTTAACTGCGGATAAAATTAACCCGGCTTAAAAAATTATGCGCAAAAAATTTTGGCGGCGGTTAATTTTTTTATCACGGCGGCGTTTATATGGTTGTAAGGGATTAAGGCTTATAAAAAACTTTGCGTAAAATTTTATCGGCAAAGGTTTGTTTTGGGCGCTTCGCCTATGGTAAAATAAATACAGGCTGTTTTATAATTTGCGTTTAAATTTGTTTGGCGAAGGGGTTGTTTGTGATGATGATTGAGCGCTATAAGCGCGATTTGATTAGAGAGTTCCACAATTACGACAAAATGATGCTGATGAAGGATTTAATGGCGGGGCTGACGGTAACGGCGGTGGCTATTCCGCTGGCGCTGGCGTTTGGCGTTGGCAGCGGTGCAACGGCGGCTTCCGGTCTTGTTACGGCAATTATTGCCGGTGTAATTATCAGCGCACTGGGCGGAGCGTATTTTCAGATTTCCGGCCCGACGGGCGCGATGGCGGCGATTTTGATGTCCATCATTGCGCAGTACGATTTGCAGGGCGTGTTTGTGGCAACAGTGCTTGCAGGCATTATCCTCGTTATAGCCGGGGTGCTGCATCTGGGCAAGCTGATTTCGTTCATCCCGATGCCGGTTATCAGCGGCTTTACCTCCGGCATTGCCGTTATTATTGCCATGGGGCAGATTGATAATTTTTTTGGCGTTACCTCCGAAGGCAGCAGCGTAACGGAGAAGTTTTTAAGTTACTGGCAGCTTGGTTTTGAGCCGAATATGACGGCGGTGAGCATTGGCCTGTTTGTAATGCTGATGATGCTGCTGTTTCCGATGCGGTACAGCAAGTATATACCTTCTTCGCTGTTTGCCATTATTGTGGCGACGGCGGCCAATATTGCGCTGAACCTTGATGTGGCGGTGGTAGGAAACATACCGGCAACGCTTATTTTGGATGACCGCTTGGAGCTTGCTTCGCTGCTTGATTTCCGTACTGTTATCGGGCTTTTGGCGCCGGCCGTGAGTATTGCGGTGCTGGCGATGATTGAAAGCCTGTTGTGCGGCGCAACTGCTTCGCGTATGACCGGCGCAAGGCTCGACAGCAACCGTGAACTTCTGGCGCAGGGCATTGGCAACATCATAGTGCCGTTTTTTGGCGGCATTCCGGCAACGGCGGCTATTGCACGTACCAGTGTGGCGGTAAAATCTGGTGCGGTTACGCGCCTGACGGGCATCTTTCATGCGCTTGGCATTTTGCTTGCCATGTTTGTGCTGGCGCCGGTAATGAGCCAGATTCCGCTGGCGGCGCTGGCCGGTGTTTTGATGGTGGTTTCATGGCGCATGAACGAATGGGTAACGATTAATTTTATTTTAAAAGGCAAGTTTAAAGGCGCTATTTTAAAATTTGTTGTTACCATGCTGACGACCATTATAGTTGACTTGACAACCGCCATTATGATTGGTGTTATTATCGGGCTTGTTTTGCAGGCTGTGCGTTTTTCGCACCTGCGCATTACTTATGACGAAATTGACCCGCAGCGTCTGCACGAAGAAATTGAGGATTTGCCGGATGACGGGCTGGTTTGCTACATTAACGGGCCGATTGTATTTGCCAATACGGAACGCCTTGAGGAGATACCCAAAAAGGCAAAGCGTTACGGCTATGTGTATTTTTCAATGCGCGGCGTGCCGGATATAGACATCAGCGGCGTGCAGGAATTTGCCAAAATTGTGCAGGAAATGAAGGACGCCGGCAAAAAGATTTACCTTTGCAGTTTGCAGGATGAAGCAATGGAAATGCTCAAACGCGGAGGCGTGTACGATATGATTGGGCAGGACGCAGTTTACTGGAGCGTGGAACGTGCGCTTTTGCACCGTCACTGACCGTTTTTACATAAATTGACGAAAGAGGCATAATGATGAAAGATTTTTTACTGGTGGATTTTGAGTTTACAACCTATACAAAACCTGTAGGGCGCCCGCGCGGATTTTTTTCGGAAATTATTGAAATTGGCGCGGTAAGGCTTAAGGGTGAAGATTTTGCGGAAGCAGGGAAAATACAAAACTTTGTTAAACCGCATTTTTACCCCAAGCAGGCAAAAGACAGCATGGATTTTTGCATGATTACCGAAAAGGATATGAAAAAAGGCATTGAATACCAGGAAATGGTGGCGAAGCTGGCGGGAATTTACGAAGCCGGGCAGACTTATTTTGTTGCCTGGGGCACGGAAGATTACAAAGTTTTAAACACCGGCTGCGAGCGCCATAAAATAGAAAACCCGGTTCAGTATGAAGATTACCTTGACCTTGCCGAAGCATACAAGCTGTGGAAGGGCGACGAGCTTACAACAGGGCTGAAACGCGCAACCGAGGAGCAGGAAGTTGACACGGCAGGTTTGTGGCATACTGCTTATGACGATGCTGCCAACACCGGCAAACTGCTTGTAAGAATGCTGGAAAAAGGCTGGACGCCCGAACTTTATTTTGAACAGAAAGCTGCGTATGATGCGGAAAAGGCAGAGCGCAGGCTGCACGGAAGGTAAATTTAATAATAAAAAACAACAAGCGCATCCGCTGTTAACGGGTGCGCTTAAAGTATCTTTACAGGATTATATTTTTCTGTTAAACTATCTAGGCAAATGTGCTGCCATAACGGTAGGCGGTTAGCCCTCCCCGGAGGGACTGTGACCCTCCGTTGACATAGAAATCCGTAAAACGGAAATACTATGCAGGAGGGGATAGCATGGACGTTATTGAACTGTTAACCGTAATAGGTTATACAATAACAGTATTTTCTCTTGGCTATGCCCTCGGAAAAGACTACGCTAAAAAACAGTAACGGCCGCCATTAGCCTCGCAAACTTTGACGGTCGTTACTTATAACAACTTTTTATTATTTGCGGCTGACCGTCTATCGGCAGCCGTTTGTTTTTCTATAATTATTATATCAAACATAACGCAAAAGTCAAAGTATGCTATAATTAAAATAAAAATCAGCGTAAAATTAGCCGCTGCTTACTGCAAAAATTGCTGAAAAGGTTTAAATTATGGTATAATTTATTATTAGAGATTTTTGGAGGTAAGTATGATTTCAGATAAAAATTTTGTTGATGCCGCTGAGGGAAAAACTTATTTTATCCTCAATTACGGGTGCCAGATGAACGAAAGCGACGCCGAGCACTATGCCGGTCAGCTGGAGGAAATGGGCTATGCCAAAGCGGACGATTTCCATAATGCGGATATTATCGTTGTTAATACCTGCTGCGTGCGCGAAAGCGCGGAAAAACGCATTTTGGGCAAAATCGGGGAACTGAAGCGTGTTAAGGAAAACCATCCGGGGCAGGTTATCTGCGTGGCAGGCTGCATGGCGCAGAAGGACGGCGAAAAGCTTATTAAAAAGCATCCGCAGATTGATTTATTAATAGGCACTGCGCATGTAAACAGCTTTAAGGAAATTCTTACAGATTTTCTGGCGGACAAAGGCGGCCGCATTTATGACGATATGATAATTGCTGACAGCGAATTTGAAGGCAACCGCGTGCGCCAGAGCGGCTTTTCGGCGTGGATACCAATTATGTACGGCTGCAACAATTTCTGCACTTACTGCATAGTGCCTTATGTGCGCGGGCGCGAGCGCAGCCGCAGCATTGAAAACATTGTGGAAGAAGTTGAACAGGCAGTGGCAAACGGCTACAAAGAGTTTACCCTGCTTGGGCAGAACGTAAATTCCTACGGCAAGGATTTTGGCGAAAAAGGCATGTTTGCCAAACTTCTGCGCCGCGTAAATGATGTGCCAGGTGTTGAGCGCATCCGCTATATGACAAGCCATCCGCGCGATATGGGTGAGGACGTTATTCAGGCGGTTGCGGAATGTGAGCATATCTGTGAAAACTTCCATGTGCCGTTTCAGGCAGGTTCCAGCCGCATTTTAAAAATGATGAACCGCGGCTACACGCGCGAACAGTACCTTGAACTTGTGAAAATGATTCGCCGCTATGTGCCGGACGCCGCTGTTACAACCGATATAATTGTGGGTTTCCCGGGTGAAACGGAAGAAGATTTTGAAGAAACGCTTTCTCTTGTAAAAGAGGTTGGCTTTGACGCTGCCTACACCTTTATTTACAGCAAGCGCAGCGGTACTCCTGCCGCCAAAATGGAAGGGCAGGTGCCGCTGGACGTTAAAAAAGCACGCCTTAACCGTTTAATGGCCGTGCAGAACGAAAACAGCCTGAAGCGCAACGAAGAAATGGTTGGCAAAACCTACGAGGTGCTTGCCGAAGGCCCGAGCGCCAATAACCTCAGTGTATGGAGCGGCAGGACGCGCACCAACAAGCTCGTGCTGTGGCCCACGGAAGGGCGCACTTTTACGGCAGGGCAGAAGGTTAACGTAAAAATCTGCAATGCGCAGACTTGGCTTGTGAAAGGACAGGCAGAATAAAATGGCTGCAAACTATACGCCTATGGTGCAGCAGTATCTGGAGGTTAAACGCCAGCATCAGGATGAACTGCTGTTTTTCCGTTTGGGCGATTTTTACGAAATGTTTTTTGACGATGCCTTAACGGCGTCGCGCGAACTGAATATTACTTTAACCGGGCGTGCCGCGGGGCTTGAAGAACGCATACCTATGTGCGGCGTGCCTTACCACAGTGTTGACGGCTACATTGCCAAACTGATAAAAAAAGGCTACCGCATTGCCATTTGCGAGCAGGTGGAAGACCCCAAGCTTGCCAAAGGCATTGTAGAGCGCAAGGTTATAAAAATCATTACGCCGGGCACGGCTTTAAACGAGCAGCTTTTGGACGACAAGCATAACCGTTTCCTGGTGTTTTTGCAGCAGGACGGCGCGCGTTTGTGCCTTGTGGCGGCAGATATTTCTACCGGCGAGTGCCAGTGGTTTACCGGCGAAGGCAGCGAAATGCTGAGCGCGGTACAGGAGCAGCTGTTCCGCATTCAGCCTGCGGAAGCGGTGGTATACAGCGGCATTGAAGGCTGGGAAAAACTGGAAGCATGGCTGAAGGCAAAGCTGCCGGAATGTGCAATATCTTTCTATCAGGAAGAAAACGAAAATGCTGATTATTTTGCCGCGCATTTTGCTGGCAGCGAATACGGTGGCGATGCCCTTGTACACAGTGCGGCGGAGCACATGCTGCGCTATCTGCACAGCACCGTTAAGGCGGATTTAACGCATATTAACCGCTTAACGCGCATAGCCGTGGAAAAATTTATTAACCTTGACGCCACTGCCATCCGCAATCTGGAGCTTGTTAAAAACATGCGTGACGGCACTAAGCGCGGCACGCTTCTGGATGTGCTTGATTTTACCGTAACCAGCATGGGCGCGCGCAAGCTCCGCGGCTGGATTGAGTGCCCGCTTTTGGATTTGGCGCAGATAAACGCGCGCCAGCAGGCAGTGAAAGAGCTTTTGGAAAATTTGCAGCTGCGTACCGGTCTTGCGGAAGAAATGAAAAAAGTTTTCGATTTGGAACGCATTATTTCCCGCATTGAAGTGGGCAGCGCCAACGCCCGCGATTTGGTAGCCCTGCGCAGTTCGCTTGCCGTGCTGCCGGGCATAAAAGAGCTTTTAAACAGTGCGTCAAGCCGCCTGCTTGCGCATCTTGCCGGCGGAATTCATCTGCATCAGGAAATTTACGATACTCTGGCAGCGGCGATTGTGGACGAACCGCCGTTTTCCGTCCGTGAAGGCGGCATGATACGCACCGGTTTTGATTTGGAACTGGACGAGCTGCACAGCATTGCCAGCGACAACAAAACATGGATGCAGAATTTTGAGCAGCGCATTAAAGAAGAAACAGGCATTAAAACCTTAAAAGTAGGCTACAACAAGGTTTTTGGCTATTATATCGAAGTCAGCAAGGGCCAGTCGGCTTCCGCGCCGGATTATTTTGTGCGCAAGCAGACCCTTGTTAACGCTGAGCGCTACATTGTGCCGGAACTTAAGGATTTTGAGAACAAAATTTTAAGCGCCAAAGAAAAAATAGAACAGCTTGAATATTATATTTTTAACAATCTGCGCGAGCAGATACGTGCCAAAATACCGGAGATACAGGAAACCGCGCGTGCGCTGGCCAATATCGACGTGCTGGCTTCGCTGGCAGAAGCGGCGTTTAAATATAACTATATTAAGCCGGAACTGAACAACCGCAGCGAAATACGTATCCTTGACGGGCGCCACCCGGTTGTGGAGCGCCTTTTGGAGCGCGATATTTTTGTGCCTAACGATACCAACTTAAACAGCACGGACGAACGCATGATTATCATTACCGGGCCGAACATGGCAGGCAAATCCACCTATATGCGCCAGGTTGCGCTTTTAACGCTAATGACGCAGATGGGCAGCTTTATTCCTGCGCGGCAGGCCAGCATTTGCCCGGTGGATAAGATTTTTACCCGCGTAGGCGCAAGCGACGACCTTGCCACGGGGCAAAGCACCTTTATGGTGGAAATGAACGAGGTGGCACAGATTTTGAAATATGCCACCAAAAACAGTCTGATTATTCTGGACGAAGTTGGCCGCGGCACCAGCACCTTTGACGGTATGAGCATTGCGCGCGCGGTGATGGAATACATCCACGAAAGGATTAAGGCTAAAACGCTGTTTGCCACGCATTACCACCAGCTGATTGAACTGGAAAACACGATGGCGGGCGTAAAAAATTACAGCGTGGCCGTTAAAGAACGCGGCAACGACATTGTATTTTTGCGCCGTATTGTGCGCGGCGGCAGCGATAAAAGCTACGGCGTGCATGTGGCAAGGCTGGCGGGGCTTCCTAAGAAGGTTCTGGAGCGCGCCAACGAGTTTTTGCAGGAGTACGACAGCGGCGGACAGCAGCAGGCAAAAGCTGCGCCGCAGGCGGATGGCGGCATGATGGGTTCGCTGTTCGGCAGTGCCTTGCAGCAGCGGCTTGCCAATATGGACGTAATGAGCATGACGCCGATTGAGGCGATGAACACTTTATACAAATTGCAGGAGGAGGCTAAGCGCGAGGGAGGTGCATTATGACGGCCGAGGTTAAGCTTTTAGACCAGAACACGGCTAACCAGATTGCGGCCGGCGAAGTGGTGGAAAAACCTGCTTCCGTAGTGAAGGAGCTGGTGGAAAACGCCCTTGACGCCGGCGCCGATAAGATAGAAGTAACGATTTTTGAAGGCGGCACGCAGTATATCCGCGTGGCGGATAACGGCAGCGGCATGACGGAGGCTAACGCTAAACTTGCGGTGCTGCGCCATGCCACCAGCAAAATCCGCGCGGCGGAGGATTTAATGAGCCTGCACACGCTGGGCTTCCGCGGCGAAGCTTTGCCGAGCATTGCGTCCGTCAGCAATTTTCAGCTGTTAACGCGCCCGGTGGATGAAGAATTTGCAACCAGCATCCACATCGATGGCGGCGAAGACATGCGCTGCGAGCAGACTGGCGGGCAGGCAGGCACGACGGTTATTGTTGAGAACTTGTTTTTTAACGTACCGGCACGCCGCAAATTTTTGCGCACCAACGTGACAGAAGGGCGTTACATCAACGAACTGTTGACGCGCCTTGCTTTGTCGCGCCCGGAAGTGCGCTTTAAACTTGTCAGCAACGACAAGGAAGTTTTAAGCACGCCCGGCAACGGCAGCCTGTTTGATACGATAACGGCTCTGTACGGCAAAAAAGTCAGCGACGAGCTTTTAAAGGTAGAATTTTGCGGCGAGGACATCAAAATCAGCGGCTATATAGGCAAACCGACGCTGCTGAAAGGCACGCGCCAGTGGCAGACCTTCATGGTCAACGGGCGCATTATCAACAACCGCATGATGAGCAAGGCTATTGACCACGCCTACCAGTCGCAGATACCGAAAAGCGGCTTTCCGTTTGCCGTACTGCTGGTTGAAGTTGATACGCACAGTATTGATGTAAACGTGCATCCGCAGAAAAGCGAGATTAAATTTAGCGACGACAGCGTGGTTTACAAAGCACTATACAGGGCGCTGACCGACGCACTGACGCGACCGATGAGCGCCAAACCGCAGCAGGAGCTTGAATTTTTGCCGGACAGCGAGCTGGCTGTGTTTAAACCTGTAGGGCAGGGCATTATTACGGACGATATGCCCGCACAGCCTGCGCAGCAGCCAAAACCGCAGCCGCAGGCAAAACCCGCTTACGCGGATATTTTTAAACCGGCAGATACGCCGAAGCCGGTTTACGATAAACCGATGCAGCCCAGTGTTTGGAAAGAACCGGAATACACCTACACGCCGCCCAAAACGGAACCAGTTTATACCATTAACGAGGTGCGTGAGGAGTTTAAAAAGCAGGACACCGTGACGGACAATGTCATCGGCTTTACGGATACAGACAACGAAACGAGTACCATCTGGCCCATCGGGCAGGTGGATAAAACTTTTATCATCGCGCAGAGCGAGGATACATTGTATTTGATTGACCAGCACGCAGCGCACGAGCGCATTTTGTACGACAAGTTTGTGAACGCGCATAACAACATACCGGCGCAGACGATGCTGATGCCGCTGTACCTTGACGTGACGGCGCACGATGTAGAACTGATTGAACAGCACCGCGAGGATTTTTTGCGCCTTGGCGTTGATGTTGAGCCTGCTGGCGAGGATGTACTGCGCGTAAGCAGTTTACCGACTGATATTAAGGCGGACGGCGCGGAGGACTTTATCCGCGAGATTACCAAAATGCTGAGTGAGATGAAAAACATCAGCCCCAGCGATTTGCGCCAGAACATGCTGCACATGATGGCGTGCAAGGCGGCTATCAAAGCAGGCGAGGTGCTGAACATGCGCCAGATGCGTCAGCTGATTATTGAACTGTGCAACACGGAGCACCCGTTTACCTGCCCGCACGGACGCCCGTGCATGATTGAAATGAGCTCGGCAGAGCTTTATAAAATGTTTAAACGCACATGAACGAACTGAAATTTGCGGTAACAGCGGGGCGCAACAGCGGATTGCAGTGGCAGGCGCGCGCCTGGGCACAGGGTTTTGGCGTGCCTTATTTGCGGCGCGGGCACAGCGGCAGCCTTGATGAATTATACGAAAAGTACGGGTTGGACGCGCTTTTGGTGGCTACCAAATTAGGCCCGCATGTTTTTACGGAGGAAGGGCGCTTTTTCTTTCACCCCAGCATGGCGGATTTGCGTTTGAAGCATATCGCCGCCGGTGAAAGCGACCATTTAATAGAAGCGCTGGCTTTGAAGCCCGGCGCAAAAGTTTTGGACTGCACTTTGGGGCTTGCCAGCGACGCTTTGGTGGCAAGTTACGCGGTTGGCGCTGCCGGCAAAGTGGTCGGCGTGGAAGCATCGCCGCTGCTGGCATTTACCGTGGCGCGCGGTTTGCAGCAGTATGCAACCGGCAAAGCGGATGTTGACGCTGCCATGCGCAGGATAAAAGTCATCCACGCCAAAGCGGAGGATTATTTGAAAATCCTGCCGCCGGACAGCTTTGATGCAGTTTATTTTGACCCGATGTTCCGCTTCGGCGTAAAAACATCGGCCAATATGAAGCCGCTGCGCCCGATTGCCTACGAAAAGGAAGTATCGGCAGAGGTGCTGGAGCTGGCGCTTAAAATCGCGCCGCGCGTGGTGATAAAAGAACGCGGCGAGGACTTTTTGCGCAGCCTTGGCTGCACGGAGGTTCAGGGCGGCAGGTACAGCCGCGTAAAATACGGAATTATCAGGAGATAGTTATGAAGAAGAAATTAGCCGTTATCTTAGGCCCTACCGCCACCGGCAAAAGCCATTGCGGCATTGCGTTGGCGCAGGCGCTGGACGGCGAAATTATATCGGGCGACTCAATGCTGGTGTACCGCGGTATGGACATCGGCACGGCCAAGCCCACGACGGAAGAACTGGCAGCGGTGCCGCACCATATGGTGGATATTCTGCCGCCGGACGCCGGTTTTAACGTGGTGGATTTTAAGGAGCAGGCCGAACTGCTGATTGATGATATTACGGAGCGCGGCAGACTGCCCATAATTGTCGGCGGCACGGGCTTATACATTAAAGCGCTGCTGGAAAACTACCATTTTAACGCTGCGGGCGAGAATGCGGAGCTGCGCCGTGAACTGGAAACGCTGCTGGCGGAAAAGGGCAAGGAAATTTTGTTTGCCCGCCTGCAAAAAGCAGCGCCGCACGAGGCGGAACGCATCGATATCAACAACACGCGCCGTGTAATCCGCGCTATCGAAGCGGCGGAAAGCGGCGATAACCTTTCGCATACCAACGATGGCGAGCTTGCTTACGACGCTGTGGTTTTTGGCCTGCGCATGGAACGCAGCGTGCTGTATGACCGCATTAACCGCCGCGTTGATATCATGCTGGAGCAGGGACTGCTGGAGGAAACAAAAAAGCTGCTGGACTCGGGTGTGCCTGCGTCGGCACAGTCCATGCAGGCTATCGGCTACCGCCAGACGGTGATGTATTTAACAGGGCAGCTTGATTATGCAACTGCCGTTGATAAATTAAAGCAGGCAACGCGCAACTTTGCCAAGCGGCAGTTTACGTGGTACAAAAAAATGCCGTATGTGCAGTGGTTTGACTTGCCCGCCCAGCCGGATTACGAACAGTTAACGGCGGAAATGATTGAGATTATTAAAAATAGGTGGAAGTAAGACTATTATAACAGCCAAAGGTTGTACTATTTCAACAGCGCAAAAATGCTGCGGCTCCTCCGATTCCGTCCGGGCTTCGCGGCCGGACTCCCGGAGATTGTACCTTAAAATTAGCCGCCGCAGTTTTTGTCTGCTGTTTCATAGCACAAACCTTTGGCTTTTGTGTTTTATTGTGTTTCTAAGTTTGGTATAATCGGATAACATCAAATTAAACGCCGCTTGTTTTATCCGCCCAAGCGGGAGGGTGCTTTATTTTTATATGTACATTTAAGCGCGGGTGTGATAAGATATCAGTTGTAAATTTATATCTTTTTACTATGGTTTGAGAATTTTGAGGAGTGAAAGACATGCAGTGGACGGAAGTAAGCTTGCAGACGACGCATGAGCAGGCTGACACGATAGCCGATATTTTATACAGCGCCGGTGCGCAGGGCGTGGCGATGGAGGACCCGCTTTTGATTAACCAGCTTCGCAATAGCGGCACGTGGGAGCTGTGCGACATACCCGAGCAGCAGAACACGGAGGTTGTTACCGTTACGGCGTATTACCCGGACGATGAAAAATTGCACGACCGCCTGGCGTTTATTGAGCGCGAGGTAAAAGCCGTTGAAGAACGCATCGGGGCAAAATGCGTGTTCCGCAACCCGTTGTTCCGCACGCTGTGCGAGCAGGACTGGGCTAACGAGTGGAAGCAGTATTTTCACGTTACGCACATCGGCAAGCGTTTGGTGATTAAGCCGTCGTGGGAGAAATACGACGCTAAACCCGAAGATTTGGTGATTGAAATCGACCCTGGCATGGCGTTTGGCACGGGCACACACCACACCACCAGCATGTGCATGGAAACGCTGGAGGATATCATCACGCCTGAGGCGGAGGTTTTTGACGTTGGCTGCGGCAGCGGCATTTTGGCGATTGCGGCGGCTAAACTGGGCGCTAAAAACATCGTCGCTGTGGATATTGACGCCAACGCGGTGCGCATTGCCAAAGAAAATATTGCGGGTAACGGCCTCAGCGAGCGCATTACCGTTAAAGAGGGCGATTTGCTGCATGGCACGGAGGACAAGGCGGACGTGATTATTGCCAACATCATTGCCGATATTATCATTATGCTGCTGCCGGACGTTGCTAAAAAACTTAAAGCTACGGGCAGATTTTTAGCCAGCGGCATTATCGAGGAACGTGAGGACGATATCCGCAAGGCGGCTGCCGCAAACGGCATTAAGGTTTTAAGCGTTAAGCACAAAGGCGGCTGGGTTGCCATGCTGATGGCACTGGAGGACTGATGCACAGATTTTTTATTCCGCGCCCATACGCGGACGAGATGGAAATAGACGGCATTGACGCGCGCCACATTTATACGGTTTTAAAAATGAAACCGGGCGAGAAGGTGCAGATTGTAAGCGACGACGGCGTTACCGCACTGGCGCAAATTACGGAAACCGCACCGGGGCGCACTATGGTAAAATGCCTTGAAGTTATTGCCGAAAGCCACGAACCGGCGGTGAAGATTACGCTGGCGCAGGGGCTTGTAAAGGGCGAAAAAATGGATTTTATTATCCAGAAGGCGGTGGAACTTGGCGTAAGCCGCATTGTGCCGCTGGCGATGGAGCACAGCGTTGTGCGTTATGACGGCGATAAGGCTGCCAAAAAACGCGAGCGCTGGCAGAAGATTGCTGAAAGCGCCGCCAAGCAGAGCAAACGCGATATTATTCCAGAGGTGGCGGCGGTGACAACGATGGACAGCCTGATGGCGGAGTGTGATTGCGCTACCAAAATTATTGCCTACGAATGTGAAGATAAACAAGGTTTGAAACAGGCGCTGCGCGCCAATCAGCAGACGGCCAGCATTCTGGTTATTATCGGGCCGGAAGGCGGCATCAGCGAGGCGGAGCTTAACACTGCCCGCGCAGGCGGGGCGGTGCCGGTAAGTTTGGGCAGGCGTATTTTGCGTGCCGAAACCGCCGGTCTGACTGCTTTAAGCGTGATTTTATACGAATTTGACGAACTGGGAGGCTGAACATGGCAAAAATTGCATTTTATACGCTGGGCTGCAAGGTCAATCAGGCCGATACCGCCAGCATGGAAAACCTGTTTTTGCGCGCAGGCCACCAGATTGTCAGCTTTGACGGCGACGCCGATGTGTACATTATAAACACCTGCGTCGTTACCAACACCGGCCAGCGCAAATCGCGACAGACCATTCATCGTGCTATCCGCAAGAACCCCAATGCGGTAATTGTGGTTACGGGCTGCTATCCGCAGACGGCGGCGGAAGAAGTAAAAGCCATTGCCGGTGTGGATTTGATTATTGGCAATCAGGACCGCGCGCAGATTGTAAAAATGGTGGAAGAACGCCTGCAGCACAGGCAGGTTGACACCTTTGACGCCGTGCACAAACTGACGGCAAGCACCGAGTTTGAAGAAATGGCGGCGGGTGATATTACCGATAAAACGCGCGCCTTTTTAAAAATTCAGGAAGGCTGCAACCAGTTCTGCACTTACTGCATTATCCCATATGCACGCGGGCCGCTGCGTTCGCGCAGCCTGTCAGGCATCCGCACGGAAACGGAGCGCCTTGTAAACGCCGGGTTTAAAGAGATTGTGCTTATTGGCATCCATTTGGGCTGCTACGGCAAGGAAAACCCCGGCGGTGCGACTTTGTACGATGCAGTAAAAACAGTTCTGGCTGTGCCGGGCGTGCAGCGCGTGCGTTTAGGCTCACTGGAATCTGTCGAAGTTGAGCCGCGTTTGCTGGAGCTTATGCGTGAGGACAGCCGTTTTTGCAGGCATCTGCATTTGCCGCTGCAATCGGGCTGCGACAAAATTTTGCAGGCTATGCACCGCCCTTACAGCACTGCAAAATTTAAATCGCTTCTGGCGGATATCAGGGCGGCCGTGCCGGATATTGCTGTTACGACTGACGTTATTGTTGGCTTCCCCGGCGAAACGGAAGAAGATTTTGCCGCGACCTGCAAGTTTTCCGAAAGCTGCGGCTTCAGTAAAATGCACATCTTTCCGTTTTCATCCCGCAAGGGGACGCCTGCCGAAAAATTTGCGGGCGCTGTAACGGAAGCGGTTAAAAAAGACCGCGCCGACGCTTTGGGCAAAATTGACGAAGCCATGCACCGCAGCTTTTTACAGGGCATGGTGGGCCAAACGGCGGAAGTTTTGTTTGAACAGCCCGCGGGCGAATATTTTGAAGGCCTGACCGGCAACTACCAGCGCGTTTTTGTAAAAAGCGAAGGCAAAAATCTGGGCGGCGAAATTCTGCCGGTAAAAATAACCGCGTTTGACGGCGAAAAGCTGTTGGGCGAACTGATAAAATAATAAATAATTTGCCGGATTTGAAAGGGTTTTTAACAAATTTGGCGAATTTAACAAAAGTTAGTAAATTAACAGAAAATCCTTAAACAGCGAGGAGGTAAAAATATGAACGACTGCGTATTCTGCCGTATTATTTCCGGTGAAATCTCTTCCGAAAGAATATACGAAGACGATAAAATGATTGTTATCCGCGACGCCGCGCCCGCTGCGCCCGTACACGTACTGATGATTCCGAAGGAGCATACCGAAAACATTGTTGCCGCTGACCCGGAGCTTGTTAAACACATGCTCGGCAAGGTAAAAATGCTCAGCGAAAAACTTGGCGTAAGCGAAAAAGGCTTCCGCATCGTTGTCAACACCGGCGACGAAGGCGGCCAGACCGTCCATCACCTGCATATTCATCTTTTGGGCGGTAAAATGCTCGGTTGGCCTCCGTGCTGATTGACAAACGCCGTGCCGTGAGGTATAATTAAACGGTGAGATTATATGCTTCGGAGAGCAATCTCAAAGCATATAAATTGTATATACACTTCCCTAAGTGTGTGGAGGGAGGGAGATCAGATGGCAGAAATTAAAGTTGGCAAAAACGAAACTCTTGACAGTGCACTGCGCAGATTCAAAAGAGCTACCCAGAAAGCCGGCATCCTTTCTGAAGTTAGAAAACGCGAACACTACGAAAAACCGAGCGTTCAGCGCAAAAAGAAATCCGAAGCCGCAAGAAAACGTAAATCCAGATAATGGGGGCGCGTGCAGATGTCAATTAAAGATCAGCTGACAGAAGATATGAAGCAGGCCATGAAAGCCCACAACAAAGTGGCGCTGGAAACTATCCGCATGGCGCGTGCCAATATCAAAAACGTCGAGATCAATGACAAAAAAGAACTTACTGAAGACGAAGTAATTGCAGTTTTGATGAAAGAAGTTAAGATGCGGCAGGATTCCCTTGCGGAATTTGAAAAAGCAAACCGCACCGATCTTATAGAACAGGCCAAAGCTGAGATTGAAGTGCTGCAGAAATATCTTCCGGCAGCAATGGAAGATGACGAGCTTGAAGCCCTTGTTAAGGCAGTAATTGCCGAAACGGGCGCAGCCAGCATGAAGGACATGGGCAAGGTAATGCCGAAGGTTATTGCCAAAGCCGGTGGCCGTGCCGATGGCAAACGCATCAATGCTATGGTTAAACAACTTTTACAGTAAGTAAAGCCAATGCTTAATAACAGGACCGTACCAACGGCCCTGTTATTTTTGTTTTACAGGGCTTTTGCCACTTGTGATTTTACGCAATTTTTGCTATTATAGATATAGATAGAACGGCGATGAGCCGGGCTTATATTGGAGCAAATTCCCCTGCGGTGTTTTCGTTACATTGCCTATTAGTTTTGAGCCAACACACTTACCTAGGGAGCCTGGAATTTGAGCTCCGCCTGTTAAAAACAAGCCCTTTCGAGGGGACTTTTGCGGCAGGCGGGAGGGCACCCACCTGCACATGCAGGTTCAAAACATTGGGCAGGACGGCATTGCGGGGAAATTTTTTTGGAGGGCTTATGGATTTATCCCGCGTGGAAATGGTTATCGGCCCTGAGGCCGTACAAAAATTAAATGACGCCACTGTTGCCGTTATCGGCCTTGGCGGCGTAGGGTCTTATGTGGCGGAGGCACTTTGCCGCAGCGGCATTGGCAGCTTTATTATTATGGATAACGACACGGTTGAACCGAGCAACATTAACCGCCAGCTGCCTGCGCTTACAAGCACCATCGGCCGCTTTAAGGCGGACATTATGGTGGCGCGTATGCGCGATATTAATCCGCTGTGCCGGATAAAAGTTGTTAAGGAATTTTACAAGCCGGGCAGTTTTGAGCAGCTTTTTTTGAACGACGAGCCTGATTTTATTGCCGACGCGATTGACAGCACAGAATCAAAAGCCGACCTGTTGAAAGAGGTTTACAGCCACGGCGTGCCGGTAATATCCGCCATGGGCACGGGCAATAAGCTGCACCCGGAGCTTTTGGAGATTGCGGACATCAGCAAAACAAGTGTGTGCCCGCTGGCCCGCAGTATGCGCAAGCGTCTGCGCGATGCCGGCATTACGCAGGGAATTACGGTGGTTTATTCGCACGAGGAGCCGCAGCATGCGGTGGCGGCCAATGTGCCGGGCAGCATGGTTTTTGTGCCGGCCTGCGCCGGATTGATGATGGCCTCCTACATTGTACAGAAAATTATTGCTAAACAGGATTGAGATAGATGGACAGTTTATTTGCACAAACAGTTACCAAGCCGCTGGCCGACAGGATGCGCCCGCGGCGTTTAAGTGATTTTGCCGGGCAGGAAAAGGCGGTGGGCGCCGGCAGCCCGCTGCGCCGCATGATTGAGCGCGACGCTTTGCAGTCGCTGCTGTTTTACGGGCCGCCGGGCACGGGCAAAACTACGCTGGCGCATATTATCGCCAACATGACGCAAAGCCGTTTTGTATCGCTGAACGCGGTGGCAAGCGGTGTGCCGGAGCTGCGCAAGCTGATAGGCGAGGCGCGCGACGCGCTTTACAGCGGCATGGGGCGCACGATAGTTTTTATCGACGAAATTCACCGTTTTAACAAGGCGCAGCAGGATGTACTTTTGCCTTATGTTGAAAACGGCACGGTCATCCTCATCGGCGCGACGACGGAAAACCCGTTTTTTGAAGTTAATGCGCCGCTTCTTTCACGTATGAAAATTATCCGATTAGAGCGGCTTGATAAAAATGCAGTGAAAAAGATTTTGCAGAAAGCACTGGCGGATAAGGAAAACGGCTACGGCAGGCAGGGGCTTGCCATGACGGATGATGCGCTGGAGGCACTGGCTGATTTTAGCGGCGGTGACGCGCGCATTGCGTTGAACCTGCTGGAACAGGCGGAGTTTATGCTGCCGGACGGCGTAAAAACTATTGACGGCGCGGTGCTGGAGAGCGTGATGGGCGATGCTTTTAAGCGTTACGACAAAAAGGGTGACCGGCATTATGATACGGTATCGGCGTTTATTAAAAGCATGCGCGGCAGTGATGCCGATGCGGCGCTGTACTACCTGGCGGAGATGCTGGAAAGCGGCGAGGACGTGCGGTTTATAGCGCGGCGCATTGTTATTTGCGCGGCGGAGGACGTTGGCAACGCCGACCCGATGGCTTTGGTTGTGGCTAACGCTGCGGCGCAGGCAGCGCATTTTATCGGCCTGCCGGAAGCACAGCTGCCTTTGGCGCAGGCTGTTTGCTATATTGCTAACGCCCCTAAAAGTAATGCCTGCTGCATGGGCATTTTTAACGCGCGGGCGGATGCCAGAGCTGTGCAAAGCACGGTGCCGAAACATCTGCGCGACGCGCATTACCCCGGCGCCAAAGCCTTGGGGCATGGCACGGATTACAAATACCCCCATGATTACCCCGGCGGCTGGGTGCAGCAGCAATACATGCCGGACGAACTTTTGGGCAGAAAATATTATTTTCCCAAAGACATCGGCGCGGAAAAGCCGCTGCACGAGAAAAAATAACATGATTTAACAAAGTATTGCACAAATTTTTGCGCAATACTTTTTGTTTTTGCAGGTATTTTGGTTAGTTTAGGCGAATTATAATACTTTATAAGGTTATTTAAAATCCTGATGGGAGATGATGTTATGCCGTATTTGTTTTTTACTTTAGCAATTAGTATTGTGGTGGCCGTTTTTGCCGTGCAGAACGCTGCCGACGTTACCGTAGGCTTTTTAATGTGGACGTACCAGACGAGCCTTGTTGTTGTAATTTTGGGCGCTGCGCTTTTGGGCGCAACCGCGATGGGCTTTTTTACGCTGATGCTGAAAGCCAAACACTACCTGTACGACAAGAGCCTGAAATTTGAAATTGAGCAGCTGAAAAAAGAGAACGCAAAACTGAAAGAAGAAAAGCAGATGCTGATGCACAGCCAGCGCAACGACGCTTTAAACCATCCCACGGAAGAAACTAAAGCTTAATGAAAAAACACAAAATCTGGCAGTTTAACGAATTTAATAAAGAAGAAGCCAAACGCCTTGGGGCGGAAGCGGGCATATCGCCGCTGGTGGCGGGGATTTTGCTGAACCGCGGCATTACGGATGCAAGTACTGCGCACGAATTTTTGTACGGCAGTGCCGAGCCCTTCCACGACCCGTTTTTGATGAAGGACATGGCAAAATCGGTGGAGCGTATCTGGCAGGCTATTGAGCGCAAAGAGCGTATTACCGTTTACGGCGATTACGATGTGGACGGCATCAGCGCCAGCTCGCTGCTGTATTTGTTTTTAAAGGACTGCGGCGCGGATGTGAACACCTACATACCCGAGCGCAAAAGCGAAGGCTACGGGTTGAACATTGAAGCGCTGAACACGCTGCACGCTGACGGCACAACGCTTGTTGTTACTGTGGACTGCGGCATCAGCGCCGTTAAGGAAATTGCCGGTGCGCCTGCGGGGCTGGATATTATCGTTACCGACCACCATACGCCGCCGGAGGTTCTGCCTGAGGCTTACGCGCTGGTGAACCCGCACCAGAAGGACTGCGGTTACCCGTTTGAACATTTAAGCGGCGTGGGCGTGGCATTTAAGTTGTGCCAGGCGCTTTATAAATACCGCCATGCGGATGAGCCTTTGTGGAGCGGCAACACGGAGTTTGTGGCGCTGGGCACGGTGGCGGATATTGTGCCGCTGTGGGGCGAAAACCGCGCGCTGGTAAAGATGGGCCTGAAGCAGATGGAAACGACGGCAAACATCGGCTTGAAGGCGCTGATGGAAAAAAGCCGCTGCCCGCAAAAAGACATCACTTCGGAGAATATTGGCTTTATTTTGGCGCCAAGGCTGAACGCTGTTGGCCGTTTGGAACACGCTCAGCTGGCGGTGGAGCTTTTAACGGCGCAGGACGAAACGCGCGCGGCGGAGATTGCCGAAGCGCTGAACGAAGAAAACACGCTGCGCCAGAAGATAAGCCGCGACATTTTTGTGGAAGCGGAAGCCATGCTGGCGCAGATGGAGCATATAGATACGGCGATTGTACTGGCGAAGGAAGGCTGGCACGCGGGCGTTATCGGCATTGTGGCTTCACGTTTGGTGGATAAATACCATTTGCCGACGATACTCATCAGCATCGACGGCGAGGTTGCCAAAGGCAGCTGCCGCAGCATACCGCGTCTTGATTTGTACGCTGCCATTAACGCCAACAGCGATTTGCTGGTGCAGTTCGGCGGGCATCATCAGGCGGCGGGGCTGACAATAAAAACGGCAAACATTGATGAGTTTAAACGCCGCTTTAAACAGACGGTTGCGCAAACATTGCAGCCGGAGGATTACTTGCCGGTGCTGAACGTGGATATGCTTGTGGACAAGGATTACGTTTTGGACGTACCGCTGCTGAACGAACTGAAACTTCTGGAGCCTTTTGGCAGCAGCAACCCGGCACCGCTGTTTGCGTTTAAGGACGCTGCCGTGCGCTATGCCAAAATATTCGGCGCGGAAAACACGCACCTGCGCTTTAGCGCGATTTACGGCGGGCAGCCGTACCAGTGCCTGATGTGGGGCGGAGCGGAAAATTACCCCTGCATGTATAACGGCGCGGAGGCCGACCTTGTATTTATGCCCAAGATTAACGTGTGGCAGGACCGCGAAAGCGTAAATTTACAGGTGGTTGACTTTGCGCAGAAGCTGGCAATTTACGATTACCGCAATGCGCAGATTGATAAACCGGCTTTTATAAAAAGCCTTTTGCAAACTGAAAACGACATATTGATATATGTTAACGATAAAAAAGCCTTTCTGGGAACCGGCTTGTGCGGCGAAGAAACCGTGCGCGAATACGGCAGCACCGATAAGGCAAAGACGGTAGTTCTGTATGACATCCCGGAAACGGACGTGGAAGCGGTTGCCGCCGCTTTAACTGAAGGCGGTATTGGTTGCACGCTGTTTCTGTTGTATAATAATAATGATTTCGACAACGCGGCGGAAGCACTTTTTAAACGCTGCCCCAACCGCCTGCATCTGGCGGAAGCCTATAAAAAAATGGCGAGCCTTTTAAAAACGCAGGTGATGATGGACGAGGCAGCGCTTTTAGCAGCCTGCGACATGCAGGAAATTTACTTAACCGTGTTTGAAGAACTTGATTTTATCAGCCGCAGCGGGGGGCAGGTAAGCATGCTGCCCGCTGTTAAGAAAAATAATCTGGAAAATTCTGCCGCCTTCAGGCAGGCCGAGGAAACCGGCCGGAGGATTTACAGGCAGTACCGCGCCAATATGCTTGTTACGCCGCAGCAGATTGCGGGCGCGCGCGGAATTTGATTGGGTAAGGATGTGGTTTTATGCCGGAAATTCATGAAGTTACGGTAGACGGCTTATTTGAAATGATTTCTGAATATCTGGACGAAAAGCAGGTGGCTTTCGTCCGTAAGGCTTATGACGTTGCAGCCAAAGCACACGCCAATCAGCGCCGTAAATCCGGTGAGCCGTATATTATTCATCCGCTGGGCGTAACGACGATACTGGCGGAGCTGCAAATGGACGAAACTACGCTGGCAGCCGCCTTTTTGCACGACGTTGTTGAAGACACCGACATTACCTTGCAGCAGCTGACAGAAATGTTCGGCACGAAGGTTGCCGACCTTGTTGACGGCGTTACCAAGCTGGGCAAAATCGAATACATCAGCAAAGAGGACCAGCAGATTGAAAACTACCGCAAAATGTTCCTTGCCATGGCGAAGGACATCCGCGTTATTATGATTAAGCTGGCCGACCGCCTGCACAATATGCGCACCATGAAATATATGCCGGTGCATAAGCAGCATTCCATCTCGCGCGAGACGATGGAAGTTTATGCGCCGCTGGCACACCGCCTTGGCATTTACACCATCAAGTGGGAGCTTGAGGATTTGGCCTTCCGTTATATGGAGCCGGAAATTTACTACGACCTTGTTGAGCAGGTTAAGGTAAAACGACGCGAAAGGGAAGCCATGATTCACGAGGCGATGGCGGAAATTAAGCAGCACCTTGACGAACAGCACATTGAGTGCGAAATTCAGGGACGCCCGAAGAATTTTTACAGCATTTACAAAAAAATGCAGCGCGACCATAAAGAATTAAGCGAAATTTACGATTTGCTCGCCATCCGCGTGCTGGTCAACAGCGTTGCCGACTGTTACGGCACTCTGGGCGTTGTACACAGCCTGTGGCGTCCTATCCCGGGGCGCGTAAAGGACTACATCGCCGTGCCGAAGTCCAACATGTACCAGTCGTTGCACACCACGGTTGTTTACCACAACGGGCAGCCGCTGGAAATCCAGATCCGTACCTTTGAGATGCACCGCATTTCCGAATACGGCATCGCGGCGCACTGGCGCTATAAAGAAAGCGGCGGCAAGAGCAATATGCCGTCCGGCGGCGATAAGGACTTTGAAGCAAAATTGTCCTGGCTGCGCCAGCTTTTGGAATGGCATAAGGATATGAGCGATTCGCGCGATTTTGTGAACACGGTTAAAATGGACGTGTTCAGCGACGAAGTGTTTGTATTTACCCCGCGCGGCGACGTTATTGATTTGCCTGTGGGCAGCGTACCGATTGACTTTGCGTACCGCATCCATACGGACGTAGGCAACCGCTGCGTCGGCGCAAAGGTTAACGGGCGCATTGTGCCGCTGGATTATAAATTGAGCAACGGCGATATCGTCGAAGTTATCACGTCCAAGCAGGCGACTGGCCCGAGCCGCGACTGGATGAACATCGTCGGTTCTTCCGATACGCGCAACAAAATCCGTTCGTGGTTCAAGAAGGAACGCCGTGAAGAAAACATCGTCAAAGGCCGCGAGATGCTGGAGAAAGAAACCAAGCGCCTCGGCTATGATATTAAAGTGCTGCTGAAGGCAGACAAGCTGAAAACAGTTGCCACGGCGGTAAGGCTGGACGGCGAGGAATCGCTGTATGCTACCATCGGCTACGGCGGCATAACGCTGAACAATGTAATGAGCCGCCTGGTTGAGCTGTACAAAAAAGAGCAGAAGCTCAACACCACCAAAGACCTTTCCGAGCTTCTGGCAGAGCTTAAACCGCGCCGCAGCAAGGCTAAAAACAGCCATGGCATTCTCGTTAAAGGCGAAGAAGGCATTATGGTTAAGCTGGCACGCTGCTGCAACCCGATTCCGGGCGACCCGGTTATCGGCTATATTACGCGCGGCAGCGGCATCTCCGTACACCGCAGGGATTGCCCCAATGTTTTGAGCAATAACCCAGAGGAGCAAAGCCGTTTGATTGAGGTGTCGTGGGATATCGCGACGGACGCTGTTTACAAGGTTAACATTGTTATCAGCGCCGACAACCGTCCCGGCATGATGAGCGACATTATGCAGGTAACCAGCGAGGCGAAGCTGAACATCAACGCGCTGAACTGCCGCACCGACCGCAACAAAGTTGCTTCCATCACCATGGGGCTGGACATCAGCAACCTTGAACAGCTTGACAACATTATGAATAAAATAAAACGCATGAAAGGCGTTTACAGCGTGGAGCGCCAGGTGACATCTGCCGTGCACAGCCACGCATAACAGGAGGATTACATGAAGATTATTGCCATGGAAGTTGGTTACATTGCTACCAACTGCTATATTGTGATTAACGAAGAAACGCATCAGGCAGTCGTTATCGACCCGGGCGGAGATGCTGACCGCATTATGGCGGCGGTGGAAAAGGAAAACGCCAAAGTTGACGCTATCTTTTTAACGCACGGCCACGGCGACCATATCATGGCGTTGGGCGAGGTTAAAGAACGCACCGGTGCGCCAATTTACATCAGCGAGGCAGATGCGCCGCTGTTAAACGACCCCAACAAAAGCCTTGTGGCCTTTATCGGCGGTAAATATACGCCCGCAACGGCGGATAAATTTTTTGCCGACGGCGACGAAGTTGAAGCGGCAGGCATGAAATTTAAGGTGCTGGCAACGCCGGGGCATACTCCGGGCGGTGTGTGCCTTATGCTTGACGACATTGTGTTCTGCGGCGACACGGTGTTCCTTGAATCAATCGGCAGGACGGATTTCCCAGGCGGCTCTTACCGTCAGCTCCTGCAATCGATTAAGGATAAAATTTTGCCGCTGGGCGATAATGTACACCTTTTGCCGGGACACGGCCCTGCAAGCACGGTAGAACATGAAAGGCGCAGAAACCCGTTTCTGCAATGATTTTAGCAATAAATGATTAAGGATTTTAAAGTTTTACGAAACAGCACCGCTTTCAAAGTAGCAGTCGCGGCGCTCATATCGTTTATTTTGTACCTGCTGGGCAATTTTCTGCTGCCGATACTTCTGGCAGTAGGGCTGGCGTTTTTGCTGCACCCAATCAGCAAGCTGTTCGGCAAAATCACGCTGGGGCGCGGCACAATTCACCTGTCACGCGTGGTAACAATTTTAATGGCGTTCTTAGCCTTTGGGCTGATTGTATTTTTGGCGGTAACCTACATTATTTTGCCGCTATTCGGGCAGATTAACAACCTAGTCGGCAAAATACCGGATTACACCACCAAAATGGACGCCGCCACCTTTGACTGGCTGCTGGAGGACCCTTCCAATTACCCGAAGCTGCCGCATAATATCGAAAGCCTTTTTGACTACATCACCAGCTGGCTGATGGGCTTTGTGGCTGCGGTACTGCGCAACCTGTTAAAATCGACGCTGGATATTATTACCAACCTCGTCGGTTTAATTGTTGTGCCTTTCCTGGCATTTTACTTTTTAAAAGACTGGCGCGACCTGCGCGCAATGCTGATTAACTTTTTCAGCTACGAAGCGCAGCCGCGTGTAGCGCATATTATTGATGAAATAGGCATAACCTTAAGCTGCTACATTCAGGGGCTGGCACGTTTAAGCCTTATTGCAGGTTTTTGCATAGCCGTTGGCACAACGATTTTGGGCATTCACTATCCGCTTGTTTTTGGCCTGCTTGCCATCCTTGCGGAGATGGTGCCGGTTGTAGGGCCGCTTATCGGCGCCGTGCCTGCGGTGTTTATTGCTTATTCGCAAAGCCCGCAGTCGGCCTTTTATGTGGCGCTGTTTTATCTGGTGTTCTACCAGTTTGATGCCAATGTTTTAATGCCGCGCATTATCGGCAGAAAGATTGATTTGCATCCGGTAATTTTAATTTTAAGCCTTTTAATCGGCGCCAAGCTGTACGGCATTTTGGGTATGCTGTTTGCCGTGCCTGTTGCCGCTGTGTACCGCGTTTTGTATAAAGAGCTGTGGCACAGCACTGACGAAGCACTGGAAGAAGCAACTCCCGCGCAGTTTGACGAAAGCCGCAGAAAATAAAATTACGGTCTTAACGGGCCGTATTTTTATTTTTAACCTTATTTTTACACCGTCAGCCAAAGTTTTTGCTGTTGGTGTTGAATAATGCGCCTTAATTGTGGTACAATATTTAAGTATGTAAACTTATGGA
Organism: uncultured Phascolarctobacterium sp.; assembly: GCA_949299135.1. Classification (GTDB taxonomy): domain Bacteria; phylum Bacillota; class Negativicutes; order Acidaminococcales; family Acidaminococcaceae; genus Fusicatenibacter_A. The sequence continues at coordinate 71,875 of CASFZG010000002.1, forward strand.
TTTGCCGCAGAAGGCAGTGAGGAGGAATCAGCTTGCTTACTACTGCGCCAAGAGGCACAAAAGATATACTGCCGCAGGAAATTGAAAACTGGCGGTATGTAGAAGCCGTTATGCGCCGTATTTGCGCGCAATATGGCTATAAAGAAATAAGAACGCCGGTATTTGAGCATACCGAGCTGTTTAAACGCGGCATTGGCGATACCACCGATGTTGTTGAAAAAGAAATGTATACTTTTACCGACCGCGGCAACCGCAGCATTACACTGCGCCCGGAAAATACGGCGTCTGCCGTTCGCGCTTTCTGCGAACACAAGCTTTATGCAGAGCCTGCGCCGACCAAGCTGTATTATATCGGGCCGATGTTCCGCTACGACCGTCCGCAGGCAGGGCGCTACCGCCAGTTCCACCAGTTTGGCATTGAGGCGCTGGGCGTGGATACACCGGCGATTGACGCCGAGGCAATTTTACTTGCTGTTACCATTTTAAAGGAACTGGGCTTAAAGGATTTGCACTTAAAAATCAATTCCGTGGGCTGCCCCAAATGCCGCCCGCAGCACAGAGCCAAATTGCAGGATTATTTCCGCCCGCATCTGGAAGAATTGTGCGATGACTGCAAATCGCGCTTTGAGCGCAACCCGCTGCGCCTTTTGGACTGCAAAGTACCGCATGACCACGAACTTGCAGCCGGTGCGCCGAGCCTTGGTGACTGCCTGTGCGAAGAATGCCGCGCGCATTTTGAAGGCGTAAAAAAACTTTTAACTGCCGCAGGCATTGATTTTGAAGTGGACAACACACTGGTGCGCGGGCTTGATTATTACACCAAAACCGCGTTTGAAATTCAGTATGTGCCGCTGGGCGCGCAGAGCGCTGTATGCGGCGGCGGACGCTATGACGGCCTTGTTAAGGAAATCGGCGGCCAGGATGTTTCCGGCATCGGCTTTGCCATGGGCATGGAACGCATCCTTCTGGCGCTTGAAAGCCAGAACCTTTTGCCGGAGCATAAAGACGGCATCGACGCTTTTATCGTCTGCCCCAATCAGGATAATTTTGAACTGGCCTTTAAAACCGCTATCGCCTTAAGGCAGGCGGGGCTTAAAACCGAGTTTGACTTTATGGCGCGCAGCATGAAAGCGCAGATGAAGCAGGCCGGGCGCCTGAATGCCAAATTTGCCGTTATTTTTGGCGACGGCGAACTGGAACGCGGTGCCGTAACCTTAAAGGATATGGCAAACAGTACACAAACAGAAATTCCTGTTGATGAAATAGTAACAATTTTACAAACAGAGGTGCAAAAGTATGAGTAATTTGAAACGCAATCATTATTGCGGCACGCTTGCCAAAGCCGACAACGAAAAAGAAGTTGTGCTTTGCGGCTGGGTTGCCAAAAGACGCGACCACGGCGGACTGATTTTTATTGACCTGCGCGACCGCAGCGGCATTGTGCAGGTAGTGGTTGACCCCGACCACGCCGGTGAAGATTTTGCCAAGGCAGAAGCTATCCGCAGCGAATATGTTATTAAAGTACACGGCGTTGTACGCCTGCGCAGCGAAGAAACCATCAATCCCAACCTTGCTACCGGCGAAGTTGAAGTTGTAGCCAAAGAGCTGGAAGTTTTAAACAGCGCCAAAACCCCTCCGTTCTACATTCAGGACGGCATTGACGTTGACGAAAACCTGCGCCTTAAATACCGTTACCTTGACCTGCGCCGCCCGGAAATGCAGCGCAATTTAATGCTGCGCCACAAAGTTACCAAACTGATGCGCGATTATATGGACAACCATGATTTCTGCGAAATTGAAACTCCGATGCTGACCAAGAGCACTCCGGAAGGCGCACGCGATTACCTTGTACCGAGCCGCGTAAACCCCGGCAAGTTCTATGCTCTGCCGCAGTCCCCGCAGATTTTCAAACAGCTTTTAATGGTAGCAGGTATGGAACGCTACTTCCAGATTGTACGCTGCTTCCGCGATGAAGACCTGCGTGCCGACCGCCAGCCTGAATTTACTCAGCTTGATATTGAAATGAGCTTTGTTGATGCCGATGATATTATGGATATGACCGAAGGTTTAATCCGCCACGTATTCAAAGGCGCGCTTGGTGTTGACCTGCCGGAAAAATTCCAGCGCATGACCTGGGACGAAGCTATGGACAAATACGGCAGTGATAAGCCTGACCTGCGTTTCGGCATGGAGCTTATCAATATGACCGAAGCCGTTAAAGGCAGCGAATTCAAAGTATTTAACGATATTATTGATAAAGGCGGCATTGTTAAAGCCATTAACGTTAAGGGCGATGCCGGTATTCCGCGCCGCGAACTGGACGGATTAGTTAATTTTGTTGCCATTTACGGCGCCAAAGGCCTTGCCTGGATGCAGATTCAGCCGGACGGCAGCGTAAAATCCCCGATTGCCAAATTCTTCAGCGAAGAATACCTTGCAAACATTCTTAAAACCGCTGAAGCAGAACCGGGCGACCTGCTGCTCTTTGTTGCCGACAAACCTTCCGTTGTTGCAGCCGCTCTCGGCGCACTGCGTATCGAAATGGCAAAACGCCGCGGCCTTATCGACGAAAACAAACTGGCCTTCACCTGGGTTGTTGACTTCCCGATGTTTGAATACAGCGAAGAAGAAAAACGCTATGTTGCAATGCACCATCCGTTCACCTCTCCGCGCGAAGAAGATATTCCTCTGCTTGCTACCGACCCCGGCAAAGTATATGCCAAAGCTTACGACATGGTACTTAACGGCACCGAAATCGGCGGCGGTTCCATCCGTATCCACAGACGCGATGTGCAGGACGCAGTATTCCATGCTATCGGCCTGAGCGAAGAACAAGCACAGGAAAAATTCGGCTTTATGATGGGCGCGTTTGAATACGGTGCTCCCCCGCACGGAGGACTTGCTTTCGGCCTCGACCGTTTGGTAATGATTATGGCAAAACGCGATTCCATCCGCGACGTAATTGCTTTCCCAAAAACCCAGAGCGCAAGCGATTTGATGTGCCAGGCTCCGAACGACGTAGAAGAAAAACAGCTGCGCGAACTGCACATCCGCACCGTGCTTGTAAAAAAATAAGCTGATTTGCTTTAAACGTGCTGTAATTTAAGGCAGCGCACAGGCAGATTAAAAAATTAAAACGGCAAAACTAATAAATACCGGCTGCTTAACGGCGGCCGGTATTTTGCGTTGTGGGCGTTTTTAAGTTATAATGAAGTTAGTTATAACTGTACGGAAAGGAGCATGTATATGAGCCTGAAATATAAATGCCCTGTTTGCGGCACTTCTTTGGGATACGAAGGGCTTTGCTGGAAGTGCAAAGCGGAAAAAGAGCGCAGTGAAGCACTGGCTTGGACAGCAGAAGAAATTGCAGCCAAGCAGCAAGTGGTTATGCGTAATATAAAAGCTCTTGATGATTTTAATGACCCGGAATATACGTATTTTTGGCAGCTTCTTGCTTACCATAATGCCATTACGCCGGAAATGCAGCGTAAGGCATTGGTAGAAAAAGTTTTTTATCCGTCTGAAATTTATTACAAGGCACCGGAAGATGTTTGCGATAGCTTGATTGCAAATTTAATGCGAACAAAAGATTCCGGCGAAGCGGCAGTTTTGATGAGCTGCCTTGCCATGCAGGGCAGTGATAAAGCATTGGCAGCTTTGCTGGAACTTGAACGCAGCCCGCGCCCGTGGCGTAAAAAACTTTATGTTGACCCTTCTGTTTATGCCCAGGGCGGAGGATGGACTTTTGATAAAGAAGGGCATAGAATTGAGCTTAATTTTAAAATCTGCTATCCGATGGTGAAAGACGGAAATTCTGCGGCATCGCCTGTTAAAATAGGGCGTATGCGTGATGATGCCTGCCCGCACTGCGGCGGCAGAATGTTTGATATGCTGGTGCTTGACGGCAGGGATGAAAGAATGAAATTTTTAGGTATTGACGGCATACTTACCGCTTCCTGTTGCCCTAACTGTGTTCCATTTTTGTCGGGCGGGGCATTTAACCGTTATACTTTAGATGGCGGAACGGAAATTTTACCATCTGAATTATTTGACGGTAAAGAAAAAATGGAAAACTATTTCAAAAATAACGAATACGGAGAACTTGCCGGCAACAATCTTATTTTGGCAGAAAAACAGGTACCGCTGTTTTACGGAAGCCATGATAGTGATATCTGCACTATCGGCGGGTTTGCAAACTGGGTGCAGGATTGGGAATACGCAGTTTGCCCGGAATGCGGCAAACCCATGAAATATTTGGCGCAAATTCCATGGGATGCTGTACTGGATTGTTCGGAAGGTACGCTTTATATTGAGTTTTGCCCGGATTGCCGCATTGTTTCCATGCAGCACCAGCAAACTTAAAAATACAAAATAATAAATTTACAGTAAAAAGGAGAATACTATGGTAAGCTGCGCATTGCTTTATAATTTTACCGGCAAAAAAGCCGAAATGACAAAAATGGTCTGCATGATGATGAACATCCGCTTTAAAAGCGTAGGGCAGGAGGATTACCACCAGCCGCTTGGCGCATTGTTAGGCATGGAAGATGTGCCGCTGAAGGAAGCGAAAGCGGATAACGCGCCGATGGCGGAAGAAATGCTTTTGCTGCACGGCTTTGGCGCGGACAAGCTGCAAAAGTTTTTAACGGCACTTCAGCGCGTTGGCGTTGGGCGCATTGATTTAAAAGCTATGCTTACGGAAAACAACCGTACCTGGAGCGGGCTTGATTTATACGAAGAATTGTGCCAGGAGCGCGATTATTTTAAACAAAAGGAAGAAGAAAAACGCAGGCAGCAGGCCGAAGATAAAAAATAACAGCGTAAAAGCAAAAATCCCTGAAGTTCCAACGAATTTCAGGGATTTAGTATATTTATAAAGAATACTAATAAATTTTACACGCCGGTGCCGTCAAATTTGGGGATGAAATCTTCGCAGGCAGAATCGTCCTCCTGCACAAAGCCGTCCTCAATGCCGCTGTCGAACAGGTACTGCTCAACTTCCTTATATTCTTCTTCCGTTACGCGGCGGTTAATTTCGGGGTAATCGGCGGCGCGCCCGCAGGGAATGTACTGGTGCATTAAGCTGAACATTACTTCGCCGGGTTTAAAGGTTTTGGCAACCCAGTCGATAACGCCTTTGGTGTTTTCAACCATGCCGGGCATTAACAAATGGCGGATGATGACGCCGCTCTGCATAATGCCGTTACCGTCAAGCCTGTAGGGGCCAACCTGCTTGTACATTTCTTTAATAGCGTCCGTGGCAATACGGAAGTAGCTGGGCGCGTTGCTGTATTTTATGGCGGCAAGGTCGTCGCTGTATTTTAAATCGGGCAGCCAGATTTGCACTTTGCCCTTTAACTTGCGCAGGGTGTCCAGCGTTTCAAAGCCGCTGGTGTTGTACACAACAGGCACGGGCAGCGGTTCTTTAAGGCTTTCCAGCACGGCGTGGGTAAAATGAGTGGGCGTAACAAGGTTAATGTTGTTTGCGCCCTGGGCGATAAGTTCAAAATAAATTTCGCGCAGGCGTTCCACGGTAATTTCCTTGCCTTTGTTCATGCTGCTGATTTCGTAGTTCTGGCAAAAAACGCAGTGCAGGTTGCAGCCGCTGAAGAACACGGTGCCGCTGCCTTTTTCGCCGCTGATGCAGGGTTCTTCCCAAAAGTGCAGGGCGGCGCGGGCAACAATGGGCTTAATGCCGCAGTGGCACGAGCCGAAAATTCCTTCCGCGTGCATATCGGCAGGGCGGTTAACACCGCAGCGGTGCGGGCAAACATAACATTCCATTTATAACACTTCCTTTTAATTGCTGCTTTTTTATATTGTACCACAGAATGAACGGGTTTGTATGTTTGTTTAACAGCGGCATAGACAAATCTGCGCCCATAAAAACTATACGGCAGTTTATTAACAAAGCTGACACTTGCAGCGCCTGCGGAACTCGCTGCGCTCAGACATCCTCGGCAAATGCCGCAAGTGTCACTGATTTTGTGGCTGCCTGTTTTTATGATGTTGCAGTTTTGCCCATGCCGCTGTTTTTTATATCGCAAACGACTCATATTAAAGCTATACGGGAACGTATATAGCTTTTTTATGTTATGTAGTTTATAATTAAAATAACGCGGGGTAAGAATATGTTTTTGCAAGATAAAAATAAAGATTCGTTCTTAAAGAAAACTTCTGAACAAATTGAGGACAGCGTTGATGAAGCAATTTTTGAAGAAGCATACGAAGAATATCTTAAAAGCGGTAAAAAGAGCAGGCCAATTTCTGAACTTTGGCAAGAAGCAGGTATTTGATATAAAGTTTACAAATTGCAGCAGCTATAATTTGACAAAAAACAACCGCAACTATATAATTTAAATATAAAGGCCATATAACTGACGGAAGTGGGTTAACCACATGGAGTATGGCCGGATTGAAGCCGACCGTCTGGGCATTTTTACCCGGAAAGTGCCGGCATTTTTAATTTACAGGGAGGAATTAACGTGAAGGAACTGCAATTAAAGTATGGCTGCAACCCTAACCAGAAAAAGGCACGTATTTTTATGAAAGATGGCGAGCTTCCTATTGAAGTGTTAAACGGCCGCCCCGGATATATTAACTTTTTGGACGCATTCAACAGCTGGCAGCTTGTAAAAGAGCTGAAAGAGGCAACAGGGCTTCCCGCAGCGGCTTCTTTTAAACATGTAAGCCCCGCAGGCGCAGCAGTTGGCCTGCCTTTAAGCGATACCCTGAAAAAGATTTATTATGTTGACGACCTTGAACTCAGCCCGCTGGCAAACGCTTATGCCCGTGCGCGCGGTGCGGACAGAATGTCAAGCTACGGCGATTTTGTAGCACTCAGCGATGTTTGCGACGTGCAGACTGCCAAAATGCTGGCGCGCGAGGTTTCCGACGGCGTTATCGCTCCCGGTTATACCGATGAAGCACTGGAAGTTTTAAAAACTAAACGCAAAGGCACTTACAACATTATTAAAATTGACCCCGATTACAAACCGGCACTGACTGAAACCAAAGAAGTATTTGGCATTACTTTCGAGCAGGACCGCAACGAAGCCAAAATTACGGCAGAGCTGCTTGAAAACCGCCCGACCAAAAATAAGGAAATTCCAGAAAACGCACAGCGCGACCTTTTAATTGCGCTCATTACCTTAAAATACACGCAGTCTAATTCCGTATGCTACGTTAAAGACGGACAGGCAATCGGCATCGGCGCAGGCCAGCAGTCCCGCGTACACTGCACGCGCCTTGCAGGCAACAAAGCCGATATCTGGTGGCTGCGCCAGAACCCGAAGGTTCTGGCACTGCCGTTTAAAGAAAACATCCGCCGCCCGGACCGCGACAACACCATTGACGTGTATATTTCCGACGATTACGAGGATGTACTGGCAGACGGCGTATGGGAAAACTTCTTTACCGAAAAGCCGGAGCCTTTAACCCGCGAGGAGAAAAAAGCATGGATTGCCCAGCTTAAAGGCGTATCGCTCGGCAGCGACGCATTCTTCCCGTTCGGTGACAATATCGAACGCGCACAACGCAGCGGCGTTGAATATATCGCTCAGGCAGGCGGCAGCATCCGTGACGACAATGTTATTGAAACCTGCGATAAATACGGCATTGCCATGGCGTTTACCGGGCTCAGGCTGTTCCACCATTAATTTAAAGTTCAGCAAAAATTTAGATAACTTTGTTAAAAGTTGTTGAGCAAAAGCCGATTTTGTGGTACAATACTGAAAGTGTAATGTCAAAAAAAGCTACAGCTTTTAACATAAGGAGGACAAAATGGAATTTGCATTAACCGAAGAACAACTTGAACTGCAGGAAATGGTAAGGGAATTTGTTGCCAAAGAAATTACCCCTTACGCTGCTGAAATGGACAGAGAAAACCATGCCAGAGAAGGACTGATGGAAAAAGCTGCCGATATGGGGCTTTTGAACGTAGTTGTTCCTGAAGAATATGGCGGAATGGGCCTTGACAGCGTTACTGTTGCCGTTATTTACGAAGAACTCGGCAAAGGCTGCGCAGGCGTTGCTACTTCTATCGCTGCAAATTCTCTTGCGTCCTATCCGATTCTGCTTGCAGGCACCGAAGAACAGAAAAAAGCTCACTGCGACCTTTTGAACGAAGGCAAACTTGCAGCTTTTGCTCTTACCGAACCGGGCGCAGGTTCTGATGCAGGTGCGGTTTCCACTTCCGCAGTTAAAGACAAAGAAGCAGGCACCTACACCCTTAACGGCGCCAAAGCATTTATTACCAACGGCGGCATTGCCGATACTTACCTGGTATTTGCCAATACCCGCAAAACCGGCGGTATCCGCGGCTTAACCGCGTTTATCGTACCGAAAGGCACTCCGGGCTTTTCCGTTGGCAAAAAAGAAGACAAAATGGGCATCCGCCCGTCCAATACCTGCGAACTGATTCTGCAGGATGTTGTAATTCCCGAAGCTAACCGCGTAGGCCGCGAAGGCGAAGGCTTCCGCATTGCCATGAACACTCTTGACAATGCACGTCCGTTTGTTGGTGCTGTTTCCGTAGGTTTGGCACAGGCTGCACTTGACTGCGCAGTTAAATATGCCAAAGAACGCAAACAGTTCGGCCAGCCGATTGCTTCCTTCCAGATGATTCAGAACATGATTGCCGATATGGCAATGCGTATTGAAGCTGCCCGCATGCTGGTTTACAAAGCCTGCTGGATGCGTGACCAGGGCATGGAATTCAGCAAGGAAGCCGCTATGGCAAAATGCTACGCAGCCGATACCGCTATGGAAGTAACCACCAACGCCGTACAGATTATGGGCGGTTACGGTTACAGCCGCGAATATCCGGTTGAAAAAATGATGCGCGACGCTAAAATTATGCAGATTTACGAAGGCACCAACCAGATTCAGCGCCTCGTTATCGCTAACAAAATCATATTCTGATTTAAAACTTACAGCCCGCTGCCGCTATGACAGCGGGCTTTTGTATTTTGCGCCGATTGAAAATAATTACAAGGTAGTTTATAATAAATATATGTATAAATAAACAGTAAAGGTGAAACTATGTGGCTTTTTGTGCTGCCGCTTCTGGTAGTAATTGCGGACCAGTTTTCCAAGTACATTGTGGTGGAAAACATGGCGCTGGGGCAGAGTGTCCCCATTATCGAAGGAATTTTTCATTTAACGTATATTTTAAACCCGGGCGCGGCGTTTGGCATGTTTGCGCACAGCCGCCTGTTTTTTATCGGCATTGCCGTGGCGGTTATCGGGCTCATCATTTGGGCGCGTAAGGAGATTCTGGCATCGCCGTGGGAGGTTAAATGCGGCGCAGGCCTGTTTTTGGGCGGTGCGGTAGGCAACCTCATCGACCGTGCGCGGCAGGGCGTGGTAATTGATTTTTTTGATTTCCGCGTGTGGCCGATTTTTAACATAGCAGATATTGCAATTTGTATTGGAGTTGGACTGATAATATGGAATTTACTGAAGACGGAATTGAAGCGGGGTTAGAAGTTGTAACCGCCGGGGCGGAGGACGCAGGCGCAAGGATTGACGTGTGCCTGGCGGCGAAGCTTGGCGTATCGCGCAGCAATATGCAGAAGCTTTTGGAGGAAGGGCGCGTTAAGCGAGGCGACAAGGTGCTGAAAGCAAATTACAAAGTGCGCGCGGGCGAGGTTTACACCGTCGATATCCCCGAGCCGGAACCGATTGAGGCCGTGCCGGAGGACATCCCGCTGGACATAATTTACGAGGACGACGATGTTGTTGTGCTGAACAAGGCGCGCGGCATGGTTGTGCACCCGGCGCCGGGCAACTACACCGGCACGCTGGTTAACGCGCTTTTGTACCATTGTAAAAACCTTTCGGGCATTAACAGTGCTATCCGCCCGGGCATTGTGCACCGGCTTGATAAGGACACCAGCGGCATTATGATTGTTGCCAAAAACGACGCGGCGCATATTGCGCTTTCGCAGCAGATACAGAGCAAAACGGCGGTGCGTACTTATCTTGCCGTGGTACGCGGAAACATTAAAACCGACAGCGGCACGATTGAAACGCAGATTGCCCGCGATAAAAACGACCGCAAAAAAATGGTGGTGGTTAAGGAAGGCGGGCGCGAGGCGATTACCGATTACGAAGTGCTGGAGCGCTTCGGCAAATACACGCTGGTGCGCTGCAAGCTGCGCACGGGGCGCACGCACCAAATCCGCGTGCACATGGAATATTTGGGTTATCCGCTGGTGGGCGACCCGAAATATTCGCCGATGAAAACGCCGTTTGCCATTAAAGGGCAGGCGCTGCATTCGCACACTTTGGAATTCACGCATCCGCGTACGGGCGAGCGCATGAAGTTTGAAGCGCCGCTGCCGGAGGACATGCACAAAATAATTACCCGTTTGCATAACGGTCAATTTTAAATTTGGGGTGAAAACAATGAGCAATATTGTTAAGAAAAACGTAATTATGGACAGTGACGCTATCCGCAGGGCGCTGGTCCGTATCGCACACGAGATTATCGAAAAAAACAAAGGCGTTGAAGACGTCGTTATCGTCGGTATCCGCACACGCGGCGTGCCTTTGGCGCAGCGCATTGCAGCGGAAGTGAGCAGCATTGAAAACTGCGAAATGACCGTTGGCATGCTGGATATTACGCTGTACCGCGACGACCTTTCCACGCTGGGCTATAACCCCGTGGTGCATGGCACCGATATCAATTTTGATTTGAGCGGCAAGCATGTTATTCTGGTGGACGATGTTTTATACACCGGCCGCACTATCCGCGCAGCGCTGGACGCCGTTATCGACATGGGACGCCCCAAAACCATTCAGCTGGCAGTGCTTGTTGACCGCGGTCACAAGGAGCTGCCTATCCGCGCGGACTATGTTGGCAAAAACGTGCCGACTTCGCAGAAGGAAACCATTGAGGTTGTGCTGAATGAGATTGACGGCGAGGACGAGGTTTACATCGGCGAAGTTGTTGATTGATATGTAAGTTTTAGCGCAGGGAGGGATAAAAATGGAGAAAACACCGTTTGAATTGCGCACTGATGCACTGGCACAGAAAGTAGTAAAAAATTTGGAGCGCCGCGCTTTTGAAGCTTATTACTGCCCGACGAAGGAAGAAGCGCTGGCTAAGGCACTGAGCTTTATTGACAAGGAGCAGTGCGTATCGTGGGGCGGCGGCATGACGCTGGAGGAAATGGGCCTGCTGGACGTTTTAAGGACGCAGGGGTATAATGTTATCGACCGCGATACGGCAAAGAGCCCTGAAGAACGTATGGGGCTGCTGCGCCAGGCGCTGACCTGCGACACCTTTTTTATGAGTACCAACGCCATGAGCGAGGACGGCGTGATGGTGAACATCGACGGCACCGGCAACCGCGTGGCGGCAATGGTGTTTGGCCCTAAACACGTTGTTGTTATTGCCGGCATCAACAAAATTGTAAAAAGCTACGAGGACGCTGTGGCACGCGCACGCAATTACGCCGCGCCGATTAACGTGCAGCGCTTTGCCAACTTTAACCCGCCGTGCAAAAATAACGGGCACTGCTATGACTGCGTTGCGCCCGACAGCATTTGCAACTTTATTTTAACCACCCGCAAAGGCAGCCTGATGAACGCCAAAGAAGCAAGAATTAAAGTAATCATCGTCGGCGAAAACCTGGGGTATTGAAAAAGAGCATACAATAAACAAAGCCCTGTGGTACAAAGTACCGCAGGGCTTTTGATGTAAGTAGGGGAGAAAGGGTTATAAAAACAAAAAAGACGCAGATTAAAATCTGCGCCGTATTTGCGTGGCAGGGGCAGTAGGAATCGAACCCACAACCAACGGTTTTGGAGACCGCTACTCTACCAGTTGAGCTATACCCCTAAAAAAATGGAGCGGAAAACGAGATTCGAACTCGCGACCCCCTCCTTGGCAAGGAGGTGCTCTACCACTGAGCTATTTCCGCATTGGCGACCCGGATGGGACTCGAACCCACGACCTCCGCCGTGACAGGGCGGCATTCTAACCAACTGAACCACCGGGCCTCATGTCAGTGTCCTGACAGATATAAATATTACCATAAAAATCACGTTAGCGCAAGCCTTTTTATAAAATTTTGTTAAATTGGCGCGTTTTATTTTAAAAACTTACCAAACCCATTAATTTTCGGTGTTTTTATGGTATAATATTTTTTAAGGTTTTATAATTAACAGCATTCATCATACAGGAGGTTCCCCTATGCTTACAGCCCCGGATTGGGCTCTTGGCAGCCAATACCTGCGCGAAAACGCGCCCGAGCTTATTCCTTTTATCGAAAAATACGGCGTCTGCACTTTGCAGCCCGAAGCGCCGCAAAAATATTTCGGCACGCTTTTAACCGGCATCATCTCCCAGCAGCTTCCGCCAGAAGTCAGCCTGGCAATGGTTAAAAAGCTGGAAGAAACAGTTGGCACGCCCATCACGCCTGAGGCGGTTGCCGCTGCCAGCGACGAAGCCCTGTGCGCGTGCGGAATTATGCAGCAAAAGGTAATTTACTTAAAAGGTTTTGCCGACGCTGTTTTAACCGGCAAAGTTACCATGGACAAATTTGACAGCATGACCGACGCCGAAATTACCAAGCAGCTTACGCAGATTAAAGGGCTGGGCCAGTGGACTGCGGAAATGTTTTTGCTTTTGGCTTTATGCCGCACGGATATTGCGCCGACGGCGGATTTTATCTTTCAGAAGCGTGTGAAAGAAATTTTTAATTTAAGCGCCATGCCAAAGCGCAAACAGATTTTAGAGCTGACGGAACACTGGCGTCCGTGGCGTTCGCTGGCTGTATGGTATTTGTGGCAGGAAAAATAAGAGCATATTTAAAAGGCTGTACCTTAACGGGTACAGCCTTAATTTTTTATTGCGACGTGTCGGATTTTGCCAGAATTTTAACCGGGTTCCAGCGTTCGCTTTTGTAATACCAGTACAGGCTGGCAACGGTAAACACCCACGTAATGGGGTATACCCACGCCACGCCGTCTGGTGTGGGGTTAAAGTACATAATCAGCTTCAGCACGCAAATTCGGATAACGCACATGTTCAGCAAAATAATAAACATCGTCGGTAAGGTGCTGCCGCTTCCGCGGATGGCGGATGCCAATACTTCAAGGAAAACGTACAGAAAGTAAAACGGCATGATGACAAAGGCAATGCTGCTGCCGATGGCAATAACGTCCTTATCGCTTGTAAACAGCCCGAAGGCAAAATCCGCAAGGTACAGCACTGCGCAGATAGTAACTGCTGTAACGGCAAGGCCGAAGTAAATGGAAATAGTCGTACCGCGCTTGCTGCGCATAATTTTGCCGACGCCGACGTTTTGGCTGACGAAGGTGGAGCACGCCTGCCCGATAGCCATTATCGGCAGGTAAATGACATTTTCAATCTTAAAATAAGCGGCGTAAGCGGTAATGCTGTTAACGCCGAGCCCATTGATATTGGTCTGCACAACGATGTTGGAAAGCGTAATAACCGTTGTCTGTATCGCAGCCGGTATGCCGATGCGGAAAATCTCGCGCGTAAGCGGCCAGTCGATGCAGATTTGTTTGAAGCGCAGGCGGTAACGCTCATCCATAGTGCACAGGTGACGGATGACAAGCCCTGCCGCCAGAGTCTGCGAAACAACCGTCGCCATGGCGGAACCGGTAATGCCGAAGTTCCAGTAATATACAAACAAAAAGTTGCCGATGACGTTGGCGATGCCGCCGATAAGCTGGTAAATCATCGGCGAAAGCGAATTGCCCAGCGCCCTTAAAATGCCACTGCCCACGTTATAGCTGACGATTGAAAACAAGCTGAGCAGAAAGACGCGGATATACACCGTGCCCCAGTGCATGATTTCGGGCGGCGTGTTCATCCATTCCAGCACGGTTGGCGCAAGCCATATGCCAAGGATAGTAAATATTACGGAAAAGGCTATGGTAAGACCTGCGGTGCAGTGAACCACGCGGTGCAGTTCGTCAAATTCGCCGCGGGCAAATTCGCGGGCGGCTATAACGCCGATGCCGACGGACAGGCCGATAAAAAAGCCGATGATGATTATGATGATAAACGTGCTGGCTCCGACTGCTGCGGCAGCGTCTTTGCCAAGGTTTTGCCCGACGAAGATTAAATCGACGGTGCTGTACAGCTGCTGGATAAGGCTGCCCGCAAACAGTGGCAGCGAGAACCAGAACAGCGGTTTGGCAATCGGGCCGTGCGTTAAGTCTTTAGTTTTCTTGCCGGATAAAGCTTTCATTTTAAGCTCCTGCAAAATAAAAATTGCCGTTAAAAACAGCTTCTAACGATAGTGTAGCCGCAAAAAACAGCCTTGTCAATACGGGTATGGGTATGGAAATTTTATGGTTAAATTTAGGTAAAATTATACCTATACGGGTATATAGTATGAAAATTTAATTAAGAAAATAATACAAATAATACTTTACTTTATTAGTAATCAGTGCTAAAATAAAGCCATAACCTAATACAGCATGTACAGTAATGTTAACCGGTGCAAATCCGGTGCGGTCCCGCCGCTGTAAGGGCAAAGCCCAAGCCAGCAAGTTATTGTATATAAGCATTGCAGCTTAACCTGCGGGAGACGGGTAAAAACTAACATCGGCCGTAAGGCCGGATTATGACTTTTTACCGTTCCGTATTTTTCGGAGCGGTTTTGTTTTTGTATGGTTCGCTTTATTGCTTTGTTTCCTTAAGTTCTGCATTGTCGGCTGTATTGCAAGCAGCAAAGGCTGGATAATAAAATTTTGTTGGAGGCGCAATATTATGAAAGCAAACTGGAAAAAATCTTTGGCAGCAGCAGTAACCTGCATGCTTTTAACGGGGGTATCAACATCTGCTATGGCAGCATTTAGTTTAAGCGAAGAAGTTAAAGCACCGACGCCTGCACTTTTGCAGGCAGCGCAGATTGGCGTGCGCACTTATACCACTACCGACCCTGCCCTGTTGGCGCAGCCCAACAAGGACGCAATTCTGGTTATGAGCTTTGGCACAACCTTCCCTGATACCAGGGCCAAAACCATTGACGCAACAGTAAACGAGATTAAAGCGCAGCACCCCGGCACTAAGGTTGTGGTAGCGTTTACCTCGCACATCATTATCGACAGAATAAAAGCCAACGAAGGCATTACCGTACCGACTCCGGAAGAAGCTTTGCAGCAGCTGAAAGCCGAAGGTTACAACCGCGTGGCGCTTACCTCGCTGGATATTATCCCTGGCATGGAATACGCTTACAAAACTGCAGTTTATGACCAGTATAAAACCCAGTTTAAAAAAATGACTATCGGCACGCCGCTGATGTACTGGATGGGGCAGGAAGGACAGCGCGATGACGTTGAACAGGCTATGGCAGCAATTAAATCGCAAATGCCGCGCCTTGGCAAAAAAGACGCTGTGCTGGTAATGGCACACGGTACGCCGGACCCTTCCAACGCTTATTATGCTGTTATGCAGGATAAGCTTGACGCGCTTTACGGCGGCAAGGTTATGATTTATACCGTTGAAGGCTGGCCTGCACTGGATGACGTTATCCCCAAACTTGAAGCAAACGGCGTTAAAAATGTTACTTTAATGCCGCTGATGATGGTTGCGGGCGACCATGCCAACAACGATATGGCAGGAGCTGAAGAAGATTCGCATAAATCCATCCTTGAAGCTAAAGGCTTTAAGGTAAACGCTTATGTTCACGGTCTTGGCGAAAACAAAAATATCCGTGATATGTTTGCGGCACATGCAGGGGAAACATGGGAGGCTTTGCAGGCAGAATAGGCAGCCTTTAATAATTTAACAGTTATGGTATAATTAAGCTATGCGGCCGTTGTGCCGCATAGCTGATTGTGCTTTACCGACTATTGCTTTAAGGCAGGTAAAATTATGAAAAAGTTTTTACTGATAATTATGTCGCTGTTTATTTTGTGTGCGGCTGCGGGCTGCGGCGGCAGCGAGAAAAACGCACCGGCGGAAAACACTTCCGGCGGCATTACTGTAACGGATGATAACGGTAGGGAGGTAACTTTAAACGGCGTGCCGCAAAAAATCGTGCCGCTGTCGGCGTCGTTTTTAGAGCCGCTGCATAATCTTAATGCTAAAGTTGCGGCGCGCGTATCCGCGAAAGCGGGCATTTTGGACGAATACAAAAACTTGCCGGAGGTTGGCAATGTTTATAACATAAATATTGAAAAAGTTATTGAGCAGCAGCCGGATTTGGTTATTGCCTATAAGGGCATGAACGATAAGTTTGTGCGCAATTTTGAAGAAAACGGCATACCCGTTGTGGTGCTAGAGATGCGTACTTACGCGCAGGTTAAAAATACTGTCAGCGTTTTGGGCAAAATCTGCGGCAGCGAGGATAAGGCAAAGCAGCTTAACGATGCTATGGACAAGCGCATTGCGGATGTTAAAGCCAAAATGCCGGATAAAAAACTGCGCATTGCCATTTTGCACAGCACGGCGCAGAACGTAACCGTGCAGCTTGAAGGCAGCATTGCGGGCAGCACGGCGGAACTTTTGGGCTTTGACAACATTGCCGCAGGCAGCATGCCGCTGGAAAACAACCCGACTGCAGCGCCTTACAGCATGGAAACTTTGGTGGCGGCTGACCCGGACATTATTTACATTACCAGCATGGGCAAGCTGGAAACGATTAAGGCCGCAATGCAAAAGAGCATTGAGCAGAGCCCGGCGTGGCAAAGCCTGCCCGCTGTAAAGGCAGGGCGTGTTTATTACCTGCCGCAGGAGATGTTTTTGTTAAGCCCCGGCGTGCATTACCCGGAGGCTGTTGAATATATGGCGAAACTGGCTTACCCGGATTCTTTTAAATAAGGTGCGTTTATGGAACAGAATGCAGCAAGTGAACGAGTAAAATTTGGCATAGCGATAGGCAAGTGGCGCTTTTTTATGGTGCTGCTGTTTATGGCTTTAGCAGTTACGGGCTTTTTGTGCAGTGCGCTTAACGGCGCCGTTGCCATAGCCTTTGGCGAGCTGGGCGACCTGGTAAACGGCGTGGGCAATAACGCGCACCGGCAGATACTTTATAACATCCGCCTGCCGCGTACGATAGTGGCGGCGCTGGTTGGCATGAACCTTGCCGTTGCGGGCGCAATTTTGCAGGCGGTAATGAAGAACCCGCTGGCTGACCCGCATATTATCGGCATTTCCTCCGGCGCGGGGCTGGCAGGTATCGGCGTAATTGTGCTGTGGCCTGCCATGGAATATTTAATCGTGCCGGTGGCGTTTTTGGGCGCAATGCTTGCCGCGTGCTGCATTTACCTGCTGGCGTGGAAAAACGGCATCCGCCCCTTGCGCGTAGTGCTGGCCGGTGTGGCGGTGTCGTCGTTTTTAGGCGCGGGCATTTCGGCAATACTGGTGCTTTACAGCGACAGGGTACACGGCGCACTTTTGTGGATGGTTGGCGGGCTTGCCGCACGAAGCTGGCCGCATGTGGAAATTATTTTGCCGTACGCTGTTTTGGGGCTGGTGCTGGCAATTTTGGGCGCAGGCTACCTTAATATTTTGCAGCTGGGCGACGATGTTGCCAAAGGGCTTGGCGTTAACGTGGAACTGGTGCGTATTTTGCTGACGGCAACGGCGGCGCTTCTGGCGGCCAGTGCCGTTTCCGTAGCCGGGTTGTTGGGCTTTGTGGGGCTTGTTGTGCCGCATACCGTGCGTTTGCTGATTGGTTCGGACTACCGCTTTTTAATACCTTGCAGCGCGCTTTTGGGCATTGCCGCCGTAACTTACAGCGATACGCTGGCGCGCATGGCATTTGCGCCGCTGGAACTGCCGGTCGGTATTTTTATGGCGGCGCTCGGCGCACCGTTCTTCCTGTTTTTACTGAGAAAGGAGTTATAACATGGCTTCGCTTTCAGTACATAATTTAAGCATTACCGTTAATAAAAACGAAATTTTAAAAAATATCAGCATCAGCTTCCGTGAAGGTAAACGTACGGCCATCATCGGCCCTAACGGCTGCGGCAAAAGCACGCTTTTGCGTGCGGTATCTGGCTTGAGCCGTGATTATAAGGGCAGCGTGTTGTTGGATGGTGTGGAAATGAAAAAACTGGCGCGTAGCGTGATTGCCGAAAAGCTGGCTATTTTGCCGCAGGGCGTAAGCGCACCGGCTGATTTAACAGTGAAAGATTTGGTAGCGTATGGGCGCTTCCCTTACCGCAGCATGTTTAAGGCCAGCGGCAGGGAGGATGCGCGCATAATTGTGGAAGCGATGGAGAAAATGCGCGTAAGCCATTTGCAAAGCCGCCTTGTGGCTACCTTAAGCGGCGGTGAACGCCAGCGTGCGTGGATTGCCATGGCACTGGCGCAGCAGCCGCAGATTTTGCTTTTGGACGAGCCGACAACCTACCTTGACATTGCGCACCAGCTGGAAATTATGCAGATTGTTGCGGAGCTGAACGCGCGCGAAGGTATGACGGTAATTATGGTGCTGCACGATATTAACCATGCGCGGTTATATGCCGACGATGTTGTCGTTATTAAAAACAAAGGCGTGTTTGCCGCAGGCGAGCCGCAAACGGTTATTACGCCGGGCACGCTGGGCGAGGTTTTCGGCGTCGAGGCGGCTGTTTATAAAAACAGTGAAAGGCAGGCGGAGGAGGTAATATTCCCCTTTGCGCTGCGCAGGTAATTTTATGATAGAAATTAGCGGATTAACCAAAAATTTTGCCGTTAAGGATAAAAACGGGCACAAAGCCGTTAAAACGGCGGTTGATAATTTAAGCCTGACCATTAACAATGGTGAACTGTTTGGGCTGCTTGGACCGAACGGTGCAGGTAAAACCACGCTCGTCGGTATGTTGGTGGGGCTTTTGCGCCCGACTGCTGGTAAAATTTTATACAACGGGCAGAATCTGGCGCAGCACGAGCGCGATGTTAAAAAAATTATCGGCATAGTGCCGCAGCATATAAATTTTGACCAGGATTTAACCGTATGGGAAAACATGGAGCTGCACGGGCGCTTGCACCACATGCCGGAAAAGCAGCGCCATGAGCGGATTGATGAGCTTTTGGACTACGTTGGTTTAAGTGAGCGCCGCAACGATAACATTAAAGCGCTTAGCGGCGGCTTAAAACGCCGTCTTTTAATTGTGCGTGCGCTGATGCACAAGCCGCAGGTTTTATTTTTGGACGAGCCGACAGTTGCGCTTGACCCGCAGGTGCGCCGCCGTATTTGGGATTTAATCCGCGGACTGCATAAGGACGGTGTTACGATAGTGCTTACCACGCATTACATTGAAGAAGCCGAAGCATTGTGCGGGCGCGTGGCGATTATGGACAGCGGTAGGCTGGTAACAACCGGCGCTCCGGAAGCGCTGTGCCGCAATTTGGGCAGCTATGCTGCGGAATGGGACGGAGAAAACGGCAGGCAGTACCGCTTTTTTGCTGATATGGACGAAGCGCAGAATTTTGCTTCCGGCAGGGAAGGCGCGCTCACACGCCGAACCAACCTTGAGGACGTATTTATTGAACTTACCGGAAAGGCGATGAAATAATGCTGAGCGATATTGCTACGGCGTTTTGGCGCGACTGGCTGGTTTTGCGCCACCGCCTGATGAAATTTATATTGAGCCGCATGGTTGCGCCGGTACTGTATATGGTTGCTTTTGGCTGGGGGCTTAGCCGCAGCATAAATGTCAGCGGCGGCAGTTATCTTGATTTTATTGTACCCGGCATTTTAGCGCTGAACTCCATGAACATTTCGTTCAACAGCTTAACGCCGCTGTGTACGGAAAAGGTGTACCATAAATCGCTGGAGGAATACCTCGTCGCGCCGATATCCCCGGCAGGTTTTATAACAGGTAAGATACTGGCGGCGGTGCTGCGCGGGCTGATAAGCAGCGCCATTATTGTTGTGCTGGCGTTGTGTTTTGGTGCAAAGCTTACGCTGACGCCGGCTTTTGTGCTGGTGCTGGCGGTTAACTGCGTTATTTTTGCGCAGGCTGGTTTTTGTGCGGCGCTTTTAGTGCGCAACTTTGAAGACATGGCAAGGGTTAACACTTATTTGCTTTTGCCGATGTCGTTTTTGTGCGGCACTTTTTTTAAAACAGACCGCCTGCCGCAGCTTGCCGCCTGCGTGATTGAGCTTTTGCCGCTAACGCATACTGCCGTGCTTTTGCGCGCCATCAGCAGCGGGGAGCCTGTGCCGTGGCAATCTGCCGCAGTGCTGGCATTTTACGCCGCTGTATTTTACGCTGCCTGCCTGTACATTTTTAAAGGGCTTAAGCAGTAGGGCAAAAAGAGCATAAAAATACCCCTTTTACACTTGTTTGGTAAAAGGGGTTATTTGTTTCACTGCACTTTATTTAAAAAGTCACGCAGCTGCTGTTCGTTCATTGCGCCGATGTGGGAATGAATAATCGTACCGTACTTATCAACGATGTACGATGCCGGTATGCCCTGCAATGCGTAATCCTTAATAATGGCGTTTTTGTCGCCCCAGTACATCGGGAAGGCAAAGCTGCTTTCTTTGGTATATTTTTCGTAATCAGCCTTGGCGTCGTCGATGCTTACGGTGAAGAACTCAATTTTATCCTTGTAATCAGGGTAAATTTTGTTCATCTCGGGCATTTCCACCATGCAGGGGCCGCACCAAGTTGCCCAGAAGTTTACAAACACGGTTTTGCCGCGCAGGTCAGAAAGTTTAAGCTGCGTGCCGTCCATGGCGGTAACGGTAATATCAGGCGCTTCGGTGTTGATGGTTTCCTGCGCCGCGTTGTTAAAATTATTGGCCTGATAGTATGACCAGCCAAAAGCGCTGCCGATGCCTACAACAGCCGCCGCAACAGTAATAAGCAAAAATTTTTTCCAAGTAAACATTTAACCACTCCTAAAATTTAGTTTTAAAACTTATTGCCCCCGTAGGGCAGTATTTTTTACATTCGCCGCAGTTAATGCACTCGCGGTCGCCAACTTTTTGGCAGTCCATTTTACAAACTTTAACGCAGGCATTGCAGTTTGTGCATTTTGCCGCGTCCACGCGGATGCCGAACAGCGAAAGCCTGTTGAACAAACCGTACCATGCGCCGAGCGGGCACAGAAAACGGCAGAACGGACGGTAAACAAAAACGCACGCGCCCAGAATGACGGCCATCAGCAAAAACTTCCAGCCGAACAAAAGACCGATGCCGCTGCGTAAATTTTCGTTAAGCGCAAGTAACGGCAATCCTGCTTCCAACGTACCGGCGGGGCAGATGTATTTGCAGAACGCCGGTGCGCCGACGCCGTCTGCCGCCCAAAAGTAAACCGGCAGCAACACCACAAAAATAACGGCGATAACATATTTAAGGTAAGTCAGCTTTGCCGTTATGCTGTTTTTGGCAAGCTTCGGCGTGGGGATTTTGTATAACAAATCCTGCACCAATCCAAACGGGCATAGCCAGCCGCAAATTATCCTGCCTAAGCAGAGCGCGAATAAAAGTAAAAGCCCGACAACGTAAAACGGAAATTTAAGCGCCGTCCCCGCAAGGCTGCTTTGCAGCGAGCCGATGGGGCACGCACCTAAAGCGCCGGGGCACGAATAGCAGTTTAACACCGGCACGCACACGCTTTTGGGCTGCGCCTGCCAGATACGCCCGGTGATGAAGCCCGGCAGGTTGCCGTTGTGCAAAATGGCGGAAGCAAGCTGCACAAAAAACCGTTTAGCCAATGCCGATGCACTCCAGACAGATAAGGATTGCTTTGTGCAGCACTTCCATATATTCTTTTTGGTAAATGCCCGCCGCTAAAAACGCCGCGGCAAGCAGCCATAAAAATATTCTCATTTCATCACCGCTATTATTATACAATATGCTTTTACCTGCAAACAAGTCGGCAGAAAAATATTTTACTTATTATAGTAAAAAAGATATACTGGTAATAAAGAAGGTGAGATAATGGAAAAATTTGGCGCTGGGTTAGTATGGCGTGGTAATAGGAAAGTAATTTATTTAATAATTGCTTTGTTGTTATTAAATGGAATCTATCAAAATTTTCGTGAAAATATTTGTTATTATAATGATTACCCGATTTCTGTTATAACAAGAAAATTTGGCAATTATGACAAAGAAACAGGGCAACAATATTTGTATGGCGGTAGTAAAACTGCTGTTGAATTTTTTTGTTCTCTTGCAAAGGAGTGGCAAGATGTACAAATAATAGCTGATGATGAAAATAAAATAACAGCATATTCAAAAGATGAAAATATACAGATTACTTTGGTTTATCCCAAAAATAATGAGGATGTTTCTCAAATTTTAATAAAATCGGATGATGATAGATGGTTCCCGTATAGTTCTAATCAAATTATCAATTTTAAAGTATTAGATTATCATATTGATGACCCGGGGAAAATAATGGGAGGAAAAGAAGAAGCAGATAAGGTTAGGGTTTATATTGAAGAAGTAAAAAAAGAAGAAAAAATGAGTAAAGAACAAATGAGCAATTTTATAAAAAATAACCTGAAAAGCAAAAACGGTAATTAAGCGAGTGAATGTTTGCATGCGTGCGCATAAATTATTGAAATGACCGGCGCGATGTAGTATAATAGTTTAGTATTATGGGTTTATTACCAGTTAAGTTTTTAGGAGGAATCAGTTATGTCCGGACATTCTAAATGGGCTAATATCAAACACAAAAAAGGCAAAGCCGATGCTGCGCGCGGTAAAATTACCACCAAAATCGGCAGAGAAATTACCATTGCTGTGCAGATGGGAGGCCCTGACCCTACCGGCAATATGAGATTAAAACTGGCTTTAAGCAAAGCTAAAGCCAACAATATACCGAAAGATAACATCCAGCGTGCCATTAAAAAAGGCCAGGGTGCTGCCGAAGGCGGCAACTACGAAGAAATTACCTACGAAGGCTACGGCCCGGCAGGCGTTGCCGTTATGGTATCCGCACTTACCAACAACCGCAACCGCACCGCTGCCGATGTGCGCCACGTATTCAGCAAATCCGGCGGCAACATGGGCGAAACCGGCTGCGTAAACTGGATGTTCAAACGCAAAGGCGTATTCAGCATCGACGCTGAGGAAAACGAAGGCCTGACCGAGGACGACCTGATGATGATTGCGCTGGACGCAGGCGCCGAAGATGTTAAGAGCGAAGAAGGCGCTTTTGAAATCATCACCCAGCCGGAAGACTTTGACGCTGTGGAAAAAGCGCTGGCCGACAACAACGTAGAGGTTGCCATGGCAGAAATTACCATGATTCCCGATACGATGGCCGAGCTTGACGAAGAAGGCGTTGCCAAAGTACAGAAAATGCTGGACCTTTTGGACGACCTTGACGACGTGCAGGATGTTTACACCAATGCGGACCTGCCGGAAGATGACGAAGAATAATTGAAATTTACAGGGGGCAGGCTTAACGGCCTGCCTGCTTTGTATAAGACGGGAGTTTGTGTATGCTGGCATTAGGTATTGACCCCGGCACCGCTATCTGCGGCTTTGGGCTGGTGGAGATGATTGGCAACCGCCTGCGCCCCGTGCATTACGGCGCGGTGTTTACCGATAAGGATTTACTGCCGGAACTGCGTTTAAAAAAAATCTACGACGGGCTGACGGAGCTTATTGAAGAATACCGCCCCGATATTATGAGCGTGGAGCAGCTTTTTTTTAACCGCAATGTTACGACGGCAATCAGCGTAGGGCAGGCGCGCGGCGTGGTGCTTTTAACGGCGGCCAACCACAACCTGCCGGTGCTGGAGTTTACACCGATACAGGTTAAACAGTCGGTAGTCGGCTTTGGCAGCGCCGATAAAAAGCAGGTGCAGTTTATGGTTAAGCACCTTTTAAACTTGCGCGAAACACCAAAACCCGATGATGTGGCGGACGCACTGGCAATGGCCATCTGCGGGCTGCACACGGCGTCAACAAGAAGATGGACGGAGCTTGCAAAATGATTGGTTCAATAAAAGGCAAAGTTGCAGAACTACAAAATGAATACTGCCTGATAGAAACGCCGGGCGGCGTCGGTTACCGCGTGTTTATGCCCTCGGCCAACCTTGCGGCGCTTACCATGGGCAGCGAGGTGCGCGTGCATACCTATACTTCCGTGCGCGAGGACGCAATTTTATTGTTCGGCTTTCTGCAAAAGCAGTATTACGATTTATTTGTGCTGTTAATAGGCATCAGCGGCGTTGGCCCAAAGGTTGCGCTGGGTATTTTATCGGCTGTAAAGCCGGATGATTTTTACATGGCGGTGGAAAACCGCGATATGAAGGCGCTGACCAAGCTGCCGGGCATTGGCAAAAAGACGGCGGAACGCCTGCTGCTTGAATTGAAGGACAAGATAAGCGGCGGCAGTGATGTGATTGACGCTGTATTTTACCCGCAGAGCGATGTGCCGCAAAACGCCGTCGGCGAAGCGATTGAGGCTTTGCAGGCGCTGGGTTACAGCAACAGCGAGATTGTACCGGCCTTAAAAACCGTGCCGGGCTACGAAGCAATGCCCTGCGAGGATATCATCAAGCAGGTGCTTAAGGTATTTGCCGGGAGGAAATAATGAACGAACAGGAAAGAATTATTACCGGCAGGGAACAGGATACTGACGGCTGGCAGTACAGCCTGCGCCCGCGCCGCCTTGCCGAATACATCGGGCAGAACCAGGTAAAACAGAATATGCAGGTGTTTATCAAGGCAGCGGCAGAACGCGGCGAAGCGCTGGACCATGTGCTTTTGTTCGGGCCTCCGGGGCTTGGCAAAACCACGCTGGCCAATATTATCGCTAACGAACTTAACGTCAACATCCGCGTAACCAGCGGCCCGGCGATTGAACGTCAGGGCGATTTGGCAGCGATTTTGACGAATCTTGGCGAGAACGATGTGCTGTTCATCGACGAGATTCACCGCCTGAGCAAAACGGTGGAGGAAATTTTGTATTCCGCCATGGAGGATTTTGCGCTGGACATCATCATCGGCAAAGGGCCGAGTGCGCGCAGTGTGCGCCTTGATTTGCCGAAGTTTACGCTGATTGGCGCAACGACACGTTTGGGTGCCATTGCCGCGCCTTTGCGCGACCGTTTTGGCGTGCAGTGCCGTTTGGAATTTTACAAGCCGGAAGAACTGTGCTTTATTATTGAGCGTGCGGCAGAAATTCTGGGCGTTGCCATCGACCGTGAGGGCGCGCAGGCTATTGCCCGCCGCAGCCGCGGTACGCCGCGTGTTGCTAACCGTTTGTTAAAGCGCGTGCGCGACTTTGCGCAGGTGGCAGGCGCGGGCAGCATAACTGCGCAGGTTGCCGATGAAGCGCTGGCACGCCTTGAAGTTGACCAGTACGGGCTGGACCGCAACGACCGCCGCATTTTGCAGACGATTGTCAAAACCTTTAACGGCGGCCCGGTGGGCATTGAAACCATTGCCGCTGCGGTCAGCGAAGAAAGCGATACTATTGAGGACGTAATCGAGCCGTATCTGATGCAGCTGGGCTTAATCCAGCGCACGCCGCGCGGACGTATTGCTACGCGCGAAACGTACAGATATCTTGGCTTGCCCTATAAAGAGGAGAAACGTTAATGAAACTTTTAATGCATGCCTGCTGCGGGCCGTGCGCCTGCTATCCCACGGAAAAGCTGACGGCGGACGGCGTGCAGTTTGACATTATCTTTTTTAACCCCAACATTCACCCGTACAAGGAATTTAAACGCCGCATTGCCGCCCTGCGCGAGCTTTGCGAAAAGAAAAAATACCACCTTACGGTGGATAAAAGCTACCCTTTGGAAGAATGTGTGCGCGGTATGCTGGATGAACCGGGCTGCCGCTGCGCTTACTGCTACCGCACCCGTATGCGTTACGCGGCGCAGTACGCCAAAGAGCACGGCTATGATGCTTTTACAACGACGCTTCTGGTAAGCCCTTACCAAAAGCATGAACTGATTAAACAACTGGCGGAAGAAGCCTCCAGAGAGTTTGACATACCCTTTTATTATGAGGATTTCCGCGTGGGTTATCAGCGCGGCGTCGATATCAGCTTAGAGCTGGAGCTGTACCGCCAGCCTTACTGCGGCTGTGTGTTCAGTGAACGCGACCGTTACGAGAAGAAGCCGAAACCAAAAGCCTGACGGAAGGAGGCAGCCGATGAAAATTTTATATGCCGCATTGCTGTGCCTGCTGATGCTGGTTGGCACGCCGTTTGCGCAGGCTGCCGGTACAATTTCCGTCGGCCTTGTGGCAGACCAGTTTACGGCAGAAATAAGCAGTGATGCCGATTTTACCGTTAAAACGCGCGCTTACGGCGGCGGTAACAGCCGCGAATTTATGTTTAAGGCGGGCAAGTATTATTTTAACGCTGCCAACCACAGGCTTAATGTCGAAGATATGAGCTTCGGCGACGCTGTTGCCACTATTGAAGGCGAAGGCATTAAAGTTAACGGCAGGGAATACCGCGGGCGCATTGAAATTTTGCTGCGCCGCGGCGGCAAGAATCTTGTCGTGCGCAACGTGCTGCCGGTTGAAGAATACCTGTACAGCGTCATGGGGCGCACCGTACCGGCTTACTTTCCGGACGAGGCGTTAAAGGCGCAGGCCGTTGCCATGCGTACTTACGCACTTTATGTAGCGCAAAACGGCAGCGACCCTGATTTTGACATCCGCGCGGGCGAAAAGAATTTTATTTACACCGGTGTGGACGGCGAGCAGCGTCCTCTGAACAAGCTGATTGACGCTACCAAAGGCGAGGTTGTAACCTACAACGGCAGTTTGATTGCCGCTTACACTACCTTAAGCAGCGGCGGCTATACCGAAAACAGCGAGAACGTCATCGGGCGATATTTGCCGTACCTGCGCAGCGTGAAGGATTTTGACGGCGATGCGCCCGATTATAATTGGGAGCGCAGCTTTGAGGCAAAAGACATTGCCGCCGGTTTACAGCGCGGAGGTTACGACTGCGGCAAGCTGGGCAGCATTCAGCTATCAGACATGGACGCAGACGCGCCGGACAGAAGCGATACGGGCCGCGTTTTGCAGCTTGGCTTTGCGGGGGACAAGGGCAGCATAATTGTGCCTGCCGCAAAGGCGATGGAGCTGTTCGGCCTGCCGAGCACGTTATTTAGTATTGAAGTTACGCGCCCGATACCCGATAAACTGGACGTGCCTATCGAAAATTATCTGGGCATGGAAATCGGACGCAAAGAGATAGAGATTGAACTTAAAGATAAGGAAAAAACGGAAACAGGCATTGCCAAAACCATTAAATTAATCAGCGGCGTGGACGGAGAAAAGGTTATTTTTAAAGGGCGCGGCAGCGGCACGGGGCTTGGTTTAAGCCTGTGGGGCGCGCGCCAGCTTGCCAACGACGCGGGCAATGCCGCCGGTTATTATAAACAGATTTTGCGTTACTATTACCGCAACACCAATGTTGCCAAAATATATTGAAAAGTGTGGAGAAAAAATGCAAGTAAGCGATTTTAATTATGATTTGCCGCAGGAGCTGATTGCGCAGACCCCGATGGAGCCGCGCGATCATTCGCGCCTGCTGGTGGTGGATAAGGACACGGGTAAGCTGGAGCACCGCCATTTTTACGATTTGCCCAATTACCTGCGCCCTGACGATTTGCTGGTGTTTAACGATACCCGCGTTATCCCTGCGCGCCTGCACGGTACCAAGGACACCGGCGCCAAGGCGGAAGTATTTTTGCTGACCCGCCTGAATGCAACGGACTGGGAAGTATTGGTGCGTCCGGGCAAACGCCTGCGCATCGGCGCGAAGATTAAGTTCAGCGACGATTTGAGCTGCGAGATTGTGGACAACACCGAGTTTGGCGGACGCATTGCGCGCTTTGAATTTGAAGGCGTGTTTGAAGAAATTCTGGACCGCCTTGGCGAAACGCCGCTGCCGCCGTACATAACAAAAGAACTGGAAGATAAAGAACGCTACCAGACGGTGTACAGCCGCGACAAGGGCAGCGCCGCCGCACCGACGGCCGGCCTGCACTTTACCAAGGAGCTTTTGCAGAAGGTAAAGGACATGGGCTGCGAAGAAGTTTTCGTTACGCTTAACATCGGGCTTGGTACTTTCCGCCCGGTCAGCGAGGAACGCATCGAAGACCACATCATGCACAAGGAGTTTTACACCATCACGCCCGAGGCGGCAGAAGCCATTAACAAAGCCAAAGCCGCAGGCAGGCGCATTGTAAGCGTCGGCACAACGGCGGTGCGCACGCTGGAAGCAGCGGCAACCGCAGGTGGCGGCGTTATTAAACCGGGCGCGGCGTGGACTGATATTTTCATTTACCCCGGTTATAAATTTAAAATGGTGGATGCGCTTGTTACCAACTTCCACCTGCCGCAAAGCACGCTGTTGATGCTGGTTTCCACCTTATCAACGCGCGAGATTATGCTTAAAACCTATGAAGAAGCAGTGCGTGAAAGATACCGCTTCTTCTCGTTCGGCGATGCCATGTTCATCACTGACCATTTATAAAAACGGAGGACAACAATGCACGCTGTTACTTACGAACTGATTAAGAAATGCAGCCGCAGCGGCGCGCGTTTGGGGCGCCTGCACACGCCGCACGGCACGTTTGAAACGCCGATGTTCATGCCGGTTGGCACGCAGGCAACAGTAAAAACCCTGTCGCCCGAAGAACTTTACGACATGGGCAGCCAGGTAATACTTTCCAACACCTATCATTTGTTTTTGCGCCCGGGGCACGAGCTTGTCAAAAAAGCCGGCGGCCTGCACAAGTTTATGAACTATAAGCGCGGCATGCTGACTGACAGCGGCGGCTTTCAGGTTTTCAGCCTGGGGGCGATGCGCAAAATTAAAGAGGAGGGCGTAACCTTCCGTTCCCACATCGACGGCAGCAAACAGTTCCTGTCGCCAGAGATTGCCACGCAGGTTCAGGAAGCGCTTGGCGCAGATATTGCCATGGCGTTTGACGAGTGCATTCCGTACCCTGCGGATTACGAGTACGCCAAGCAATCGACGGAACGTACCACACGCTGGGCGGAGCGCTGTTTAAAAGCGCATACCCGCGAGGACCAGTCGCTGTTCGGCATTGTGCAGGGCGGCATGTATAAGGATTTGCGCAAAATGAGTGCCGACAGCCTGACGCAGATGGATTTTGCGGGCTACGGCATCGGCGGGTTAAGCGTGGGCGAGCCCAAGCCGATGATGTATGACATTCTGGCGGATACGACAATACATCTGCCCAAGAACAAAGCACGCTATTTAATGGGCGTCGGTACGGCGGACTGTATTATCGAAGGCGTAAACCTCGGCGTCGATATGTTTGACTGCGTCTTCCCCACAAGGGTGGCGCGCAACGGCACGGCCATGGTGCCGGAAGGGCGTCTGGTTGTGCGCAACAAAACTTACGAAGAAGACTTCCGCCCGATTGACGAGCGCTGCAACTGCTACACCTGCCGCAATTTCTCGCGTGCGTATATCAGGCACCTTTTTAAGGCGGAGGAGCTTTTTGCGTTGAGGCTTTTGACAATCCACAACCTGCATTTTCTGCTCGACCTGGCAAAACAAATCCGTCAGGCAATTGCCGAGGACCGTTTCCCGGAATTCCGCGAGGCGTACCTTGCAAATTACCGTGGCTAAAAAAACTTGCTATTTTGCCGTAAATAAATTAAAATAGACAGTATAGTAGTTAATTGAGGAGGTAAGCGAATGGATAGTATTTTATCTTTCTTCAGCGGTGTTTGGCCTTTTTTGATTCTGGCATTTATCTTTTGGTGGATGATTGACAGACCGCACAAGAAAGAAGAAAAGAAAAGACAGCGCATGCTTGAATCTTTGAAAAAGGGTGATAAGGTTGTTACCGTCGGCGGTATGTACGGCACCATTACCCGTCTGAGCGAGAAGAAAGTCGTCCTCAAAGTTTGCGAAAACGTAGAAGTTGAATTCCTGCGTACCGCTATCAGCGCTTATCAGGACCCTGCCAAGCAGGAGCTGCTTGATGAAAAGAAATAATGGATAAAACTCAATTGCGCAAAGAACTTAAATCTTTGCGCAATCGGCTTTCTAAGGCAGAAGTGGCGGCCAAAAGCAGCAAGGTCTGTGCACGCATTATTGCAACCAATACTTACGCAGATGCAAAAACGGTGTTGGCGTATCTTGCCTTTGGCAACGAAGTAAACATCGACGCCGTTATAAATGACGCGCTGCAAAAGGGCAAAACCGTCTGCGTGCCGCTTGTAACCGGGGCGCACACAATGCAGGCTGTGCAGCTTAAAGTGCTGACCGATGTACAAATTGGCGCTTACGGCATCCGCACGGCGGCAAAAAACGCGCCTGTGATTGCGCCGCAGCAGATTGACCTGGTGCTGGTGCCGGGCGTCGGTTTTGATTTGTCCGGCGGGCGCATCGGCATGGGCGCAGGCTATTACGACCGCTTCTTATCTGCTTGCACAAATGCCGTTAAAACAGGCATTACTTACGGTATTTTGCTGCGTGAAAAAATAATCTGCGATGAGCATGACGTTAAAATGGATTACGTTATTACTGAATCGCAGGCGGCAAAATGCAGGTAATTTGATAAAAAAAGAATAAAGGGGGCAATAACTTTGAGATGGAATGAGTTAGGCAAATTCCTGATCATCTCATTGGCTATTATCGGCGGGTTCATTATGTACATCAATCCGCTGGCTAATTCCATCAAGCAGGGCCTCGACCTTCAGGGCGGCACGCACGTTGTGCTGCAGGCGATTGAAACGCCGGAAGCGAAGATTGACGACGATGCTTTAAACAGAACCGTAAAAATTATTGAAAGGCGCGTTAACGAGCTGGGCTTAACCGAGCCTGTTATCCAGCGTCAGGGCAAGGACCGCATTATTGTTGAACTGCCGGGCATTAAAGACCCGGACCAGGCCATTAACATGTTGGGCCGTACCGCTATGCTGGAGTTTAAGGACGTTAACGGCACTACCGTTTTAACCGGTAAGGATTTGCGCGACGCACGTGCGCAGATGACAGGCGCAAACCAAAGCGTTGTAGGGCTTGAATTTACCGACGAAGGCGGCGCAAAATTTGCCGATTTGACTGCGCGCAACATCGGCCGCCCCATCAGCATCCTGCTGGATGGCGAAGTGCTGACCAGCCCTGTTGTACAGGAAGCAATTACCGGCGGCAAAGCGCAGATTTCCGGCTCCCGCAGCATGGAAGAAGCGGAACACCTGGCAATTTTGCTGCGCAGCGGCTCTCTGCCGGTTAAAATTGAAGTAATGGAAAACCGCACCGTAGGCCCGACCCTCGGTCAGGACTCCAAAGAAAAGAGCATTGTGGCATTCTCCATCGCCATTGTGGGCATTTTTGCCTTCATGCTTTTGTTCTACCGTATTCCGGGCATTGTTGCGGATATCGCACTTTTGCTGTATGTAATGCTCTTGCTCTTAATCATGCGTTACCTTGACGCGACGCTGACTTTGCCGGGCATAGCGGGCATTATCCTTTCCATTGCCATGGCGATTGACGCCAACGTACTTATTTTTGAACACTTCAAAGAAGAAGTTGCTGCGGGCAAAACCCTGCGCAGCGCAATGGACAAAGGCTTCTCGCGTGCGTTTGTAACCATTTTCGACTCCAACATCACCACGCTTATCGCAGCCTTAATCCTGTTCTATCTGGGCACCGGCCCGATCAGGGGCTTTGCCGTAACGCTGGGCCTTGGCGTTGTTTTAAGTATGTTCACCGCCATTACGGTAACCAAGTTCTTAATGAACTTCTTACTTGCAAGCAACCTTACCAAAAACGGCTTCCTTTACGGAGTTAAATATCCCAAAAAGGAGGCGGCTAAATAATGAGATTCCCGATTGTAAAGCATTTTAAATACTTTATGGGGCTTACGCTGATTGTGCTTTTTGTTGGCGTTATCTCCATTTTTACCCGCGGCTTCAACCTGGGTATTGATTTTACCGGCGGCAGTATCGTCGATTTAACCTTTAACCAGGAAGTTACCGTTGCGCAGGTGCGCGATATTTTAACTGAACACGGCATGGGCAACAGTATCATCCAGCTGGAAAACAGCACCAACAACGAAGCCTCCAAAAGTGTGCTTATCCGCACCGGGCTTGTTGAAGACGAACAGCTGCGTGCTGCGGTTAACGACATGAAAGCCCTTGGCGATTACCAGATTAACCGTATGGAAAACATCGGTGCGACGATTGGCGAGGAGCTGATTGAGCAGGCGGCGATGGCGGTTGTGCTCTCGTGGCTGTTGATGATTGTGTACATCACCTACCGCTTTGAATTTAACTTTGCGGTGGCTGCGGTAGCGGCACTGGTTATCGACGTATTTGTAACCATCAGCTATTTCTCCTTCTTCCAGATGGAACTGGATTCTTCTTTCGTAGCAGCGCTTTTGACGGTTGTAGGTTTTTCCATCAACGGCACGGTTGTAATTTTTGACCGTATCCGCGAAAACCTTAAACTGCACCGCCGCAGCGAAGGGCTGGAAGAACTTGTTGAAACAAGTATCTGGCAGTGCATGACGCGTACCGTTTACACGGAATCCACAGCGCTGTTTGCTGTACTTGTAATCTTCCTGTACGGCGGCGCAACCATCCACAACTTTATGTTTGCCATGCTGGTTGGTTTTGCCAGCGGCGGTTATACTTCTATCTGCCTGGCAGGCCCCATGTGGATTAAAATGCGCGAGCGCAAAAACCACAAACCTGCCGAAGCATAAAAACTTAAAAGCAAACCTGCTTACGGGCACTATCTCAGTTTGAAGATAGTGCCTGTTTTTTTATAAAGCGGCATGTGGTTGTTGAAGTGAGTTGGTAAAAACAACGCCAAAAACGTTTGTAAATTTAACGCTGAATTTAACAACAAAAAGTAGTTTTGTAAAAATTTTTGTAAATTTACGCCGAAAAAATATTATAAAAATTTTCAAAAAGTGCTTGAATATGCTATAATTAAAGTGTAAAATCTCACTGGGGGGAATTGCGCTTCGCGCAGTAATAAAAAGAGGAAAAGTCACTGCTTAATTTCCTCCTCCATGTAAAACGGAGGAGGTATTTTTATGAGAAAAAATCTACGCTCTAAAATTTTACTGTGCATTTTGGCAGGCGGCGTGCTGGCGGCAAATACAGCGTTAGCGGCGGAGTATACGGAAACGATTAGCGGTGCTGATGATAGTTATGGAACAAATATAAAGACAGATGAAAGTAATGGTATCTATAAATATAACTTTGGAGAAAACGACGAGTTGAACGTTAATAATGAAAACTTTGCTATCTTTATAAATAAAAATAATAAAAATGATGTAAATGAGATAGTAATAAATACTCCATTGGATATATACTTAACGAATAAAACACAAACAGGTGGTACATATGGTATTTATATCGATGACAATACTGGTGCTGATATTAGTGGTAAGGTTATCGATAGAAGTGGTGGCGGTATAATTAAAGTGGTTTCTGATAAACGGGAATTAAATGAACAATCCGGTACTATAGTCAGAGGGGTTGGCGTACTATCAGGAAATAATAATATAGTTAAAATTGGTAATGCAACAGTTATTGTAGATGCTGTATATGATGAAAATTTTTTTGCAGATGCTAGTGGTTTATATGCACAAAATACTGATAATGAAATTATAATGGATGGAGGTAGTATTGAAGTAACAGCTGACGTTAATGACGGTACAAATAGTGCTCGGGCAACAGGTGTTAGTGCGCTTAGTGGAAGTAAGATTATAATAGGTAATACTGATATAACAGCTACAGCATTCAGTAATAATAAAGCGTATGCTGATGGAATTTATGTTTATAAAGCGGCAAATATAAAGCATGAAAATGGTAAAATAGAAGCTGTTGCACAAGGAGCGAATGTTTTAATGGCCCGAGGATTAACTTTAGACACTGATGGTGCAACAGCAAATCTTGGTATAGTTGATATTAGTGCTAAAACTATTGGCGGAAGTAATGCAAATTCGTTCGGAGTTTGGACTATAAATGAAAGTACAGCTAACATTGCAGGTGGGTCAATTACTGCTAAAGCGTATAATAGCGATGGTATAAGTGAAAATAAAGATGCATATGTTGCAGCTATTTTAAGTGAAGATACATCAGCTATTAATGTTAATCATGGTACTACTAATGATGTTGTTATTAATGGAGATATCTTAACATTTGATAATTCAACTGTTAATTTAAATCTTAATACAATAAATTCAGAAATTAATGGTGCAATTTATAAAGGTAGTACTAATGGTACAAATCTTACGCTTGCTAATGGTGCAGAATGGAATGTTGGGGGTAATTATAATTCCAATATAACAAATCTTGATATGAACGGCGGTATTATTAATCAAAATACTAGTAAATATATTGATATTGAAAATTATTCAGGCAGCGGCTATATTAATTTCACGGCGGAAAATACTGATAACGATGGCGTTTTAGATTTTGCTAATACCGGTGATGTAACTATTGAAAGTGCAGAAGCAGGGTCTTCTGTTAATTTAGGCGTAATTAATAATACCGTAAATACGCTTGATATTGACAAAACGGAAGAAAATTTAAATGCTCTTGCACAAAAACTTACTTATAAAGATAGTGATAGCAACCTTAGTGGTAAAGTAACGGTAAAAGAAGGGCTTATTACGCCGGAAGCAAGTGCCGATTTAATGTTTGATGGCAATAGCCAGGGTTATGTAACTAATATTACCGGCGGCGACAGGGTAACTAAAACCATGGATGCTATGAAAAACCTTGCCGAAACTGCTATTGTAGCATGGCGGCAGGAGGACAGCACCTTAAGCCAGCGCCTTGGCGAACTGCGTAACAGCGATGGCGGGCAGGGCGTTTGGGTGCGTATGAGCCGCGGCGAATTTGAATATGACGGCGCATATAAAAACCAGTATAACTTCTTCCAGATGGGTTATGACTGGGCAAGCGGCGACTGGCACTATGGCGCTGCTGTAAGCCATAACGACGGGCAGACAACTTATGCGCATGGCGACGGTGAAAACCGCAGCACGTCCTTAAGTCTGTACGGTACATGGCTGGGCGATAAAGGGCATTATGCCGATATCGTTTTAAAACAGGGCAGGTTAAGCAATGACTTTGATATTTACACCGAAGCAGGGCACACCAGCGGCGATTATGACGCATGGGGTACCAGCTTGAGCGGTGAATACGGTATGAAGGTTGCGCTTAATGATGGCTGGTACGTAACGCCGCAGGCACAGCTTACCTTAATGCGCATCGGCAGCGAAGATTACACTACCAATAACGGTATCAAAGTACATCAGGACAGTTTGGAAAGCGCAGTAGGGCGCATTGGTTTTGAACTGGGCAAGGATATCAGCGAAAGCGGCAGTATTTATGCCAAAGCAAGCCTGCTGCATGATTTTGCGGGCAGCGCCGATACTTATTTAAGCCTGAACGGTTTAACCAACAGCTACCATCAGGATATTGGCGATACCTGGTGCGAAGCGGGCATTGGCTTTAACTACAAAACCAGTGCTAACAGCTATGTTTACGCCGACGTTGTAAAAACCTTCGGCGGCGATGTGGACACCCCGTGGCAATGGAACGCCGGTATGCGCTGGACGTTTTAAATAACTTTGCCAATTAAATATTAAAACCTAAAACTAAAACCCCGTTACTTATGTGCCGGGGTTTGTATTTGGTGTATTAAATTATTTGGCTGTTCCGTTTTCAATTTTGCTGATAGATTGCAAAAAAATGTCACGCTGAAAATATATGTTAAAATTTAACGTATATTTACCTGATGAAATTTGTGTGATATAATAAGCATATAAAACAGCAGAGAGGAGCGTTTGTATGTCTGTTGCAGCAGTTAAAAAAACTATAAACATTGAGTTGACACCGGCGTTATATGATAAATTGAAAAAAATGGCTGATGAAAGAAATATTGGTAGTATGCGCAGCTTTTGTACTGAAGCTATATCTGAAAAAATTGTGGCTGTAGAAAAATTGCGTAAACAAAAACTGATGGAGCAGGCGGCACATGACCCGGCTTTTTTAGAGCGCTGCAATGAAGTACAAAAAGATTTTGCAGCTGTTGATTATCCCGGAGGAGATGAAGAATGGTAAAACAGTGGCAGATTTATTTTTTAAATCTCAATCCGGTAAAAGGTTCTGAACAGGCAGGTACAAGGCCTTGCATTGTCGTATCCTCAGATGTTGTAAATAATTTAAATCAGGTAACTGTGCTGCCAATTACCAGTATGAAGCCTGCTTACACAACAATTTATCCCAATGAGGTGTTTTTACCCAAAGGAATAACTTTATTGCCAAAGGATTCTATTGCTTTAGCGCATCAAATCCGTTCAGTTGACAAGCAGCGTTTGTTTAATTATGTCAATACACTTACTGATGAAAATCTTATATCTGAAATTCAGGAAGCAATAAAGTTTCAGTTGGATTTATGATAGACTAAAACCCCGGTACTTATGTGCCGGGGTTTGTATCTTTACAGATTTATATTTTTCTGTTATCATAATAAAGCAAATGTGCTGCCATAACGGTATGCGGTTAGCCCTCCAACGGAGGGACTGTGACCCTCCGATGAAATAGAAATCCGGCGTAAGCCGGAAATACTATGAAGGAGGGGATAGCGTGGATTTGTTATCGTTATTGACCCTGATAGGTTATACAATAGCGGTATTTTCCCTTGGCTATACTCTTGGGAAAGATATTGCACGCAAAAGCAAGTAACCGCCACATGCCCTTGGAAATGCTGTGACGGTTACTTGTAACCATATAAACAATATTTCGGGCTGACCGTCTATCGGCAGCCTTTTGTTTTCTGTAATAATTATAAAACAGAATGGTTGGTTAGTCAAATTTGTAATTGTTTGACCTCATTCAACAACAACAACGCCATTCACCGCACCGTCTGTCTGCAAAGGCGGAGTAATGTGTTCGGCGAGCTGTTTTTCAAGCATGTCGCACTGCTGCTGCACAGCGGTAAGTTCGTCGTTAAGGTCGTTGATTTGCTGCTGCTGCGCTACGATGAGCGAGAACAGAATGAGCAATAATATTAAGAAAAGCCAGGTACGTTTATTTTGCATAACTGCCACCTCACTGTTCCGGTTAAATCTTTCTACACATAGCATAACATTTTGCGCGCGGATATTCAAACATAAAATTAAAATTTTTAAAGATAAATGTTGCCTGTTATGGTATAATAAAGCAGGTAAAGAGCGGCGCCCCGTTTGGGACGCTTTTTAAATAGAATTTAGACTGAAAAGAGGGATAGTATGTTACCGAGCTTTAAAGATATGAAGGTGCCTGAAAATATCATCGAGGCGCTGAAAAACATGGGCATTAAAACACCTATGCCGGTGCAGGCGCAGGCCATTCCCGCGCTTTACGCCGGGCGTGATGTTATTGCGCGCGCGCAGACGGGTACGGGCAAAACTTTAGCCTTTTTGGTGCCGCTTGCACAGCGGATTGATGTCACAAAGGCGTATGCACAGGCGCTGATTGTTACGCCGACGCGCGAACTGGCGCAGCAGATTGCCACGGAGTTTAAACGTTTAACCGGTAAGGAAAGTGCCGTTAAGGTGCTGGCAGTTACCGGCGGGCGTGATTTTGAACTGCAAAAGCATAAACTGGAAAACGTCTGCCACGTGTTAATCGGCACGCCGGGGCGTTTGCTTGACCATATCCGCAAGGGCAATGTCAGCCTGGGCGGCGTTGAGTATTTTGTGCTGGACGAAGTGGACGAGATGTTAAAGCAGGGCTTTATCGACGATGCGGCAGAGCTTTTGGGCATGACATCGCCGCAAAGGCAGGTTATGCTTTGCAGCGCCACGCTGAGCGAGGAAGTGCGCAAGCTGGGCCGTAAGATTACCGTAAACCCTGTTTTGATTGATATTAACCCCAACGAGGCGACGGTGGAGGCGATTAAGCAGATTTGCATCAAGACTACCGACGAATACCGCGACCGTGCCGTTGCTGCGCTGATTGACCGCTATAACCCGTACCTGATGATTGTGTTCTGCTTCAGCAAGGAGCGCGCCAACGCTTTGGGCGACGTGCTGGGCGGCATGGGCTACAATGTGGACGTGCTGACGGGCGAATTGTCGCAGGCAAAACGCAAAACGGTTATGAAAAAGTTCCGCGACGCGAAGCTGCAAATTTTGGTGGCAAGCGATATTGCGGCGCGCGGGCTGGATATTGAGGGCGTGACGCATGTTGTCAATTACGATATCCCGCACGACGTTGACTGGTACGTACACCGCATCGGGCGCACCGGTCGCGCGGGTAACGACGGCATTGCCGTTACGCTGTACACGGCGGACGAGGTTAAGTGGCTGCGCAATATCGAAACCAAGCTGAACATCCGCATGGAAAAACAGAATTTGGAAGGCAAGGTTATTGCCCGCCGTGAATCCACGGCAGCGCCGAAAAAGAAGAAACCAGCAGGCCCCAAGCGCGGCAGAAACGCTGTGGCGGATAAGCGCAAAGCGCCGAAAACGGGCAGCAACCGCCGTCAGACACGCAAATAAATACAAGCCGGTTTTTGCGCCGGCTTTTTTTATCCTGCGTAAGCAGATTTAACTTGCGGAAATTGCTTTATAGCCCGCAAAGTTGTATAATTATAATGTTACAGAGTTTTTTATTGAGGAGACGATGAAATGAACGAAATTCGCGTGCGTTTTGCACCAAGCCCTACTGGTTATTTACATATCGGCGGAGCAAGGACGGCCCTGTTTAACTGGCTGTTTGCCCGCAAAAACGGCGGCAAACTGGTGCTGCGCATTGAAGATACCGATACCGAACGCTTGAAAGAGGACAGCGTCAGCCAGATTTTGACGAGCCTGAAATGGCTGGGTTTAAACTGGGACGAAGGCCCGGAAGTTGGCGGCGAAGCTGGCCCTTACTTTCAGAGCGAGCGTCTGCCGCT
Source organism: uncultured Phascolarctobacterium sp. (assembly GCA_949299135.1). GTDB lineage: Bacteria > Bacillota > Negativicutes > Acidaminococcales > Acidaminococcaceae > Fusicatenibacter_A. The sequence goes on from CASFZG010000002.1 coordinate 110,693, forward strand.
GTATAAGGAAGTTGCCCAGCGCCTTTTGGACGAAGGAAAGGCTTACTACTGCTTCTGCACTCCGGCGGATCTGGAGGCGCAGCGCGAAAAACAGCGTGCGCTTAAACAGCCGTTCCGTTATGCGCGCACCTGCCGCGATATCCCCGTGGAGGAAGCTAAAGCGCGCGTGGCAGCGGGCGAACCGTATTCCGTGCGTTTAAAAATACCGACCGAAGGCACTTTGACCGTGCATGATTTAATCCACGGCGACGTTACCTTTGATTTGACCCAGTTTGATGATTTTGTAATTGTAAAAAGCAACGGCATGCCTACCTACAACTTTGCCGTTGTTGTTGATGACCATATGATGCGCATCAGCCACGTTCTGCGTGCGGAAGAACACCTTTCCAACACGCCGAAGCAGATTCTGATGTACGAAGCCTGCGGCTTTGAGCCTCCTAAATTCGGCCATATGCCGATGATACTTGCGCCGGACCGCAGCAAACTCAGCAAACGCCACGGCGCAACCAGCGTTGAAGAATTCCGCAGCCAGGGCTATTTAAACAAAGCCATTGTTAACTATCTTACCCTGCTTGGCTGGGGCCCCGGCGATGAACGCGAAATTTTCAGCCTTGAAGAAACCGTTAAACTGTTTGAACTGGAACAGATGAGCAAAAAAGCCGCTGTTTATGACGTTAAAAAATTAACCTGGATGAACGGCCAGTATCTTTCCAGCCTGCCGCTGGAAGAAATTTTGCCCGAAGCAGAACCGTTTTTTGTAAAATCCGGCCTTGTAACGCAGGAATGGCTTGACAACAACAAAGAATATTTTGCAAAACTGGTTGATGTTGTGCGCGTGCGCGTAAAAACCTTGCAGGAAGTTGTTGACGCTGCCGAATATTTCTTTAAAGATGTGGAAAGCTACGATGAAAAAGGCGTAGCCAAACATTTTAAGCCGGAAGCCGCAGAACTTTTGGAAGCCTGCATTGAAGGCATTAAAGCGCTGCCGGAATTTAACCTTGAAACTACAGAAGCACTGTACAATAAAATTGCGGAAGAACATGGCCTTTCCCTTGGCAAGGCAATTCACCCCACGCGCCTTGCGCTTACCGGGCGTACCGTAAGCCCCGGCCTGTTTGACGTAATGGTGCTTTTGGGCCGCGAAAAAACTTTGGAGCGCATGGAAAAAGCCGTAGAATTTATTAAAAATATGTAATATGGAGGGTGTGGAAAGATGAAGATTACCGGACTGTTTTTAGCCTTAATGATGATGGCATCCGTATGTTTTGCCCAGCAGACTGCAACCGTTTACAGCCGCGTGGTAACCGGCAGCGTATCTGGCGTAATACCGGAAACCGACGGAATTGATAATGTCAGCCTGCAAAAAAGCGCCAACCGCGTGCTTAACAATGCTGCCGACAATCTGGCCAAACAGCTTGGCAGCTGCCGTCTTTCCTACACCGTAACTTTAAACAGGCCTACGGTTGTCGGCATTTTGCTGAAAGCGGAAAACGGAGCAAACACCGTTTACAAAGGCGTTAATATTGATTTAACCACCGGCAGGGAAATGGCGCTGACGGAAATTTTCCGCGGCGGCGAAACCTTTACAAACATTACCGGCCCGTATAACGACGCGCTTTTATATGAAGACGGCGTGCATTTCCGCGATGCGGACGGTGCAGCCTATACGCGCGTTATGCCGTATAAAAATTTGCTGCCTGCAATCCGCGCAGCCGAAGCCGTAAGAATTTTACCCGTTTCGTTTATGACCCGTGCCGTTGAGGACAGGCTGGTGCCTGTAAAACCGGGCGCTATTCTGGCAATTAAGCTTGACGCCAACCGCAGCACCGGTTACAGCTGGCAGGTGCATCCTTCCGACGCTGCTTCCGTTTTTGAAATCGGCCGTTCTTATATGATGCCGATGAACATGGACGGGCAGACCGGCGTAATGGGCAGCGAAATAATTTTCCTGGCCGTGCAGAACCCCGGAAACTATAAAGTAACAATGGAATATAAACGCGGTTGGGAAATGATGGGCGTACAGCAATTCAGCTTTGATATTGCCGCACAGTAACGGAGGTTTAAATGGAGAAAAAAACCATTACTGTAACCATTTTTAACGAACAGTATAACTTAACAACGGAGCTGCCCAAAAAAGAAACCGAAGCCATTGCCGAAATGGTTGATAAAAAAATGCAGCAGTTTGCGGAAAAAACTCATGTGGTAAAAACAGGGCGCGTAGCCGTTTGGGCAGCGCTTGATTTTGCCGGTGAACTTTATAAATTGCGCAAAGAATACGAAAAACTTCTGGCGGCAGCTAAAGAATAATGGTGAATGTGATGAAATATAATAAAACAATCGAACTGCTGGCGCCTGCCGGAAGCTGGGAGGCACTGGAAGCGGCGGTAAACGCCGGGGCCGATGCCGTTTACATGGGCGGCAAAGCCTTTGGCGCACGTCAGTATGCCAGTAATTTTGACAGAGAAGAACTGACCCGGGCTGTGTATTTTGCGCACATGCACCGGGTAAGGCTGTATATAACGGTAAATACTTTGGTTGACGATGCCGAAATGCCGGAACTTGCCGATTACCTGCTGTTTTTAAACAACGTGGGCGTTGACGGCATTATTGTGCAGGACATGGGCGTTATTAACCTGGCGCGCAAACTTGTGCCGCAGCTGCCGCTGCATGCCAGCACGCAGATGACGGTAACAAGCCTTGCCGGAGTGCGCCTGTGTGCGGAAAACGGCATGGAACGTGCCGTGCTGGCGCGTGAATTAAGCATTAAAGACATTAAAACTATTTGCAGCAATACCGATACCGAAATAGAGGTATTTATTCACGGCGCGTTATGCGTATGCTACAGCGGCCAGTGCCTGATGAGCAGCCTTATCGGCGGACGCAGCGGCAACCGCGGGCGCTGTGCGCAGCCCTGCCGCCTGCCGTATAAGCTTACCGACAAAAACGGCAGGGACATGCTGGCAGGAACTGACGCCGGGCAGTATCTGTTAAGCCCTAAGGATTTGAACACGCTGGAAATTTTGCCGCAGCTGATAGATGCCGGAGTTACCAGCTATAAAATAGAAGGGCGCATGAAACGCCCGGAATATGTGGCAGTGGTGGTAGACGCTTACCGCCGCGCTATCGACAGTTACCTTGCGGGCAATTACAACGTGCCGCAGCAGGATTTTGAAAATATCGAGCAGATTTTTAACCGCGATTTTACTACCGCGTATATGGTAAGCCGCCCCGGCAGAACCATGATGAGCGACCGCAGGCCTAATAACCGCGGCGTTATGGTAGGCCGCGTGGTAAAGCTGTTTAAGGGCGAAAACAAAGCCGCCATCAAGCTTGAAAAGAAACTTTCGCTGGGTGACGGGCTTGAATTTTGGGTAAAAGTTGGCGGGCGCGTTGGCACAACCGTTAACAAAATGACGCAGAACGGGCAGGAGGTAACAAGCGCTTTGCCCGGTACGCAGGTAGTTATAGACATACCAAACGGCGTACGCATGAATGACCGCGTGTTCCGCACTTTTGATGCCGAGCTTATGGCTTACGCCGGTAAGTTTTACGGTGAAAAAGCCAAACGCCGCATACCGGTAGATGCAGTTGTAACCGCTAAATTGGGGCAGCCTTTAACCGTGCTTTTAACGGATGATGAAGGCAGTACCGGCTTTGGCGAAACCAATTTTATTACGGAAACTGCCCGCAAGCACGCGCTTGATGAAGCCGCAGTGCGCAAGCAGGTAGACCGTTTGGGCACAACCGAATATGTACTTAATAATTTAACCGTTGACCTTGACGACGGCGTTATGGTGCCCATGAGCGAAATTAACGAAGCGCGCCGCATGGCGGCAGAAGCGCTGGACGCAGCAAGGCTGGAAGCCTTTGCACCAAAACGCACGGAAAAGTATAAAGTTGATGTGCAGCTTGTAAAACCGGAAAAGAACATTCCCAAAAAGCGCGCAGTTTTAACCGTGCGCACTGATACGGTAGGCAAAGCCCAGGCAGCTTTATCTGCCGGTGCCGATTATATTATCTTTGGCGGCGATTTGTTCAGCACCAAAATTGTTACGGATGCCGATTACGCCAAAGTAGCGGAACTTGCCGCGCAATACGGCAAAAAATGGGCGCCGGGCACTCCGCGCATAATCAGCCAGGGGCAGGAAGAATTTTACGCACGGCAATTTGCCAAATGGCAGCAGCTTAACCCCGAGGCTGTTTACATTGCCAACAACAGCCTGTGGCAAATAGCCAAAGAAAACTGCACCCTGCCGCTGTGGGCAGATATGGCGCTTAACATTTACAACAGCAGCTGCCTTGAATTTTGGCACGAAGCCGGTGCCAAAGGCGCGGTTTTAAGCGCAGAGCTTACTTTGAAACAAATTGAGCATTTGTGCGCTGTAAGCCCGATGCCGCTGGAATGCCTTGTACAGGGGCGTATAGAAATGATGGTTTCGGAATACTGCGCCGGAGGCAGCTTCCTTGGCGGGCTGGACAAAGGCAAATGCAGCTTTAACTGCCGCGAACAGTTATTTTTAAATGACCGCAAAGACGCAAGTTTTCCGCTTGTAACCGACCAGAACTGCCGCATGCACGTTTTAAACGCGCATGACCTTTCCCTGCTGGCTAACCTTAAAGCCGTGCAGGAAGCCGGTGTAGAGCGCCTTTTGATAGACGCACGCTATTACAGCGAAGAAGAAACCGCCCAAATGGCAGCGTTATATAAAGGCGTAATGAACGGTGAAATCAGGCAGGAGGAAAACCTGCCCCATACAACGCGCGGGCATTACTTCCGCGGCGTTTTATAAGGAGAATTATGGCTAAGTTTGCAATACAAACATTAGAATTTGATAAAGTAAAAGAAATGCTGGCAGGCAAAACGGCAACTTCGCTCGGGCGCGAACGCGTTATGAACATGCGCATTGAAAGCGATTTTGCCTCCGTAAAGCGTTTGCAGGAAGAAACTGCAGAAGCACTGCGCCTTTTGGACGACGGCAAGCGTTTTCCGTTTGGCGGGGCGTACAACATTCTGCCGCAGGTTAAACGTGCGCGCATAGGCAGCGTTTTAGAGCCGGAAGAATTAATGCAGGTAGGCACAACCTGCGAAGCGCTGCGCATGGTTAAGCAGTTTTTGGCGGACGAAGCGGAAATTGCGCCGCAGCTGGCAGAATATGCTGCCGGTTTGGAAGCCTTTCCCAAGCTTGAACGCCTTATTGCAAGCACGGTAAGCGAAAAAGGCGAAATTTTAGACAGCGCCAGTACCAAGCTTGCAGGGTTGCGTACCGGCGTGCAGGTTGCCAAAAACCGTGTGCGCGAAAAACTCGACAGCATTCTGCATGACCCCAACAACCAGAAGTATTTTCAGGACGCGCTTGTTACCATGCGCGGCGACCGCTATGTAATACCAATCAAGCAGGAATACCGCTATAATTTCCCCGGCGTGGTGCACGACCAGTCGGGCAGCGGCGCAACCCTGTTTATTGAACCGATGGCGGTTGTTAACCTGAATAACGATATTAAGCGTTATCTTGCGCAGGAGCAGGAAGAAATAGAGCGAATCCTGCGTTCCATTTCCGGCATGGTCGGTGCGGATGCGGCCCGCATTACCCAGGCTATGGAACAGCTTACGGAGCTTGATTTTATAGCCGCGCGCGCTTACCTTGCCCAGCAGCAAAAAGCCGTGCGCCCGGTTGTAAACATTGGCGTCGGCATAGAAATTGCCAAAGGCAGGCACCCGCTGTTAGACCCGCAAAAAGTTGTGCCGCTGGATATTGAAATCGGCGGCAGGTTTAACACGCTTTTAATTACCGGCCCTAACACCGGCGGCAAAACTGTTGCCTTAAAAACAGTGGGTCTTTTTATGCTGATGGTGCAGGCAGGCTTGTTTGTACCGGCTGTAAGCGCCAAAATGCCGGTTATCGGTGCGGTTTATGCCGATATTGGCGACGAGCAGAGCATTGAACAAAGTTTAAGTACCTTTTCCGGCCATATGACGAATATGGTGGAAATTTTAAAACAGGTAAAAGCAGGCGAACTGGTACTGATAGACGAACTGTGCGCAGGCACCGACCCTAACGAAGGCGCGGCGCTTGCCATGTCGATACTGGAACACCTGCACAAACGCGGCGTGCTTACAATAGTAACCACGCATTACAGCGAGCTTAAAACCTTTGCTTACGGGCGTCAGGGCATGGAAAATGCCAGCGTGGAATTCGACCCTGTTTCGCTGCGTCCTACCTACCGCCTGTTAATGGGCGTGCCGGGCAGCAGCAATGCGTTTAACATCAGCCGCAGGCTTGGCTTGGATGATGTTATTATTGAAAACGCGGGCAGCTTTTTAACGCAGGAACACGTATGGAAGGCGAAAGGCGCGAATACGAAACGCAAAACCGCGAAATACGCAGCTTAAAAGCCGAAAGCGAACGCATTAAGCAGGAGCTTCAGCACCAGAAGCAGGAGCTTGAACACCGCAAAAACGAAATTCTGCGCAAAGCGCGCGAACAGGCAGACGAACTTTACCGCAGCAGCCGCCGCGAAACGGAAGCAGTTTTAAAAGAACTGCGCAAAATGAAAACCGATTTTGACGCCAAACAGTTGCAGGCAGCGGCAGAAGCAGCACGCAAAAAACTGCAGAAAAGTTTTGCAGCCGAAACGCCCGTGCCGGAAGGCGAGCCTTTAACGCCGCAAACCGCAAAAGCAGGGCAGACGGTATTTTTAAAATCGCTCGGCAAGGACGGAACCATAATTGCCGTTAACGGCAGCGAAGTTACCGTGCAAATCGGTATTTTAAAAACCACCGTTAAGGCTAAAGACTGCATTGCCATGCGCGGCAAAGCAAAAAGCAACGCTGCGGAAGAAAACTTCGGCAAAAAACGCAAGGGCTTTGCGCACCAGTTCTTTGTGCAAAAAAGCATCGGCGCGCGCACCGAAGTTGATGTGCGCGGCATGACGATGGATGAAGCAATTCCCGCCGTCGATAAGGCAATGGACGACGCGCTTTTAGCTGGGCTTACCAGCCTGCGCATTATCCATGGCAAGGGCACGGGCGCGCTTAAAGCCGGGCTGACGGCGTACCTTTCCACGCACAGGGCGGTAAAATCGCTGGCGGAAGCGCCTTTAAGCGAAGGCGGCAGCGGCGCGACTATTATAAATTTTTAAGTATACAACCGTAAAACAATAAACAGCATATACAGATAATATTTATTGTGCTACAATAAATATGGCAGTTAATTAATTTGGGGGGAACCTGATGGCTATACTGGTAAAAAAATTCGGCGGCAGCTCCGTTGCCACGCCGGAAAAAATTCACGGCATTGTAGACAGGGTGCTGAAAGAAAAACAGCCGGACGATAAAGTCGTTATCGTCGTATCGGCAATGGGCGACAGCACCGACGACCTTTTGACATTGGCCGGGCGCGTCAACCCGGATATGCCCAAGCGCGAACTGGATATGCTGCTTGCAACCGGAGAGCAGGTAACCATCGCCTTAATGGCGGGCGCGTTCTGCGCCAAAGGTCAGCCTGCGGTATCCTTTACCGGCGCGCAGGCAGGCATACAAACCAATGATAAATACAGCAAGGCCAGCATTTTAAATGTTGAAGCCTCCCGCGTGCAGAAAGCGCTGGACGAAGGCAAGGTTGTCATCGTGGCGGGCTTTCAGGGCATTACCGAAGGCGGCGACATTACCACGCTGGGGCGCGGCGGCAGCGATACTACAGCTGTTGCCATTGCGGCAGGGCTTAACGCAGGCATCTGCGATATTTACACCGACGTGGACGGCGTTTACACAGCCGACCCGCGCATTGTGCCCAATGCCAAAAAACTTGACGAAATTACCTTTGCGGAAATGCTGGAATTGGCAAGGCTTGGCGCAGGCGTAATGCAGCCGCGCGCTGTGGAATACGGTGAGCACAACGGCGTCGCTATCCATGTGCGTTCAACATTTCACGAAGTACCGGGAACTATTATCAGGGGGGAATATACAGTGCAGGAGAAAAAATTTGTTATCCGCGGCGTAGCGCACGACACCAATGTTGCCAAACTTGCAGCACGGGGCGTGCCGGACGAACCGGGTGTAGCCTATAAAATTTTTGCGGCGCTGGCCGATGCCAACGTGGACGTTGACATGATTGTACAAAGCGCCAGCGTACAGCAGAACAAAAACGATATACTCTTTACCGTAGCCAAAACCGATATGGCGGAAGCCCTTGGCGTTTTGGAAAAACTTAAGGCCGAGATGCCGTTTGACAAAGTGGACCTTGAAGTAAACGTAGCCAAGGTTTCCATCGTCGGCGCAGGCATGCTGGGCAGCCCGGGCATTGCAGCGGGCATGTTCGGCGCGCTGGCAGGCGCAGGCATCAACATCGGCGTAATCAGCACGTCCGAAATCAGCATTTCCTGCCTTGTACCGGCCGACGAGGTAAACAAAGCAGTCAATGCTATCCACAGCCATTTCTTTCCGCAGGAAGCGGGAAACTGACTGATAAAAACTTAGGGGGTAATAACCATGCTGACAAGTATTGCAGCCAACCACGCCAAAGGCAAATCCGCAGAAGATACAATTTTCGCGGCAAACGCAGCCTGCGTGGCCAGAGCTAAAGAAATCGGTGCAGCCAACGTAACCAACGCCACCATCGGCGCAATTTTGGACGAGGACGAAAAACTCGTCTGCCTGCCGACGGTCGATAAGGTTTTCCGCAGCCTTTCCACCGATGAACTCATCGCTTACGCACCTATCTCCGGCTTGCCGGATTATCTGGAAGAAGTTATCAACGCAGCCTTCGGCGACAGCAAACCGGAAGGCTACATGGCGGCAGTAGCTACCAGCGGCGGCACCGGCGTAATCCATCACGCTATCTGGAACTATATGGACGAAGGCGAAACCGCACTGACCAGCGACTGGTACTGGGACCCGTACAGCGTACTGTGCCAGGACATGGGCAGAAAGCTTGACACCTACACCATGCTGGACGAAAACAACAAATACAACCTGCCTGCCTTAAAAGCCAAGGTTGAAGAAATTTTAAGCAAGCAGAAAAGCCTGCTCCTCATCATCAACACCCCGGCGCATAACCCCACCGGCTACAGCCTGACGGAAGATGATTTGCAGGGCGTTATCGACATCTTAAAAGCTGCAACCGACGGCAACGGCAAAACCGCAACCCTGCTTTTGGATATCGCTTACATCGACTATGCGGGCGAACGCCAGGAAGTGCGCAAATTCTTCAAAAAACTTTCCGGCCTGCCCGAAAACATTTTAACCATTGTTGCTTACAGCATGTCCAAAGGTTTTACCATGTACGGCCAGCGCACCGGCGCGATGATTGGCGTATCCAGCTCCAAAGCTGTTATTGATGAATTTAAAGGCATCAACCAGTACACCAGCCGTGCAACCTGGTCCAACATCAACCGCCCGGCCATGAAAACGCTGGCAACGGTTTACAAAGACCCGCAGCTTCTGGCAGCAGTGCAGAAAGAACGCAACGACTACTACCAGATGATTAAAGCCCGCGCTGACCTCTTTATGAAAGAAGCCAACGAATGCGGACTGAAATGCCTGCCTTACATTGCAGGTTTCTTCCTGTCCATTCCGGACAGCGACCCGGAAGCAGTATGCAATAAACTGCACGAGGACAACATTTTTGCCGTACCGCTCAAAGCAGGTATCCGTATCGCACTGTGCGCAGTACCGCTGAAAAAAATCGGCGGCATGGCGGCAAAAATTAAAGCAGCCCAGGATGCAGTACATAAATAATTAAAATAATAATGAGTTTAACGAGGGGAATCTTGATATAAGAAAAGGAGAGATGGATTGTGAATAAGACAGACATGAAGTACAAAGCTTATATTCAGATTCTGGAGGAGGAGCTCAAACCCGCAATGGGCTGTACCGAGCCGATTTCTTTAGCCTATGCGGCGGCAGTTGCAGCAAGATACATGGACGGGCTGCCCGACAAAGTATTGGTTGAAGCAAGCGGCAGTATCATTAAAAACGTAAAATCGGTAATCGTCCCCAACACCAACCACATGAAAGGCATTCCCGTTGCGGCTGCGGCAGGCATTGTAGCCGGCAACCCGGATAAAGAGCTGGAAGTTCTGGCTGACGTAACTCCGGAACAGATTGCCCAAATGCAGGAGTTTTTGAAAAACACCGAAATTACCACCAAACATATCGAACTCGGCTGCACCTTCGATATCATCATCACCCTGTATCAGGGCGAACATTACGTAAAAGTACGTATCGCCAATGACCACACCAACGTAGTGCTGATTGAAAAAGACGGCGAAAAGATTAAATACATCCCCGTTAACGGCGAAACTAACGAAGGCCTTACCGACAGAACCCTGCTGAACATGGCCGACATTTATGATTTTGCCAACACCGTGGATATTGAAGACATTAAAGCGCTGCTTGACCAGCAGATTAAATGCAACATGGCTATCGCCGAAGAGGGCCTGAAAAACAGCTACGGCTCCAACATCGGCAGCACTCTGCTTGCTATGGCAGGCGAAAACCCGGACGTACGTACCCGTGCACGTGCTATGGCTGCAGCAGGTAGCGACGCCCGCATGAACGGCTGCGAAATGCCGGTTGTAATCTGCTCCGGCAGCGGCAACCAGGGCATGACCACTTCCATTCCGGTAATTGTTTACGCTAAAGAGCTTAAAGTAAGCGACGAAAAACTTTACCGCGCACTGGCACTGGCCGACCTTGTAACAATCCACGAAAAAACTCCTATCGGCGTACTTTCCGCTTTCTGCGGCGCAGTAAGCGCAGGCGCGGGCGCAGGTGCAGGCATTGCTTATCTGCATGGCGCAACGCTGGACGAAATCTGCCACACCGTTTCCAACGCGGTAGGCGTAACCAGCGGCATGATCTGCGACGGTGCAAAAGCAAGCTGCGCAGGCAAAATTGCCAACTCCATCGAAGCAGCCATCATCGGCTACAATATGTGCAAAACCAATAATAACTATCAGGGCGGCGACGGCATTATCGGCGAAGATATCGAAGAAACCCTCGCCAACGTCGGCACCCTTGCTAAAAAAGGCATGGAAAAAACCAACGAAGTTATTATTGACATCATGATTAAATAACCCCGTTTAAAAACTAAAACCCCGGTACTTTTGTGCCGGGGTTTTGTGCGTTGTGGGGGAGTGGTTTTAAAGGTCATTATGTTATTAGGTTTCCTTTTTTGTATACATACTTTAAATTTTACAAACCTATTGCAGTAATTTTAAAAATCCGTTATACTAAAATTAAAGATATATCAGATATCGTATATTAAATATCTTGCGCTGTTCCTTTATAAGCAAATAGGAAAAATGTTTGCAGAAAAGGATGGCGCACGTAAAAAATAAGCAATGGCGCTTTTGCAAACATAGGCAAAGGCGCATTTTTAAATTTAGGAGGCGGTGAAGGAATGAAGAAAAAAATTGCTCTTATCCAGATGGATGTAGCTATGGCAGAACCGGAAAAAAACTATGCACATGCTGTGGAACTTATGGAAAAAGCAATGCAGCATGAGCCTGATATTCTGGTATTGCCGGAAACTTTAAATGTTGGTTTTTTCCCGACGGAAAATTTGCAGGCATTAAGTGATGTTAACGGTGCAAAAACCAAAGAAGTATTCGGCGGTTTTGCCAGAAAACATGGGGTAAACATCGTTGCAGGCAGTGTTGCCAATGTTAAGAACGGCGTTGTTTACAATACGGCTTATGTATTTAACCGTGATGGCGAATGCGTTTGTGAATACGATAAGGTGCACGGCTTTACACCGTCAAATGAGCATGAATATTTTAAAGGCGGCACGGAAGTTAAATTATTCAAACTGGACGGCATCGCTTGTTCAATGGTAATCTGCTATGATGTGCGTTTTCCGGAACTTATCCGTACAGCAACCGTACAGGGAGTGGATTTGTTCTTCATTCCGGCGCAATGGCCGCTTATCCGTAAGCTGCACTGGGTAACGCTCAATACGGCACGAGCCATTGAAAACCAGATGTATCTGTGCGCAGTAAACGGCTGCGGTTATGCAGGTGAAGCTAAATATGGCGGCAATTCACTGCTTATCAGCCCGTGGGGCGAAGAAATATGCCACTTAGGTACGGAAGAAGAAATCCAGGTTGGCGAAATTGATTTGGATGTTATTAAAGGTATCCGCGAAAGCATTAATGTTTTCCGTGACCGTAAACCAGAATATTACCATGTAAATTAAGGAGGAAACAGCAATGAAATTTAATGTAGTAAGCAAAAACGGCACCCGTCAGGAAGAAATGGAATTGAAAAGCCTGTTGGTAGTTGGCTTTGCAGGCAAAGATATTGAAAAAACGATGGAGCATATCCGCGAGCTGGAAGCAGAAGGCGTAAAATGCCCGCGCAAGGTACCTGTTTTGTATCAGTGTGACCCGCAGATTGTAACCGAAAAGGATGAAATCGAAGTTATCGGCCACAAAACCAGCGGTGAAGTTGAATATCTTATTTTGGTTAAAGACGGCAAATATTATATCGGCGTAGGCAGCGACCATACCGACCGCGATTTGGAAGCAATCAGCATCCATAAATCCAAACAGGTTTGCCTTAAACCTTATGCCCATGATTTTTGGGAATATGACGAAATTAAAGACCATTTTGACGATATTAAACTGGTATCCAGCCAGGTGGTTGATGGCAAAACCGTTGAATACCAGAGCGGTGTGACCAGCGATTTACTGCCGATGCAGCACATTATTGACGAGCTTAAAAAAGAAGTTGATGTTGATAACAGCCTGATTTACACAGGTACCGTGCCTTTAAAAGACGGCTTTAAATTTGGCGAGGCATTCAGCTGCAAACTGGTTGATGAAAAGATGAACCGCGAAATTTGCCTGAGCTATAAAGTTAAAGTTATTGAGGAACATTAATAATTTTAATGGTTAAGCTGTAATGTGGATTAAAAGGAAGTGAAGAAATGGAAATGGTACTTGCGCAGATTATTATGGTTTTGACGCTTGTAATTATGATTGCAGGCTGGGCACCGCTTTATATTACGGCAGCTATCGGCGCTACTTTTTCGGCAGTAGCCGCGGGCTTTCCGCTGACGGGGTCAGAACCTGTAACCATACAGAAACTTTTAATTGCGTCAATGAATCCGGTAATCGTTGATATGCTGGGTGTTTTGCTGTTTATCGGCATTATGCAGAAATGCGGTTACATGGATGTAATTATTTGGAATATTGTGGATTTTGGCCGCCGTTATGGCGGTGCTCCGGGCGTTGCAACTGCAGCCGGTCTGGCAGCGGCACTTTTGGGTGCTTTAACGGCGTTTACCCAGCCAGTTATTATGGCAACTATTGCAGGCCCTGCTGCTGTACGTTTAGGGCTTTCGCCGAACAAAACTTCCGGTATTATATCCATGGCTAATACGGTTGCCAATACCTGCGGCTTTACGCATCCTACCATGCTGGCGATTTTAGGTATTACCGGCGTGCATTTTGGTTTGATTAACGTGTATGCGTTTATCGGTAGTATCTGGATTTATGTATTCTGCTATTATCGCGCTAAACGCGAAATGATTGCGGAAGGTATTCCTATCATTAAAGATGATGACGGTTCGTTTGAAGAACTGCCGGAAGGTTCGCCTTCTTTCCTGAAAGCGTTTTTCCCGTTCTTAATTCTCTGCATTGCTTTCTTTGCAGGTATTCCGGTATTTTTGGTTGGCATGTTCTGCGGCCTGCTGGTTATTTTGATGTCACACATGAGCTTTGGCGAAGGCGAAAAAGCAATGGTAAGCGGCGTAACCAACATTGCAATTCCTATCGTTGCTATTATCAGCTTAATGTTCATGTCTAATGTAATTACGCATATCGGTTTGGTATCGCTGCTGTCGGAATATGTGCATCCGCTTTTGAAGCTTGCGCCTATCCAGTTCCTGTTTATCATTTCGTTTATCGCCGGTACGGTAACGCAGTCCAACGCGGCTTCTGCGCCGATTGTAATTCCGTTTACGCAGATTGTAATGGATATGGGCTGTGACCCGTTGGCAACCAGCTTTGCTGCCATTACCGGCTGCGCAATTATGCAGTTGTTCTTAACGGGCGGCGCGCTGACGGCTTTGCCGGTTGTTGCAGGTGTAATACCGGGCACGGTACAGAAGGTTGCTAATAAATGGCAGCGTCCTGCCATGCTTGTAGGCGCAGGCGTTTGCTTCCTGATGACTTTCTTTATCTGACAAAACTTGAGAATTCTTCCCGGACATGATATGCTATTAGAAAAGAAGTATAGTATAATAAATACTTGGAGTGGATGACCGGTGAAGCAGTTAGAAAAAGTAAAATCGTTAAAAGACCAGATTTACGAAATTATTAAAGAGGATATTATCAACCAGACTTACCAAAATAACACCGTGCTTAACGAAAAGAAAATCTCCCAGGAGCTGAACGTCAGCAAAACGCCGGTGCGCGAGGCATTAAAGGCGCTGGAGGCGGAAGGCTGGGTGGAGTATGTACCATATAAGGGCATTTTGGTTAAGCAGATGTCGCTGACGGATTTGCAGGATGTGTTCCGCGTGCGTAAAGCGCTTGAAGTAATGGTAACGGAATCGGCGGTGGAAAAAATAACGCCGCAGCTTTTGCAGGAATTGAAAAAAAGTATGCAGAAACAGGAAGCTTTGCTGGAAAACAACGACCCGATTGTGACGGAATTCATTGATTACGATTTGGAGTTTCACGGCATACTGCTTAAAATTGCCGGCAGCCATTTGCTGGCTGATTTGATAGGGCAGATGCGTGATAAAAGCAAAAGCTTCGGTATGCAGGCCATTTTTGCCAGCCGCAGTCGTTATGCGGAAACCATTGTTGAACACCGGCGCATTTATGACGCGGTAGCTGCTAAAGATTTACAGGAAGCAAAAGCCGCTATGGCAAGCCACATTGATAATACCTACGAAGCAGTTAAAGCAATTAATAAACAATAAAAAAGAGCAGGTTGATCCTGCTCTTTTTGTTTATATATGTACTTACTCCAACTCCTTCAAAATATCGGGGAAGGGGCTGAGGGTGCGGCGGAGAATGCCGTTGATGTAAGCGATGGTAATGCCGTAGTTGGTGATGGGCACGCCCTGCTGTTGTGCGCAGCGGATGCGGTGCTGCATTTCCTTTTCGTTCAGCATGCACGCGCCGCAGTGGATAATCAGCTTATACCTGCTTAAATCTTCGGCGAAGCCTGTGCCGCTGGTCCATTCAAAATGCGGCTCTGCGCCGGTAAATTTTTTAATCCAGGCGGGCAGCTTGACTGTGCCGATGTCGTCGCACTGGCGGTGGTGGGTGCAGCCTTCGCTGATTAAAATTTTGTCTCCGTCCTTGATGTGGCGCAGCATGTTGACGCTGCGTACCGCTTCTTTTAAATCGCCTTTGTAGCGGGCAAACAAAATGGAAAACGAGGTCAGCAAAATATCCTGCGGTACGGTTTTGGCAACAAAGCCGAAAACCTGGCTGTCGGTGATGATGATTTTAGGCTTTGCTTTAAGCGACGCAAGGCACTGCGTAAGTTCGCTGTCGCGCGTTACAATGGGCATGGCGCCTGAGTCCAGCAGCGCGCGGATTACCTGCTGCTGCGGCAGTATCAGCCTGCCTTTGGGGGCGGCGCTGTCTACCGGCACAACCAGAACGGAAACGTCGCCGGACTGTACCAAATCGCCGACAAGCTGCTGCGGGTCTTTTTTATCCGGCATAAGGCCGGCAAGGGCAAGGCGCAGTGCGGCAATGTTTGTGCCTGCGGCGGAATCGACCGCCATGCATTTTACGCCAAGGATTTTTTCAAAAGCGCTTAAATTCGTGTCTACCGCTGCTTTGGTAAAGACGGCGATAACGGGCAGCTTTTTTTCTTTAATGCGTTCTAACAGCTCCGTATCTTCTTTATCAGGACCGAGCGTGCTGTCGATAACAAGTACGGCGATATCCGTTTTATTCAGCACCTGCACGGCTTTCTGCACGCGCTGCGCGCCCAGTTCGCCAACGTCGTCGATGCCCGGGGTGTCGATAAGCATTACAGGGCCGAGCGGCAAAATTTCCATCGCCTTGTACACGGGGTCGGTCGTCGTGCCTTTGGTGTCCGAAACAATCGCCAGGTTCTGCCCGGTAATGGCGTTAATCAGGCTGGATTTGCCGGCGTTGCGCTTACCGAAGATGCCGATATGCGTGCGTTCTGACGCCGGTGTGGCGTTTAAATCCATAGTAAGTCCTTCTTTCTAAAAAATAAGCACTGCATTACGCAGTGCTTTTGTTTATTTTACAAGTTCCAAACGCGGGTTGGGCAAATGTTTGCGCCCCGCCTTGTGGCATTCTTTGCCGTCAACCATAACGATATCGGCGGTAAAGTTGATGTTGCCGTCAAACAGGCTGCTGCCAACGGCGTAGGTGTCAACCGGCACGCCCAGCGTCTCAAATTCTTTAATGCGCTGCGGGTTAAAGCCGCCGGATACGATAATTTTTACATAGTCAAAGCCTTCGGCGTCCAGCGCGCGGCGCACGTTCCATACAAGCTCCTTGCAAACGCCGGTGGGGTTAAACATGCCAAGCTGCCCCAAAAGGCTTTT
The DNA here is from genome assembly GCA_949299135.1 of uncultured Phascolarctobacterium sp. Classification (GTDB taxonomy): domain Bacteria; phylum Bacillota; class Negativicutes; order Acidaminococcales; family Acidaminococcaceae; genus Fusicatenibacter_A. Next base: position 127,246 of record CASFZG010000002.1, read on the forward strand.
ATCAACCATCGTGCCGCTGGTATCAAGACGCACGCCGGCAAGGTTTTTGCCAAGTTTGCGCGCAACTGCCAAAGCGGTGTTCACGCAGTCGTTGTCAAAGTCAACCAGCGCAATACGCGCGATGTTTTTATCGCAGTACTTATCAAAAGCAGCGGTTGCAGCAACCGTATCGCCGTTGTAGGAGGCGATTAAAGCGTGGGGGATAGTGCCAAGCCCCTTGCCGCCGCTGGCCAGTGCGTTGGCGTCGGTGGAAAAGCCCTTGATGCCGCCGATTTTGGCAGCGTAGCCGTCGCCTTCCTGCGTCTGCCAGGTATCGTAGCGCGCGGGGAAGAACAGCACAGGTTTGCCGTTAGCCGCTTCCACGGTGCGGCGCACGTTGGTGGCAATGCGGCTCTGACGGGCTAAAATGCCGAGGTAAATGGTTTCCAGATGGGCAAAGTCTGCCAGGTCGCCTTCAATCGTCATCAGGGTTTCCCACGGTTCAACCTCGTCGCCGTCATGCAGGGCATGGATGGTGATGTTTTCCGGGTTGTGCGCGCAGGTTTTAATCAGCGCAATGCATTCGTCGATGCCGCAGACCACAACCGGCTCGCGGGTAAACACCTGCATCAGCACGCGCGGGTGATGGTTGTCGCCGTTTAAAATTTCTTCGGTGCGCAGAAAATACGCGTCTGAATAATAACCCGCCTTAAATTTTTCGACGGGAAAATGGAAATGTTCAACAGGTAATCTTTCTTGCATAATTGCCTCCACAAAAATTTACAAACATAAAATTATGCTTAATTTCTTTACTAATTGTTATTTATGATATATTATTTTGATAACAGGTTCAAGTTTTTTTGCAAAAAATTTTCTATGAGGTTTGTTAAATGTCTTTAACGGCTCAAAAATATACCGTGCTTCTTTTATCTGCGCCGCTCGGCAGCGGGCACAAAATGGCGGCCGAGGCGCTGGAGGAAGCGTTTAAAAAACATGATAACGTAAAAGTCGTCAACGGCAGCGCTTTTGACTTTTTCCCGAAATGGCTGGGCAATATCATCCTTGGCGGCTACATCGGCATTTTAAAGCATGTGCCGAAGCTGTACGATATTGCGTACCGCTGGAGCAACACCGGCAACGACAGTTTATGGCTGCGCGACTTTTTAAATTTGCTGCTGTCGTATCTTGCGCAGGGCTTTATTAAAAAAACAGCGCCGGACGCCGTAATTGTAACGCACCCAACGCCTGCGGGCGTAATGACGCAGTACAAGCGCCGCTGCGCGCCAAATTTGTGGGTAGGCGCGGTCATTACCGATTTTAATTTTCACCACTGGTGGATTTATAAAGGGCTGGACGCTTATTTTACGGCTGACGCCGATATTGATGTGCCGCCGGAGCTTGGCATACCTGCCGTTGCGACGGGTATACCCATCCGCGCGGCGTTTACAGCGCCTTTTGAGCGCGATAATTGGCGTGAGCGTCTGGGCTACGGCAAAAACGACACGCTGTGCCTTGTAATGGGCGGCGGCGACGGTTTACTGCCGATGCCGGAGCTTTTGCGCGCGCTGACCAGCCGCTGCGATGTGGAGGGCTTGAAAATTGCCGCCGTAACCGGCCACAACACGGAACTGGCGGAAAAACTGAAAAAAATGGCGCTGCCAAACGTAATGGTGCTTGATTTTATCGCGGAGCTGCCGCAGCTTTTACGCAGCGCGGATATCGTCATCAGCAAGGCGGGCGGGCTGACGTCGGCGGAAACGCTGGCCATCGGCACCGAATTTATTTTGTACGACCCGCTTCCGGGGCAGGAGGTGCGCAACGCCGAATACCTGTGCCGCAAATGCGAGGCAAATATTGCCGCAACGCCGGAAGAAGTGTGCGGCTTTGTAAAAAAATATGCCGCACTTGACACGGAAGCGAAAAACGAACTGCGCCACCGCAGGCGCGAGGTTTACGGCAAGCCTTTTGCCGCTGCCGCCGTGGCAGATTTTGTATTAAAAACTTTGGACGGGCTTGACAGCAAGTGATTTACCCATTATAATGAAGCGAATTTGCGGATACAATATAATGTGGAGTGTGTTACTTGGAAAACTACTATCTGGCAGCGCTGTTTACCGCCTTCGGGTCGCGCAGCGCCGCACTTTTAGCGGCTTTGGCAAAGTTTGACAGCCCCGCCGGGGCATATATGGCCGCGCCGGAAATCTGGCGCGAAACAGGCCTTGATGAGAAAGAAATTAAGAAATTTATTGCCAAAAGGGATTTTGATTACCCGAACTGGCTGAAAAATTTTTGTGAAACAAACGGCGTACAGATTTTAACGCCAAATGACGAGGCTTACCCCCACAGCCTCAGACAGATTAACGACCCGCCGCAGGTGCTGTACGTTAAGGGCTGCCTGCCCGATTTACGCGGCAGCATCGGCATCGTCGGTTCGCGCGAAGCGTCCGGCTACGGGTTAAAGGCGGCAGACGCTTTTGCCGCCGATTTGGCAGCTGCCGGTGTGGTAATAGTCAGCGGCGGCGCCAAAGGCATAGATACAGCCGCACACCGCGGCGCACTGGAAGCGGGCGGCACGACGGTAGCCGTATTTGGCTGCGGCATCGACGTTTGTTACCCCGCCAACAACAAAGAACTGTTTAAAGAAATTGCCCAAAAAGGCACGCTGGTTACGGAGTTCCCTCCGGGCACGCCGCCGATGGGGCATAATTTCCCGTCGCGCAACCGCATTATTAACGGCATGACGCACGGCATACTGGTGGTGGAAGCCGCCAAAAAAAGCGGCGCAATGATTACCGCCGAATACGCAATGGATGAAGGGCACGAGGTTTACTGCGTGCCGGGCAGCATCTTCCTTTCGACAAGCATCGGCTGCCACAGCCTGATAAAAAGCGGAGCGCAGCTGGTGGACTGCCCTGAAGATATTTTAGAGAGCCTGAAACTGGCAAGGCTGCCGAGCCAGCCGCTGCTGTTTAACGATGAAAGCGGGCTTGGTGATAACGCTAAAGCGCTTTTAAAAGTTTTAAGTTTTGAGCCGCTTTCGCTGGAAGAAATACTGGAAAAAAGCGGGCTTGACCTGGCCAGCGCCGGGATGGGCCTTTTGGATTTGGAAATGAGCGGACGCGTGGCACAGACCGCAGCCCGCAGTTATTACCTGCTTTAGGAGGACGTTTAATGACAAAAAACTTAGTGATTGTGGAATCACCCGCCAAGTCGAAGACGATAGAAAAGTTTTTGGGACGCAGCTATACGGTGCGCGCTTCCATGGGGCATCTGCGCGATTTGCCCAAGAGTATTTTCGGCGTGGATATTGAGAACGGTTTTGAGCCTAAATACATCAATATCCGCGGCAAGGGCGAACTGATTAAGGAATTGAAAGCAGCGGCCAAAAAGGCCGATAAAGTTTATATCGCAACTGACCCGGACCGCGAGGGCGAGGCAATCGGCTGGCATCTGGCCTATATTTTGGGGCTGGACCCGGAAAGCGACTGCCGCATTGAGTTCCACGAAATTACCCCGGGTGCGGTAAAGGAAGCGTTGAAGCATCCGCGCAAGATTGATTTGGACATGGTTGACGCGCAGCAGACGCGCCGTATTATCGACCGTATTGTGGGCTATCAGCTCAGCCCGCTTTTGTGGCGCAAAATCCGCAAGGGCTTAAGTGCGGGCCGCGTGCAGACCGTTGCCGTTAAAATCATCTGCGACCGCGAAAAGGAAATTAACGATTTTGTGCCGCAGGAATACTGGACGGTTACCGCCCGCCTGCGCGAGAAGGATAAAGCACCGCTGTTTGACGCGGACGTAATTAAATACAACGGTAAAAAGCTGGAGATTCACAACGCTGAAGAAGCGTCGAAGGTAGAAGCTGATTTGAAGGGCGCTGCCTACGTTGTGGAAGAAGCTACAAAAAAAGAGCGCAAACGCAACCCGCTGCCGCCGTACACTACCAGCAGTTTGCAGCAGGACGCTGTGCGCAAGCTGAACTTTTCCACCAAAAAGACGATGATGCTGGCACAGCAGCTTTATGAAGGCGTTAATGTCGGCAAGGGCGGTGCGGTAGGTTTAATTACTTACATGCGTACCGACTCCGTGCGTTTATCCGACGTGGCGACGGCTGAGCTGCGCAGCTATATCGGCGAAACCTACGGCAAGGAATACGTACCGGCGCACGTTAATGTTTACAGCAGCAAAAAGAACGCGCAGGACGCGCACGAGGCAATCCGCCCGACTTCCGTGGCGCGCACGCCGGAAGAAGTTGCGCCGTATTTGAGTAAAGACCAGCTGAAATTATACACGCTTATCTGGAACCGCACCGTAGCCTGCCAGATGAAGGCTGCGCTGTACGACGTAACGACTTTGCTCATCGGCGCGGCAGGCTACCAGCTGCGTGCAGGCGGCGCTGTGCTGAAATTTGACGGCTTTTTGAAGCTGAGCGATAAAAAAGAACTGGCGAGCGAAAAAGAGAAGGAAGTTCCGTATCTGCCTGCGCAGACGGCGCTGAATCTTTACAAGCTGCTGCCTGCGGAACAGCATTTTACCGAGCCGCCCCCGCATTTTACGGAAGCGACGCTGGTTAAAGAGCTGGAAGAAAAAGGCATCGGCCGCCCGAGTACCTATTCGCCGACCATTCAGACCATTCTGGACCGCGGCTACATCGTCAAGGACGGCAAAAAGCTGGTATCCACCGAGTTGGGCGAGCTGATTGTCAACATGCTGACGACGTATTTTAAAGACATCATCAACATTCCATTTACGGCAAACCTTGAAACCGAACTGGACGAAATTGCCGAACACGAAGCCAATAAAAACCAGGTGCTGGAAAGCTTTTACGAGCCTTTCTCACATCTTTTGGAAAAGGCCGACAAGGAAATTGAAACCGTGGAAGCGCCGGTGGAAGTAAGCGACGTTAAGTGCGAAAAATGCGGCCGCATGATGGTTTACAAACAGGGGCGTTACGGCAAGTTCTTGGCGTGCCCGGGTTTCCCGGAATGCCGCAATACCAAGCCGATACTGAAAAAAATCGGCGTTAAATGCCCGGACTGCGGCGGCGATATTATTGAGCGAAAAACTAAAACGCGCAAAATTTTCTACGGCTGCTCCAACTATCCGGACTGCAAATTTACCTCGTGGGACAGGCCGACCGAACAGCGCTGCCCCAAATGCGGGCACGTTCTGTTTGAACGCACCGACAGAAACGGCGACAAAAAGCTGTTCTGCACCAACGAAGCCTGCGAGGACGCCGTAAAAACCTATAAAGGAAGGGCAGCTAAACGTGCAAAAAGTAAATGAGCCGGTACACGTTATAGGCGCAGGGCTGGCAGGTTGTGAAGCGGCGTGGCAGCTTGCGCAGCGCGGCGTGCCCGTAGTGCTGTACGAAAAGCGTCCGCTGAAAAGCGACGCTGCCCATAAAACCGATAAATTTGCGGAACTTGTTTGCAGCAATTCGCTGCGCGCAGGCAATATCGAAAACGCCGTAGGGCTTTTAAAAGAAGAAATGCGCCGTCTTGGCAGCGTTATCATGGCCTGTGCCGATGAACATAAAGTTCCGGCAGGCGGTGCGCTGGCGGTGGACCGCGAAGGCTTTGCGGACGCCGTAACGGCAAAAATAAAAAGCCATCCGCTGATTACCGTTAAAAACGAAGAAGTGAAGGATTTACAAAGCCTGCCCGGGGTGGTTATCTGCGCAAGCGGGCCTTTGACGGACGGCGAACTGGCAGAAAGCATTGCACAGCTCGCGGGTGAAGATTATTTTCACTTTTTCGACGCGGCAGCGCCGATTGTAACGGCGGATTCGCTGGATTACAGCAAGGTTTACCGTGCAAGCCGCTACGATAAGGGCGACGCGGATTACCTGAACTGCCCGTTTGAAACCAAAGAAGAATATTTAGCCTTCTGGGAGGCTTTGCGCACGGCGGAGCTGGCGCCCGTGAAGGATTTTGAAAAAGAAGTGTTTTTTGAAGCGTGCATGCCGATTGAAGAAATGGCACGCCGCGGCGAGGACACAATGCGTTTCGGCCCGCTGAAACCGGTGGGGCTGGTGGACAAGCGCACCGGCAAAGAGGCTTACGCCGTGGTGCAGCTGCGCCAGGACGACGCTGCGGCATCGCTGTACAACATCGTCGGCTTCCAGACGCATTTAAAATGGGGCGAGCAAAAGCGTGTGTTCGGTATGATACCGGGGCTGGAAAAAGCAGAGTTCGTCCGCTACGGCGTGATGCATAAAAATACATACATCAATTCGCCGAAGCTGTTAAACAGCGACTTCAGCCTGCGCAGTAACCCGCGCCTGTTTTTTGCGGGGCAGTTTACCGGCGTGGAAGGCTATGTGGAATCGGCGGCGTCCGGTTTAATGGCAGGCATCCACGCGGCGCGCAAAGTGCTGGGGCAGCCTGCGGTTGATTTTCCGGCGGAAACGGCGCACGGGGCGCTGGCGCATTACATCAGCAGCCCGGAGATTAAAAACTTCCAGCCGATGAACGTCAATTTCGGCCTGATTCCGCCGCTGGGCAAGCGTGTGCGCGGCAAAAAAATTAAAAACGCCATGCTGGCAGAGCGTGCCTTGGAAGCGCTTGCCAAAGTACAGGAACAATTAAACACGGAAGCTTAAAGATTACGGCAGCGGCTTAAAAAACCGCTGCTTTTTGTATTTTATGCGATAAAAATAAACAAAATTGCAAGAAAATTTTAAAAATAGATATTGTGCTTATTGAAATTATTTTCTCTTTATGATACGATAATTTTACTTTAAAAGAGGGATATTTATGAAAGAGGATTTTAGCGCTTACCCCGACGTGCGGAAATTTTTGCAATACCTTGCGGTAGAAAAAAATACTTCGGCACTGACGGTTAAAAATTATGGAGCCGATATCGCCGTGTTTATCGAGTTTTTAAAGACTCGTTACAGCGGCGGCTTTAACTGGAATGACATCAGCGTGCCCGATATCCGTTCGTACCTTGCGGAGATGAACGGCAAAAAGTACGCGCGCACAACCATTGCCAGACGCATATCGGCGCTGCGCTCTTTTTATAAATATTTACAACGGGAGAGCAGGGTTAAGCAAAACCCGTTTGTTAAAGTGCGGACGCCGAAGCTGGAAAAGCACCTGCCCGTATTTTTAGAGGAGCTTGAAATTAACGAGCTGTTGGAGCTGCCGGATAAAACGGACGAGCTTGGCATGCGCGACCAGGCGCTGCTGGAGCTTTTATATGCAACCGGCTGCCGCGTTTCGGAGCTTGTGGGGCTGACGCTTGAAACCATCGACCTTGGCAATATGTTTGTGCTGCTGCACGGCAAGGGCAACAAGGACAGGCTGGTGCCCATCGGGCATACCTGCCGCGAGGCGGTGGAGCGTTACCTTAACGATGCACGCGGGCAGCTGATGGCAAAATATCACGCCAAAGCGCATGAACAGCTTTTGGTTAACCGGCTGGGCGGGCCGCTGACGGACCGCAGCGTGCGCCGCATACTTGATAAATATATTAAACAACTGGCCCTGCGCAAAAACGTATCGCCGCATACCATACGGCACACCTTCGCCACCCATTTGCTGGACCACGGTGCGGATTTGAGGGCGGTGCAGGAGCTTTTGGGCCACGCTAATTTATCTACTACTCAGATTTATACGCATGTTACAACGGAGCGCATTACCTCCGTTTACGAAAAGAATTTTCCGCGTGCGTGATGGGAGGGGCTACTGTGGAACTTTTAGAAAAAACAAGAAAAATCAACAAACTGCTGCAGCGCGGCGAAAAGGTGGAGTTTAACGCCATCGCGCGCCTGCTGAAGGAAGTTATCGTCAGCAATGTTTACATTGTGGGGCGCAAGGGCGGAATTAAGGGCTTTGCGCTGCTGGACGATTTTGAATGTGACATCATGCGCGAGCAGGTGCTGGATTTAAAACGCTTCCCGCCTGCGTACCTGAACTTTATTATGGAGTGCCGCGAAACCGTTTCCAACATCGGGCACGTTAACGAAGAATGTTCGTTTTTGAAGGGCACCAAGTGCTATTTTGGGGATAAACGCACTACGATTGTGCCTATTTACGGCAACGGCGAACGCATCGGCACGCTGATTGTTGCCAAGTATGACCGCGAGTTCAACGACGAGGATTTGCTGCTGGCAGAATACGCGGCGGCGGTTATCGGCGTGGAGATTTTGCACGAGCGTGCTGCCCGCGTGGAGGAAGAAGCACGCAAAAAAGCCATGGTGCAGATTGCTTTTTCTACGCTGTCGTTTTCCGAACTGGAAGCAATTACCAGCATTATGGACGCACTGCACGGCACGGAAGGGCTGCTTGTTGCTTCCAAAATTGCCGACAGCGTTGGCATTACGCGCTCCGTTATCGTCAACGCGCTGCGCAAATTTGAAAGCGCCGGCCTGATTGAAACCAAATCCCTCGGCATGAAGGGTACTTATATCCGTATTAAAAACGAGTTTTTGTTTGACGAATTAAACAAGCACAGATAAGGTAGTATGCCTAAGGAGGCTGAAAATTATGGAAGATGCTGTTTTATTTGCTGTGAAAGACCATGTGGCAACCATTACGCTGAACCGCCCGCAGAGCTTGAACTCGATGAACGACGCGCTGATTGACGGTTTGCATGCCGCGCTTGACAAGGTTGAGCAGGATGCGGACATCCGCTGCGCCGTACTTACGGGCAACGGCAAAGCGTTCTGTGCCGGCGGTGACCTGCCGTTTTTGGAGGCACTGCCCGATGCTGCCAGCCGCCGTGCGTTCATCATTAAGGTAGGCGCTGTAGCCAAACGCATCACCGCCATGGATAAACCGTTTATCGCCATGGTTAACGGCGTTGCGGCAGGCGCAGGCGTTAATTTAATGCTGGCGTGCGATTTGGTTTACGCCGTAAGCACCGCGCGTTTTGCGCAAAGCTTTGCCAAAGTCGGTTTAATACCGGATTGCGGCGGCCTGTACTTTTTGCCGAAGGCAGTGGGCCTGCACCGCGCCAAAGAATTAATGTTTACCGCCGATTTGATTGACGCTGCCACGGCAGAACGCTTCGGCATGCTGAACCATGTCTGCGAAGCCGACACCCTTGCAGGCGAAGTTGAAAAAATGGCGGCACGCCTTGCCGCATCAAGCCCGCTTTCGCTGGCGCTGATAAAAAAATACATCAACAATACGGCGATGAGCCTTGACGATGTGCTTGACACCGAAGCCGTTGCGCAGACGCTGTGCATGGCAACGGAGGACTGCAAGGAAGGCATTGCGGCGTTTAAGGAAAAACGCGCGCCCAAATTCACCGGTAAATAAATATTGCTAAAATCGGGGCTGGTTTTTACAGTCCCGTTTCTTTTTTTATAAAAATATTGTATAATTATATTATTGCTTAATTGTTTTGTGGAGGGACCAATGTTTGATTTTGGCTCAATGATTTATACGGTACCGGCACTTTTAATTGCCATTACCATACACGAATATGCCCACGCCGTTACGGCGGACGCGATGGGTGACCCGACGCCGCGTTACCTTGGGCGCTTAACATTTAACCCGCTGGCGCATCTGGATATTTTAGGCGCTGTAATGCTGGCGCTGTTCCACTTCGGCTGGGCCAAGCCCGTTGCCATTAACCCCAATAACTTCCGCAACAGGCGCGAAGGCATGATAAAGGTATCGCTGGCAGGGCCTGCGGCCAATTTGTTTTTGTGCTTTCTGGCGGCGCTGATTATGGTTGTAATGGGCAAGTTTAAGGTTTTAACGCCGGGCGTAAGTGCGTTTTTGCTGTGGACCATGCAGTACAACGTGTGGTTTGCCTTTTTTAACCTGCTGCCGATACCGCCGCTGGACGGTTCGCGCCTGCTGGATGAATTTTTGCCGCCCGCAACGGCGTATAAGTATAACTCCTTCGTCGGCGCATACGGCTTGTACATTTTAATCGCGCTGGTTGCCAGCGGTTTAATCAGCTACATCATCACACCGTTTGCCATGGCGTACCTTGACCTGGTAAACCTTGTGCTGGGCATCTTTTTTTAAAAAACTATAAAGGATTTTGGCGCAGCAACGCGCCGAAGCGTAATTTATGGCAGAACTTTCCTTAAAAGTAAGTGATTTTGAAGGCCCGCTGGACCTTTTAATACATTTAATTGAAAAAGACAAAATAGATATTTACGACATCCCGATTGCGGAGATTACCGAGCAATACATTGCTTATCTTTCTGCCATGGCGGAGTTTGACATGGAGATTGCCAGCGAGTTTCTGGTAATGGCGGCGACGCTGCTGCAGATAAAATCGCGCATGCTGCTGCCAAAGCCAGCGCCGGAAACGGACGAGGACGAAGCAGACCCGCGCACCATGCTGGTTGAGATGCTGATTGAATACCGCCGGATTAAAGCCTGTGCCGCACAGCTGTTGGAGATGAAAGAACAGGCAGCGCGCTACGTTTGCCGCAGGCCGCTTGCCGAAGGCAAAATAACACGCCACATTGCGCAGTACAGTGCGGGCGACCTTGTTAAAACCATGCTGGCGCTGATGGCTGCAAGCAGCGAAGTTACCGCTTACATTGAGCGGCAGGAGTTCAGCGTGCAGGAGAAAATGGCGGAGATTGTAAGCCTGTTGAAGCACCGACTGAACGGCGTGGAGTTTAAAGAAGTATTCAGCCGTACGGGCAGCCGCAGTGAAAAAATTGCCGGATTCCTGGCGCTGTTGGAGCTTTTAAAGCTGAACGTAATAAGCATTACGCAGACGGAACCGTTTGCGCCGATTTATATTTTCCTGCACCGGGAGGACGAAAACCATGTTTCATGATTATTTACAAGGCTCGCTGGAGGCGCTGCTTTTTGCCGCGGGCGAACCGCTGACGGTAGCGCAGATTGCCGAAATCATGCAGCTTGATAAACCGCAGGTGTGGGAGCTGCTGACGCTTTTAGAAGAAAGCTATAACGAAGAAAGCCGCGGGTTGTGCCTGCGTAAAGTGGCGGGCGGCTATCAGCTGTGCGCCAAACCCCAGCATTACGAGCTGTTAAAGCAGCTTGAAAAAGTGCAGGAGGTTAAGCTTTCCGCAGCGGCGATGGAAACGCTGGCGATTGTGGCCTTTAAACAGCCGGTAACGCGCAGCGAGATGGAAGCCATCCGCGGCGTTAAGGTGGACGGCGTTGTCAACACGCTTTTAGATTACGGCCTGATTTGCGAAGCAGGGCGCAAGGACGCGCTGGGCCACCCGATTTTATACGCAACAACCGATAAATTTTTACTGACCTTCGGGCTGAGCTCGCTGAAGGATTTGCCCGCCATGCCGGATGAGGAAAACAGCGGCGAGCCGGAGCAGATATCGCTTTTAGACAGCCTGAAGGACGAAATTATAAACGATAACGGAGCAGTTTAATGGAAGAACGCTTACAGAAAGTGCTGGCGGCTGCGGGCGTGGCCTCGCGGCGCGAAGCAGAAAAATACATACTGGACGGCAGGGTGAAGGTCAACGGCAAAACCGTAAAGGAGCTTGGCACCAAGGTTGACGAAAAATGCTTTATCACCGTGGACGGCAAGCCCATTAAGCGCGAGCGCAAGGCTTACTACCTGTTTTACAAGCCGCGCGGCGTGGTTACCACGATGAGCGACCCGCAGGGCAGGCGCACCATTGCCGATTACGTTAAGGATTTGCCGCAGCGCGTGTTTCCGGTCGGCAGGCTGGATTACAACACCGAAGGGCTGCTGCTTTTAACCAACGACGGCGCACTGGCGCAGGGCTTAATGCACCCAAGCCACGAGGTAAACAAAACATACCGCGTGGGCGTGCCGGGCATTGTGCCGCAGGAAAAACTGGACATGCTGCGCATCGGCGTAAAGCTGGACGACGGCATGACGGCACCGGCGGTGGTAACGCTTTTGGAATATGACCATGCGCGCAACATGACGCTGTTTGATATAACAATCCACGAAGGACGCAACAGGCAAATCCGCCGCATGTGCGATTATATCGGTTTCCCGGTGCGCAACCTTAAACGCATCAAGTTCGGCACGTTAAGCCTTAAAGGCTTGAGCAAGGGCAAAATGCGCGAGCTGGATGACGCTGAAGTGGAAAATTTAAAAAAGGCGGCGCTGATAAATGGCTAAGGTAATTGTCATCGGCGGCGGGGCGGCAGGCTTACTGGCAGGCATTGCCGCTGCACAGAACGGCGCACAGGCAACGATAATTGAAAAAATGCGCCGTCCCGGCAAAAAAATGCTTATTACCGGCAAGGGGCGCTGCAATATTACCAATAACTGCGATTTGCAGGAGATTATCAAAAACATCCCCGGCAACGGGCGCTTTTTAAACAGTGCGCTGCGCCGCTTTACCAATCAGGATATTGTGCAGCTGTTGGAGGACAACGGGCTGCCGACGAAGGTTGAACGCGGCGGCAGGGTGTTCCCGGTCAGCGATAAGGCTGTGGATGTGGTTGACACGCTGGTTAAAATTTTTAAGGATTACGGCGGCAGGCTGCTTTTGGATACCAAAGTAAAAAGCATTGCGGCGGAGTTCGGCAAAATTAAAGGCGTGGTGACGGAGGACGGGCAGCGTTTTGAAGCGGACGCCGTAATACTGGCGGCGGGCGGCTCATCCTACCCCGGTACAGGCAGCGACGGCAGCGGTGTAAAACTTGCCAAAGCCGTGGGGCACAGCATTGTGCCGTTAAAACCGTGCCTGGTGCCGCTGGAAAGCGATTCTCCCTATATACCCGATTTGCAGGGCTTAAGCCTGCGCAATATCGAAGGTACTGTGTACGCCGAGGGCAAAAAAATCGGCGCGGAATTTGGCGAGATGCTGTTTACGCATTTCGGCGTTTCCGGACCGATAATCCTTTCACTGAGCAAGTGCGTGGCAGAAGCCATCGCCTCGGGCGCGCAGGATATTGAACTGCACATTGATTTAAAGCCCGCGCTTGATAAAGACAAGCTGGACGCGCGTTTACAGCGCGATTTTGTGCAGTACAGCCGCAAGCAGATGGCTAACGGCATGAAGGATTTGCTGCCGCAGCGTTTGATTGCGCCGGTGCTGGACGAAGCCTTTATCGACGAAGAAAAATTCGTCAACCAGCTTTCGCGCGCCGAGCGCCAGCGTATAGTTGATGTGCTAAAGGCGTTTGTGGTACCCATTACCGGCACGCGCCCTTTGGCAGAGGCGATTGTTACGGCGGGCGGCGTAAGTTTGAAGGAGATTGACCCGAAAACGATGGAATCCAAACTGATAAAGGGCCTGTTTATTGCGGGCGAGGTTATGGACATCGACGGTTATACAGGCGGCTACAATTTGCAGGCGGCGTTTTCAACAGGCTATGCCGCAGGCACGTTTGCCGCACAAATATAAAAACAGGTGGGGATAAAATGAATGCACAAAAACCGGTAATTGCTATCGACGGGCCGGCGGGCGCGGGCAAAAGCACCATAGCCAAGCTGGTGGCAGGCAAACTTGGTTATATTTATATCGATACGGGCGCAATGTACCGCTCCGTAGCGTGGAAGTTTCTGCAAAGCGGCGAAGCTTTCAGCCCTGAGCTGGCGGAAAAATTGGCGCGCAGTATGGTTATCACTTTTGAGCCGGAAGCCAGCGTGAACCGCGTGTTTGTGGACGGCACGGAGGTAACTGATGCTATCCGCTCGCCGGAGGTTACGGCTATTGTTTCCAAAGTATCCGCCGTGGGAGGCGTGCGCGAGGAAATGGTGAACCAGCAGCGCCGCATGGGTGAAGCAGGCGGCGTGGTAATGGACGGGCGCGATATCGGTACGGTGGTGTTCCCCCATGCGCAGGTTAAGATTTTTTTGACGGCCAGTGTAAAAGAACGCGCTATGCGCCGTTACAAGGAAATGCTTGCCAAAGGCGCGCAGGTTGATTTGGCGGAGCTGGAGCAGCAGATTGCCGAGCGTGACCGCCAGGACAGCGAGCGCGAAATTTCCCCGCTGAAAAAGGCGGACGACGCTGAATTTTTAGATACCTCTGACATGACGATTGACGAAGTGGCAGAGCATATTTTGCAAAAAGTACAGGAGAAATAAAATGCTGTATTCTTTTTTAGATGTGGTGCTGGGTATTTTGTTCCGCATTTTTCTGCGGCTTGAAGTACACGGCGCGGAAAATATCCCCAAAACAGGGCCGCTGGTTATTGCCAGCAACCATTTAAGCCTGCTGGACCCTCCCGTTATCGGCGTGGCGGCGCCCCGCAAGGTGCATTTTATGGCCAAGCAGGAACTGTTTGTGCCGGTGCTGGGGTATATTTACAAAACTCTGGGCGCGTTCCCCGTTAAGCGCGGCGGAGCGGACAGGGCAGCCATTAAACACGGAATCGAGATTCTGCAAAGCGGTGAGGTGCTGGCGATATTTCCGGAAGGGACGCGCAGCAAAACCGGCCAGCTTGGCAAGCTTGAACCGGGCGCGTTGATGATGGCGGGCAAAAGCAATGCCGTTATTGTTCCGACCGCGGTAAGCGGCACGGACATTAAGCGCTGCGGCAGGCTGTGGCCCAAGGTTACGGTGCGTTTCGGCACGCCGGTGCCTTTCCCGCCGGTTGGTTTAAGCAAAGAGGTTTTGCAGGATTTGACAGATAAATTGACAGCAGACATTAAAGCTCTGCAGGGAGTGAAGTAAATGCAGGTGTTTATAGCCGAACCGTGCGGTTTTTGCTACGGCGTCAAGCGTGCGGTGGAAATGGCGCGCGGCGAGTGCGGCAGAGAAGGTAACCCGGCGACGCTTGGGCCTTTAATCCATAACCCGCAGCTGATTGACGAGCTTGCGCAGAAGGGTGTAGGCTGCAAGGACAGTCTTGATGATTTTGCAAATGGCGATACGGTTATTTTCCGTTCGCACGGAGCCGGGCCCGAAATTTATGAAAAAGCGGAAGCAAAGGGCCTGAAAATTTGCGACGCGACCTGCCCGCATGTGCGCGCGGCGCAGTTAAAAGCCAAAAAATTAGCCGATGAAGGGTACTTTGTGATAATTATCGGAGAAAAAAATCATCCTGAAGTAAAAAGTATCTCGGCATGGGCAGGAAAACATGCTATAATAGTAGAATATAATAAAGATATTGCCGGTATACCCGTTGCAGATAAATATGGCGTAACAATCCAGACGACTTTCGAGCTGGCCAGATTTGAAGAACTGCTGGCCGCCATTAAGGAAGCGCGCCCCGGAGAGTACAAAGTAGAAAAAACCATCTGCAATGCGACCAGCGAACGCCAGAACGCGGCGGCTGAGCTTGCCGCGAAGGTTGACGCTTTTATCGTTATCGGCGGTAAAAACAGCGCTAATACAAGGCACTTATATGATATTGTTGCCCGGCGCTGTAAAATCGCATACCACATTGAAACAGCTGCGGAATTAAAACCGGAAATGTTCAGTGGTTGCACCAAAATCGGAATTACGGCCGGTGCTTCGACGCCGGACCGATTAATCAAGGAGGCTTTATTTGTAATGGAAAACATGGAAAACATGGACTTTGGAAGCATGCTGGAGGAGAGCTGGGAAAACAATGACATTTACCCTGGCAAAATCGTGAAGGCAACTGTAATTCAAAAGGACAAGGATGAAGTTTATGTAGACTTTGGCTATATGAAAGAGGGCGCAATCGCTTACAGCGAATGGGCTGCAGGCGACCCCGAAGAAGTTGCAAAAACCATCAATGTTGGCGATGAAGTGGAAGCTAAGGTTATCCCCGGCACTTCCAAAGATGATTTCGTCCGTCTGTCCAAAATCCGCGCTGAGCAGGATGCTGCGTGGAAAAACGTTCCCGAACTGGCTGAAGGCGAAAAACGCCCGGCTACCGTTAAAGTTCTGCGCGTAATCAAAAACCGCCAGAAAAACATCGTTGGCCTTGCCGTTGCAGTTGAAGGCGTTGAAGGCTTTATGCCTGCATCCCACGTTGAACTGCGCCGCGTAGAGGACTTCACCCCGTACATCGGCCAGGAGCTGGAAGCTGAAATTATTGAAGTTGACACCGCTAAAAAACGTCTTGTAGTAAGCCGCCGCGATTTGCTGCGCGCTGAACGCGAAGCTAAAGCACAGGCATGGCGCGAAGCTAAGGCTGCACGCATTGCCGCTGCCAAAGAAGCACGCGAAGCTGCCGAAGAAGAAGCATACAACAGCGTTGAAGAAGGCCAGGTTGTACCGGGCAAAGTTCTGCGCATTGCTGATTTCGGCCTGTTTGTAGAAGTAGGCAAAGGCCTTGTAGGCCTTGTTCACAATACTGAACTTTCCTGGGACCGCAGCGTTAAAGCGAAAGATTTTGAACCCGAAACCGAAGTTACCGTTCTGGTTAAAAAGATTGACCGCGAAGCAAAACGCGTTGCACTCAGCATTAAAGCAACCCAGGAAGATCCGTGGGTAACCGAAGCCAACGCTCTGCCGGAAGGCGCTATAGTTAAAGGCATCGTAACCCGCTTCCTGCCCTTCGGCGCTATCGTTAAAGTAACCGACAGGGTAGAAGGCCTTGTTCATGTTTCCGAAATTGCCGACACCCGCGTTGAAAAACCGGAAGACGTTCTGGAAGCAGGCCAGGAAGTTGTTGTTAAAGTTATCAAAAAAGACATGGAACACAAAAAAATCGGCCTGAGCATTGCCAAAGCTGCCAAAGAAAAAGAAAAAGCCGAATACAGCGCTTATCTTAACAGCAATCCGGAACTGACTCAGGACCTTTCCGAACAGCTTGACACTTTGAAATAATTTTACGGTGGTATTGAATGTCGCGCGAACAGAGGAAACTTGACCATATCAAATACGCGTTAAAGCTTGGCGACGGACCGCAGACCAGTGGCCTTGAGCATGTGCATTTTGTGCATAACTGCCTGCCCGAGCTTAACCCGCAGGATATCAGCCTTTCCTCACGGTTCGGCGGCATTCTGCTTTTATCGCCCTTTTTAATCAACGCCGTTACCGGCGGGGCGGAGGCCGTTACCGAAATCAACCGCCGTCTGGCGCAGGCCGCAAAAAAAGCAGGCGCGGCGCTGGCAGTAGGTTCGCAGTACGGTGCGGTTAAGCGCAAAACCAATTATTACAGCTATGAGGTTGTGCGCGAGGAATACCCCGACGGCGTAATTTTTGCCAATACCAGCGCGCTGGCGACGCCGGAGGAAGCGCTGGAAGCCGTAAAGATGATTGACGCCGACGCACTGCAAATCCATTTAAACCCGGCACAGGAGCTGATTATGCCCGAAGGCGACCGCGAGTTTAAGGGTTTGTTTGCCAATATGCAGCGCATTTTAGATAAGTGCTGCGTGCCCGTTATTGTTAAGGAAACGGGCTGCGGCATGGCGGCGCGGCAGGTTAAGCAGCTTTTAAAGGCGGGCTTTACCTGTTTTGACGTTGGCGGCGCGGGAGGTACAAACTTTCCGGCGATTGAAGCGGCACGCTACGGCGGCACCACGCTTTTAAACGGCTGGGGGCTGAATACGGCGCAGACTTTGCTGGAAACCGGCAGCGTATGCGGCAGCGAAGGCTATGTTGCAGCAACCGGCGGCGTGCGCACGGGGCATGACGCAGCAAAATGCCTGGCGCTGGGCGCCGATGTCATCGGCATGGCGGGCAATGTGCTGGCAGCGGCCGTTAATGACGGCGCAGACGCGGCGGCAGAGCTGATAACGCAGGCAGAGGACGAGCTGCGGCTGTTAATGCTTTTAACGGGCGCGCCCGATATCCGCAGTATGCGGACGAAACCTTTGTATTTTACAGGCCCGCTGCTTGATTTTATGCAGTGCCGCGGCTGGGACTGCGTGGAACTGGCAAGGTCAAGAAGATAAAAAATAAACGGTATAACACTTAGTTATACCGTTTTAATATATTTGATTATACTTTTGTTAAATGTTTTTTGCGATTCAGCCAAAATAAAAAAAGCCGGATACAAATGTATCAGGCTTCTTTTAAAATCCGTCAGAATCAGATAGCGCGGTTAACTTTACCGGAACGCAAGCAACGGGTGCAAACGTTGATACGTTTTACAGAACCATTAACAACTGCTCTTACCTGCTGAATGTTCGGTTTCCAAGCGCGTTTAGAATGTCTATTGGAATGGCTGACGTTACAACCAGCTTGAATACCTTTGCCGCAAACTTCGCAAATGGATGCCATGAGTCCCACCTCCTTAACGTAATTCGAGCATCAGTTACAAATTTAACAGAAGTATCATACCATAGAATGAACTTAAAAGCAAGAGATTTTTAGATTGGCAGCGTGATTTTATGTGGTGGCAGGAGCCGGTAACAAAATTAAAAGGGATTGGCCCTAAAAAAGCGGTGGATTTTGCAAACTTAAACGTCTTTACCATTGGTGATTTGCTGAACCGCTATCCGCGCACTTATGTGGACCAGAGTAAGGTTAAAACCATCGGCGAGCTGCGCACGGACGGCGAAAAGCAGCTGTTCCGCGCAGAGGTTTACCGCGTGGCGGACAGGATATCGGCGCGGCGCATGCGTTATACTTTGGTAACGGTTACGGATGGCAGCGGCAGGTTTGCCGAAATTTATATGTTTGCGCATCAGCGCTTCCAGACCCGCAATTACAAACCGGGCGTGCAGCTTTTAATTGACGGCAAGGTGCAGCCGGGGCGCGGCGGTGCAAAAATTGTTACCGACGCTTATGTGCAGATTTTAAAGGACGGCGAGGAAGCAGCGGCACCGGGAATACTGCCGGTGTATGCCTTAAGCGGCGCGCTGACGCAGCAGAATTTGCGTACAGCCGTTAAAGCAGCGCTGGCCATGGCTGAGGACTACCTGCCGGAATCGCTGCCGCAGGACGTAATTACGGCGAAAAAACTGCCGCCGCGTCTGGAAGCGTTGAAGAACATTCACTTTCCCGAAAGTTTTGCGGCGCTGGCCAAAGCACGCAGCCGTTTTGTATTTGAAGAACTGTTTTTATTGCAGTGCGGGCTTTTGTATTACCGCAGTAAGGTAAAAAGCGGGCGCAGCGGCATCAAAATGGGCGTGGACGGCAAAATTTTAAAAAGCGTACTGCAAAGCCTGCCGTTTAAACTGACGGAAGCGCAGCAAAAAGCGTGGCAGGATATCAGCCTTGACATGCAGGACATCAAGCCCATGCACAGGCTTTTGCAGGGTGACGTGGGCAGCGGCAAAACGGCGGTATCTGCGCTGGCGCTGGCCAAAGCTGCGGAAAACGGTTACCAGGGCTGCATTATGGTGCCGACGGAAATTTTGGCGCAGCAGCATTACGAAACCTTGCAGCAGTTTTTGCAGCCTGCCGGTATCAGCATCGGGTTGTTAACCAGCAGCGTTAAGGGCGCGCGCAGGCGCGAACTTTTGGAGCAGCTTGCAGATGGCAGCTTGCAGGTGTTTGTCGGCACGCACGCGCTGATACAGGATGACGTTGTTTTCGATAAGCTTGCCCTTGTCATTACGGACGAACAGCACCGCTTCGGCGTGGAGCAGCGCGCCAAACTTGCCAATAAATCGGCTTTTGAGCCGGATGTTTTAGTTATGACGGCGACGCCGATACCGCGCACGCTGGCGCTGACGGTGTACGGCGATTTGGATGTTTCCATAATGAAAGGCATGCCGCCGGGGCGCAAAAGCATTAAAACGCTGTGCTACACCGGCGATAAGCGGCGCGAAGTGTATGCGGGCATGGTGCGGCAAATTCAGGCAGGGCACCAGGCTTATGTTGTGTGCGCCGTGATAGAGCAGGGCGAAATGCCGGGCGTGCGTGCGGCGACTGACGTGTATAACGAACTTGCCAAAACTTTTTTAAAGGGCATACCCTGCGCGCTGCTGCACGGCAAAATGAAGCCTGCCGAAAAAGAAGCAGTGATGGAAGATTTTGCCGCCGGTAAAATAAAGGCGCTTATCAGCACCACGGTTATCGAAGTCGGCGTGAACGTACCCAATGCTACGCTGATGATTATCGAAAACGCCGACCGCTTCGGCCTTGCACAGCTGCACCAGCTGCGCGGGCGCGTAGGACGTGGCGAGGCGCAGTCCTTCTGCGTGCTGCTTACCGATTCGGACGCGCCGGAAACGCTGGCACGCCTTAACGTGCTGCACACATCCAACGACGGTTTTTATCTTGCAGAGCAGGATTTGAAGCTGCGCGGGGCAGGGCAGCTTTTTGGATTGCGCCAGCACGGCTTGCCTGATTTGTATATTGCTGATATACTTCAAGATACAGACGTTTTGATTGAAGCGCGCGGACTTGCCAAACAGGCGCTGGCCGACAGAAAAATTACCGGCGAGATTGAAGAAGCCTTGAACGCGCAGTTTGACGAACGTTTTAAACGCATTTTTAACAGTTAACGGAGGCACAAATGCCTGAAGAAAAATGGTATCAGGACCCGGAAAAAGCCATGCGGGCGGCGGTGTTTGCAATTTTGCTTGCAGGCGGCGCGCTTACATGGTGGCTGGCGGGCGACCAAGTTAATACAATGTTTGCGCTGGCCGTCAGCGGCGACGTGGACGGGCTGGCGGAATATTTCCGCTCCTTCGGCGCGTGGGCAATCGTCGTCAGCTTTGTGCTGGACGTGTTAATCAACGCCGGCAGCGTGTTCCCTTCAATTTTTATTTCCACAGCCAACGGGCTGATTTTCGGGCTGCCTGTGGGTATTTTAATCTCGTGGCTGGCGGAAACAACGGGCGTGGTTATCAGCTTCTGGCTTATGCGCTATTTGTTCCGCAGTACGGCGGAAAAGATGATTGCCAAAAGCAGTATGCTGATGAAAATAGACGACCTGAGCGGGCGCAAAGGCCTTCAGTGGATGGCGCTGGCGAGGATGCTGCCGTATTTTCCGTCCGGCATTTTAACGGCGATAGGCGCGGTCAGCAAAATATCGACGCGCGATTATATTATCGCCAACCTCATCGGCAAATTTCCGTCCACGGCGCTGGAGGTTGTCATCGGGCACGATTTGGTTAACTTTCAGCAAAACAGCGAGCGTTTAGCCGTTCTGGTTACGGTGGTAATTATAATTTTTATCGCGTATAAACGCTTTGCAGCGAAAAAATAATTATTTTTAATTAGCACTTTGTTGCTTGCTTTTAAAACTGCTGTTATAATTAAAACAGCAGTTATTTTTTTGAAGGTTCAACAAAGGAGGCAGCTATGAGTAAACACCAATTTACAGATATCCGCGTCGCTATCGAGCCGGATAACCCGTCTATTCAGCGTTTGGAGTTTAAGTGCATTAAATGCGGCAATTGCAAAACCGTCTGCACGGATTATATCGGCGTGTGCGGCACTTACGATTTAAAGGCTACCGGCGATAAGCCCATCTGCATTAACTGCGGCCAGTGCGCCAATGTGTGCCCGGTAGACAGCATTACCGAAAAGGTTGAGGCTTATCAGGTAATGGCAGAAATCCGCGATGCGGAAAAAATTGTTATTTTCAGCACTTCGCCTTCGGTGCGCATTGCGCTGGGCGAGGAGTTTGGCATGCCTGACGGCAGCTTTGTGGAAGGCAAAATGGTGGCGCTTTTGCGCAAACTGGGCGCAGATTATGTGCTTGACACCAACTTTGCTGCCGATTTGACGATTGTGGAAGAAGCAAGCGAGCTTTTAGAGCGCATTACCAAAGGCACCAGGCCGCTGCCGCAGTTTACCAGCTGCTGCCCGGCGTGGGTTAAGTTTGCCGAAACTTATTACCCCGAAATGCTGCCGCATATTTCCAGCGCTAAAAGCCCTATCGGTATGCAGGGGCCTACCATTAAAACCTATTTTGCGCAAAAAATGGGCATCGACCAGCAAAAAATTGTGAACGTAGCGGTAACGCCCTGCACGGCGAAGAAGTTTGAAATCCGCCGCGGCGAGATGAACGCAGCCGGACGCTACCTGGGTATGCCGGAAATGCGCGACATGGATTACGTTATTACCACGCGCGAGCTGGCAATGCTGGCGCGCGATGAGGGCATTGATTTCGCCGCGCTGGAGGACGCTGCTTACGACGATTTAATGGGGCAGGCAAGCGGCGCAGGCGTTATTTTTGGCAACACCGGCGGCGTTATGGAAGCCGCAGTGCGCACGGCTTACTGCTATGCAACCGGTAAGGATGCGCCCGCAGCGCTGTACGATTTGCAGCCCGTGCGCGGTATGGAAGGCATCCGCGAGGCGGAGGTTGATATTGACGGCACGAAGGTTAAGCTGGCCGTTGTGTACGGCACTGCCAACGCCCGCAAGCTGATTGAAAAGGTAAAGGCAGGCGAGGCCAGCTACCACTTTGTAGAGGTTATGGCGTGCCCGGGCGGATGCATCGGCGGCGGCGGACAGCCCAAGGATAAGGAATATAAAGGCGACGAGCTGCGCAAGGCACGCATTGAAGGCCTTTACAAACGCGATAAGGATATGCAGCTGCGTTTAAGTCACGAGAACCCGGAAATTAAACAGCTTTACGCTGATTTTTACGGCGAACCGCTTAGCGAACTGGCAGAGGAAATGCTGCATACCGTTTACTTCGACAGAAGCGCTGATTTGGGCGGCGTATTCATCGCGCCCGGCGCGGAAAAGAAAGAAGAAGCACCGGCAGGCACGCATAAATGGCGCTGCAAGGTTTGCGGTTATATTTATGAAGGCGACGAGCTGCCCGCAGGCTATAAATGCCCGCTGTGCGGCGTAGGCGCGGATATGTTTGAAAAAATTGAATAATTAACGCATGCCCCCGCCCCAAAACGGCAGGGGCTTTTTTTCGCCCAAAACGCAAAAAAATTTTTAAAAAATTTTGTAAAAAATAATGAATGAAAATTAAAAATGTTGTATAATATAAGGCGTATAACCAAAAAGTGATAAAATTTAGGAGGACAAAAAATGCATAGTTACAGCATTGAGCTTGGCGGCAGAACGCTGACGATGGAAATCGGCAAGATTGCCAAGCAGGCCAACGGCGCAGTATTGGTGCGCTATGGCGACACTGCGGTAGTAGTAGCTGCTACCGGTACCAAAACACCGCGTGAAGGTGTAGACTTTTTCCCTTTGACTGTTGATTTTGAAGAAAAAATGTATGCTGTGGGTAAAATCCCCGGCGGCTTTATTAAACGCGAAGGACGCCCGGCTGAAACCGCTATTTTGACCAGCCGTCTTATCGACCGCCCGATCCGCCCGATGTTCCCGGAAGGCTACCACAACGACGTGCAGATTGTTGCCACCGCCGTTTCCGTAGACCCGGACAACGCACCGGATATGCCGGCAATGATTGGCGCTTCCTGCGCGCTTTGCATTTCCGATATCCCGTTTGAAGGCCCTATCGCCGGTGTGCGTGTAGGCATGATTGACGGTCAGTACATCATCAACCCGACTATTGAACAGGCTAAAGTGAGCCGCCTGAACCTTGCCGTTGCAGGCACCAAAGACGCTATTCTGATGGTTGAAGCAGGCGCTAAGGAAATCAGTGAAGACGAAATGCTGGACGCTATCTGGTTCGGCCACGAAGAAATTAAAAAGCTTGTTGAATGGCAGGAAAAAATTATGGCAGAAGTGGGCAAACCCAAAATGGAAGTGCCCGTTTACGAGCCGCCTGCTGAACTGGCAGCTGAAATTGAAGCTTACGGCGCAGAACAGCTGAAAGCAGCCCTGATGGACGCCAACAAGCTGGAACGCGAAGAAAACGTAGCACGCATTAAAGCGGAAATCGCCGATGCGTTCATGGAAAAATATCCAGACAACGCTAAAGATGTTGCTTATATTACCCAGAAACTGGTTAAAAAGATTGTCCGCCGCACCATTTCCGTGGATAAAATCCGCCCGGACGGACGTGCGCTGGACGAAGTGCGCCCTGTAACCTGCGAAGTCGGCTTACTTGCCCGCCCGCACGGCAGCGCGCTGTTTACCCGCGGCCAGACCCAGATTTTGAACGTACTGGCACTGGCTCCGCTCAGCGAAGCACAGACCCTTGACGGACTGGGAGTTGAGCTGCACAAACGTTATATCCACCATTACAACTTCCCGCCGTACAGCGTTGGTGAAACCAAACCGCTGCGTAGCCCGGGACGCCGCGAAATCGGCCACGGCGCACTGGCAGAACGCGCACTTTTGCCGGTAATTCCTTCCGAAGAAGAATTCCCGTATGCAATCCGCCTGGTTTCCGAAACTCTGGAATCCAACGGTTCTTCCTCCATGGGCAGCGTCTGCGCAAGCACGCTTTCCCTTATGGACGCAGGCGTACCTATTAAAGCACCGGTTGCCGGCGTAGCAATGGGCCTTGTAAAAGACGGCGATTATTTCACTATCCTGACCGATATTCAGGGTCTTGAAGATGCCCTCGGCGATATGGACTTTAAAGTTGCCGGTACCAAAAACGGTATTACTGCTATCCAGATGGATATCAAAATCGACGGTATCAACAAAGAAATCTTCCAGCAGGCGCTGGCACAGGCTAAACGCGGCCGCGAACACATAATGGGCATCATGATGGACTGCATCTCCGAACCGCGCAAAGAGCTGTCCAAATACGCTCCGAAGATTACCACCATCCATATCGACCCTGAAAAAATCAGCAAGGTTATCGGACCTGGCGGCAAAACCATTAAGAAAATTGTGGAAGAAACCGGCGCTAAAATCGATATCGAAGAAGACGGCCGCATTTACATTGCCGCTGTTAACAGCGAGCAGGCTGCCAAAGCTATCGATATCATTAACAGCATCACCGCCGAAGCGGAAGTCGGCAAAGTTTACACCGGCAAAGTTACCCGCCTTATGAACTTCGGCGCGTTTGTTGAAATCCTGCCCGGTAAAGAAGGTCTGGTTCATATCAGCCAGCTTTCCACCGAACATGTCGGCAAGGTTGAAGACGTTGTTTCTGTCGGCGATGAAATTGTTGTCAAAGTTACGGAAATCGACCAGAAAGGCCGCATTAACCTGTCCCGCAAAGCAGTGCTTAACGGCGGTTTGAGCAAATAATTTAAGCAAAAACTAAATCCCGCTGAATTAACTTTCGGCGGGATTTTTTATAACGAGGTGTAATATGAAAATTCGCGGTTTTGAAAAAATTGCAGCTTACGCATATGTTGACTTCCCGATGCCGGAACGTAAAACAAAAATGGCGGCGGGCTACGATATTTACCTGCCGGAGGATGTAACACTGGAAGCACACAAACTGAAAATGGTGCCGACCGGCGTAAAAGCCTATATGCAGGACGACGAGTTCCTTGGCGTGCATATCCGCAGCAGCATCGCCGTAAAAAAAGGCCTGGCGCTGGTGAACAACGTGGGCATTATCGACGCCGACTACTACAACAACGAAGACAACGAAGGGCACATTATGCTGGGGCTGTTTAACACGACGGACAGCGATGTAACCCTGCCCAAAGGCGAACGCGTAGCACAGGGAATATTCTACAAATACCTTACCGCCGACGGCGACAACGCCGACGCAGTACGCGGCGGCGGCTTTGGCAGTACGGGGGAGAAATAAGGAAAAAGCTGCTTAAATAAGCGTAAATTAAATAACATAATTTACAAGACTGTTGTAAACCAAAACGGTTTGCAGCAGTCTTTTTTTGTTGTGCAAAAACGGACTTAACTTAAAGAACAATAGTAGAAATTTTATTTTAAAAGTGATATAATTATTCATAATTGATTGTAAAATAAAGTTACAAATAAGTTTTAAATAAAATTTTAAAAACAGGGGATTAAATTGAGAAAATATTTGTTGCCGATGTTTCTGGCAGCGATTGATATTATCAGTATTATCACAGCTGCTTTTATAAGCATTTACCTGCGTTTTGACAGCGGAGCAATACCTGCCAACTATCTTAATATGTTGGTTAGCTGTTTGCCGTTAACTGTTTTAATTTATCTTATCTGCTTTTTGTTTTTTAAACTTTACGGCAGAATATGGCGTTATGCCGGAACTGTTGAGCTTGTAGCAATTGTTATTGCCTGTGGTTTAGGCAGTACAGTATGGTATTTTGCCTCGGTAGGTATAGGTTCTGTATTGCCTCGGCTTTTATATATCATGACAGGCATACTTTTAATGCTTTTTATCGGCGGCAGCCGTATGGCGCTGCGTATGTACAGCTATGTGATGAACAAGCCCAAATATAAGGAATTGCAGCGCAAAAAGAACAAAGTCCTCATTATCGGCGCAGGCGATGCCGGTGCTTTGCTGTTAAATGAAATAGAACATTATCATGTGGCAAATCGTCAGGTAGTTGGTTTTATTGACGATGATAAAACCAAAATCGGCAAATCTTTGCAAGGTGTAAAGATACTAGGGAACCGTAACGATATAATAAAGGTTGTAAAAATTGAAGATATAGATGAAATAATAATAGCTATGCCTTCAGTGAAAGGCGAAGAAATAAAATCTATTATAAACATATGTAAACAAACAGATTGCAGGCTGACAATAGTTCCCGGGCTTTATGAAATATTGGAAGGCAGTATAAGCATCAACCAGCTGCGCCCGGTTGACGTAGAAGATTTATTGGGACGCGATCCTGTAAAGCTTGACACTACAGCCGTAAAAGAATATTTAAGCGGTAAAATAGTGCTTATAACAGGCGCAGGCGGCAGCATAGGCAGTGAAATAGTACGCCAGGTAGCCAAAATGCAGCCTGCTAAACTTTTGCTTTTAGGCAAAGGCGAAAACAGCATCTATGAAATAACGCAGGAAATGAAAATAGAATACCCGCAGCTTAAAACGGTACCAATTATTGCCGATGTGCGCGACAAAGAACGCATAAATGCCATTATGGACTATTTTAAACCGCAGGTAGTATTCCATGCAGCTGCACATAAGCATGTGCCCTTAATGGAATATCAACCCGCAGAAGCTGTGCGTAACAATATTTTAGGGACTAAAGTAGTGGCTGATGAAGCTGCTGCACACAATGTAGAAACCTTTGTCATGATTTCAACCGACAAAGCAGTTAATCCAACCAGCGTAATGGGCTGCACTAAGCGAGTAGCGGAAATGTACGTGCAAAGCATGAACAAAAACAGCAATACACGCTTTGTGGCAGTACGTTTTGGCAATGTGCTCGGCAGCAGGGGCAGCGTAATACCGCTGTTTAAAAAACAAATAGCCAAAGGCGGGCCGGTAACAGTAACCCATGCCGACATGAAACGCTACTTCATGACGATACCGGAAGCCGGCCAGCTTGTATTACAGGCCGGGGCAATGGCCAAAGGCGGCGAAGTATTTGTGCTTGATATGGGAGAGCCGGTAAGGATTTACGACCTTGCCAAAGACTTAATAACATTATCCGGCTTAATACCGGATAAAGATATAGAAATAAAAATAACCGGTTTGCGCCCGGGTGAAAAACTGTTTGAAGAACTGTTAAGCGCCGAAGACGGTACGGAAAAAACAACGCACCGTAAAATCTTTACCGCAAAAATAAAAGAAATAGATAAAACAGAATTAGATAAACAAATAGCTGAAATTGTAGAGATAACAGACGGCGATAAAGTGGTTGCCGCGCTGCAAAAGATAGTGCCTACTTATACACCAAACAGGGAAAATATATAAATTTAAGTAAAAGGGGAATAAAAAGTGGCAAATACAAGGATTTACTTATCTTCACCAACCATGCACGGAGAAGAACAAGTATATGTAAAAGAAGCCTTTGATACTAATTGGGTAGCTCCGTTAGGTAAAAACGTAGATGAATTTGAAAAAAGTGTTGCTAAATATGTCGGAGTAAAGGAGGCAGCAGCCTTAAATTCCGGGACGGCAGCACTGCATATGGCGGTAAAGCTTGCAGGAGTAAAACGTGGCGACATAGTTTTATGCAGTGATTTAACCTTTGCCGCAACAGTAAACCCTGTAACCTATGAAGAAGGTATACAGGTATTTATAGACAGCGAGCCTGAAACGTGGAATATGGATCCTGAAGCACTGGAGATTGGTTTAAGAAAATATAACGCTAAAGCAGTTATAGCAGCCAATCTTTATGGCACGCCGGCAAAACTGGATGAAATACAGGCACTTTGCCAAAAATATAACGTAACTTTAATTGAAGATGCAGCTGAAAGCCTCGGGGCAACTTTAAACGGAGTACAAACCGGAGCCTTTGGCAAATATAATGCCCTGTCTTTTAACGGGAACAAAATAATAACAACATCAGGCGGCGGCATGTTTTTAAGTAATGATGAAGAAGCGGTAAAAAAAGTACGCTTTTGGTCAACACAAGCCAGAGAAAATTGCCCGTGGTACGAGCATAAAGAAATTGGCTACAATTACCGCATGAGTAATATTGTAGCAGGTATAGGCAGAGGGCAGATGCTGCATCTTGATGAGCATATAGCACAAAAGAAAGCCATCTATATGCGTTATAAAGAAGGCTTAAAAGACTTGCCGGTTAAGATGAACCCTTATCTGCAAAATAGCAAGCCAAACTTCTGGCTTAGCTGTTTAACAATAAACAAGGGAGAAAAAGTAACGCCTGAAGATATCCGTCTTGCGCTTGAAAAAGAAAATATAGAATCGCGTCCGATTTGGAAACCGATGCATATGCAGCCGGTATATAGGAATAACGATTTTATAACAGCTGGTACAAAACCTTTAAGCGAAGATATTTTTGCAAGAGGAATATGCCTGCCAAGCGATAATAAAATGACGGCAAAGCAGCAGGACATGATTGTTGGGATTATTAAAGGGTTATTTTAAATATAAAAATAGGGGAAAATATGTATAAAAGTTTTGTTAAAAGGATTTTAGATATAATATTATCGGTTTTGGCTTTGATAATATTGTCTCCGGTTTTTATTATAGCCATTATTTTGGTGCGCATTAAACTTGGCTCACCTGTTTTTTTCAAACAAGCAAGGCCGGGAAAGAATGAGAAAATTTTTTATATCTACAAATTCAGGACAATGACGGATCAAAAAGACGCTAATGGAAATCTATTGCCCGATGAAATAAGATTAACCAAGTTTGGTCAATTTTTACGTTCTACATCCATTGATGAACTTCCGGAATTATTTAACATTCTAAAAGGTGATATGTCTGTAGTCGGGCCAAGGCCTTTATTAGTTCAATATTTAGATAGATATAATGAAGAACAGCGGCACAGGCATGATGTAAAGCCAGGCTTAACCGGTTTAGCACAAATTAACGGTAGAAATGGCATTAGTTGGGAAGAAAAATTTAAATATGATTTGGAATATATAAAAAATATAACTTTTATAGGCGATTGTAAAATAATATTGCAGACAGTAATAAAAGTTTTTCAAAGAACAGGAATATCATCTGCGACTTCCGTTACAATGGAAGAATTTAAGGGGAATAAGTAATGTTTAAAAGATATTTGCAATTGTTGATGTTGATTTTATTGAGAGACGGAAGCAAGCGGGCAGAATATTGTAAAAAAATTGGCTATTTTCATGCCCAGGGAGAATGCTGTTATTTTCAAAATTTTAATTTTGGAGTAGAACCGCATTTAATTTCTTTTGGCAACAACGTAAAAGTAGCATCTGGGGTAAGGTTTTTGAACCATGATATTTTTGGTGATGTCATTTTATATAAAAATAAAATGAATTACCATATCAGGCGTGTAGGAAAAATAGTTATAGGCAATAATGTATTAATTGGCAGCAATAGTCTTATTATGTATGATGTTACTATTGGCGATAATGTTATTATTGCTGCCGGAAGCTGCGTTACTAAAGATATTCCTGATAATTCAATTGTAGCCGGAGTGCCGGCAAGAGTAATAGGAACTTTTGATAATTATGAAAAAAAGTTTATGGAAATCACTAAAAATTATCCCTGGCTTGGCAAAGGATATTCGATTTATGATCCGGAGTTAAAAAAACAGCAGGAAGAATTTTTTTGGACTGACAAAAAATAATGAATAAAATAACTATATATAGCTATATAAATAAAAAAGTAACTATAGGAGAAATCTTATTGTGCATATAATTGACAGTGCTAAACGATTAATAAAATACAGCTGGTTGTTACAGGTATTAGTAGAAAGAGATTTAAAAATAAGATACCGGCGCAGTTTTTTAGGTTATTTGTGGAGCGTATTAAACCCTTTAATGATGATGATTATTTTAACGATAGTGTTTTCTAATATGTTCCGTTTTGATATACCGCAGTATCCGGTATATTTGCTTGCCGGGCAGCTTATTTTTGGCT
The DNA here is from genome assembly GCA_949299135.1 of uncultured Phascolarctobacterium sp. GTDB lineage: Bacteria > Bacillota > Negativicutes > Acidaminococcales > Acidaminococcaceae > Fusicatenibacter_A. The sequence goes on from CASFZG010000002.1 coordinate 157,221, forward strand.
TTTTTGCCGAATCAACCAGTATGGCGATGAGTTCCATATTGGGAGGTGCAGCTTTAATAAAAAAAGTTTATCTTCCTAAATATATATTTCCGTTGTCCAGGGTGCTGTCAAGTTTTACAAGTATGCTGCTTTCTATGATTGCCTTGTTTATAGTAATCATGGCTACAGATGTAAGTTTCTCCGTTACGCTGATGTTACTGCCGTGGATATTATTTCAGGTACTTATATTTTGTATAGGTGTAGGGCTTTTGCTTTCGGTATTGGTAGTATTTTTTAGAGACGTACAGTACTTATATAGTATATTTTTAACAGCTTTTAATTACTTAACACCAATTTTTTACCCGGAAAGCCTTCTTCCCGAATGGTTAAGGGAATTACTTATATTTAACCCTCTTTATAACTACATAAAATTTTTCCGTAAAATAGCTGTGTATGGCGAATGGCCAACGCTGCCGGAACACTTGACATGCCTGGCTTTTACTTTTGGCATGCTTATAGTTGGCCTATATGTATTTAAAAGAAAACAAAATGAATTTATTTTATATATTTAGGAGCAAAAAGTGGAAAAAACTATAGTTGTTGACAATGTTTCCATGCGCTTTAACTTGGCTACGGAACGTGTTGATAGTTTAAAAGATTTAATTATAAAGAAACTAAAATTTCAAAGCGTCAGTTTTGAAGAATTTTGGGCATTAAGGGATATCAGCTTTACAGTGGATAAAGGAGAATCCTGTGCGTTAATCGGAGCAAACGGCAGCGGTAAAAGCACGATGCTGAAAATAATAAGCGGTATTTTAGCACCAACAAAAGGGCATGTAGAAGTAAACGGCTCCATAGCACCTTTAATAGAATTAGGAGCCGGCTTTGATTATGAATTGACCGGCAGGGAAAATATTTTTCTGAACGGTGCAATTTTGGGGTACAGTAAAAAGCTGATGCTGGAAAAGTATGATGAAATAGTAGACTTCAGCGAACTGAGAGAGTTTATAGATGTACCGGTAAAAAATTATTCCAGTGGTATGGTAGCAAGGCTGGGCTTTTCGATAGCAACAATGGTAAAACCGGATATATTGGTTGTAGATGAAATACTTGCGGTTGGCGACCAGGCTTTTCAATATAAATGCCATAAGCGTTTGGAGGATATGATGAATGGCGGTACTACAGTATTACTGGTATCCCATTCAGCGCCGGATATAAAGAGGATATGCCAGAAAGCAGTATGGATAGACAGGAGCAACTTACGGTTTGTAGGCAGTGTTGATGATGCTTTGCAATTATATAATGATTAGCATAACAATACTAAAAGGCAGGTGAAAAGATGAAAAATTTATATATAGTAGGTGCCAGCGGCTGTGGACGCGAAGTGCTGAATATTATTAAAGATATTCATGCAATACAAGGCACCCGGTGGAATATAATTGGTTTTTTAGATGATAATCTGCATGCTTTAGAAGGCATTGATTGTGATTTTAAAGTTGTAGGTACAATTAGTGACTATATTCCGCAAGAAAATGATGTACTGGCTTTAGGTATAGCCAATCCTCAAATTAAAGGAAATTTGGTTAAAATGCTTAAAGAAAAAGGTGCTGTATTTGAAACAATAATTCATCCGTATGTAGCATTAGGGCGTTTCAATACAATTGGCGAAGGTGCTGTTATATATTCCGGCTTTGGAATGAGCGTTAATGTACATATAGGCAACTTTTGCACTTTATTAGCTTGTGGTTTAGGGCACGATGTTTCAATTGGTGATTTCTCTACAATTTCCTCATGGTGCAATATTATGGGGTATGTAAAAATTGGCAACCGTGTATTTATGGGTGGAAATTGTGCTGTAGCTCCAAATGCTGTTATAGAAGATGATGCTTACGTAGGTGTTGGTAGTGTTGTTTTGCGCAAGGTAAAAGCCGGCAATAAGGTTTTTGGCAATCCGGCAAAGAGTTTTAATTATTAATTTACGATTATTTACAAAGAAAATGAACTTTTTTAAATTTAAAAACATTAAAATTTCTGGTATAGCAACTGCAGTTCCGGATAATTGTAAGAAAGTGTCTGAAAATAGTTATCTTTTTTCAAATAGCGAAGCCGAAAAATTTTGCTTGGCAACCGGGATTTATGAAAAATATAATGCATATGGTGTTGGGACTACAACTGCCGATTTATGTGTAGCAGCTGCAAAAAAACTTTTTGAAAAATTAAAAATTGATAAAGATACAATAGATGGACTTATTTTTATAACGCAAACACCGGATTATTCTGTGCCTCCTACTTCGTGTGTAATACAGCATAGATTAGGTTTGGATAATTGCGGCTTGGTTTATGATTCTAACATTGGATGTACAGCTTTCCCTTTTGGCTTGCAGATGGCTTGTGCTAATATTATGGCAGGATGCAAAAAAATATTGCTTTTAGTAGGTGATTCAAATCCTAATATTGTGGAAAATAAAAATACAATTCTATTTGGTAATGCTGGAATTGCCGTAATAGTTGAAAAAAGCGATGACAGTATTTTTCCTGTTAATATTTGTATTGAAACTATCGGCAGTGGTTATAAAGCATTAATTGCACCTTACGGAATGGAAAGGCATTCCTTACCTTTTATAGCACAAAAAAGAGGATTTGAATTTGCTGTTTATTATAACAATGCAGTATATATGTCAGGTCCGGATGTATTTACTTTTAGTATTAAAGATGTTCCTCGTGTAACAAAAGCTTTTTTACAGAAATTTGATAAGAGTGTGGACGATTTTGATTTAATTTCTATACATCAGGCAAATAAAATGATTATAGACAATATAGTCAAAAGAATAAAAGCACCTAAAGAAAAAGTTATAAACTCAATAAGTAGATTTGGCAATACGAGAGGAGCAAGTCCAGTAGTAAATATTTGTGATTATGTAGAAAATAATAATGAGCATAAGGGAGATAAAGAGATATTGATGATATCATTTGGCGCTGGGCTTAATGTAACTATTGCTTCTTTTGTAATAGATTTATCAATATGTTTGCCCATAATTAAAATTAAAGAAACATATGATGATAATATAAATAGTGAAACGTATTTTAAATAAATAGGAGGATATTTATGAGTTATTTTAATTTGAACAATACTAAAATTAAAGCGGTAGCTGCAACGGTGCCGGATGATGTAGAGTATACTACAGATTATAATGAATTATTTGGCGAAGAACATGTAAAAAAATTTATTATGTCTACCGGTGTGCAGCGCAGATTTACTACGCATAGATTGGGTGTTACTGCATCAGATTTATGCTGTGCTGCTGCAGAAAAAATATTAACAGAATTAGGTTATGACAGAAGTAAAATAGACGCGTTAATTTTTGCTTCGTCCAGCCGTGATTATATGCAGCCTGTTACTGCAACAATTTTGCAGGATAGGTTAGGATTATCTGATGATTGTATGTGTTACGATGTTCCGCTGGGGTGTTCTGCCTATGTTTATGGATTATATTTAGCTGCTATGCATATTAATTCCGGATGCCGCAGTGTATTGTTACTGGCTGGTTCAACCGGTGAACGAGTGCCTGATAATTATGTTCCGCAAGAAATACCGATGCTTTTTGGTAATGGCGGCTCTGCTACTTTATTAGAATATGATGAACATGCTGAGCCTGTTTATGGATTGCTGCGTTCAATAGGGCGCGATTTTAAAATGCTTGTATCGCCATTTAGCGGGCAGCGCCATCCGTTTTGGCCAATGGTGCAGCAGTTTGGTTATGAAAAAGCATGTGCATATAGAAATTTATTTCATATGGAAGGCATGGATGTTATGCGGTTTTCATTAAAAGAAGTAGTTACTATGATTAAAGATTTTAAGGAACACTTTAATTGTAATTATGATGATTATGAAATATTGGCATGCCATCAGGCAAACAAACTTATTATTAGTAATCTTGCAAGAAAAATTAAATTTCCGCTTGAAAAAATACCTCTTTCAATAGTTAATTATGGTAATACAGGCTGCGCTTCAATACCTTTAGCTATTTGTGATCATTATTCTGAAAAAGATAATTCAGAAGTTACGGGCAAGATTTTAACCTGTGGCTTTGGCATAGGTTTATCTTTGGGTATTGTAGGAATTAACGTTAGCCCCGAAAATTGTTTTGCCGTTTTTAGGGTTAAAGATAGGTATGATGATGGTTTAAGGTTTGAAGATTATTTGTGAGGTATGATATGGATAAGTTTGATTTTAATGGGAAAAAAGTATTAGTTACAGGTGCTTCATCCGGTGTTGGCAGGGAAGTTGCTATTTTACTTAGTAAAATGGGCGCTAAAGTTGTAATTGTTGCTAGAAGGGAAAGCGAGTTAAAGAAAACAATTTCATTAATGGAAGGCAACATACATTCTTATAGAGTATTGGATTTAGCGGATTTTGATAAAATTGTTGAGACTTTTAAAGAACTAGTTTCAATAGACGGGCAAAAATTTGATTGTATTGCACATTGTGCCGGTATAGCAATACCAATCCCGTTAAGAAGTGTTTCAATGTCTAATATTGAACAGATTTTTTCTGCAAATACATATTCTTTTATGGCTTTATTAAAATGTGCAGCACAAAAAAGATTGTTTAATGATGGAGGTGCTATTGTAGGCATGTCATCTTGGGCTGGGGTATATGGACAAGCTGCAAACTCTGTATATGCTGCATCTAAAGGTGCAATGGATGCTTTTATGAAAAGCGCTGCAAAGGAACTTAGAATAAGAAATATCAGGGTTAATACTATTTGTCCTGGAGGCATAAGAACAGAAATGCTTGTTAATCAGGCTGTAAAAAGTTATGAAGCTAATACAGTAGCAGATTTACCGGATGGATTAATGTTGCCGAAAAAAATGGCTGAAGTTGTTATTGCTTTTCTAAGTAATACGATGCAATATATTTCAGGCGTGGCAGTTGATGTTGATGAAGCAAAGAATTGGGAGGGGTGATTTTGATTCTTGATTTATCTAATAGAAGATATTTAGTTGTAGGGGCATCATCTGGAATTGGAAGAGCTATAGCAATTTCAATAAGTAAGTTAAACGGAAAAGTTATATTAACCAGTAGAAATAAAGACAAATTAGAAGAAACTCTTTCATTTATGGATGGCACAGGTCATTTAATTATGCCATTTGATATGAGTAATGTGTCTAAAATAAAAGAGTTTGTGAAACAATGTGTAGACATAATTGGTGAAAAATTTGATGGGCTAGTTTTTTCAGCGGGTATTGGAAGATGTATCCCTATAAGGAGCGAAAATTTTGATTCGCTTCAGGAGTTTTATAATGTTTCTTATATGGCTTATGTAGCTTTGCTAAAAGAGTTTTCCAGTAAGAGAAATATGAATGATGGTAGTTCAATAATAGGGATTTCATCAAGGGCAGCACTTTTTCCTGAAAAAGGTTATCTGGCATATGGTACAGCAAAGACCGCTATTAATTTTGCATCAAATATTGCAGCGCAAGAATTTGCCAAAAGAAAAATAAGAGTGAATACTATTTGTCCTGAAATGGTTAGAACGCCTATGGCAGAATGTTTTTTTGATGTTGTAGATAAAAAAAGAATAGAAGAATTTTATCCTTTGGGATTTTTAGAGCCTGAAGATGTTTCTAATATGGTAGTGTTTTTGTTAAGTGATATGAGTAAAAAAATTACAGGTCAGAATTTTTATCTTTCTGCCGGTAATACAGGTACGCCTATTGATGGTTATATTATTTAACCATAAAAATACAACAACAAAGGAGAAATAAAAATGGAATTACAAGAAAAATTGGCATTGATTGAAGAAGTATTGGATGTTGAAGAAGGCAGCTTAAAACCGGAAACGGAGCTTGCTGATGTAGACGAATGGGATTCCATAGCTGCACTTTCTTTAATAGTAATG
>CASFZG010000003.1 GCA_949299135.1 uncultured Phascolarctobacterium sp.
TTAAACATGCAGTATTCAACAGTTCCATTACCTGTAATATCTTTTAAATCTTTTTCATCTAACGGAAGTTCCGTATTTATCATTTTACCGCCCTCACATTATTTTAAAAATTATATTTTAATATTGGCAATGTTTTAAAACAAAAGGGAGCAGAAGCCCCCTTTTGTTTTTTTAGTTTTTAATGATTTAATTAAAAGTCAAAGCGAACGCCTGCGTTCCACTGCCACGGAGTATCAATTTCTCCACCTACTGCTTTTTCTACATCAAAGTATAGGTGAGATGTTTTACTGATGTTGATATTGGTGCCGATACCAAATTCAAACCAGCCGCCGCCAAGATCCTGTTCATAAGTAGCGCTCTGCCCGCCTTTAGTCATGGTTACGCTGGTGTCACCGTCAAAGTCATACAGATAGCTTGCTTTTACATACACATTGCCTGCGCTGATATCTTTGCCTGCCGCAAAACCAACACGGCCTACTACGATGTTCATTGCGTCCTGTGCTGCTTTTACATCATTGCTGGCAGTATAATTAGCACTGCTTAAATGTCCATAAGTCAGCTGCACCTGAGGTTCTACCCAGAAATCGTTACCTGCTTCAATGCGTTTGCCATATTCTGCGCTGAAAGCATAACCATTATTTCTATAATCACCGTTAACTTCCATACCAGCACGGTCAAATACATAAAATTCGTTATCCAAGCGTGCATATTTAGCGCTCAAGTCAACATATTGTCCGTCATCGCCAACATAGGTACCGTATATGGTAAAGCCGGTGGACTGGTTTTCACCACTGCCGTTAGCAAAGCTGCTCTTGCCTTCGGTACGGCTGATTGCTCCACCGATATACCAGTTACTGTCGCCTACTTTTTCATCATAACCTAATTGGTAGGTATTGTACTGGTTGGTGATATCCAAATCGCCGCTTTCGCTTTCACCGCGTTTCATACGTGCCCAAATGCCAGCTTCACCGGTGCTGCTGCGCAGTTCGCCCATGCGCTGATGCATTTCGTCGTTTTCTGCACGCCATGCCATAAATGCTACATTAGCAAGTTCAGTAATACCTGCATTTTTAACATTTTCGCCTTGTTTTACAGAACTAGTAACGATACCACCTTCACCGTCAGTTTTAGCAGTAATTTCACCAAGGATATCGCCTTCAGCGGCAGTTACGGTAATTTCTTTGTTGCCATTAGTAATATTCATTACATCAGCTAAATCCTGCATACCTGCACTGATGTTATTTGCATCAAAGCTGTTGGTTACATTGCTGCTGCCTTTTAAGGTTAAACCTTCAGCTTTATTTTGGCCAACGGTAATTTTGGTATCAAGGCTGTCAACCGCAACATTGGCATTATTACCGCTGATTGTAGAAACTTGGCTTTCACCCGTTACATTCCATGTGGAAGCAGTACCCATATCTAAATCAATCGTACTGTTATTACTATCCATAGTAACAGTACCAGTCAGGCTGCCGTTAGTGCCCAACCCAAGGTCAATATTGGATTTTTCTGTTGCACTTACATCACCTGTAATAACAGCTTGTTCAAGTTTATCATCACCAACAGTAATATTACCGTTTTTATCAGCTTTAATTGCACCGGTCACTTCAATGTTTTTGGCAGCAACAGTTACACCGCTATCACTACCATCTGTTCCATTATTAGCTCTTAATGCAGTTGCAGCATTAATTACAAGTTTTTCATCAGCAGTAATAGAAACAGAATTTTCATTTTTTAAATCACTGCTGTCTTGCCACTGTTGTCCATAAGAAGAAACAGCTGTACTGTTAGATTCAATAGTTACATTTTTACCGGTAATATTTACTTTTGAAGCAGTATAAGCTTCAGAAAGGCTTGCTGCACCAACAGCCACACCGCTATCAGTACCTAAATAAATATCACCTTTAGCATTTAAAGTAATTTCGCCAGCAGCACCAGCACCATTACTTTGTGCAAATACTGCATTACCTGCATTTTGGATATTAATATTTTCAGCAGTAACGTTTATTTTACCACCCATTGCGTGAAAAACTAACGGAGTATCTACAACGTTTTGAGTAGTAATATCACCATTAGCAGTAATATTAATCACGCTACCATTACCATTGGTATAAAATACACTACCATCTCCACCCCACTGACCAGTAAGCGTAATATTATTTACATTACTTACTTCAGCAGTACCACTTACAGCAGATACAGAAAATTGTTTATCACTTGCGCCTTCAAAAGTGATATTTTCAGTTCCATCTGTACCTTTGATAGTAGAATTTGCTGTTTGCGGACCTTCTAATACCTGCCCGTCACTTACAGTAATTTCTGCCGCACTTGCAACAAAAGGCGCAGCAAGCATTAAACTTAATACTACTGCATTTGTCAGTTTTTTACCATTCAATTTCATCATGGTCATTCCTTTCAAAATTTTTCGCCAATTATTTTATATCAATCGATACATTGGGCGTTACTAAAATTATAGCACATATTTACCCCCCCGCAAGACTTAAACTTTCGATGTAAATCGAACTCTTCAAGGTCTTGCAACTGGTAACCTTTTTTTGTTAAGCGTAACTTTTCAGTTTAGCATAAAAAATTTTGCAAAAACAGTCTTGTCAAACAGCATAATCTTTTACTATTATTATTTTTGCCGCTTTGGTGCGCACCGTTTTGGCGAATAAACACATCAAGGAGGTTCAGCTTTTGAACGACAATAATTGCACAACTAAACACTGGACGGATTACAATGAGCAGGAAAAATTAACAAGGCAGCTTATTACCGCCGCGCAAAACGGCGACCGCACTGCACTGGAAAGGCTTTGTATTTTTTACGAGCCTTTGTTTAAAAAGGAAATGCGGAGAGAAATTTTTTATAACTCTATCGGTTATGAAGAAGGTTTAAGTTTGGCACGCCTTAAATTTATAGAGCTTGTTTTAAATTATAACGGCGCTGATTTTAGCCACTTTGCGGGCTATGTCCGCTGCCGAATTCATTTCGCGCTTTATGATGAAATGAAAAAAGCGTGGAATCGTGAGAATAATGAAACCGCTATCCCCGTCGGCGATGATAGCGATACGCCCGCACTTGCCGATGACATGATTGAGCGCGAGGAGCTTGCCATATTATTGAAGCTAGCTTTAAAGAAGCTAACCGAGAAACAAAGAAACACCATTAAAGCCTTATACTTTGATGGTTACAACGGTAAGGAAATTGCCGCCAAAGAAAAAATAACGCCTGCTATGGTTAGTAAAAACCATAAACAGGCGTTAAAAATTTTACGCGGTAATATTGCGTAACTGATTTATAAAGATAAAAAGCTCTCATACAAAAGTATGAGAGCTTTTTATGTTATTTGACTTTTTGGTTTTGTTTGTTATAATAATTATAGAAATACAAATGGCTGCCGATAGACGGTTAGCCCAATTTATTAGGATTTATAAGAAATAAACCGCTAAGTTTGCTAGGCTGTGGCGGTTTATTTCTGTTTTCTGGCAAAATCTTTTCCGAAGGTATAACCAATAGAAAAAATTGTTACTGTATAACCTATTATGGCTAAAAAATCAATAACATCCATACTATCCCCTCCTTCATAGTATTTCCGGCAAGCCGGATTTCTATTTATCGGAGGGTCACAGTCCCTCCGTTGGAGGGCTAACCGCCTACCGTTATGGCAGCACATTTGCTTTATTTATGGCAGCACATTTGCTTTATTATTCTAACAGAAAATTATAAACGTGTAAAGATATTATTAACATATTATTAAAACCAAAACTGCATTTGCCTTTCTGCCAAAACAGATTGGAAAGTGCAGTTATTTTTTACTTATTATTAAAATCCACCCAGAATGCTGCTGATTAAGTAATACACAACGCCGATGGCGGCAACTACGATAAACAACGGCATAAAGAAAATAAACAGCGCGATTAAAACGGCGATAATCAACAAAACGCCAAGCAAGCCACCGCCGCAGCCGTTAAGGTTTTTAACATAAATCTTCGGGCCGCTGCCGTTTTTATTGCTGTATTCCTCACGGCGTTCATAGCGTTCGCGTTGTTCCGGCCTGCGCTCGTCCTTATCGGCGGTTTCTTCGTAGCCGCTTTCGTCAATCGTTACACCTTCAAATTCATCACGCTCGCGCGGATTGAGGACAGTTGCCTCAATTTCAAAACGGTAATGGCAGTACGGGCATTCCTGTGTGCCGCGTGGTACTTCCCTGCCGCAAAAATTACATTTCATAAATTTCTCCTTTACATATGGGCGCTCATCAGCATTACCAAAAGGCCTTCTTCGTTGCTGTAACGCGGGTCGTGTTCTTCAACATTCAGCGCCTGCGCGATATATTCTGCCACCGTGCGCATTTTCTCTGCTTCCACGCCGCAGAATTTGGCAATATGCTCGTCAAAAAAGGTGTAAGCGCCGTTCAGCCTGATAAAAGTATAAATAACGCCCGCCGTCCATTCGGTTTCGCTGTAAGATCCGTTTACCGCACCGGCAGCTTCCAAATCGCACCACATCTGCGTTGCCAGCCTTACATCGGCCACGGAAAAATAATTTTTCAGCATGGTGTTTTTTAAAAGCCCTGCAACCAGAGTGTCATCGCGGTAAGGCGCGGCGTTGTATTTTGTATGTTCGGTATAGTTGTTAAAGTTGCGGTGCGCAATGCCGGCGGCGTATAAAAATGTCATGTTGCGCAGCACCATTGGGTAGCTTGCGCTGAACCACTGCCACGTCGGCTTTTGCTGCTGCACGCTTACCCATTCGTAGGTGCGCTTTAAAGTGTCGCGCAAAAACAGGGTGTTGACGCGCTCAATTTTGTAGCCGCGCACATTATCCGTCAGCATGTTGCCGTTGTAAAAAATATGCCCGATAAACAGCATATCCGTGGTATCAAAATCTTCGTTCAGCGGCAGGTTCAGCTGGTAGGTTTCATTGCTTAAAAAGTCGCGGCACAGGTATGCGCCTTCGTCTGTAAAGCCCTGCACCTTAAAAATTACCAGCCGTGCAGAAAGGAACTCCTCCAGAATGTCGCTGTTGCGCCGTGCAAAATCAGCGTCGTAACGCCCGCCGTCCTTGCAGCACACAGCGCGGTAAAAATATTCCAGCGGGTGCATGTCGCGCAGCATCAGGCGGTAATCCAGCAAAAAGTAATCCCAAAAGGAATTAACTGCTTCTTCCCTGCTTTTGGCAGATTCGTTCAGCGCGCTGCCGAAAACGCCGTGGTATAAAACCGTTGCACGTTCCAAATCAACGCTGAACTGCGTGTCGGTAAAAAATTCGTGCATGGCGGCATAAATTTCCTGCATACGCTCGCCGACGTTTAAAAATATTTTGTTGGCCGCGTCCGGCACGGTATGGCGTGTGCGCGCCTTATGCCCTTCGGCAAAGCTGCCGTCCGGATTGATGATGTGCATCGTACAGCCATCTAAAAGTTTGGCTGCTGCGTCAAGCGGCGCACCGGCGTCAGAAATTACCTTTTTCTTTTGCAGGTAGGCGTACAGCCTTCCGCAGGTTTCCAAAAAATATTTTGTATGTTCATAATCAGCTTCAAATTCCGATACGTTGCGTCCGCACCATGCCACACAGTCCACAAAATCATCGGCGCTCATGTCGCCCAAAAGCAGTTCCGTGTTGCCAAGGTACAGGCACAGCATCGTCAGCTGGTCCCAAATATCGTATAATTCTTCCGGCGTTTTGCCCTGCCACGCTTCCGTGCGCAAAAAGCCGTCCGCATATTCACGGCGAAGCAGAAAATTCCAGCCCGGGTCATGCCCGTAGAAATCCTCTACCAAATCGTAAACATTATCCATTCTCTATAAAATACCTCTTTCTGTGATAGCTTATTATAACATATCCCCAGCGCTGCTACAACAACGGCAGTATCTATAAAAAAGAACGGCCTTGCAGCCGCTCTCCGTAAATCGCTGTTTTATTCTTCGCCGATAACCAGCACTTCGGGGTGAAGCTCCACACCGGCTTTTTCCATAACAATCCTGCGCACGTCCGCGATAAGCTGCAAAACGTCTGCCGCCGTCGCGCTGCCGCGGTTGACGACAAACCCCGCATGCTTTTCGGATACCTGTGCGCCGCCGACGGTGTAGCCTTTAAGCCCTGCCTGCTCAATCAGCGTACCGGCAAAATGTCCGGGCGGGCGTTTAAACATACTGCCCGCGCTCGGCAGTTCCAGCGGCTGTTTGCTGATGCGCCTGCTGCTGAAATCGTCCATCATTGCTTTAATGGCGTCTTTGTCGCCCGGCTGCATTTTAAGGCAGACTTCGGTAATAATATAGCCGCTTTGCTGCAAACTGGTTTTACGGTAACCAAACTGCAAATCCTCCGCCGTAAATTCCATGGCTTTGCCCGCCATGTCCATTACGCGCACGCTTTCCACAACGCATTTCATCTCGCCGTTGTAAGCGCCGGCGTTCATGTAAACCGCACCGCCTATGCTGCCCGGTATGCCGACGGCAAATTCCATGCCGCTCAAACCACATTCCCACGCCTTGCGTGATGCCAGCGCCAGCGAATAGCCTGCGCCAAAATACAGGCGCTCGCCGTCCTGACGGAAGGTTTTCAGCGCATTGCCGATTTTGATGACAAGCCCGCGGATGCCTTTATCGCGCACCAGCACGTTGCTGCCGTTGCCTAAAATCGTTACCGGCACTCCGCAATCGCGCGCCGCCGCCAAAGCCTGTGCCAAAGTGTCAGCATCCTGCGGCTGCACCAAAATATCGGCCGGGCCGCCGATTTTAAACGAAGTGTGCTTCTTCATCGGCTCATTGCAAAAAACATGCCCAGGCATTTTCTGTTTTAAAATTTCTGCTAACTGATTAACGGAATTATTCACCGACAGCTTCCTTTACAACGTCATTGATAGTTTTGGTGATATCTGCCATCATCATCTGGAAACGCATGAAGGCATGCAAATATTCCATAGCGGTCGGGTTAAGGCTGAGCAGGGAAGAAAGTTTTTGCAGTTTTTCTTCTTTTTCCTTGTCAACTTCCTGTTTCTGGTATTTGGCAAGCTCAATTTCGGAGCTTAATTTAATAAAATCGTTGGCAAGTTCTTCTGCCTGCGCATCTTTTTTCAGCACCAGGCGTGCTTCCTGCAATTTTTTAAATTCGTGGCTTTCTTTTAAAGCTTTTGCCAAATCATTGGCGCAATCGTAAACGTTCATTATATGTCACCTCATAATTAATTATGTATTTTCGTAACTATTATAACACATTTATAAATACTGTAAATGCCTTACTGCGGTTTTACATTTAAATGCGCAAAGGCTTTGGGGTCACCGTAATCAAAATGCCACCATTCCATGTCGCTGGCGGTAAAACCGGCAAGCTGCATCTGCGTGCGCAGCAAATCGCGGCGGTAACGCTCAAGCTCCGTGCCGCCCGCAAAGCTTGCGTACTGGCGGATGGAAGGCTCGTCAAAATCGCTAATCATATCAACCGGTTCGCCCGTTGCCAGGCTGTACAGACTGACATCGACGCTGCGCCCTGTGTTGTGGCTGAAACCAACTTCCGGCGCGGGCAGCATGGATTTATTTTCCGGCGGCAGAGCGTCATACGCAAGTTTACTTACCGACCACGGACGGTAAGCCTCCCACACCAAAAGCCCGTAACCGTATTGGGCAAGGTTAAGCTGTACGGTGTTTAACGCCGCGGCTGCTTCCACATCCAAAAAAGCACGCGCGTCATCGTTCAGAACATTGCCGAAGCAGTTATCCACACTAGCGTAACGCAAATCAAGTTTTATTCCCGGCACGGCCTGTGCCAGATTAACAAGCTGCGCCTGCTGACCTGCACCTAAATTTGCAGGCATTACCGCAGCATTGGCAGCATTTTTCAGTTCCTGCCAGTTGCCGCTGACGGCAAAACGGAAGGGCTTGCCGTTTTCACCGGCAAAAAAGCGGCGGTTGTAACGGTTGCCGCCCACGGAACAGCTAACGCCGTAGCCTTCACGGCTGCGTTCAATGCGCACGGCGGCGTCCAGATGGTTCAGCGGTCCGCTTTCGTTAATCGTGTAGCTGTCAAAATGTTCTTTAACCAGCGGGTAAACATTGCTGCCCGCAAAGGTATAATCCTTCTGCCCAAAGCGGTAAACAAGTTCTACCTCTCCCTTGTTCTCGCGCAGCAAAAACAGTTCGCCGTTGCCGTAATAAATACCCAGAATATATTTTAAATCCTTCGGGCAGTCCTTCGGTTCAAACGTCGGTGCTGCCAGCGCGCTGCCGTTAAAACACAGCAGGCACAGCAGCAGGCTTAAAATCCGTTTCATCATTTTATCAACTCCGGCCTTACGTCCTTCAAAACATTCATATATTCGTTGGCTTTTTCCACCAAATTCAAGTCAATATCACAGTAAACAATTTCTTCTTCACCGCCGCCAACGGCCAGCACTTCACCAAACGGGCTGATAACGGCGGAATGCCCGTAAAATTTCTGGTCGTGAAATTTGCCGGTGCAGTTTACGCCGACAATGAAGGTGTGGTTTTCCAGCGCGCGCGCACGGATAAACAAATCCCAGATAGCGCCGCGCACTTCAGGCCATTCCGCAGGCACGAAGATAATTTTTGCGCCCTGCATCGCCATGTGGCGGAACAGCTCCGGGAAGCGCAAATCATAGCAGATTGCCGACGCGCAGGTAGTGTCTTCCAGCTCGTACACGCCAAAATCGTTACCCGGCTTGAAAAAGCGCTGCTCGTTAAACATGCTGAACAGATGCACCTTGCTGTAACAAAAAACAATTTCGCCGTTTTTATCAATGGTAACGGCGGTATTGTAAACATTGCCGTCGCCCTTGCGCAGCGGTATCGAACCCGCCACAATGGCGCAGCTGTTTTCGGCGGCAATCTGCCGAAGCTCATTTACCACCGTGCCGTTCAGGTAATCGGCTTCCTTGCTTAAATGCCCCAGCGAATAACCCGTCGTCCATATTTCCGGCAGCACGGCAACATCGCAGTTGGGCGCGGCCTGCCGTAGCAGTTCGCACGCCTTCTGCACATTACCGGCTTTATTTTTTTCTAAAACTTCCATTTGCACCAATGCAATTTTCAACGCTTGTCACCTCATCAATCGGCAATAACTTTATCCTTCGGGAAGGTAATTTCAAACCTTGTGCCTTCGCCGATTTTGCTGAACACCTCAACCCGTGCGCCATGCACGCGGATAATCTCGCGGGCGATGGCAAGCCCAAGGCCTGTGCCCGGCACGTTGCGCGAATGCGATTTATCAACTTTATAAAAACGCTCCCAGATGAACGGCAAATCTTCTTCCGGTATGCCCGGTCCTTGGTCGGATATCGTCAGCCTTACGCTACCGTCGTCCAACATTTCCGTTAAAAATGCTACCGTGCCGTTGGCAGGCGTGTATTTCAGCGCGTTGTCGCCGATAATCAGCACCAGCTGCACCATCTGGTCTCCCTGCCCCATAACCTGCAATTTTTCATCGACATGCACCAGCAGCTTGACATTGCGCTCAACGGCGTTTACCATCAGCTTTTCGGCTACGTTGCGCACAATCGCGCCCAGGGGCAGCGGCTGCATTTTGGCAGGCGGCAGTTCTTCGGCGGCCTGCATGCGGCTGATGTCCAAAAGCTCGCTAATCATACGCTGCAAACGCTGCGTTTCTTCGTTAATCAGCAGACGGTAACGCTGAATCATGTCCTTATCTGTAACGGTGCCGTCGCTGATAGCTTCATTGTAACCGCGGATAATCGTCAGCGGAGTGCGCAGCTCATGAGATACGTTAGCAACAAAGTCACGGCGGATTTTTTCAGCACGCTCCGTTTTGGCAACAAATTCGCTCAAATCATTGCCCAAAGCGTTCAATGCCTTGCCCAAATCGGCAACCTCGTCCTCGCCGTGCACTTCCACCTTGCGGGTATAGTCACCGGCGGCAATAGCAACGGCGCTGTCCTTCATGGAAACCAGCGGCTTAATCATTGTACGCGCCAGGCTGCGAACCATGAACATGCTTAAAATCAATGCCAGAATTGCAACGATAGATGTGTAAATGTAAATATCGCGCAAAAAGCTGTCAAAACCGCTCAACGGCTGTGCCAGCAAAATCGCGCCGCGCGCCGCACCGCCCGGTTTGCCGTAAGGTACGCCTACCAGCATAACCTGCTCCTTATAATAAGGATGGTAAATTTGCGACTGTACGGATTTGCCGCTGTACACGTCTTTTAAAATGGCAATAACCTTGGTGTCCAGCTTGCCGCTTTTAATTTCTCTGGAAATTTCGGCGGTTGAACCTTCCATCATCGTCAAATCCTTAATGCCGGGGCGGGTGCCGTCCGGCTGGTAATCCGTGTTGATGTTGGACGCCGCCAGCAGCTCAAACTTGTCGTCAAACAGCCAGATGCGCGCGCCGACAAGCCGGTCAACGGCAAAAACATAACGGTTCAGCGTGTCGCGGCTGTTGTCAAACTCCATAAAATATTCAACTGTTGCGGCCATTTCGTTGCCTTTTTCGGCCAGCTCCTGCTCGTTGGTCTTAAAAAAATAATCGGCGATAAGATAGGAAATACCTGCCGTAACGCCGACTACGATAACCATTATCAGAGCCATGAAGCTGTACATCAGCCTTGAGCTCAATGATTTGTTCATTTTTTGTCTTTAACCTCAAACTTATAGCCTACGCCCCAAATGGTTGTAATATCCCATTCGGAATCTTCCGGAATATTAAGTTTTTGCCTGATGCGCTTAATGTGGGTATCTACGGTGCGGGTATCGCCGTAGTAGGAATAGCCCCAGATGGTTTCCAACAGCTGGTTGCGCGAAAACGCCTTGCCCGGGTTGGAAGCCAGGCACCACAAAAGCTCCATCTCTTTGGCGGTAAAGGTCATTTTGTTGCCAAAGGCAATAACCTGATATTTTTCCATGTCGATGCTGAGGCCTTTGTATTCGATATGCGAACGGCCGTCAGCTTCTTCTTTTTTCACCATCGTGCTTCTGCGCAGCACGGCTTTAACCCTTGCGATAACTTCACGGTTATTGAACGGCTTGGTAATATAATCGTCCGCGCCGATTTCCAGACCCAGAATGCGGTCGTCGTCGTCATCCTTCGCCGTCAGCATAATAATGGGGATATCGCTCATCTTGCGGACCTGTTTGCAGACTTCCAGCCCGTCCATTACCGGCATCATAATATCCAGAATAATAATATCGGGCTTTTCGGACTGCACTTTTAAAATGGCTTCCGCGCCATCGGCAGCTTCAATTACATCAAAGCCTTCCTTATCGCAGTAAATTTTTAATATTTCCCTAATCGGTGCTTCATCATCAGCAATCAATACTTTTTGTTTATCCATATAAATCACCGCCATTAACTGTTATTAGCATTATTATACAATAAAACAGCGCCTTTGGGTATTTAACACTATATGCTTTCACAAAAATATTACAAAGCAGGGATAAGTAGATAGTTAAAAAATTAAGGAATTGCATCATTAAATACAATTCCCTAATTCAAAATTTATATTACTTTACAAAAACAACAGCGCAATTTACCAGCATACCACTTCTTTCATTAGCAAGTAAAATTTTATTTCCGTCTTCAACGGATACTACTACATTTACTTTATTAACAGAATTTTTCCCGCCTTTAACATCAACAGCATTAATTACCAATGGATTATTT
Source organism: uncultured Phascolarctobacterium sp. (assembly GCA_949299135.1). Lineage (GTDB taxonomy): Bacteria > Bacillota > Negativicutes > Acidaminococcales > Acidaminococcaceae > Fusicatenibacter_A. The sequence continues at coordinate 11,639 of CASFZG010000003.1, forward strand.
CCGGCACGGCTATTGCCACCGGCAGATTCTTCCAATGATTCCGAATACTCTACCATGCCATAAGTAATAGCCAAATCTTTATCCAAATTTTGAATACCGTAAATTACTCTGCCATCGGTATCATAAATAACCGGCGCAAAAGTTCTTTCCAAATTCATTCCTTCAGCATTAACAATAACACCAGTATATGCTGACGATGTAAAAACTCGCACTTCCTGTTCAGTAAAATTATTTAAATCAGCCGAAGCAAAAGACTGCTGCTGCATATTAGCCGTTAATGCCGGAATAGCAACTGATGCAATGCTGCCATTACGTCCGTACATTGGCACGCTTAATTCAACATAATAACTGCCATCTAAATTTTCGCCTTCATCAGTAATCACTGCACCTTTAATCAATCCTGAAACCTGCGACCTTACAACATCACTGCTAATTGTAAAATCTTCCATAAATGTTTCGCTATCTATCTGCACACCATTAATTCGTTCCAACAAGTTTCTCTGAGCATCAACAATAGCTGCACGGCGAGCCAAAATCATATTGCCATTTTGCGGTGGTAATCCATACCCAATAGCAGAAATTGAATTTCGTTCATTTAATTGATTCACTGTAACTGCAGTATTTACACTATAAGCATTATTAGACATATAAGCAGCTTCTGTGATAGCTGTAGTGTTATTTAATATACCAAAAAGTAATGCTGTTACTAAAATATATTTTAAATATTTTTTCATTATGAATTCCTCCTAATAATTATAAATACTATTATTGACAACTATAAACAGAAATATCTATGGTTGTATCAACAAAATACGAAATACTTACATAACGTTCTTTTATAGTATTGCGACCATCAGAATTAGCGTCAAAAATATGAACATTCTTATTATCTATACCTAAAAAAATTGCAGAATGTTGAGTTGTTCCAATAATATTACCATTCTGATCTTTTCTATATTTATACATCTGTATAAAATCACCTACATGTGCTTTCTGCAATAATCCTACAATACTATTTGTGTTACCATTCACATTGGATAATGATCCTAGTTCATATACACCTTTTGCTAAATTTTTTAATTTATAATTATTGCTTGTTACACCAATCTTACCAACAGAAAACAATTCATCAAAAATATAAGTAGCAAATCCTTTACACTCAATAGCGTTATACTTATTGGAAATCCATTTATAATTATTAAAATTCTTTCCATTCCATTCAGAAATTAGTGCCTCTAAATGCGTTTGTACATTTGAAACATCTATTTCTTCTCTAATATTTTTATTAACCCAACCTTGCCTATCCTCACCCTTGCTGCTTTTATAATTTACAAGTAAAGCATTACCGGAAGTCTGAACTACAGTATAAGTTTCACCTTTACCAATCCAACGTCCGCTAAAAATATTTTGCAAGCCAGCATCTCTGTATACATCGACATAACGTTGTGCCGTTTCTTCTTTTACTGCTACAACTGTCGCAGGATTTCTTTTGACGAGTTTCCAGCACTGTCCTACTCCAGCATTGTACTGATGTATATTTACATTAGTTCCGGCAGTACTACCTCCATTATCAACGGTTAACACAAATTGCCCTGGTACATTTCCCTGTAAACAATACCAACCATTACCTGCATTTAAAAATCTAAATTGGTGCATCGTCCCAGCATACGGATATAAAGTAACATTGTTGCCATTTTGTGCAATTCCATTATGGATATTTAATGCCAATCCGGAATTTTCGGCGGTTATTTTATACCATTCACTGTTCCCTATTCTTGTTATATACCATTTTTGATGACTCGGCGCAGTTTGCTTGTCCGAACCAATATCGGTAATATACACATTAGCATTTGCCCCTGCATTTGCACCTTCAACCGATAATTCCATACCTGGCGAAGAATATGGCTGCAAAGAATATAACCCTTCTGCCGGATATACTACCTGTAAAAGTTGATGATTATTTTGATTTGTATTATTTATGTTACCTGATACAATAGCATTTTTTAACAAAGATAAATCAGTAATACTTACATTACCATCACCATTCATATCAGCATTTATTTCATTAAATTTAGAAACCTGCTGTCCGGTTAAATAATTTTTTAAAACACTTACGTCTGTCAAAGTAATTTTACCATCACCGTTTACGTCACCTAACAAAACTTCTGCCATATTGCTTTCCGGTCTTGATACAGGCTTAATAACCGGATTCCCAACTACTCTGCTAACATTATTATCATCACTAACAGTTATACGATTACTATTTGATGTATTACTTTCAGGTATCTCTTCGAGAATATCAGCCGAATTATTTTCAAAAAAATCATTATCTGTATTCTGTTCTATTTGTGTTTGATTAGGTGTTTGATTAGGTGTTTGATTAGGTGTTCTATTAGTTACTACTTTACGGCGTACCACTTTGCGTACTACAGCTTCACAAACAGAATTTTCCGCAATATAAATATTATCAAAACATAAGCTTGAAATCATCATTGCAGATAACAATGCAGATGATAATTTTATTATTTTTCCTTTACGCATATTAATACACCCTTTCACTTTTAGCGTTTGTTTTTACCGTCTAAACGTGCTATAAGCCCGGTTTTCTTATCATATACAGCATCTTCAACTGCTTTTGCTAAAGCATTATGTACCTGCACCTGACTTACTTCCGTTGTCCCTATGACAAAGGTATGCTCTTCACCAGTCGTTTCAACATCACTGTAAAGCAAATTTCCATATTCGTCTTCATATAAGTATGTAGTTTCTTTTCTTCTGTCTAAATACGCTTTTGTATCAGTACTGGTTGAAGCACCTTTACCACGGCTTGCCAAAACAATTCTTCCGGTTTCAACATCTATTACCCTTACATTAATATTAGCATTTACAATATGCTGATTGTTTTCCAATCCTCCATGAACACTATTTTGATAACCGGCAGTGCTTTCTTTAGTACTTAAGTTTGTTACACTTCCGTAAACCAAATATTGTACACCGGCCAACCGTCCTATCTCAGCCGCTGTCGTTGTATCAATCAATCCCGTCATATTTAAATAATGTTCATCAGTAATTGCTTTCAACTGCTGTCTTTCTATAACATTAAATCTGCCGCAGTTTACCAGCTCCTCAATCATAAAATCGGTAACAATGCTAACATCGTCAAAAGTTAAATTGTTCGGTACGGAAGATTTGTTCTCAAAATTCAGAACGGCTATTGATGGATAATCTCTAATACCTGCAAAACAGGTTATACTAAAACATAAATTTAGTAACAACACCAATGCCAAAACAACCTTTTTCACTTTATCAACCTTCTTTGTAAAAATTTATTAGTCCTTTGCAGTTAGAACTAATTTTCCTTTCTTTAAATCTTTTACTAAATCTTTTACAACCTTTTTACTAATTTTGTCTAAAGATTCGTAAAACAAATCATTGCTAAAGCCTTTTGTTCCCAAAGTAACTCCCAGAGCTTTATTAACGCTATTTTTAGAAGCAGCTTTTTCTTGTTTAGTCCATACCACTTCTCCAGTTGAGGCTTTTATAATTTTTACTGTTACAACAGCTTCTAAAGACTGACTTGTATTAGATAAAACAAAAGATCGCAAAGGCAAAATCATAAAACCTGATTTTACATACAAATCATCTATGCTGCCGTACAGTAAATATTCAGCATTATTTTTTTCACCAATAATTCTGGTATATTCAGCATCAACATAATCACCTTTATTCTTAATACTTATATCATTCTCTGATGCCTGAAAAATAGCTGAGAAATCTTTTTGGTCTACAGAATTGAATAAATGTTCTGATGTAAAATTAATTTTACCTTCTGCATTTATAGTTTCTTCATCGTTATAGCGCTCCATAATAATAAATTTATTTGCTTCAAATAATCGTTCAAGCAATAATTCATCCATTATTTCATCTACTGGAAAATCACTGTAAATAGTATTATTAGCAAAATCCATAAATACTACTTTTACCGGTGTTTGAGCGTTAGCATTACCAGCAACAACAGTAAAATATAAAACCAGCATTAAAAAACAACCAACAAATTTACATATTATATTTTCTGTAAATTTTTTTGATGACAAGTACATATTTAAATTCCTTACAACATCCTTGCAACTTTTAAATTTTCAGGTATATCAAAAATTTGTGAATCAATAGTATTAGAAAATAATTTAATATCTATTACTTTAGCGCCACCAATTTCAACATCATTTTCAAATGTTTTCATATCATCAATACGGATATATTTAGCTAAATTATTATTGCTAAAATAAAATCTCGAAGTAGCTTTTAAAGCATAATTAGATGGCATTACAAATTCCTCATAAACATAAGTCGTACCATCAATAATATCTCTTTCGCTCCCATTATAAACATAGCACATATTCTCTTTTACAGGTATTCCCTCATATTCATAACCAGTATCTTCATTATATTCAGGTAATATTGAATTAAAATCAATCATTAATAAATCAAAATACATATCAAACATAGTATGATTTCCATAAACTGATTTAGGAAATTTTTGAATGGTATTTTTACTACTCCCTCTTGTTTCTCCATCAAACGAACTGCCATCAAAAACCTGACCATTTTTAACAAAATAACTGTAAATAAACACGCCATCGTCAATTAAATAATTTTTAATTTTTTGACCTTTTTTCACAAATTCATTACTAAAAAGTTTTTTCTTGCCTTCTTTTGCCAAAGTTACAATTTCATCTTTTATAACGAAACTTTGTCCTGGCAATTTATTGTTTTCCTTAACTTGATAAGTAATTATAAAATTTTCACTTCTAAAAATATCTGCTACATTATCAGTTAACTTTTCAGAGCAAAATGCTATGTTGCAAATTAATACCAGTAAACCTAATATACACATTTGCAATACCTTATTAATAAATTTTTTCATCATGATTAACCTCCCATCAAAATACGCTTAATTCTAATTTGCTATTGCTTATACTATCTATAAACATACCCCCTTTTATATGTTTTTTTAATAATTCAACAAGCACATGCGGTTTTTGCAATGTATCAACATCAACTATTGCCTTATTATTCTTATATTCTCTGATGTGTACATTTTGAATACCTGCCATATTTTTTAATATATTTATAACACTTTCAATATCATCATAATTATTACAATTAATTATTAACTGTACTGTGTCATAAGCTTTAGCCGCAAGTTTTCTAAATTTGTTTGCTATGTTTTGCGCAGCTTTATCAGCAACAACTTTTATAGCTTTATTTTTAGCCCTTATTTCATTTTGTTCTATTCCGTTTCCATCAACTTTAAAAGTTTCAACTATTTCACCCGTATCAAACTTTATAATTTTTATTGTTAAAATAGCTTTACTATTCATTAGCATTGTTTCAGTATATGTACCATCATTATTGGGCAAATAAATAGTATTGCTATCTAATTCATTTTTACCAATTACTAAATAATCAATCCCATATTCTTCAACTTCTCCAAGAAAATAATTATCGCCATTGTAGATACTGTTTAATAAATCAGAATTTTTTAATTTTGCTAATAAATTTATATCTGCAACATGATTAAATCCTAATTTAATTAGTTTTTCATTTATTTGACTTTCCGTTATACTATCGTTATCAATATAAGAGTAACCATAATCTGTAGTTTCATTTTTTAGAACTACTACCGCAACCCTTGGGTCATTAAGTTGAGCAAGCATATTTAATTTATCCATTAATTGGGAATTTGGATTAGTATCTACATCTATCCGTGTTGTAACAAAATATCCTGTCGAATCTGAATATTCTTTTAATATTTCTATATTTTTAACAAAACCTTGTGAATTGGTATATATCGAATCTAATTCTACAACTGCGTTTTGCGTCAATGTATTTGAATCAACAAAAGCACCTACAACATTTTCTACTGCATTACGCATCGCATCACGTACAGCGCTATTTTTATCAATACCAACTCCGTCAACAGTAACTTCTTGCGCAAAAACACAATTGGAACAGCAAAGTAATATAAATAATAACAAATATTTTTTCATCCCCAATTATCCTCCGGTCGTTATTTTTTTAATACAATAAGGTGTACATTTTGGTAAAGATTAAAAATTACAATAACACTTACTTTATTGTATAATTTTAGTAAAAAATTAACATGAAAAAAACATAATTTCATGCTATAATAAATTAAAATACACTTACAATAAAGTACACTTTTTTGTAAGTATATAGTACTATTTTTTTCATTTGCACTATATTTTAAATATATTTATTTCTTTTTTCAAAAGCAAAAATACCTGTAACTAGATTAAAATAAAATCTAATTACAGGTATTTTTATCTAAAAATTTATATACACATTGTAGAAAAAATAAACTACCAACAGGGCGAACCTGATTGGTAGTTTATGCTTGGTTAGATTATGCGGCAGGCGCCGTAATAACGGGCACCCCAGTAGCCGGTAAATGCAGAAGCAACCGTTACGCCGGTGCTGGAACCTGCATGGATAAACTGGCCGTTGCCGAGATAAATGCCGCAATGCGACGGTCCGGGTTCATAAGTGCTGAAGAAAATCAAATCGCCCGGGCGCAGCTGGCTGGCGCTGATTTGTTTGCCGCTGTACATCTGCACGTCGGCAGTACGCGGAATATTGATGCCCGCACGCGCGAAAGCGTACTGGGTAAAACCGGAGCAGTCAAAACCATAAACGCTGGTACCGCCGAACACATACGGAGTACCGATTACGCCATAAGCCGCACGGATGACGTTTCTGATGGTTGCGCTCCTGCCGGAACGGTTAGGAGGCATCGGCTTGTTCATCAAAGCCGTATAGGTAGCTTCGCCGATAATTCCGTCGATTTCCAACTGTTTATCCGCCTGGAAGCGTTTGACAGCGGCTTCCGTTTCAGAACCGAAATCACCGTCAAGCAGTTTAATTTCGTATTTCAATTCAACCAGACGTTTTTGAATGGCCAGAACTTCGGGGCCATTATCTCCATATTCAAACGAGGCCAATGCAGTCGCCATGTTTGCTAAACAGAGTACACAAGTAAATACCAGACAAAGTAATCCTTTTTTTACCATCCACATCACTTCCTTGCGCCTTTTATAAACAAGTAAATTATACCACAAAAACGGTCTGCTGTAAACCAAAACTACCGTTTGCCAATGTGTCTGCCGACGATGTACAACGGTCTTTGCTTAACTTCTTCAAAAATGCGTCCGATATATTCGCCCAGAATGCCGATACCTACCAGCTGGATGCCGCCGAGAAAGAGTACGCTGGCCGTCATGGTTGCCCAACCGGGCACTGCGTCCATTGCAACATATTTTACATAAAGCACGTGTAAAACCAGCATAAAGCTGATTAAACCAAACACAATGCCGATATAAAATGCCCAGCGCAGCGGTAAATTTGAAAAAGATGTAATTCCGTCCAGCGCAAAATGCAGCATCTTATGCAGATTAAATTTAGAGTGCCCTGCAAAACGCGGCGGCGCGGTAAACTCAAAAGTTGCCGTTTTAAAGCCCAAAGTATTTACCAGCCCGCGGATAAAACGTGCGCGCTCGCGGTAGTGCCTGAACGCCTCCACAGCAATTTTGTCCATCAGGCGGAAATCACTGCCGCCCGGTGTAATCTCCACTTTGGAAAGCGAATTGATAAGTTTGTAATAAGCTTTTGATGTCAGGTTCTTAAAAAAAGAAGCGTCCTCCGTCGCCGTGCGCACCGTCTGCACAATCTGATAGCCGTCCTCCCACAGCTTCAAAAGCTCCGGCACAAGCTCGGGCGGGTGCTGCAAATCGCCGTCCATGGTAATAACGGCGTCGCCGTCCGCGTGGTCCAGCCCGCAGGTCAGCGCAAGCTGGTGCCCGTAATTGCGCGACAAAAAATACACCTGCACATGTTCATCCTGCTCCGCCAGCTCTGCCAGAATCAAATGGCTGCTGTCGCTTGAGCCGTCATCGACAAAAATCAGTTCATAATCGTAGGGCAGCGCTTCCATTACACTGCTCATGCGTTTATGGAACTCATGCAGGTTTTCTTCTTCGTTATAAACAGGTACTACAAACGAAACAAGCTTCTTCATTTTCAGACTCACCTTAAACTTAATTACCATTATATTATATAACAACTTTAAGCAAATTGTAAGCGCCGGTTATGAAACAGCGGTGAATTTTGCAAAAAAATAAGGCCGGTAAAATTACCAGCCTGTATTTGCGTAATACGAGTGCTCAATAAGCCGGGTTCTGTTCCGCAAAGCGGCAGCAATCATTTATCTAGGCCGGCAATTACTTGCAGGCTCAAGCGACACAACCCGGAAGGATCAGCGGGCCGCTTCATCCCTTCCCTATTTGGTCTTGCTCCGAATGGGGTTTACCTAGCCGCCCGGTTACCCGGACGCTGGTGCGCTCTTACCGCACCGTTCCACCCTTACCTGCCGAAGCAGGCGGTACACATTTCTGTGGCACTATCCCTGAGGTCACCCTCGCCGGACGTTATCCGGCATTCTGCCCTGTGGAGCCCGGACTTTCCTCTTACGGCACAAAGCCGTCAGCGATTGCCTTTCACACTCATACTGCAAGTAACTTTAGCATAAAAAGGTTAAATAGTCAAGCCATTATTTAAAGCGTTCGTCCTCGCTTATTTCGTACTCAAATTCTTCCCAGTCTTCGCTGTTTTCGTTTTCGTAATACTGCCCGTCTTTATAAATAATGTCATCCTGCGTGTAGGGGTGTTCCTCCGCATTATGCGGATTATCGCCGCGCGCGGAAGGCGGAAGATTGTCCGGATTATAAAGTTCATCCTTTTCCTTTTTCTCCAGCCATTCCCCGACGACGCCAAGCAGCGCCAGAAACGCTCCCAGAAAGAACCATTCCATAAAGCTCACCCTGCTTTTATGCGTTGGTTAAAAGATAACGCTGCAACATTTTATTAAATTCCCACGGATTTTTGCCGTCCGTTTTTTTGTACTGGTTCATAATTGCGTCCAACTCGTCGGCGTAATGCACAATAAACGCTTCTTTGGTGGCGCAGGCAACCGGCGAACCTTTTTCCGGCTCTCCATGGTGCGCCAGCACGATATGCAGCAGGTGCTGCAATTTAGGGCCGGTAACGCGCGCTTTGGCTGCCGCCTCCTGCACCATCGCCGCGCTCATGCTGATGTGCCCCAAAAGCCGCCCTTCCGTCGTATACGGGAAGCCCATGGAAGCGGAAATTTCGCGCAGCTTGCCTACATCGTGCAGCAACGCACCGGCAACAATTAAGTCCTTATCCACGCCGCCGATGGTATCCGCCATGTTGGAAGCCAGCGTCGCCACATCGACAGAGTGCTGCAAAAGCCCACCGATATAGGCATGGTGCAAGCGCATGCCTGCCGGATTACGCAAAAAGCGCTCGTAGGTTCCGCCTTCGAAAACATTATCCAGCACCAGGCGCAGCCCCGGCGTTAAAACGCTTTTAATCAGGCGGTCAAACTTATCTTTATAAGCTGCATGGTCAAAATCGCCTTCCGGCAGCAGGTTGCTGATGTCGTCCTCCGGCACAATGTCGCTGACTTTTTTGATAATAACCTGCAACGCCATTTCGCCGCTGAACTTGTTAATATCCACGCTGCCGCTGACCATCATCGGCGCAGGGCCGTCCATGTCGCGCAGTTTTTCAACAATCGGCGCTTCAAAAGTAATAAACGGTATTTTGCCGCTGTTGTCCTCCAGTAAGCCGCGGGCAAATGGCGCGCCGTTGCTTGATGTGCCCACGCGCTGCACCCTCATCAGTACGGACTGGCAGATTTTTGCGCCCGCTTTAAATTCACTAATCATATATTTGTACCTCAATTCGTCAATATTGCTTAAAAAGTAAGGTTTCGCGCGCCGTCAGCACCTGTGCGCCCAGCCCGGCTGACGCAAGGCGCAGCGCAATTTTATCGGCCAGCACCGTCACCACCGGCAGCTCCGTTCCCTGATGCGTGGCATCAACTAAATTCAGCCCGCTGAACACGGCATTCTGCGCTTCGTGGTATTTAATGTCGCCGGTAACGTAAGTATCCGCGCCGTGCTCTAGCGCTTCGGCAACAAAATCAATGCCCGCACCGCCGCACAGGGCAACCTTGTGCACCATTTTGCCCGCGCTGATGCCGGTTACAAAATCCAGACCCAGCACGCGCTTAACCATAGCGGCAAAATCATCAAATTCCATTTTCTGCGGCAATGTGCCGACGCGCCCCAATGAGCCTCCGTCATCACCGCCATTAACCAGCGTGGTTATGTTTTGCAGCCCAAGCTTTTCCGCCAGCACGTCGTTAACACCGCCCAGCACGCTGTCAAGGCTCGTGTGCGCGCTGTACACGGCAATGCCGTTTTCAATGCATTTTAACAGCAATGCGCTTTGCCAGCTGCTGTCGCAGATAGCCTTCAGCGGCTTAAAAATCGGCGGATGGTGCGTTACCAGCATGTCAACCTTCTGCGCAACCGCCTGCTGGACAACCTCCGGCGATACATCCAGCGCAACCATGATTTTTTTTACGGCGTTATCCCTGCGGCCGATTAAAAAACCGGCGTTGTCCCAGCTTTCGGCCAGTTCGCGCGGGGCGATGCCGTCCATAATTTTTATAATGTCATTTACAACCGCACTCATGCCTCAATTCCTCCAATCCGGCATAAAGCTCCTGTAATTTTTTATATTTTTCGCTTTGCTGTGCCTGCGCGCTTTTTGCCATGCTGTCCAGCGTGTGCTTGTAAGCGTTTTGCAGTTTTGCCAAATGCTTTGCTAAAAGCGGCGGGCGTTTTTCCAGCAGCCGCGGGCCTATTTCATATTCCAAATCGCTGTGCGCTGCTTCTTCGCCGTGCTCCAGCAAAATAATTTCGTACAGATGCTGCGGTTCTTCCGCCAGCGCTTCGTCCGCAATGCGCCAGCCGTTCTGGCACGCCCATTTGCGCAAGCCCGCAGTGCCAGCCATGGGCTGCACAATTAAAAATTTCAGCGCCGCCGCAACTCCGGGCGCTTCCTGTAAAATTTCAATAATCGTGCTGCCGCCCATACCGGCGATAACAGCACCGTCAGCTTCGCCCGGCTTTAACACCGTCAGCCCGCTGCCCATGCGCACTTCAATTTTATCGCGCAGGCCGTACATGCCGATATTGGTCTGCGCCGCACGGCACGGCCCTGCCGCAATATCCGCCGCAACGGCGGCTTTAATTTGCCCTTTTTGCAGCAGCCACACCGGCAAATACGCGTGGTCGGTACCGATATCCGCCAGCACGCAGCCATGCGCCACCAGTTTTGCCACTGCTTCAAGCCTTGCTCCTATATTCATAAACCCTCCGGATACGTTTTGTTTACATAAGTAAATTATAACATACCGGAGGGTCTTTTAATAATTTCAGTTCAGTTTTTTCACAAATTTTTTAATGCTCAGCCCAAGCGTCAGCAGGATAAACACCAATAGCGCCGCTACCTGCCCCCACAAAAACGCCAGCCCGTTACCTTTTAAAAAGATGCCGCGCAGAATTTGCAGGTAATACGTCAGCGGCAGCACATCACCCAGCCAGTAAAAAATCTGCGGCATGGATTCGCGCGGAAACACAAAGCCCGACAGCATAATACTGGGCAGGATGACGAAAAACGACATTTCCATCGCCTGTATCTGCGTGCGCGCATAGCTTGATATTAAAACGCCCAGCGTCAGCGACGCGACGATGAAAAACAGCGACAGCACATACAAGAGCAGCAAACTGCCGCGCACGGGCACGTCAAACACAAACAGACCCACCATCAGCGCCACCGTTATCTGCACATAGCCGACAAAAATATAGGGAATGATTTTGCCGAGCATCAGCTCCCACGTTTTCAGCGGCGTTACCATCAGCTGCTCCAGTGTGCCGGTTTCGCGCTCGCGCACAATCGCCATGGAGGTTATCATTACCATCGTCAGCGTTAAAATTGTGCCCATCAGCCCCGGCACCATGTAAAACGCCGTTACAAAATCCTGATTGTACCAGGCGCGCACACGCACGTCGTACAAATTTGGCGGCGTGCCGTGCAAACCGCTTTTTTCAGCCCGCGCCTCCTGCGATTTTAACATGCCGATAGACTGCGCCGCGCTGATTGCCGATGCCGCCGACTGCGAATCGGTAGCGTCTACCAGCACCTGTATGGGCGTGGGGCGGTTATGCTCCAGATTGCTGTCCAAATCGGGCGGTATGATGATGCCGACCTTAGCGTCGCCGCTGTCCAACCTGTAATTAACGCCGTCAAAGCTGTCCTCAACAAATTCAATGTCAAAATACTCGCTGGCGGTAAAGCCCGTTAAAAGCTCGCGGCTTTCCTGCGTCAGCGACTGGTCGAACACCGCCGTTTTTAAATGTTTAACGTCCGTGTTAATGGCAAAACCGAAAATTATCAGCTGCATAACGGGCATGAACAGCATAATGCCCAGCGATAATTTGTCACGCCGCATCTGGATAAATTCTTTTTTTAAAAGCGCCAGCAGCCTGTTCATACACTGCCACCGCCTTTCCGCTTATCAAGATAGTACGAAAAAACGTCCTCCATGCTTGGTTCAATAACATTGTAAGCATAGCCCGCCAGTGCGTCCAAATCTTCACGCCGCATCAAAAGGCGCAGCTCGCGCCCGAAGATGTAGGCGTCCAATACCGGCAAGCTGCGGCGTATTTCATCGCGCAGCTTAATTGAATCGTCGCTGGCAATGCTTACCAGCACTTCCTTAATGCTGTCCTTCAGCGCTTTGGGGCTGCCCTGCGCCACCATTTTGCCCGCGTCAAGGAACACCATTTCGTCACAGTGTTCCGCTTCTTCCATAAAATGCGTTGTTACCACCATTGTCGTGCCGCCCAACGCCAAACCGTGAATAATCTGCCAGAAGCTGCGGCGCGAGATAGGGTCAACCGCACTCGTCGGCTCGTCCAGAAACAGCAGGCGTGGCTTGTGCAAAATGGCGCACGCCAAAGCAAGGCGCTGCTTAAGCCCGCCGGAAAGCGTCGCCGAAAGCGCGTCACGTTTATCTTCCAGCTGCATTTCAGCAATCATCTCGTTCACGCGCGCAAACTTTTCCGCACCGCGCAGCCCGTACATACCGGCGTAAAAATCAAGGTTCTCAAACACCGTCAAATCCAGATACAAACTGAACTTTTGCGACATATAACCGATGTGTTCCTTAATTTTTTCCGCCTGCGTTTCAACGTCGTAGCCCAGCACCGTGCCGCTGCCAGCCGCAGGTTTCAATAATCCGCACAACATGCGGATGCTGGTTGATTTGCCGCTGCCGTTAGAACCTAAAAAACCGTAAATCTGCCCCGGCGCCACGCGGATATTTAATTTATCGACGGCGGTAAAATTGCCGAATTTACAGATTAAATCCCTTGTTTCAATCGCGTATTCCATCATTACAAGCTAACATCCGCCACCATGCCCGGCTTAAAGATGCCCTCCTCGTTCGGCAGTGCCACCTTAACTGCAAACACCAAGTTGGCGCGCTCGCGTTTGGTAATGCTCTGCCGCGGCGTATATTCCGCGCTGTCGCTGATTTCCGTAATTTTGCCCGTAAAAGTCCTGTCCGGATAAGCGTCGATGTTCACATCACATTCCTGACCGATTTTAATGCTGCCCAGCATGTCCGAAGGCACGTACACGCGCACCCAGCAGTCGTTCAAATCGGCAACGGTCAGTACCGCGCTTCCGGCAGCGACATATTCGCCAACCTCGTAATTTTTGCTTAACACCACGCCGTCAACCGGGCTGTACAGCGAAGCATCGTTCAAATTTATCTCCGCCGCCTCCACAGCCGCTTCCGTGCGTTTAACTTCGGCGCGCTGCGCCTCAACCTCGTCCACGCGGCTGCCCGCCAAAAGCAAAGCCTCCGCCTCGCGCGCCGCCGCTAAATTATTGGCCGCCACCAAATCGTCAGCCAAAGCCTTGTCATATTGCTGGCGCGATACCGCACCGTCGGCGTACAATTTTTCGTAACGCAGACGGTCGGCGTGCGTCTGTTCGTAAACGCTCTGCGCCGCCATAGTTTTGGCTTCTGCCTCACGCAGTTCCTGCGGGCGCGCGCCCTTAACCAAATCCACAAGCTGCGACTGCGCTTTGGCATACGCCGCCCTGCTTTCCGCCAGCTGCGCCTCCAAATCGCGCGTGTCAATCTGCGCCGCCAGCTCGCCCTTTTGCATCTTGTCGCCCTCTTTAACAGTGCGCACACGCAGATATCCGCCAATGCGCGGGGCAATGTCGGCTTTGGTCGCTTCAACCGTACCGGTTAAAACTTCATCAGCCTGACGCTGCAAAAATAATTTATAGCCCGTCGCCGCCAACAGCAAAACCACAACTGCCACAACGGCGATAATTTTGCGTTTATTCATCATGCGCCACCTCAATTCCGCGCATAAACACCTCAACCGCCTGCTCTAAATACGCCTGCGTAAAGGTATCGTCCTGCTCGATAATTTTTGTGTAAATCGGCCGCGCCAAAAAGTACAGGCTGATGGACGAAATAAACATCATCAGCATTTTGCCGCTGTCCAAATCGGTGCGGAACAATCCCTGCTCCTTGCCGCGTTCAATTAAATTCAGCAGCACGCCAAAGTTCTGCCTGAACCGTCCTACCGCAACCTGTTCAAAAATTTCCGAAGGGTTCAAAAGCTCGCGGTACACCAGCTTGACAAACGACGGCGGGTATTTGGCATACAGCCTGCTGATAGTCTGCACATACAGGCTCAAGCCTTCGCGCGGTTCAACTTCTTCTGCCCGCACGCTGCCGATAAAGCTGTCAAAATTTTGCAAAAGCTCTTTCACAATCGCCTCGTACAAACCGCTTTTGCCGTTAAAATAATAAGAAATCATCGAACTGTTAACGCCTGCCGCAGCGGCAATCTGCCTGATGCTTACTTTATCGTAGCCGTCTTCGGCAAAAAGCTCCATCGCCGCGCGGATAAGTTTTTCTCTTTTGCCTGCTTCGCCGTTCATAATTTTATCCTTCTTTCAATCAATCATTTGATTTAATCGTTTGATTGAATATTTCACCGTCAAAATTCAAAATCCTGCAAAGCAGAAAAAATAAAAAGCGCACTTCTGCAAATACAGAAATGCGCTTTGTTTTTTATTTTCCGTTTACAATTAATGATACCGACGGCTGGCTGATGCTGAACAGCTTGCCTAAAAATACCTGCGATAAAGCATATTCGTGGTACAAACGGTAAATCTCAGCGTTGCGCTGCTCGCGCGAAGTAAATTCGTTAACGTCAATTACTTCGCCGGTAATGCTGAACCCGCTGTCACGCATAACCACAACCTTGCATTTACCGTCCGGATAACGGACCTTAATCTCCCATTTGCGCATGCCCAGATTGCTGCGGGGCATATAGTTAAAGTCTTCCGCTACACCGTCACCGGCAATGTGTTTAAATCTCGCTTTGTCAAATGGTTTAGTTTCCACACAAACACCCACTTTATTAAAAATTTAACCTTGCCTGAAATTTATAAGTACCTGCCCGCAGAACATTGTGGGAAAGATTGGACAGACTTCTTTTGTCGTTCCGCGGGCAGTAACTTACTGCATTAAGCGCCCCCACATCAATAACCTGTTATGGGAAGACAGCCTTTATAATTGATAATCCCCGGAGGCGCTTATATTAAAACACGGCAGCCCGTATTTTAACCGGATTTATAAAAGCGCCTCTCGTGTATGCTAATATAAGAAGGAAGACTTAGCGGGGTTTTGAATCTCTCTTAAGAGAGGCGCCTTTAAACTTTTATATAAAATTTTATATATTTTATATAATTATACCTGACTTTAACTGTAATGTCTATTACAAACCAATATATTTTTTATCTTAACTCATCATTATATTTTTCTAAAATTATATCACATACTTCCCCCCCAACAAGACTTTAACTTTTGCGTAATCCGAAAGTTTTACGGTCTTGTTGCTGGGGAAGTGTCAGGTGTTAAACCGTACTTTTTAAATTTTTATACATACTTTAGCACTCATACGCCACCTGACAAGGGCTTATCCGTTCCGGCCAAAGCATTGCTTTTACTGCTTAACGCAAACAAAAAGGACGTTTTGCAAAATGCAAAACGTCCTTTTTATAAATTTAATTTTTCGCCTTATTTGTTATAGATAAGGTCAATAAGTTCCAGCGTAAGCCGGCAGGATTTTTCCATCGCGCCGAGCGGTAAGAATTCGCAGTTGGAATGGAAGTTATGCCCACCGGTAAAATAGTTGGGCGTTAAAATGCCTTTGGTAGAGATGAACGAACCATCCGTGCCGCCGCGCATGGCCAGCGTTTTCGGCTCAATGCCCAGCTTATCCATGGCGGTGTAAATATAATCAATGCAGTATTTGTTGTCATCCGTTACCGCATCGGCAATGTTGCCGTAAGTATCCGTAATAGTGCAGGTAACTTCCGCACGCGGGTACATAGCCTGCAATTTTTTGGCATTTCCGGCAATTTCCGCTTTGCGTTCTTCGTAACGCTTTTTGTTGTGGTCGCGGATATCCAGCGTAACGGTGGCGTAAGTGTCGTTGCTGGTAATGCTCTTGGTCCAGATGTAGCCTTCCGTGCCTTCTGTGCATTCCGGCGTCTGGGTACGGTCAAACATGTTAACAAGGTCAACAGCAAGCAGCGTCGGGTTAATCAGCACGCCTTTGGCGCTCATCGGGTGCGCGCTTACGCCTTTGATTTTTACAATGGCAGTACCGGCGTTAAAGGTCTGGTAAACCACTTCGCCCTGTTCGCAGCAGTCAATGGTGTAGGCAAATTTAACCGGGAATTTGCTGAAATCAAGCTTTTTGCTGCCGCGCAGGCCAATTTCTTCATCAGGCACAAATGCCACATAAATATCGCCGTGGTAACGCCCTTCGGTTACCAAAGTTTCCAGCGCAACCATAATGTTGGCAATGGCGGCTTTGTTATCTGCACCAAGCACGCTGGTACCGTCGGTAAACACAATGTCCTGCCCTACATATTTATCAAGCTCGGGGTGTTCCGCCGTGCGGATGTAAATGCCTTTTTCGGCATTGAGGCAAACATCGCCGCCCTGATAGTTTTTAACCACCTGCGGGTGGATTTCGGGCGACATGTTGATGTCGATGGTATCAAGGTGAGCGCACCAGCCAACGGCGGGCACTTCTTTGGTGCAGCCTTCCGGCAGATGTGCGGGCAGCTTGCCTGTTAATACGGAGTATTCGCTTATTTCCAGATCAACAAGTCCGAGTTCAGCCAGATCCTGTTTTAACAGCTCTGCCAGATTGCGCTGGCCTTCGCTGCTCGGCACGGTCTGTACCGGCGCGTCGCTCTGGCTGGGAACGGCAACATAACGCAAAAATCTTTGCAGTAATTTTTCCTGTAACATTTATAAAGCCTCCTTAAATCTTACATCCGGCGCGGATATACATAATCGGCCTGGAAGCCCAGAGGAATATCGAACCACCAGAAGAAGTACAGCATAAAGGTTAAGGTAATTAAAAGCGTAACGGTGTACGGCAGCATCATGGAGCTGAGCGTACCGATGCCTGCTTCTTTAACGTATTTCTGGCAGTAGAGGATAATCAGCGGGTAGAACGCAAACATCGGCGTTACTACGTTTACGGCGCTGTCGCTGACGCGGTAAGCAGCCTGCGTAAGCTCCGGCGCGATGCCGACTGCCATCAGCATCGGTACAAAAATCGGCGCAAGAATGGCCCATTTAGCGGATGCCGAGGTGATGATAAGGTTCAACAAGCCTACAAAAACGATGATGCCGAAAATGGTAATCTGCGGCGGCAGGGCGAGGGATTTTAAAAATTCCGCACCGGAAACCGCAAGCAGTACGCCGATGTTGGAAGCGCCGAACGCATAAAGAAACTGCGCTGCGAAGAAGTAGAATACTACCATCTGCACCAGCGTTTTGGTAATTTCTTCCATAGCGGCTGTTACATCTTTAGGAGATTTGAACTTGCCGCACAAAACGCCGTAAACAAGGCCGACAGCCGCCGCGAAAATAAAGATTACGGCAACAATGGACTGCATAATCGGCGCCTGGAAGCTGGCAATTTCGCCGTTAGGCGCGCGCAGCAGGGAATCCTGCGGATAAAGAGCCGCAAACAGGCCGACAATCATTAAAATTAAAATAGCGGTTGCAATCATAAAAGCGCGGTTTTCACGCGGGGTGATGTCGGTGTTGTTTTCGTTGCCAAGGTCAAGGTCGGGCGGCAGCGGATAGGTTTTCCACAGCCACGGTTCAACAACGTGTTCCGTTACCCACCAGCAGGAAGCGATTACCAAAAAGGTAGAACCAACAGCATAAAAATAATTGCAAAGTACGTTTACCTGATAGGTGGGGTCGATAATCTGCGCCGCGCTTTGCGTAAAGCCCTGGATTACCGGGTCGATAGCGGACGGCGTGTAGTTGGCGCTGAACGCACCGGCAATGCCTGCAAAGGAAGCAGCAACGCCGGACAGCGGATGCTTGCCCGTTGCATAAAACATATAAGCCGCAATCGGGATAATGATAACGTAACCGGTATCCGGGCCGAGATGGCTGACCATACCGGCAAAAATTACCACCGGCGTAATTAAAAATTTCGGCGTAACGGACAGGATTTTTTTAAGGCCCGTGTTGATGTAGCCGGAGCCGTCGGCGATACCGATACCCAAAGTAGCGACGATAACCATCGTCAGCGGCGGGAAGTTAGCGTAGTTGGTAACCATTTTGCTCATTAAAGTTACCAGCTCTTTGCCGCTTAACATGTTATTGATAGTAATCTGCTTGCCGGTTGCGGGGTGTACGTAATCAAAGCTGATCTGCGACAGCACCGCGGAAATAACGCATACAAGCACAAATGCACCGATGAACAGAATGGTGATATCCGGGATTTTATTGCCCACGCGTTCAATCAAACCCAGAATGCCGCCAACCTGCTCCTTCTTTTTAATTTCTTCCAAGTATAAAGCCCCCTTTTATTTTTTGCCGCAAAAAAATTATACCCCAAAAGCCAGTGACCTTTGGGGTACAATAACGGCCTTTTTAATAAACTCTAACTATAAATTTACAACGAAGAAAGCATATCGTCAACATATTTTTTAATTTTTTCCAGCTTTTTGCGGATATCCTTAACCTTGCCACTGTCGCGCGCCACAACCTGCTCAATCTTGGTGCGGTGCTGCAAATAAGTGCGTTCAAGGTTCTTCATGTAATCGCGCAAAGCCGCAACTTCGGGCACATCGCTGACAATTTCGGACGACGCTACCGACCAGTCGCTGCCGCTGATAGTTACGCTGTCGCCGTACTGCGGGATATACGCCGCCGTACCGATGCGTTTTTGCAGTTCGCCCGCAAATTCCATCGCCGCGTCCACCTCGCCGTGCGTTACAAAAAACGCCTTCGGCTTCTGCGTCATCTTGCCGTACCACTCCAAAAACTGTTCCTTATCGGCGTGGGCGCTGAAGCCCTTCATGTTATAAACCTGCGCGTTAACGCGGATATCCTCGCCCATAATTTTAACCTGGCGCACACCTTCAATCAGCTTGCGGCCAAGGCAGCCTTCCGCTTGATAACCGGCGATGATAACGCTGCTGTCTTCGCGCCACAGATTATGTTTTAAGTGGTGCAAAATACGCCCTGCATCGCACATACCGCTGGCAGAAAGAATGATTTTTGTACCCGGCGTTTCGTTAATCATGCGCGATTCCTGCGCCGTCGCCGTAAAATGCAGCTGCTTCATCGAAAGCAGGTGTTTGCCCTGCATTTCGTAAATCTTGCGCGCCTCGTCGTCAAACTCCTGCGGGTTGCCCAGCACAATCTGCGTGGCTTTGTTCGCCATCGGGCTATCGATGTAAATCGGAATGTCGCTGGAGATTTTACCATCATGCGCCAATTTCTGGAAGTAATACAAAAGCACCTGCGTACGCCCAACGGCAAAAGCCGGGATAATGACGTTGCCGCCGCGTTCCGCCGTGGAGTTGATAATCTCCGCCAGCTCGGCTTCCTTGTCATACGCTTTGTGCACGCGGTTGCCGTAAGTCGATTCGGTAATGATAAAATCCGCACCGGCAAGCTGCTCCGGGTCTTCGATAATCGGCGCGCCCGGCTGGCCGACGTCGCCGGTAAAAATCAGCTTGGTGCGCTTGCCGTCTTCTTCGGCAAAAATCTCCGCCATGGCGGAACCGATAATATGCCCCGCCACTTTAAACTTAACCTTAATGCCGGGTATAACGTCAAACTCCGTATCAAAATCGCGCACTACAAAATTTTTAAGCGCGGCGTAAGCCTCGTCAACCGTGTACAGCGGCCTGATGAATTTACGCCCGGCGCGCAGCCCCTTGCGGTTGGCAAACTCCGCGTCCGATTCGTGGATATGCGCGCTGTCCGGCAGCAGTATGCCGCACAGCTCCAGCGTGGTTTTTGTGCAGTACACCGGGCCTTTGTAGCCCTGCGCCACCAGCTTCGGTATCAGCCCGCTGTGGTCGATATGCGCGTGCGTTAAAACAACGGCGTCAATTTCACCGGGGTTAAAAACAAAATCACGCTCATTAAAAGCGTTAATCAGCTTGCTGCCCTGAAACATGCCGCAGTCCACCAGCATTTTTTTGCCGCCTATTTCCAAAAGATAGCATGAACCGGTAACCATCCTTGTGGCACCCAAAAAAGTTATCTTCATCGTCACGCCTCCTTTTAGTGCAAATCGAATATACTTATATATTCTGCAAAAAATAAATTTTCCCTGCTTTAACAGCGGCGTAAAAAATAAACCGGCCGCGGTGTGCAGCCGGTTGTTGTTTTAAGTTTTAGCCCCTTACCTGACCGTTGCCGGTGATAAGGTATTTGTACGATGTCAGTTCGGGCAAAGCCATAGGCCCGCGCGCATGCAGCTTCTGCGTGCTGATGCCGATTTCCGCGCCCATGCCGAACTCAAAGCCGTCGGTAAAGCGCGTGCTGGCGTTAACATATACCGCCGCCGCGTCCACGCTGTCCTGGAACTTGCGCGCCATGTTGTAATCTTCCGTTACAATGCACTCGGAATGTTTGGTGCTGTATCTGGCAATATGCGCCAGCGCTTCGTCGATGTCCGTCACAATTTTAACGGACAGGCGCAAATCGCCGTATTCCGTCGCCCAGTCTTCTTCCGTTGCAGGCTGTACGCGTTCGTCAAACTCCTGCACGGCCGGGCAGCCGAAAATCTGCACGCCTGCTTTAAAATATTCGTCCAGCATCAGCGGCAAAAACTTACCGGCAACATCTTTATGCACCAACAACGTTTCCATCGCGTTGCAAACGCTGGGGCGCTGCACTTTGGCGTTAAAGGCAATTTTGCGCGCCATCTCGCAGTCCGCCGAAGCATCCACGTAAGTGTGGCACACGCCGCTGCCGGTTTCAATTACGGGCACGGTCGCGTTTTGCACCACGGCTTTAATCAGCCCTGCGCCGCCGCGGGGTATTACCACATCCACAAATTCGTTCATTTTAATCAGCGCCGTTACCGCCGCGCGGTCGGTCGTATCAATAAGCTGTATAGCGCCCTGCGGGATGCCTGCCGCTTCCGCAGCTTCCGTCAGCACGCCTGCCACGGCAAGGTTGCTTTGCATGGCTTCGCTGCCGCCTTTTAAAACCACGGCGTTGCCGGATTTAAGGCACAGCCCGATCGCGTCCGCCGTTACATTGGGGCGCGCTTCGTAAATAATGCCGATAACGCCCAGCGGCACGCGTACTTTGGTAATTTTTAAGCCGTTGGCAAGCGTTTGCCCGCCGATGACGTTGCCCACGGGGTCGGGCAGCGCCGCTACCTGCTGCAAACCTTCGGCCATACCGGCAATGCGTTCCGGCGTCAGGCGCAGCCTGTCCTGCATGGATTCGCGCATGCCGTTTTCCTTCGCCGCCTGCATATCCCTGTTGTTGGCTTCAATAATAAAATCGGCTTTAGCTAAAAGCGCGTCCGCCATAGCGAGCAGCGCCTTATTTTTTACAGCCGCCGATACTACCGCCAGCTTGCCCGCTGCGTTATGGGCAGTTTCGGCTTTGGCCCTTACCAGTTCAAAAGTAGTCATCTTAACAGCCCCCTTAATTTAAAATTACCAAATCATCGCGGTGGATAACTTCGTCAAAATTTTTATGCCCGAGGATTTTTTCTATTTCACTGGTTTTGCAGCCTTTAATCTGCGCCAAATCGTCCGAAGAATAATGGCACAGCCCGCGCGCCAGCTCAAAGCCGTCCTGCGTTACAACGCTGATGGTGTTACCCGCTTCAAAGCTGCCTTCCACAGCGGTAATGCCAGCCGGTAAAATGCTGCACCCGCCGGCTTTTTTTATAGCTTTTACGCAGCCGTCATCGACTACGATTTTGCCCATAATACGCGCACCGAAAGCCAGCCAGCGTTTACGGAACTGCAAACGGTTTTCTTTCGATGCAAACAGCGTACCGATTTCCTCGCCGTTTAAAATGCGGGCAATAACGTCTTTTTCGCTGCCGCTGGCAATTACCATGTTAATGCCGGAGCTGGTTGCGTTTTTAGCAGCCTGCAATTTGGTAAACATGCCGCCCGTGCCGACACTGCTGCCAACGCCGCCAGCCAGTGCTTCAATCTCAGGCGTAATTTCATCAACCTTGCTGATAAGCGTCGCCTCCGGGTGCGTCTGCGGGTTAGCGGTATACAAACCTTCAACGTCCGAAAGGATTATTACAAGGTCGGCGTCCGTAATGCCCGCCACCAGTGCGGACATATTATCATTATCGCCGATTTTCAGCTCGTCCAGCGCCACAACGTCGTTTTCGTTAACGATGGGGATAACGCCGTTTTTCAACAGCTCCATAAAAGTGTTGCGCGCGTTGGTATAACGGTGGCGGTCAATCGCCTCCATGCGCGTCAGCAAAACCTGCGCCACAATCTGCCCGTATTCGGCAAAAAACTTTTCGTAGGTGTGCATCAAAATGCCCTGCCCAATCGCGGCAGCGGCCTGCTTGCCCGGTATGGTACGTGGTTTTTCAGGCAGCCCCAGTCTATCGACGCCAACGGCAACCGCGCCGCTGGTAACCAGAATCATCTCGCGCCCCTGGTTCTGCAAATCAGCCATCTCGCGCGCCAGCCGGTCAATGCGCCCAAAATCACGCTTGCCGTTCTGGTGCGTAATGGTGCTGCTGCCTACCTTAACAACAACCCTTTTTGCCTTTTTTAAATCAGACCGTTGTAATACCATACCCCTCACCCCATTTAATATTCTTTAAATTCAAACACCATGTCGCGGATTCGCACCGTCTGCCCTTCAACAATGCCCGCTTCCTTCAAGGCATCGTCAATTTTCAGGCTTTTCCAGATAAGCTGGAAACGGTACAGCGCTTCATCGTTGTCAAAATTCGTCATCGCCACAAGGCGTTCAATATTTTTGCCGCGCACTTCAAAATCGGTATCGTTGCCGGGAACAATTTCAAAGCTGTCCGGGTCAATTTCCGGCACTAAGTTGCTTTCGTCTTCCTCGTCTTCCGGCACAAAGTTTTGTAACATCTCGTAAGCCTTGTACATCAAAGCCTGCAAACCTTCGCCGCTTGCGGCGGATACCGGCATAATTTCAAAGCCCTTGCCTTCCACGTACTCTTTTACGCGTTCAAAATTTTCCCTGCCTTCGGGCAAGTCCATTTTGTTGGCGACAACCAGCTGTTTGCGGCGCGCCAGTTTATCGCTGTATTCTTTCAATTCAAAATTGATTTTTTCAAAATCGTCAATCGGGTCGCGGCCGTCCGTGCCGGATACATCAAGCACGTGCAGCAAAACCTTGGTGCGTTCCACATGGCGCAAAAAGTCATGCCCAAGGCCCACGCCCTGATGCGCGCCTTCAATCAGTCCCGGAATATCCGCCAGCACAAAGCTGCGTTCCGCATCGATGCGCACAACACCCAAAACCGGGGTCAGCGTGGTAAAATGGTAAGCCGCAATCTCAGGCCTTGCGGCCGATACCTGCGCAATAATGCTGCTTTTGCCGACACTGGGGTAACCGACAAGTCCCACGTCAGCCAAAAGTTTCAGCTCCAGCTTAACCCAGCGGTTCTCGCCCGGCTCGCCTTTTTCGGCAAACGTCGGCGCACGGTTGGTTGCCGTGGCATAGCAGGCATTGCCCTTGCCGCCGCGTCCGCCCTTAGCTACAACGTATTCCTGCCCGTCTTCAACAAGGTCAGCCAGGCGCACGCCCGTAGCATCGTCGCGCACCAGCGTGCCCATCGGCACTTTAACAATAACGTCATCGGCCCTGTGGCCGGTGCAGTTGCTGTTGCCGCCCTGCCCGCCGCGTTTGGCAACAAATTTACGTTTATAACGGAAATCAATCAGCGTGTTCAAATTTTTATCCGCACGCAGAATAACACTGCCGCCGCGTCCGCCGTTGCCGCCGTTCGGGCCGCCCTTTTCTACAAATTTTTCCCTGCGGAAGCTGCTCATGCCGTCGCCGCCTGCTCCTGCTTCCACATAAATTCTCGCTCTGTCAATAAACATTCTAAAATCTCCTGTATTTAAGGCAAACTTCTGCCAATTATATACTTTTATTATACCTCATGCGGGCACAGTTAGGCAAATCATTCGCCGCGCAGCCAGCCCGCCAGAAGCTGCGAAGCAAACATGCCCAGCTTTTTGTAAGTCGCCACCGTCGGATGGATACCGTCAAAATACGCCGACTGCAATTCCGTATCGCTCAAGCCCACAGCGTCCTGCAAATCAAGCAAAAACGCTTTGCCCTCAAACTCCAGCTGTATGCGCCTGCGCAGAAGCTCAACCTGCGCGTTGTAATCGTCGTTAGCGGCATACAGCGGCAAAACTATCGCCAGCGGCCACTTTTTAGCAGTGCAGTACGCCAGTGCCTGTTTTAAATCATCAATAATAAATCCCTGCGGACGGCGGTTTAAAATATCGTTGGCGCCGCCCCAAAACACAACACCCTCCGTGCGCTCCGGCAGATACATGTTTTTTAAGCGGTACACAATATCGTCGCAGCAATCGCCGCAGACGCCGTAATTAATCATCGTCACGCCGGTTTCATCCTGCACCTCCGCAATCCATGATTCCTTCGGCCCATACGGAAAACCAAATATTAAAGAATCGCCAAAACAGGCAACAGTACGCATAATATTTCTCCTTTAACAAGTCTGTTTGCTTTTTGGTTACTACTTTAAATTTTACCAAATTTTAAAAAGTTTTTCGATTGATAATCGGAAAATTTATCAAAATCAGCAATTTTATCGACTGCCAGTCGAAAAACTTTTTTGTTTTCCTGACGTCCGGCGATAAAATTATTGAATTTAGACATACAAAAAGCGGATGGCATAAAGCCATCCGCTTTGATAGTTCTAACTATGAGTAATTGTTAATACTACTTAGATTAGAAAGTGAAGATAACTTCGGACCAAATGGTTTCGGTGTTAGCATCGCCTTCACGGGAATCCAGGTTGTAGTATTTAACGCCTGCTACAATGTTTTTAGCAAGGGTCAGGTTAGCACCAGCTTCAATACCTTTGTAGCCATCGCTATCAACAATAGAATCGCAAGGAATATAGGTGTAAGAAGCAAGGGTCGGATAAATTACGGTGCTTTCCGGACGATCCATGTAGTTTAC
Source organism: uncultured Phascolarctobacterium sp. (assembly GCA_949299135.1). Classification (GTDB taxonomy): domain Bacteria; phylum Bacillota; class Negativicutes; order Acidaminococcales; family Acidaminococcaceae; genus Fusicatenibacter_A. The sequence goes on from CASFZG010000003.1 coordinate 37,233, forward strand.
ATAAGCGCCCCAAGAACCTACTTTAGAAGCTTTAGCGCCAGCGTAGTTCAGGCCTACCATCCAGCCGTTGTCATCTCCGTCATAATCGGATACATCGCCGTTATACCAAGCTGCTTTTAAAGTCAGATCGTCCATGAATTCCCAGCCAGCTGCGATTTCATAAATATCCTGATCATATTGGGTATCTACTTTGTAGTAGTTAACAGCTGCGTCTACAACGCCCATTTTAGCTGCTACACCAGCTACATATACACGGTCATCAGAAGTTAAGCCTTCTTCAAATTTAACCAGTTTACCATTTTCATCGTATTCGGCAACTTCTGCCAAATCGTCAGAACCTTTCATTGCCCAGCCATAAACTTTAACGTCATCGCCATAAGCAAGTTTAATACCATCTGCACGGGTATCGATTACAGTACCGCCAACATTGGTGAAGTCCTGACGGCCAGCATCAACTTTAACGCCGCCAACACGACCGGATACATAAGCCCAGTTCAGAGTTACATCATCGGTAGATTCAGCATCGTCAAGATACTGATTGTTTTCGAAACGACCGGTGTAGGTCCAGTCTTCGTTAATAGCGCCGTTTACGAACAGACGGGTACGCAGACGGCCCTGAGAAAGACCATTGCCATCATGTTTGTCAACGTCGGTATCACGATAGCTCATACGGATCTGACCGGTGATTTTTACGTTGTCAGCTTTTTTCTCAAGGTTAGCTACGCGAACACCGAGGCTGTCCAATTCGTCTGCGAATTCAGCAGCCAGTTTGTCTACGTTAGCGCCGTTTGCCATAGCTTTTGCTACGATCTGTGCCATTTCATAACGGGTCATCAGTTTGTCGCCACCAAAGGTGCCGTCAGGATAACCGGTTACAACGCCTTCTGCAGCCAGTTTGTTAACTGCGTCATAAGCCCAGTGGCCAGCCGGTACGTCGCTGAACGGGTTAGCTGCATAAGCGGAAGCAGTTACGCCGAGAGCCATAGCCATTGCTAATACTAAAGATTTTTTCATTTTGTTTTCCTCCCTTTTGTTTAGAAAAACACTTTGTATTTTATAAAACGCAGCGGGAAGAAACTTTAGTTTTTAACATTTGCTTAAAGTGCGAGTCTCCTGGTTTCCTCTACCCGGCAAATATTTACTCACTGCCGCTTCTTCTTTTTGCGGTTTATAACTATGGTAAAGGCCTTGCTCCTGAGGAATGGCAAAGCCTTTATGTGCAAAAACAAGGTAAACCCGAAAAACGTTCCTGAGGAGAAGGTTTCTGACTACCAAGTCTCTTTACACAACCTCATTATAACACATCTGCCCCCCCAGTAAAGACCAGTTTTGTAAAATATTTTACTTTTTGCGTTCGTGCCGATATGGTGCTGGTACGGCACTCAAACTTTCGGCATAAAAAAAATAAGGGGCTCAATTTTAATTGAGCCCCCGCGCGAAGCGCGCCAGACAAGGGTAATTGCAGCCAGAGGCTGCAATTACCTTAGGCGAGGCGAAGCCTCGCCGCCGATTTTAAAATTTCGATTTTATTTTTCATTTTGGGTTTAATTTGGTTACGCTTTTGCAGTTACATTATTAATTTTAATTTACTATTTTATTTATTTTGACTACGCCTTTGTATGAAGAATAGTACTTTTTAATTTTTTAGTTACTCATTCATCTTCATTCTTTTGACGGAGCAAAAGAACGAAGCAAGAAAACTCCCGCGACTAGCAAAAATTTACGGATTTTATTGCTAAAGCAAAAAATCCGCACGCGTCCCGCCGCAACCAATAAAAATTTCCACGGAACTCGCTGCGCTCAAACACCGGGAAATTTTTATTGCTCTTTATCAATGCCGCTAAATTTTTAATGCCGCGCTCCGCCCAAATTCGTACTTTGGCTGCTTTTTTATTTTGATTATATTGTTACCGAAGTGTTTAGTAGTCTGCTAAACTACGATGTGTGCTAATCAATCAAAAAGCAGTTGCAAAGTACGACGTTCGGCAACACGCGGCATCGGATTTTAGCAACATTTATTAAAGAACAACTGCAAAAATCGAACCTGAGCAAAGCGAATTTCGTATTTTTGTAGTTGTTATACTAATAGTTGCGTAGCGAGCCGCGCCAGCGGCTAAGCGGGAAAATCCGCCTAGCCGCGGAACTTTCTTGGTTCGTTCTTTGGTTACAAAGAATGAACATGAGTAATAAACTAAAATATTAAAAATAATATCGTAACTGCAAAGATAAAAACAATAACACACTTTATTTGACTTTTCGTTTATGTTTGCTATAATAATTATAGAAATGCAAATGTGCTGCCGATAGACGGTTAGCCTCGAATACAGTTTCTAAAAGAAATAGCCGGATCCTTGGCGGGGGCGGCTATTTCTGTTTATTAGAATGGTTAGAACCAATCATATATCCGACGCTAAATATCGTCGCGGTGTAGCCTATAAAAGCCATCATCGTTAAAATATCCACGCGGATCACCTTCTTTATTACAGTAATTTCCTACTATCAAAATAGCAGGATTTTCTATATCATCGAAGGGTCACAGTCCCTCCGCAGAGGGCTAACCGCCTACCGTTATGGCAGCACATTTGCTTGTTTATTCTAACAGAAAAATATAAATCTGTAAAGATACGCAAAAAGGCAAAGGCTATATTATTTATAACCTTTGCCTTTTTTAATTAAACTCTTATTTAACCGCAATTACCTCAATCTCGCAAAGCACTCCTTTGGGGATTGCTTTTACTGCTACGCAGCTGCGTGCCGGTTTGCCGGTAAAGTATTTGGCATATACTTCGTTAAATTCAGCAAAGTCCGCCATATCTGCCAAAAAGCAGGTGGTTTTTACAACATTGGTGTAATCCAGCCCTGCGGCTGCTAAAATAGCGCCGACGTTTTTGCAGCTCTGCTCCGCCTGCGCGGTAATGCCTTCCGGCACTTCGCCGGTGGCAGGGTCAACAGGGATTTGCCCGGAAGCAAAAATGAAATTGCCGACTTCCATTGCCTGAGAATACGGCCCGATAGCAGCCGGTGCTTTTTCGGTATTGATAACTTTCATTAATAAACCCTCCTTAAAGTCTTTCTGTTTAAAGTATATCAGCAAAACGCTTTTTATGCAAAGCCGCTTGCCCCGCAAAATAAAACAGCCGCCGTAAACACGGCGGCCACAACAGCACGCAACCCCAACGCGCACTGCCGAGAGGAGTAGAGAATGAGCACTTGAGAATATCAATAAACGGACGCGTCCTTTACAACCAATATTCCGCCCTGCGAATGCACAGTTAAGATAAAAACCCGTCTTTCCGAAAACGAAAAGACGGGTTCTAATGTTTATCAATCAAAGGGCCCTGCCACTCTCACATAACAAAGCCGGTTGGTGAGTGAACATCTCCTTCCTGTCTCCCGCAGGTCAAGCAGTGATGCTTATACAGGCTGCGCGCTCGGCTTCGGCTTTTATTGCCGTTACGGCGACGGGATCGCATCGGATTTGCACCGATAAACATTTAAACTATCGTACCTGTACGAAATATTGATTTGCTGACTTAATTATAACTATTACTAATAACGCTGTCAAGCCTTTTGGTAAAAATTTACCGTTTTTATTTTTGCGTGAATAGTTACTATTTAGGTTCTATTTATCTTTGAAATACCACATCAGCCCATAGGGCACGGTTACGTTTAAAATAATCATGCGCACCAGCTGATAGGTTAAAATAATCGATACGTTTTCGCCCATGCTCATGCCTGCCAGGCACATTTCGGCAATGCCGCCGGGCGCCATGGCAAGAAAGGCCGTGATGATGGAAAACCCGTACACGCCGGATAAATAATACGCCATGCCGATGCTGACGGCGATAATAATTAAAATGCCGGTGAGAATGAACGGCATCAGCTTGGCGGTTTCGCGGATACGCACGGGGTCAAGCAGCATGCCCATATAAAGGCCGATGCTGATTTGCGCAACCATCATAAGCGGGTCGGGCACGGGCTGCAAATTACCGAAAAAGTACGAGCAGGCGGACGCCGCCAAAATCGGCCCGAGCAGACGCGGCGTCGGTATATGCAGCTTCTCCAGCGTCAGCGCGCCAAAGGCAGCAATCGGCACCAGCCACAGCCAGCTGTGCCCCTGCGCAATTTCAGGCGCTAAAACAGCGTCCTTAATTTCCGCGCCAAGCCCATGCACAACCAAAAACGGTACAATTATTATCGCGCCCATTAAGCGCAAGGTCTGCATTACCATTACGGCGCTGAAATCCACACGCGGGTCGCTTTCGCTCATCAAAAGCATCTGCGTCATGCCGCCGGGCATACAGCCCATTACGCAGCTTTGCAGATTGGCGTAGCTGTGGCGCGAAGTCCACCACGCAATAACAACGCTTGCGCCGACGGTGGCAAAAGTTGCCTCAAACACGCCCAAAGTCTGCATGGAAAGCTCGTGCAAAGTATCTGCCGTAAAGTTGCGGCCAATGCCGTAACCGGCGACGCACAAACCAAGCTCGCGCCACTGCCGCGGCCAATACACCTGCGCGCCGATAACCTTCCAGAACATGGCAGACACAATGCCGCCCAAAAGAAACGGAATCGGCACCGAAAAATATTCCAGCAGCGCGCCGATAAGCATCGCCATGCCGAACATCATCAGCTGCCTTACATGCAGCATTGTATTAATTCCCATACTTAACCACTCCCCGGCGGTCAAAAAATCAGTGGTTCTCCAAAACAGTCATAATACGGTTGATAAGCTCGCTGCGCATAGTGTTCTGCGTTACGGAATACGTCATAATGCGGCTGTCGTCAAGCCCCAGCTCGCGTTTAAACAGCGCCTTCTGCGCCAGCGCCGCGTTTTTGGAAAGCTTATCGGCCTTTGTCAGGACAATCTGTACGTTCAGCCCACAGCCCAGCAGCCAGTGGTAGCATTCCATGTCGCTTTCCATCGGCTTATGCCGGATATCAATCAGCTGGCACACCATTGCCAGATTATCAGAACCGGACAGGTATTTGCTGATAAAGCCGGACCACAAATCCTTGTTATTTTTGCCGGTTTTGGCAAAGCCGTAGCCTGGCAAATCGACAAGGTAAAACTGGGCGGTTTCCGCTCCGTCCTCCAGCGTGCGTTTGGCGTCCAGCAGATAGTAGTTGATGGTTTGCGTTTTGCCGGGGGTTGCGCTGACACGCGCCAGCCCGTTGCGGCGGCACAGCGAGTTAATCAGCGACGATTTGCCGACGTTGCTGCGCCCGATAAACGCTGCTTCAATCAGCGGCGGCGTAGGGTACTGCTCTGCCTTGACGGCAGACGTGACAAAGTTAGCGCGGATAATATCCCAAACTCCTTTGTTCATCGCTTTCAATCCTCCAATGCTATTTTTAACACCTCGTCCATATGTTTAACGGGTATAAAGTTCATTTTTTCGCGCACGTTTTTGGGCAGCTCGTCCAAATCCTGCACGTTTTTAGCAGGCATAATAATGGTTTTAACGCCGTAACGGTGCGCCGCCAAAAATTTCTCTTTAATGCCGCCGACAGGAAGCACCCTGCCGGACAGCGTAATTTCACCGGTCATGGCAATATCTTTTTTAACCTTGCGCCCTGTAAGCGCCGATACCATCGCCGTTACCATCGTAATACCGGCGGAAGGACCGTCTTTAGGTATTGCGCCCTCCGGCAGATGGATATGAATATCGGTAGTTTCGTAAAAGTCCTTATCCAGCCCAAGCTCGTCCGCACGGCTGCGGATATAGGTATAGCCCGCCTGCGCGGATTCCTTCATAACATCGCCCAGCTGGCCGGTAAGCGACAAATGCCCCTTGCCCTTGCAGGCGACAACTTCAACCTTTAAAAGCTCGCCGCCGACGCGCGTCCACGCCAGGCCGGTGCAGATGCCCGCTGCGGCTTCAAGGTTTACATCGTCCTCAAGGTAAATAACTTTGCCAAGATATTTATGCAGGTTTTTAGCCGTTACTTTTGCCGTTTTGGCTTCGCCGTTGACAATGCGGTGCGCCGTTTTGCGGCAGACGGCGGCAATTTTGCGTTCAAGGTTACGCACACCGGCTTCGCGCGTATAGCCGCGGATAATCAGGCGCAGCGCGTCCTCGGTTATCGTCAGCGTTTTGGCACTTAAACCGTTGTTATGGCGTTCCTTCGGCAGCAAATGCAGCTCGGCAATTTTTACTTTTTCGTCCTCCGTATAGCTGGAAAGCTGCACTACTTCCATGCGGTCCAGCAGCGCGGGCGGAATGGTTTCCAGCGTGTTGGCGGTTACAATCCAGAACACCTGCGACAGGTCGAACGGAATTTCCACATAATGGTCACTGAAAGTGTTGTTCTGTTCCGGGTCGAGCACTTCAAGCAGTGCGGAAGCAGGGTCGCCGCGAAAATCGGACGACATTTTGTCAACCTCGTCCAGCAAAAATACCGGGTTCATTACGCCGCAGGTCTGCATGCCGTGTATAATACGCCCCGGCATAGCGCCGATGTAGGTGCGGCGGTGTCCGCGGATTTCCGCTTCATCATGTACGCCGCCCAGCGACATGCGCGTAAACTTACGGTCGATAGCGCGGGCAACGGACTGCGCCAGCGAGGTTTTGCCGACACCCGGAGGCCCGACGAGGCACAGGATTGGCCCTTTGCCGCTCTTGGTCAGCGCGCGCACTGCAAGGTATTCCAGAATGCGCTCCTTGACCTTTTCCAGACCGTAATGGTCTTTATTCAAAATCTTTTCGGCCTTTTTCAAATCAAAATTATCCTTGCCGTAAATGCCCCACGGCAAAGCCAGCAGCGTTTCCACATAGTTGCGGATAACGCCGCTTTCCGCCATCATCGGCGGCATTTTGAAAAGGCGGTCCAGCTCCTTGTTCAGCTTGTCGGTAACTTCCGGCGGCAGGTCGCGCCCTTCCATCTGCTTTTTGTATTCGTCAACTTCAGCCTGACGCTCGTCGCCATCGCCAAGTTCCTTGTTAATCACTTTAATCTGCTCGCGCAGATAATATTCACGCTGATTTTTTTCTATCTGCTTGCGCACTTCCTGCGCGATATTTTTTTCAAGCTCGGCAATTTCCTGCTCTTTGCACAAAAAGGCATACAGTTTGTGCATGCGCTCTTTAACGTCGGCCAGTTCCAGCAGTTCTTCCTTCTCGTCGATGCTGATGGTTAAATAACCGGCGATAATATCGGCAATCTCACCGGCGGTGGTAATGTTTTTAAAATTAAGCATAACCTCCGTCGTTACTTTTTTGCCGGTAATCAGCCATTTTTCAAAGCTCTGCAAAAGTATGCGGCGCATGGCTTCGGTTTCGGCGTTTTCCTCCGGCTCAATACTTTCAAACGGCTGCACAAAGCCTTCAAGGTAAACATCCTTAAACGGCGCGTCGATAACGGAGGTCACTTCCACGCGGTTCAGGCCCTGAATCAAAATGCGCAAAGCACCGCTCGGCAGCTTCAAAAGCTGTTTAATTTCGGCAACAACGCCGAAGCCGTACAAATCTTCGCGCTTCGGGTCGGCCGTTTCGGCATCACGCTGCGTAACCAGCAGTATTTTTTTGTCAAGCTGCATGGCAGCGTTAACGGCATTTATTGATTTATCCCTGCCAACATCAAGGTTTACCGTCATCCCCGGGAAAACGATAATCCCCCTCAGCGCCAGCAGCGGCATTAATGTTCCTGATGCTTCCATTGTATATTAGCATCCCCCTATGGTAAAAATAGTCAAAGCATTCGGCTCTTGTACTAATTGTATCACAAAAGCCCCATAAAACCAAAAAGGGGAAGGATATTTTCCCTCCCCCATTTTTTTAATTTCAGCTTGCTGCCACAATCATTTTCGGCTCCGCATGGTTGCGGATGCAGTCAGCCGTTACAATACATTTTACAACGTCGCTGCGCGAAGGCACGTCGTACATTACGTTGCGCATTACCGTTTCGATAATGGCACGCAAGCCGCGTGCGCCGGCACTGCGTTTCAGTGCTTCTTCGGCAATGGCGTCCAGCGCGTCAGGTTCAAATTCCAGTTCAACATTATCCATCGCCAGGAAATGCTGATACTGTTTAACCAGTGCGTTTTTAGGCTCCTGCAAAATCTTAATCAGGGCAGCCTTGTCAAGCGCCTCCAACGTTACAACAACCGGCAGGCGGCCTGCAAATTCCGGAATCAGACCAAACTTCATCAAATCCTCCGGCAGTACCTTTTTAAAGGTATCCGTCAGGCTGATTTCGTCCTTGGTTTTGATATCAGCGCCAAAGCCCAGATTTTTTTTGCCGGTGCGCTGGCTGATGATGCTTTCCAGCCCGTCAAACGCGCCGCCGCAGATAAACAGGATGTTGGTCGTGTCAATCTGCAAAAATTCCTGATGCGGATGTTTGCGCCCGCCCTGCGGCGGAACATTGGCAACAGTGCCTTCAAGAATTTTTAAAAGCGCCTGCTGTACGCCTTCGCCCGAAACGTCGCGGGTAATGGACGGATTTTCGGACTTGCGCGAAATTTTATCAATCTCGTCGATGTAGATAATGCCGCGCTGTGCGCGTTCAATATCGTAATCGGCATTCTGGATTAAACGCAGCAGAATGTTCTCCACGTCCTCACCGACGTAACCCGCTTCTGTAAGCGCGGTAGCATCGGCAATGGCAAAGGGCACCTGCAAAATCTTGGCAAGGGTCTGCGCCAGCAGGGTTTTGCCGCTGCCGGTCGGACCCAGCATTAAAATGTTGGATTTTTGCAGTTCAACATCCCTGTCGCCTGCGTGGTTCAGTTCGTAGTCAATGCGTTTATAGTGGTTGTAAACGGCAACGGCAAGAGTTTTTTTAGCTTCCTCCTGGCCGATGACGTATTCATCCAGAATAGCCTTTATTTCCTTGGGTTTGGGCAGCTCGGCAATATCTGCGTGCTGCACTGCGCGTGCCCGCATTTCTTCTTCAAGCATTTCATTGCAGAGTTTTATGCACTCATCGCAAATAAACAAATCACCTTCGCCCAGCACCTTGCTGAACATTTTGCTGACCTGCGCCTCGCGCTTGCCGCAAAAAGAGCAAACCGGTGCATCGTGGTGATTGTCCCCACCGAATTTCATTTCAAATATCTCCTTAAAGCCTTTATTTTTCATTTGCAGGCTGCTTACGCGTTACAACTTCGTCAATCAGGCCGTATTCCTTGGCCTGCTGGCTGGTCATGTAGTTATCACGGTCAGTGTCCTGCGCAATCTTTTCCTTGGTCTGGCCGGTATGGCGGGCTAAAATGCCGTTCATCTCATCGCGCACGCGCAAAATTTCACGCGCGGTAATTTCAATTTCGGAAGCCTGCCCCTGTACGCCGCCCAACGGCTGATGAATCATCACTCTGGAATACGGCAGGGCAAAGCGCTTGCCCGGAGTGCCTGCAGCCAGAAGCACGGACGCCATGCTGGCAGCCATGCCCATGCAGATTGTGGAAACATCAGGCTTTATGTACTGCATTGTGTCATAAATCGCCAGGCCGGCGCTTACGCTGCCGCCCGGGCTGTTGATATAGAGATGGATATCCTTATCGGGGTCTTCCGACTCTAAAAAGAGCAGCTGGGCGATAACGAGATTGGCCATAGTATCATCTATTTCGCCGGTAACAAAAACTATCCTGTCCTTTAAAAGGCGGGAATATATATCGTAAGAGCGTTCGCCGCGGTTGGATTGTTCTACAACTATTGGCACATAATTCATTATTGTCACACCCCTTTTCTGTGGTCTGCTGTGCGCTTAAATTATTTTGCGCTGTCAATAATTACATGGGCAGCTTTGCGGCGCAGAATGTTTGCGAGCAGGAGGCCCATGGTGCCGTTTGCTTTAATGATTTTCTTAACGTCTTCCAGAGTTGCGCCGTGCTGGGAAGCGATAGCGGAAAGTTCGCTGTCAACGTCTTCCATGGAAACCTGAATGTTTTCAGCTTTGGCAACAGCGTCCAGAACGAGGTCGGTTTTAACATTTTCAACAGCAGCGTCATGCTGGCGTTCGCGAAGCTGTTTCATGTCGATGCCGCTGTACTGCATGTACTGTTCAAGGCTCAGTTTGCGGGTTTCCAGGCTCATGCGCATTTCGTCAATCATCTGGGTAATGCGGTCTTCAATCATGATTTCCGGAACTTCAAATTCCGCATTGGCAACAGCAAGGTCAATCAATGCTTTTTCGTAAGCGATTTTGGCATTGTTTTCTGCTGCTTTCTGCATGCGTTCTTTATAGCTTGCGCGCAGTTCTTCAACGGTTTTGCAATCGCTGTTTGCTGCTACGTATTCGTCGGTCAGTTCGGGCAGTTCTTTGCGTTTAACGTCCTGTACGTTTACTTTGAAGATAGCCTGTTTGCCGGCCAGTTCTTTTACAAAGTATTCTTCCGGGAAGGTTACGTCCACATCGGTGGAATCGCCTTTTTTAAGGCCAACGAGCTGGTCTTCAAAGCCCGGGATGAAGGAGTTGGAACCAACTTCCAGCGGATAGCCTTTGCCTTCGCCGCCGCTGAACGGTTCGCCGTCAACGGTGCCTGCAAAGTCGATAATTGCAAAGTCGCCTTTTTCAATTACAGCGCCTTCTTCAGCTTCTACCATTTTTGCATGGCGGTTGCGCAGGTCCTGTACCTGTTCTTCAACAGCTTCGTCGGTAACTTCAACTGCTTCTTTTTCAACATGCAGTTCTTTGTAGCCGCCAAGTTTAACTTCCGGTTTCAGGGTTACTTTAATGGTAAGTTCCATATCTTTGTTTTCTTCAAATACGGATTCTTCTACTTTCGGGTCGGAAACCGGGATGAGTTTTTCCTGTTCCAGAGCCTGGGTGTAGCACTGGTTGGCAACCAGTTCAAAAGCTTCCTGTTTTACGGCTTCTTTGCCGTAGTGCATTTCGATAACGTTGCGGGGGGCTTTGCCTTTACGGAAGCCGGGGATGTTTACCTGGCCTGCGATTTTTGCAACGGCTTTTTTATAGCCTTTGTTTACTTCCTCTGCGGGCAAAGTGATTTTAAGAGTTGCGTCGTTGCCGACTCTTTCTACTGTTACGTTCATTAATAAATCCTCCCTTAATTTATGTGCTGGTTCTTACAGCGTTTTGTTTGCATCGGTTTTAATTGTTAAAAATGCAGCTGTTTACACACATTGCTCATAATATAATATCACAACAAAAGGTAGTTGACAAGAATTTTACTGCTTTTCCTACAATAATACCGTGCTTTTTGCGTAATAAATTTAAAAAACCCGGCAGTAAACTGCCGGGTTGAAAATTCGTGGAGCGGAAAACGAGATTCGAACTCGCGACCCCCTCCTTGGCAAGGAGGTGCTCTACCACTGAGCTATTTCCGCGTTTCTCAACAACGAAATTAATTATAGCGTAACAACATGGCTTTGTCAACACTTTTTTATAAATTATTTTAGAAAATTCCCAGCACAATCTGGCTGATGTTTTTGGAATGGTCCGAAACGCGCTTCATGTTGATTAAAATTTCCATCATCAAAAAGCCTGCCACAGGGTCGCAGCGTTTTTCGTTCAGGCGTACAATGTGGTTTTTGCGAATTTCCTTCTGCATCTTTTTAACCTGGCGGCAGACGTCCCATGCCTCCTGAGCCAATGCTTTATCGTTAGTTGCCAGTGCTTCCATTGCTTTGCCGCTGGCTTCCAGCACCAGCTTGCCAAGGCTGCGCAGTTCTGCTTTCGCTTCGTCGCTGAATTTTATATCGTCCTCAAAAATGCGTCGTGCATCTTTAGCCAGCGCTTCGCCATGGTCACCGATACGTTCAATATCCGTGCAGGCGTGCAAAAGGCGCGTATGCTCTGCCGAAAGCACACCACTCATTTCCTTTTCGCTCATCTTGGTAAGGTAGCGGGTAATGTCCTCCTCCAAAGCATCGATAACAGGCTCGTGCTCCAGCACGTATTTGATTTTTTCCGGGTCTTTGTCCTCCAGCGCCGCAAGGCCTACTTCCACATTATGGCGCGCCATGTTGCCCATGCGCACAATTTCTTTAACGGCAAGGCCGATGGCAATAGAAGGAGTTGCCAGCATTTTCTCATCCAAAAACGCAGGCTTGCGGGAAATAATTTCGCTCTTGCCCGGCAAAAGTTTTTCGATAAATTTAATATACAAACCGGTGAACGGCATAAACAGCAGAGTGTTGACGACATTGAACGCCGTATGCGCATTGGCAATCTGGCGGGCAATATCATCCGCCGGGGAAATGGCCAGCACCAGCTTGATAAACAGCCCCATAAAGGTGATAAAGATAATGCTGCCGATAAAGTTAAACATTACATGCGCCAGCGCTACACGTTTGGCGGTAATGTTGGCACGCAGGGAAGCCAGTACCGCCGTAATGCAGGTGCCGATGTTGTCGCCCAACAGTACGGGGATAGCGCCTTCCAGCGGAATCAAGCCCTGGTTGGCAATGGCAATCAAAACGCCGATAGTCGCACTGCTGGACTGAATGACCATAGTCATTACCAAACCTACAAGCACGCCCAAAAGCGGATTATCCGAAAAGCGGTGGATAAAATCAATAAAGCCCTGATATTCACGCAGCGGCATTACGGAACTGCTCATCATTTCCATGCCCAGCATTAAAATGCCGAAGCCCAGAATTACCTGCCCAAGGTATTTGCCGCGGCGGCGTTTGGCAAGAAGCTGCACCGCAAAGCCGATAGCTAAAAACAGCGTAATATAATCCGTCAGCTTAAAGGCAATCAGCTGCGCCGTCATCGTAGTGCCAATGTTTGCACCCATAACAACGCCGAAGGCCTGTTTTAAATTCATCAGCCCGGCGTTAACAAAGCCGACCGTCATAACCGTCGTCGCGCTACTGGACTGCAAAATACCCGTTACCACAGCGCCCAGCGCCACGGCAACCACCAGCACGCCGGTCAGTTTTTCCAGTATCTTCTGCAATTTTTCACCGGCCGCACGCTGCAAGCCTTCGCCCATCAGCTGCATGCCGTATAAAAATAACGCCAAACCTCCCAAAAATCCGAAAAAGTAAACCATAAGTCCTCCCCCGCTTTGCTGTTTAACATGGTTTTTACTTGTATTTTACATTTATTATACAGGATTTTGGCGCGGCGGCACAAGCGGTTTTGTAAATAAATAAACAAAAAGGCCCTGCACATGGCAGAGCCGTTAAAAACTTAAATTTTAAATTATACCTGCGCCTCTCCGGCGTGTTTATAGTGTCTGGCTTTCCACTGTTCAAACTGCATGTACACAACCGGCACAACCAAAAGCGTCAGCAGTGTGGAAGTTACCAAACCGCCGACCAGAACAACGCCCATCGACTGGCGCAGCTCCGCGCCTTCGCCGATGCCCATCGCAATCGGCAGCATGCCGAGAATAGTGGACAGCGTCGTCATAAGTATCGGGCGCAGACGCAGCGAGCAGGCTTCCAAAGTCGCGCTGCGGATATCCATGCCCTTTTCGCGCTGCTGGTTGGCGTAGTCGATTAACAAAATTGCGTTTTTTGTTACCAGACCGAGCAGCATGGTAAAGCCAATCATACTCATCATGTTGGCAGTCTGGCCCGCCATTAAAAGGCCCAGCACCGCGCCCACAATGGCAAACGGCAAGGACGCCATGATGATAACCGGCTGGCTGAAGCTTTCAAACTGCGCCGCCAGCACCATGTACACAACCACAACCGCCAGCACAATCGCCTTTACGATTTCGTTAAACGAACGTGCCATCGTGTCTGCCTCGCCAATCAGCTTGTAATTGTAGCCCTGCGGCAGGTTCATACCCGGTATCAGCTCGTTTTGTATTTTGGTAATCAGCTCGCCCGGCGAAGTGCCTACCGTATTGGCATACACCACAATCTGGCGCTGCTTGTCCTCGCGTTCAATACGCGTCGGGCCGCTGCCCAAAGTAATATCGGCAATATCGCCCAGGCGGATGAATTTGCCGTCCGGCGACGATACGCGCAGGTTTTTAACGTCGTTGATATCGGTGCGCTTGCTTTGCGGCAGCTGCAAAATAATATCATAGTCGTTATCGCCGATGGTGAAGCTGTTGCCGGTGCTTTTGCCCATGAAGGCCATTTCCACAACTTCGCCGACGGAGTAGGAATCAAGCCCCAGCAGGCTGGCGCGCGCCTGGTCAAGTTTAATCAGAATTTCCGGCTGCTCGTCGCTGTCGGAAATATCGACGTCAGTCGCGCCCGGAACCTTACGCACCAAATCAGCCAGCTCCAGAGCATATTCTTTAAGCTGCTTGATATCGCTGCCGCGCAAACCAATCTGCACCGGGCGGCTGTCGCCGCGCCCGCGCCCCTGATTGGAAACGACGGTAACGCTCAGGCCTTCAACATTGCGCACATCGGCACGCAAATCGTCCATAATCTGCTGCATGCTGCGCTCGCGCTCATTGCTCGGTATCAGACGGATATCAATCGAACCCTGGTTAACCGGGTTACGCCCGTTGCCGATGTTCAGCGCCGCTATTTTTACCTCCGGCATGTTGGTAATCGCCTGCTGCAAAGGCGTTGCCAGCTGTACGGTCTTTTCCATGCTGGTACCAATCGGCGCTTTAAATTTAACGCTGAACTCGCCGCTGTCATACGTCGGCTGATATTCCGTACCGACAAACGGCAGCAGCACAAGATTTAACGCCAGCGAAACAAAGCCAGCCGCGATAATTTTTTTCGGGTTATTCAGCGCCGCTTCCATAATGCCGTTATACAACCCGCGGAAAATCTGAAAGCCGTTTTCAAATTTATCCAGCGCAAGCTGCACATATTTGTTGCGGTAACTTTCACCCGGCTTATCTTCCTTAATCCAGTAGGCGGAAACCATCGGCGTCAGCGAGAACGCTACCAGCGTGGAAAACGCAATGGCAAAGGCAACCGTCAAGCCGAACTGCTTAAAATACTGGCCGATAATTTCGCCCATGCTGCCGACCGGCACAAACACCGCCATTAAGGACAGCGAAGTTGCCAGTATTGCCAGAGAAATTTCTTCCGTCGCTTCTTTGGCAGCCACAAACGGCGTTTTGCCCATTTCGATATGGCGGAAAATATTTTCGATAACTACAATCGCGTCGTCTATCAAAATGCCTACCGCCAAACTCAATGCCATCAGCGACATGTTGTTCAGCGTAAAATCCAGCGCCTTCATCATAAAGAAGGTGGCTATAATGGAAGTCGGTATGCACAAACCGCCGATAACCGTCGCACGGAAATTGCCCAGAAACATATAGGTAATAAACAGCGCCAGCGCGCCGCCGAAGAAAATCGTGTTCCATACGTCGGCGATGTTCTCGCGCACGTAGGTAGACTGGTCGCGCACAATATCAACCTTGATATCCGGTGGAATAATACGCTGCTTCAGTTCTTCCATTTTGGCGTTAACACGGTCGGTAACGTCAACCGTGTTGGTTTTGCTCTGCTTGCGCACAAAGGTCATAACACAGGGCACGCCGTTGGCGCTGGCAAAGGTGTCCTCATCCTCCCAGCCGTCAATAACGTCCGCCACGTCGCTGATATACACAGCTTTGCCGTCGTGGTTGGCAATAACAACCTTCTTCACGTCGTCGATGCTGTTGTACTTGCCAATCGTGCGCACGGTAATTTCCATATCGTGGTTCTTGGCCTTGCCGCCCGGCGTGTTGTAGTTCTCGTCGTCTACCTTTTCCAGCAAATCCTGAAACGAAATGCCGTATTCCATCAGCTTGTCAGGCTTCGCCACAAGGCGGATAACGCGCTGGCTGGCGCCGACTGCCGTTACTTCGGCAACGCCTTCAACCATCTGCATCTCGTCAAGGATGCTGTCTTCAATCAAACGGCGGATTTCACCGCGGCTGCGCGAATCGGACGAAAAGGTATAAGCAACAATGGACTGCGAAGTTAAATCAACCGTCTGCACAACCGGTTCGTCGATGTCGTCCGGCAGGCGGTTGCGCACACTGGCAACCTTCTCGCGCACTTCACTCGCCATGTCCTGCGGGTCAACGCCCATGTTAAACTCCAGCACCGTTTCGCTGTAGCCTTCCAGCACCGTGCTGGATATCGTTTTATAGCCCGCAACCTGGCTGACGCGGTTTTCTATGGGCTTTGTAATAAGCGTTTCCATTTCCTCCGGCGACGCGCCGTCGTAGGTTACGCGCACGCTGACGATAGGCATGTCAACGTCAGGGTTCAGGTCAACGCCGATTTCCGGATAGCAGCGGATGCCGAATACCACCAGCAGCAAAACAAGCATGGTGGTAAAAACCGGCCGGCGGATAAAAGTACCTATCATAATTAATTACCTGCCTTGTCCGTAACTATCTTGCTGCCCTCGCGCAGCTTGTTGTGCCCTTCGGTTACAATTATTTCATCGCCGTTCAGGCCGCTTAAAACTTCGGCAATCTTATCGTCAAAATAGCCAATGTCCAGCACCTGGCGGCGCACGGTATTATCTTCGTTAACAACGTAAACGGTTTTCTGGTCGTCGCGCATTACAATGGCATAAACCGGTATTGTAAGCACATTCTGCCTGGGCTGCGCTGTAAGCTTTACCGTTGCAAAAACGCCTGCCAAAAGTTCTTCGGTGTTGTCAACACTTACTTCGGCGGCAAAGGTATGCGCAGGTAAGTCGGCAACAGGGGCAATGCGCGTTATTCTGCCGATAATTTTATGCCCGGCAAAGGCAGGCAGTTCTATTTCGGCTTCGTTGCCAACGGATACGCCGCTGATATTGCCTTCCGGGATATTAATAACAGTTTTTAAAACACTGATATCGGCAATGGCAAAAAGCGGGGTGCCTGCTGCTGCGTAATAACCTTCCTGATGATAGCGTTTGGAGATAATGCCGTCAGCCGGGGCTGTTATTACAGTACCTTCAAACTGCGATTCCATAGCCTGCACGGTGCCGCGGGCTGCATCCAGCTTGGCAGCTGCGTTGTCACGCGCAAAAGCATAATCGTCGGCAACCTGTTCGGAAACCGCACCCTGTTTATATAAAGCGCTGTAACGTTCAAGGTCGCGCTCGGCCTTGCGGAGATTGGTCTGCGCGTCCATGTAATTGCCGCGTGCTTCACGCAGGGCAGCGTCAGTATCACGCTGTTCCAGTTCCGCCAGCACCTGCCCTTTGGTTACACGGTCGCCCTCATTAACATATACACGCTCCACACGCCCGTCAACCTTGGCGGCAACATCAGCCTGCCACTCCGGGTCAAGGCTGCCGCTGAACTCCAAAAGCGGGGTAATCGTCCTGCGCTCCGGCTTTGCCGTAACAACCGCCACCGCCTGCACGCGCGACATTCTTTCCGCACGTGCGCGCTCCGTTTGTATATTATCAAAAATACGGTAACAAACAATTAAAACAACGGCAATGCAAATGCCGATTAAAATTTTCATATTACGGTTATGCCAATCCATAGTACGCACCCAACCTTCTGCAAGTATAAGTTATTTTAATTATATAACTTTTTAAACTGTTTTAGCAAACAAATATCCTTGCATTAATGAAACAATTGTGTAAAATTGCTTTAATAAATTCTGCTTGCGCTTAATTCTGCGGCGAATTATAATGGCTTTGGGAGGCGAAATTATGGAAGCAATGTCACTTTTTGAAAACAATTTATCACAGCCGCTGGCGGCAAGGCTGCGCCCAAAAACGCTTGAAGAATATGTTGGCCAGACCCACCTTTTGGGCAAGGGCAAAGTGCTGCGCCGTTTAATTGAAAGCGACCAGATTTCCTCCATGATTTTCTGGGGGCCTCCCGGCGTGGGCAAAACCACGCTGGCGCGGATTATTGCCAACACCACCAAAGCGGCGTTTATTGATTTTTCGGCCGTTACAAGCGGCATTAAAGAAATACGCAGCGTAATGCAGAAGGCGGAAGAAAACCGCCGTTACGGCGAAAAAACCATTGTTTTTGTAGACGAAATACATCGTTTTAACAAAGCGCAGCAGGATGCGTTTTTGCCCTTTGTGGAAAAAGGCAGCATTATTTTAATAGGCGCAACGACGGAAAACCCTTCGTTTGAAGTTAACAGCGCATTACTAAGCCGCTGTAAGGTTTTTGTTTTGCAGGAGCTTAAAACAGAGGAACTTGTACAGCTTTTAAAACGTGCCTTAACAGATGAAAAAGGCTTCGGCAGCCAGCAGATAAACATTGCTGACGAACTTTTGGAAATGATTGCCGTGTTTGCCAACGGCGACGCAAGGACAGCGCTTTCCACTTTGGAAATGGCTGTTTTGAACGGCGACGTTGATAACAGCGGCGCAACGACGGTAACGCGCGAAACGCTGGAGCAATGCACGTCCAAAAAATCGCTGCTGTACGATAAAACCGGCGAAGAACATTACAATTTAATTTCCGCGCTGCACAAATCCATGCGCAACAGCGACCCGGACGCCGCCGTTTACTGGCTGGCGCGTATGCTGGAAGCTGGCGAAGACCCGCTTTACATCGCGCGGCGCGTAACACGTTTTGCCAGCGAAGATATCGGGCTTGCCGACCCCAAAGCGCTGGAAATTGCCGTTGCCGCTTATCAGGCGTGCCACTTTATCGGCATGCCGGAATGCAGCGTGCATTTAACGCAGGCCGTTGTGTATATGTCAGTCGCGCCCAAATCCAACGCGCTGTACATGGCGTATGAGCACGCCAAGCGCGACGCTGCCAAAATGCTGGCAGAACCCGTGCCGCTTGTTATCCGCAACGCGCCGACGAAACTGATGCAGGAACTGAACTACGGCAAAGGCTACCAGTACGCGCACGACACCGCTGACAAACTGACCAATATGCAGTGCCTGCCGGATTCGCTTTTAGGCACAACTTACTACAACCCAACCACACAGGGACTGGAAGCACGCGTTAAAGCCCGCCTTGATGAAATAAAACGCTGGAAAAAACAACACAGCCCCAAATAACCCATAACACACAAAAAGCCAAAGCACTGTTTAAACAATGCTTTGGCTTTTTTATTTTGTTATTTAAAAGAATACTTTCTTATCAACCGGCGCGGTGGAAGCAATCAGTTTGCCCTTGCGGTAGTTGCGCAGTACCGGCACGTCATAATTCAGTGCATTGTACCAGTTTTCGGCATCCAGAATTACAAAGTTTGCGTCCTTGCCTTCGGCAATGCCATAAGCGTCGCCAAGGTGCAAAGTGCGCGCCGCGTTTTCCGTTACAAAATTATAGGAATTGCAGATTTCTTCATAACCGAGCATGTGCCCCGCATACAGCCCCATAAATACCTGGTCGCGCATTTTGCCGTTGCCCAACGGGTTCCACGGGTCAAAAATATCGTCCGAACCGAAGGAAACATTCAACCCTTCTGCGGTCAGCTCTTTTACGCGCGTCATGCTGCGGCGTTTCGGGTAAGTATCCACGCGCCCGCCAAGGTGTACGTTAACGCAGGGGTTAGCCACAAAGTTAATGCCCGAAAGTTTCAGCAAACGCATCAGGCGAATCATATAAGCGTTGTTATAACTGTGCATTGCCGTAGTGTGCGAAGCCGTTACCATATCGCCCATACCTGCTTCGTAAGCACGTGCGGCAACGGTTTCCAACCCGCGGGAAGCCTCGTCGTCAATCTCGTCGCAGTGAATGTCAATCAACTTGCCGTATTTCTGCGCCAGCTCAAAGCAAATGTTCAGCGATTCCACCGAATATTCACGCGTAAATTCAAAATGCGGAATTGCACCGGCAGCGTCGGCGCCCATTTTCAGCGATTCTTCCAAAAGCTCACGCCCGTGCGGATAGCTTAAAATGCCGTACTGAGGGAAGGCAACAATCTGAATATCAATGTAATCCTTCACCTCATCGCGCAGCTCCAAAATCGCCTGCAACGCCGTCAGCTTCGGGTCGTTAATATCCACGTGAGTGCGCACATACTGAATGCCGTTACCCGCCTGCAAGCGGATAGCCTTGTTGACGCGCTCCTTAACTTCGTCCTTGGTAAGGAAGGGTTTGTATTCTTCCCAGCGCTGAATGCCCTCAAACAGCGTGCCGGAAAGGTTCCAGTGCGGACGTCCTGCGGTCAGGCAGGTATCCAGATGCACATGTGATTCGATAAACGGCGGCAGCACCATTTTACCGGCGCAGTCCGCAACAACTTCTTCGCCGGGCAGCGGCTCAAGCTGGGGAGCAATGGCTTCAAATTTGCCGTCCGTTACGCGGATATCCACCGTTTCCGTGGCGTTTGCCAGATAAAGTTTTTGCAGCAGCATAGTTTTTCCGTCCTTTCTGTGTAAAACAGGTTATTTTTTATTGCCAAGCATTTCGCCGATAAAGAAGAATACGGCGGCAACAACCATGGCATTGATGGCGGCGATGCCCCATTGCAGCAGGTTTGCCACAACAGCGCCGAACACAATGCCTGCAATGTTAAACCAGTTGATGGTGTATTCCTTAAAATCGCCGGTAAACTTTTTGCCATTGAAGAAATAATCCAGAATAACAATAATGCCGATAGGCGGCAGAGCGCAGTTAAGAATGCTGAGCCAGCTTACAAAATTATAGTACAGCCAGATTGCCAGCGCCGTACCGACGATACCGGAAATCCAGGTCGTCCATTTCATACGGATGCGGGAAATGTTGGAGATAGCAAGGCCGCCGGTATACAGCGCATTATTGTTGGTCGTCCAGATATTCGCGCCCAGTACAATCAAAGCCGGGATAGCCAGTCCCTGCGCAATCATAACGTAAAAAATATCGTCCTTGCCGGTATAAGCACCGCCGACAGCGCCGAAGCAGAACATCAGCGTGTTGCCGAGGAAGAAGGCGATAATCGTAGTCCACACGGCAATGCTGCTGTTTTTGGCAAAGCGGATAAAGTTAGGTGTTGCCGTACCGCCGGAAATAAACGAACCGATAACGTAGCCAATGCCGGTAAACAACGTAATCTGCCCCGCAGACTGCGCAAAAATGTACGCCAGCCCGCCGCCGTCAGCCGCAGCGGTTACCATGGAATAAACGCCCAGCACAACAATCAGCGGCACGGAAATGTAGCTGACAATTTCCAGCGCTTTCATGCCGGTAGCAGCGGTCGCCGTCATCAAAAGGCCGGCAATAATAGTCAGCGTCCATTCGCCCATGCCCATCAGTTCCGCCGCCGGGATGGAAAACATTGCCACGCCGACGCCGAACCAACCAATCTGCGTAAAGCCCAGAATTGCAGAAGAAAGGTACGAGCCTTTGCTGCCGAAAGTGCGGCGGCAAAGCAGGTCCATGTTAAGACCGGTTTTAGAACCGATAAAGGCCAGCACGCCGCAATACGCCGACAGGATAATGCCGCCAATCAGGCAGGCCCACACAAAGCCGGACAAATCCAGACCGTTGCCGAGTTTTGCGCCGACGCTCATGCTGGCAGAGAAAAACGTAAAGCCCAGCATAACAAAAAACATCTGCCAGAAGCCTTTGCGCGCAGATTCAGGCACTGCCTCCAGCGAATAGTCCGCATCCACAGCGGCGGATGCGTTTTGTTTAACAGGTTCGCTCATTGAATAACCACCCTCCAGAATAATAACGTTTCAGGCGCAGCATTTTTACTAACCCGCGCCTGCAAAAAATACCTCTTATACTATAACATTGCAGGCAGGCTTTGTCTATATATTACATGTTAACAATATGCCAAAGATTATACTGTTGCAGCGGCGCAAAAATGCTGCGGCTCCTCCGATTCCGCCCGGGCTTCGCGGCCGTGCTCCCGAAAGCTATCACCCTAAATTTTGCCGCCGCAGTTTTTGTCTGCCGCTTTACAGCATAAACCTTTGGCATTTCACAGTTTACTGTCCGCAAGCAGGCATAAAAAAAGCAGCCTGCGTAACAAGCTGCTTCGTTGCAAAGTTTGGTGCGGTTGGTGGGATTTGAACCCACACGGGTCTCCCCGCCACCCCCTCAAGATGGTGCGTCTGCCGTTCCGCCACAACCGCATAAGGGGTAAAGTGCTATAAAATTAAAATGGTGCGGTAGAGAGGATTTGAACCTCCACGGGGTTGCCCCCACTAGCTCCTGAGGCTAGCGCGTCTGCCGTTCCGCCACTACCGCGTCAACATTGATAATTATAGCGCCTTATCAAGCATCTGTCAATAGTTTTTTATCTTATTTTTATAAAAAAGATAATATTTGTCGCGGTCGCGTAAAACTTTTTTTACATACTCGCGCGTATCGGGGTAAGGAATGTCCTCAATGCGGTTAAAATTATAATCCCAGCCGTTCTCCTGCATCCACGCGCGCGTGTTGCCGCGCCCCGCGTTGTAGGCAATCATCATCAGCACCCAGTTGCGCTGAAACTCATATTCCAGCTCGCCCAGATACCAACAGCCCAAACGCACATTATATTCCGGCGTATGCAGCGCTTCCAAATCAAAATAATCAAGACCCATCTGTCCGGCAATCCATTCGCCGGTTTCAGGCATTATCTGCATTAAGCCAACCGCACCGGCGTGCGATACAGCTTCCGTGTCGAAGCCGCTTTCGTTTTTAATTACCGCCGCCACCAAAAAGGGGTCGATTTTATTTTTGCTGCTGTATTCCAAAATTTCTTTCTGATACGGCCACATATAAACAAAGCGCGTCTGCACCGCTTCGCTGTTCCAAATTTTTATGCCGGCCTCGCCGATGAGGAAAAAGGCAAGAGCAAATATTAAAAATTTAATGCTCCATCTGTCCAGCAGCTTTTTCTTCTTTCGCCTTGCCAAATCAAACCTCCGCCACAAGCGCACGCCACGCGTCCGTCACTGTTTTCTGCGCTGCTTCCAGCGGCCCGCTGTTGTCGATGACAAAATCCGCACAGGCGCGTTTTTCTTCCAGCGGCATCTGCGCGGCAATGCGTGCCTTAACTTCTTCGCGCGTCATTTGGCTGCGCTGCATGGCACGCTCAATCTGCGTTTCGCTGTCCACGGCAACCAGCCACACCTCGTCCACATCCTTGTGCCAGCCGCATTCAATCAACAGTGGCACATCAAGCACCGCCGCAGGCAGATTTTTACTGCGGCAGTCAGCCAAAAAGCTCTGCGCCGCCGCATGCACGTTTTTGTGGATAATGCCTTCCAGTTTTTTCAGCGCCGCCTTATCGTTAAACACAAGCTCCGCCATTTTGGCGCGGTTCAGTTCGCCGTCAGCCTGCAAATATTCAGTACCGAAGGTTTTTGCAATTTCGTCCAGCGCCGGGCTGCCCTTGGCAACCATAGCACGGCTTTCGGCGTCGGCGTCAAACACCGGTGCGCCCAAACTGCGCAGCAAATTTGCTATTGTACTTTTACCGGAGGCTATGCCCCCCGTTAAACCTATAACTTTCATTTTACTTCCTTTATTTTTGGCAGTGCGGGCAGTACGTTGTGCCGCGCCCGCCTACTTTGGTGTCCAAAAGCTCGCCGCCGCACATTTTGCAGCACTGCCCTTTGCGCCCGTACACCAGCAAATGATTCTGGTTGTCGCCCTTGTTGCCCTCGCCGTCCTTGTAATCGCGGAATGTTGTGCCCCTGTTGGCAATGCCCTGCGCAATAACTTTGTTAATAGCGTCGTGCAGCTTGTCAATTTCTGCGTCCGTCAAAGTGTTGGCAATGCGCATCGGCAAAATGCCGGATAAAGCCAGGCACTCGTCGGCGTAGATATTGCCAAGCCCTGCAATAAAGGTCTGCTCCAGAATCAGTGTCTTAATGGGCTTTTTGCTTTTGGCTACAACCGGGCGCATGTAATCCGCCGTAAAGCCTTCGCTTAAAGGCTCAGGCCCAAGCGTTTCGTAGCCTTCAATATATTCATCGTCATTCGTCACAAGATACAGCGTGCCAAAGGTGCGGATATCGGTAAACCACATCGTCACGCCGTCCGTCAGTTCAAACTTAATCTTGGCATAAGGCGGCGCGGGTTTGTCCGCTTCCTGCGCCATCAAAGCGCCGGTCATGCGCAAATGCACAATCAGCTTCTGGTCAGCGCCGGTTTTAAGCACCAAATACTTGCCGCGGCGTCCCACGTCCTCAATCGTGCGTCCGGTTAAACCGGCAATAAAGCCTTGCGGCGACGGGTGCTTAATCAGCCTGTCCAGATAAACTTCTACCTTTTTTATGGTTTTGCCTTTGATATGCGGCAGCAGGGTTTTGCGCACCTGCTCCACTTCCGGCATTTCCGGCATTGTTATTCCCCCTATTTTGCGTTGGCCCAGTTGGTGCCGTAGTTTACGTCGGCAATCAGCGGCACGCTTAATTTAACGGCTGCTTCCATCGTCTGTTTTACAAGTTTGCCGACTTCTTCGCGTTCGTCCGCCGTAACTTCCAGCAGCAGTTCGTCATGCACCTGCAATAAAATGCGGCTCTTGTAATTGCCCCGTTCCAGCATTTTCTGCACGTTAATCATGGCAATTTTAATAATGTCCGCCGCCGTGCCCTGTATCGGCGTGTTAATGGCGGTGCGTTCCGCAAAGCCGCGGATGTTGAAGTTGCGGCTGTCAATATCCGGCAGGTAACGCCTGCGCCCAAACAGCGTCTGCACATAGCCGTTTTTGCGCGCGCTTGCCACCATGTCGTCCATATATTTTTTAACGCCCGTGTAGCGTCCCAGATAGTTTTCAATATAACGTCCGGCCTCACCGCGGCTGATATCCAGCTGCTTCGCCAAGCCAAAATCGCTGATACCGTACACAATGCCGAAGTTTACCGCTTTGGCGCGTGTACGCATCGTGCCGGTTACTTCGCCCAGCGGCACACCAAAAACTTCCGCCGCCGTGCGTGCGTGTACATCCTGCCCATGCAGAAAGCTTTCCAGCAAAAGCTCATCCTGTGCAATATGCGCCAACACGCGCAGTTCCACCTGCGAATAGTCGCAGCTCAGCAGATAATCGTAGCCTTCGCCCGGCACAAAAATCTCGCGGATTTGCTTACCCAGCTCCGTGCGCGTCGGTATGTTCTGCAAGTTCGGGTCGGTGCTGCTCAAACGCCCCGTCACCGTCACCAGCTGCTGAAAATGCGTATGAATACGCCCGGTTTTAGCGTTAATCAGCGGGCGCAGGCCTTCCAAATATGTACTGTGCAGCTTGGTCAGCTTGCGGTGTTCCAAAACAGTCCGCACCAGCGGATGCTCGTTGCGAAGCTGCTCCAATACCGATACGTCCGTGGAATAACCGGTTTTGGTCTTTTTGATTACCGGCAGCCCCAGCTTTTCAAACAAAACCACGCCCAGCTGCTTGGTGGATTTTAAATTGAAGCTTTCGCCTGCCTGCTCCACCGCCAGAATTTCCAGCGCGGCAATCTGCGCCGCCATTTCTCTGGTAAGTTTTTCCAGCAGCGCCACGTCCGGCTTAATGCCCGCCAGCTCCATTTTAGCCAGCATGCGTGCCAGCGGCAGCTCCATTTCTTCATATAATTTTATCTGCTCATGTTCGTTCAGCTTGGCACGCAAAACAGGCACCAGTTCGGCAATCGCCTTGCACTCCTGCGCATAAGCCTGCGGCAGATAATCCGCACTGATGGTTTTTACGCTGTAAGTACTGCGCCCAGCGTCCACAAGGTACGCCGCAATGGCAACATCGTCCACAATGCCGCGCGCCTCACCGCCCATGCACAGCGCAGTTTTTATAATCTCCTTGCTGTCGCAGCAGGCTTTCTCTTTCGTTTCATCCGCCAGCCATGCGTTAAACTGCGCCCAGCCCGCGCCGCCGTGCTTAAACACATACACGCGCCCGTCGCACAAAACTTCCGCCTGCGCAAAATATAAATCAGGCAATGCACCGCCAACCTGCACCGCCAGCGGCGTAACCTCGCGCCTTGCGGCGATAAGTTTAAACAGTGCTTCCGCATCGTCGTCAGATGCGATAACTTCTTCCGGCAAAGCATCTGGCGTTTCTTCAATCTCCTCGCCGAACAGGCTGAAATCGCCTTCGCCTGCGCCCATAACGGAAGCAAAACGGTCATACATATTGCGGAACTCCAGCGACTGCATCAGTTCGCGCGCTTCCGGCTGCATACCGCGCAGCTCGTAAGCGGCTAAATCCGTACTTACCGGCACATCCGTAAATATCGTCGCCAGCTTTTTGGAAAGCAGCGCTGAATCCTTATTGTTCAAAAGCTTTTCTCGCAGCGCCTTGCCGCTGATGTTTCCGGCGTTCTCCAAAACATTTTCCACACTGCCGTATTCGCTTATCAGCTTCAGCGCCGTTTTCGGACCAACGCCCGGTACACCGGGGATATTGTCCGAACTATCACCCATCAAACCTTTCAGGTCGATAAGCTGCTTCGGCGTAAGGTTTTCGTACTCCTCGGCAAAAACCTGCGGCGTGTAAACCTTCAAATCCGAAATGCCGCGCTTGGTAAAATATACGCTCGTGCGGTCACTCAAAAGCTGCAACTCGTCGCGGTCACCGGTGACGATAATTACCTCCGCCTGCTGCGGCGCATGCACGGCAAAAGTGCCGATGATATCGTCCGCCTCGTAATTATCCAGCTCCAGCACGGCAATGTTCATCGCTTCCAGCACCTTGCGCGCCAGCGGAAACTGTTCCGAAAGCTCGCTCGGCGTCGGCTTGCGCTGACCCTTGTAATCGGCAAACATCTCCGTGCGGAAGGTTTTGCGGCTCTTATCAAACGCTACCGCCAGCCACTTGGGCTGAACATCGGCCAAAAGCCGCAGAAGCATGTTGCAAAAGCCGTACACCGCGCCCGTATGCACGCCGTTTTTCGTCGTCAGCGGCGGCAACGCAAAAAACGCACGGTGAATCAGGCTGCTGCCATCTATAACCAAAAATTTATCTGCCATAGCCGTTCCTTTCGTATGTAATCATAATAATATATTATACCACAAATTCAAATTTTATTCGCCAACCGCTTCAAAAGCATGTCCAATTTGCTCCATAACATTTAAAACATCATCAAAATTTTGCTTCTCATTAGTATATAAAAGTTCTTCATGCAGCCGCTCGTAACGCTTCCTTAATTCTTTATCATTTAATTTATTTGCCCACAAAGCATAATTAAAATTCTCCTGCGGATGATAATATTCGCAGTTGCGCTTACCGTTCAGATATTCTTCATCTGTTGCTTTTACCAATTCTATCAATTTTTTAAACTCATCCTTCTCAGCAACAAAGCTTACTATTTCTTCACGGTTATACAGGCGCACTATATCATATAAATGCCTTGCCTTATTATTGATACTGCCTTCTAAAACATGACGTTTAACAGCAAAAATTTTATCAATAAAAGTCCTTACTATATCCAAAACATTTACTTCAAAGTTTTTTAGCCAATACTCTGCAATTACTGCTTTCGCTGCGCTTTTATCAATGCTTTCCAAAAACTCCTGAAAATACGTTTTTACAGATAATAAATTATATGGTTCAGGTCTGACGCTTGAGCCAATTTCAAGTTTTATTCTGCATTGGCTGCCTAAAATATTTTTAGATAAATATGCGCTTTTATTTCTGTTACTGCGTTCAGCTTCAATTTTTTCTATTTCAAAACCTTCAGCCAGTAACTTTTCAATATTTTTTAAGTTTCGTTCAATACTTTTTGTACTTTCATTCTCATCAGGCAAATATGTTAAATCAATATCTTCCGAAAAACGCTCAATTGCGCCTTCGTAACATTTACTTAAAGACGTCCCACCTTTAAAAATACATTTATTTATGTATTCCGATTCGCTTAATTTTTGCAAAATACTGCAAATCATATAATCCTTAATAACCGCATCCTGCGGAATATTTTTAAAAGCAGCAGTTTGTATTACCAATCCATTAAATAAATCTTCATTTTCATGCAGCAGCATTCGCTATACTCTCCATTTTTAAATAATCGTATTTTGAAGTACTGTTTAAAAATTTCTTCAGATTGTTTTTTACATTAAAATAGTTCAAAATATGCTGCAAAAAAGCAATCGTTCTTTTTTTATACCATCCCGATTTTAAAACAGCTTCCAATTTCATCTCGTCATATTCCGCTGCAATTTTTTTACAAAAATTATACAGCGCTTTATAATTTAAATCTTCAATGCTTCTGTAATTTTCCAAAACCTCCAAATATTCAACAGTAAATGCCAGCTTGTAATTATATTTAAAATTAAACTTTTCTACCGTTGCATTTTTTATAACCTGTTTATTAAAAACGATTTTATTAGAATATAGCTGCATTTTTTTAGAAACCTGCGTTGTTAGTTTATATTTATTATATAAAGCATATCCTCTTTCAATACCGCTTTTATTTCCATCAACAAAATAATTCCGCAATTCATTATCAGCAATCCCCATCATTCCCATAAAAGATTTCTGCGGTTTATAATATACTCCCTTACCAATTACAATAAGCAATTCTTTTTTGACCAAACGCTCTAAATTCTTGATAAAAGCTGCCTTGCTCAAATTATAAAAAAATTTATCATATAAATTTTTAGCTATAATAATACTTTTAACAGGCAATCTTTCAATATATTCGTTTAATTTTCCGTTATACATATAATCACCTACTTTATTAAAAGTGTATATATTTATCAAAATTTTGTCAAGTTTTTTTGTATTTTACTCGACATTTTATTGCAAAAAATAAAGCCCTGCAAAGCAAGGCTTAAATCATCCACGCGGGTATGTATAAAATATTTTTGGCGTCCGTGCCAAACTCCGGCGCAAGGCAAATAACGCTGCCGCCTGCAATTTGCACATCAGCACACACGGCAAAGGCCGGATTAACAATATTAAAACGCTTATACATTTTTTGCGGCTGCGCGCTTTTGGCGATAACGCAAGGGTACAACACGCCGTTTTGCAAAATTAACAGCTCAATTTCCTTACCGTTAAAATTGCGGTAGTAGTACAGCGGCGCTTTTTCACCTGCGGCAGCATAACTTTTATAAACCTCGCCGATAACCCATGTTTCAAAAAATTCCGCGCTCATCGCTCCCATTTCCAGCGCATCGGATGTGTTCCAGCGCAGCAGGTACGCCGCAAGGCCGGTATCCGTAAAATACAGCTTCGGCGTTTTTACAACATACTTAACGCCGTCAAACGCCGCGGGCTGAAGCAGGTACACCAGCCCCATCTTTTCCAAAATGCCCAGCCACTGTTTGGCAGTCGGTATGCTGATGCCTGTTTCCTTCGCCATAACGGCATAGTTTAACAGCTTTGCCGTCTGCGATGCCGCCGCACATAAAAAGCGGTAAAACTTCATCTCATCGTTAAGCTGCACAAAATTACGAATGTCACGCTGTAAAATATCCTGCACCAAACGCGCATAATAGCTTTGCCAATCTGCACCTTCGTTGTACATTGCAGGCTTATCCCCGCGCCAAATACGTTCATAAATTTCCACCACGTCATGCGGCACTGCATTTTGCATGCGTCCCGCAAGTGCGCCCATTTCCGGCAAAAACGGCGTGCTTTCGCGCCCGTCAATTTCTGCACTGCTTAACCCGCAAAGTTCTAAACAAGCAAACTTATCGCCAAACTCCGCAAAAATAGCGCTTAACTTGTCGGCGTACTCCTTCGGCGCAATCAGCCAAAAATCACCGGGCTTGCCATTATGCAAAACATAATCCTTAATCACCGGCACCAAATCCGGCGCATACTGAATATTATCAATCAGCACCGGCGGCGCATAGCGTTGAAGGAACAGGACAGGCTCACCGCTTGCCATACCGCGCATTGCCGGTTCAGATAAATCAACATATTTACGGTTAGTATCGGCGAGTTGTTTAAGGAATGTTGTCTTACCTGTTCGAGATGAACCAAACAACGCAAAAACATTAAGCTTATTATTTAATTTTAAAATTTGCTTTTGTAAATTTCTTTTAAACATAAATTTTTAAAATTTATTTCCAT
Organism: uncultured Phascolarctobacterium sp.; assembly: GCA_949299135.1. Classification (GTDB taxonomy): domain Bacteria; phylum Bacillota; class Negativicutes; order Acidaminococcales; family Acidaminococcaceae; genus Fusicatenibacter_A. Next base: position 66,926 of record CASFZG010000003.1, read on the forward strand.
ACATCTTTTTGTAATAATTTTGATATTCGCCGCTGATGATTTCCTGCCACCAGTCTTTATTGTCTAAATACCATTCAATCGTTTTGGCAATGCCGTCCTCAAACTTTGTTTGCGGCAGCCAGCCAAGCTCGTTGTGTATCTTTGTCTGATCAATGGCGTAACGCCTGTCGTGCCCCGGACGGTCTTTCACAAAAGTTATCAAATCTTCGCTCTTGCCCAGTGCTTTTAAAATAATCTTCACAACGACCAAATTGCTCTTTTCGTTGTGCCCGCCTACGTTGTAAACTTCGCCATCGCGCCCATGGCGAATAATTAAATCAATGGCACTGCAATGGTCTTCCACATACAGCCAATCGCGCACATTAGCTCCGTCGCCATATACCGGCAGTGCTTTATCATGCAAGGCATTGATAATCATCAGCGGAATCAGCTTCTCTGGAAAATGATACGGACCATAGTTATTGCTGCAGCGGGAAATCGTCACCGGCAAACCATAAGTACGGTGATATGCCAGAACCAATAAATCCGCGCTAGCTTTAGACGCAGAATACGGACTCGAAGTATGCAGCGGCGTGGTTTCCGTAAAGAACAAATCCGGTCTGTCCAGCGGCAAATCGCCGTAAACTTCGTCCGTACTTACCTGATGGTAACGCTTTATGCCATACTTGCGGCAGGCGTCCATCAGCACACCAGTGCCGATAACATTTGTTTTTAAAAACAGCTCCGGCTCTAAAATGCTGCGGTCAACATGGCTTTCCGCCGCAAAGTTTACCACAACATCAGGCTTTTCTCCTTCAAACAGGCTGTAAACAAAATCACGGTCAGCAATATCGCCTTTAACAAACTTAAAGTTCGGCTGCTGCATTGCGTCCTTCAAACTGCTTAAATTGCCTGCATACGTCAGCTTATCCAGACAAATAAATTCGTCCTCCGGATGCTGCTTAAGCTCATAATATATAAAATTACTGCCAATAAACCCGGCCCCGCCGGTGATGATGAGTTTCATACTTACACCTATTCTATGCCGCCAAAAAGAATTCTATCTTCCGCAACCATTCTTAAATGTTCTCCATAAGGTGATTTTCCATAAATCTTGGCCGATTCTAAAAGCTGTTCTTTATTTATCCATTTTTCATGGTAAGCAATTTCTTCAGGAGCAGATATAACAAGCCCCTGCCTGTTTTGCAGAGTCTGCACAAAAGTAGATGCCTCCATCAGGCTATCCATTGTTCCGGTATCAAGCCACGCAAACCCGCGTCCTAAAATCTGTGCTTTTAATTTACCTTGTTCCAAATAAAGTCTGTTCAAATCGGTAATTTCAAGTTCTCCACGTGCAGATGGCTTAACCTGTTTTGCCATTTCTACTACTTTATTATCGTAAAAATATAAACCTGTAATGCAATAATTGCTTTTTGGGTTTTCCGGTTTTTCTTCAACGCTGATAACATTATAGCTTTTATCAAATTCCATAATACCAAAGCGTTCCGGGTCTTTTACATAATAGCCAAAAATAGTAGCATAACCGTTTTCAGCATTCTTTTTCGCTTCCTGCAAATTCTTGCGGAACCAGCCACCGTAAAAAATATTGTCGCCAAGTATCATAGCGCACGGCTCATCGCCTATAAAATCTTCTCCAATCAAAAACGCCTGTGCTAAGCCATCAGGGCTTGGCTGCACAGCATAAGATAAATTTATGCCAAAATGACTGCCATCACCTAATAGCTTTTCAAATCGCGGCGTATCGCTTGGCGTAGAGATTATTAAAATATCCCTGATACCTGCCAACATAAGCGTCGAAAGCGGATAATAAATCATCGGCTTGTCATACACCGGCAAAAGTTGTTTACTTGTCACGCGTGTCAACGGATATAACCTTGTACCTGACCCACCGGCTAAAATTATGCCTTTCATAATTAGCTCCTTAATAATAGAATTTTCACTATTTATTTAATTACACTTTCATTATTGTAATAATATTTTTAATATATATTGTTTTCCAACAACTCTATCATCGTCATATTATTAAACATTAAAAAACAAATTCTTTTTTTAAAATATACAGATTTCTTAGGTGGCGATATAATTTTTGCCCGACACTTTTCAAACATATCAATTGTTTGATCAAATTCAGATGTATAATATGCCATATGATACATTTTTTGTCCATTTTTTAGTTGTAAATCTAAAGTATGATACTCTGGAAGATTTTCTAATAATTCAAGAGTAGGTTGTCCTTTTGCAGAAATAAATAAACCCTTAATACCCTGCTCTTTATCAACAAAACATTCTCCTTCTTTTTTATAACCTAATAAAACATAATTAGAAAATTCTTTTTCTATGTTTTTTACAGCTACTCCAATATGATGAAAATTCAATTCTCCTATTAAATTTTTTTGATTGCGTACTAAAATCATCTGTGCTTGTTTTTCTATTCGTGGAGAAATATTATTATAAAAATTTTCCTTATCAGAATATTGCTCTACCGCATTATAAAATACTCCGTTAAGTTCAGTATAATTCTCAATGACTTTCCTCGTTTTTTCACCAATTGAAGTATGAAAAGATACGACCTGCTTATTATCTTCAATTGTACGGCAATATAATTCTTTTAATCCTATTTGTTCAAAAGCTATTTTATATAAAAGATAAACACTTTCTGCTGCCGCCATAGAACCTTTTTTTATTACCCAACGTCCCCATTCAGCATGTCCATCATTTTCATCGTAAATAGAAATTAGGCCTTCTGCTTTACCTGTTAAACGATTTTCAATGACGAAATAGTAATCACCAGTACGCATAAAGTAATTTTCAAGCCACCTAATCTGACTTTGCACGTCAGAAGAAATTTTGTGTATAAAACAGTTTCTATCTATATCTTCTAAACGAACTTGTACAATAAAGTCTGCATCAGATAGTTTTATGGGCCTTAAACGATAATTATATCCTTCCAAGCTAAATCTATGTTTCATTATTTTTCAACCTTTTTAATAACTGCTTCACACAATTGTGCTGGTGTTTCTATAGAACCAAATTCGTCTTCAGTAAATTGAACGCCAAATTCTTCTTCAATAGCAAAAAATATTTCTACTCTAAGTAAAGAATCCCATAAATTTTTTGAATTTATTTGCTCAATTAATGTTTCCCTATCACATTTTAAAATATCTTCAATTATAGATAATACTTCTTCTTTCATAATTTAGACTCCTTATCTTCGTTAATTTATAGATACATTTATTAAATTATCTGGAAAAATATATTTAAACCATTCAGGTTGTTCTAAATATTTCTGCAAATATTGAATTACAAATTTCTCTGCCGGTTTATTCCTTTCGCCTCTTTTAAAAGCGACTCTAACTAAATCAACATTATAGTTATCTAAAATTATTTTAATTGCTCCAAGTACAATAACGTCATCAATGCCTCTTCCTAACGCACGACAACTTATAAAACATTCTTCTATTTCTACATATTCATTTATTAAGTGACCAATGCAAACTCCTATTAATCCACTATCTGATAATTTATCAGCAAGCGAAATAGTAACTATAGTGTATTCTTTTTCTTCTATATATTTTTCTACTTCAGCAAGTGAATAACGTTTATAGTTAAAAATAAACTGATTGGTCTTATTTGCCAATTCCGACACTCGCTGTAAATGTTCTCTTTTGTTACAATAAAAATCTAATTTTAACTCTAACGATTTTATATATTCTTCCTTACTCATTTGATGTTGCAAGTCTTTTCTCAATTTATTAGCTTTAACATCATCTTTACGTTTTAAATCTTCACTAGAAATATTTAACTTAAATAATCCTGGATATTCATTTAAAACTTTTGCTGTTATCATTGCATTATTTAGTGCTAAAATTTGATGAATATTAGGAAAAGCCATTTTAACAGACGATAACTCGCCTATATTATCATCAACAAATAGTAAACTATCTATTCCAATGTTAAGAAAAGCTGCTGTTTTTGCAATCATATCAGTTTTAGCCTCCCAAGAAGCGCAAACATAAGCAAAATCATCAAAATCTAATATAAAATCTTTTCTTTCATAAAACAATTTTTTTACATCATCCATTTCATTTTTAGACGCAATAGATAAGAAAAAACCACTTTCTGATAGTTCTTTTAACTTTTTTTGTAAGTATTTATGCTCATCAGTTAATTTAATACCTTGTATTCCATCTTCACCCAATACCCCTTTATAAAGTGTATTATCAAGATCAAGGACAATACATTTTAATAATGGTTTAAGCAAAGCTGGCAAATATTTTAACCCCAATATACGAGATACAAGTAACATTGCACTGTTACTTAAACGAGTCCCTGTTGCTTTCAGTGTTCTTTCATCAATCAATTCTATTCCATAATTCTCTTGTATTTCATTTAAATTAAAAATAGTTACTCCCACTAATTCAAAAGTAAATTTCATTCCTAATGGTATTACTAAAACTGGTCGCAAATATTTTAATTTTAATTGTTTAATACGATCTAATAAAATTTCCTCAGCATTTCTATTTTTATACCTATCCGTATCAACCCAAACTATAATCATATCTGATGAAAGATCAAGCTCTAAAAAAGAGAAGCTATCATCATAACCGCTATAATTAAACTCCACATTTATTTCAGCATAATCAAGATACATAGAAATAGTATGTTCAATCAATTCAAACGAATGATTTCTAAACACTTGTATTTTATATTTTTTTGTATTTCTAATTTTTGATTTATAATCTAAAAGTGTTCTACGTGTTAAATCTGAATTAAAAATTATATTTTGCAATTCAAAAGACATTTATTTACCTCCACATTAAAACTTAAATTTATTTTAAGTTTAATAATTTTAAAAATCTATTAAGTTTCGGATTATTACGCCATTCAATAATATATTTAAAAAATTCCGGCTGTATTTCTTTCAAAATAACAAACTTGCCAGTTAATTCTATATTTCTTTTTTGCATAATGTCACCTTACCTATCAAATTTAAAATTTTATTTTCATTTTTTTGGTATAAAACAGATAAAACTATTGTAATTAAACAACCTAAAATATATATCCAAATACTACCTTGATATCCTATCTTTCTAAACACAAAAGCTACATAATTAAAAACTAATAAATGTATTAAAAATATTTCAAAACTAATATTTCCAATAAAAACTAAAAATTTATTTTTAAAAATATTTTCTTTTAAACTACTTATAGAATCAGATTCTAAACTTAAAAACAGTAGAATATTTGGCAATGTCCACGCAGCCGTACAATAATACATACTATTTGAAAAAGCAGAATTATAAAGCAACACCGTATCTAGTATAATAACGATAGCAATAAATTGTGCATTTATGTTCTTATTCTTTTGTAAAGCAACATACGTGTACCCCCCCCAACACAAAATCTAAAATTCTAACTGCTGGACAAATATACAACAACCAATGTGCAATTTGACTATCAGCGCACAAATAAAATAATAAATATTGAACAAAAACTATAGCAATAATACAAATACTTGCACCAATTTCATTAACTGTAAAATCAATGAGCTTAATTATTTTTGGAGTTAAAACTATAAAGAAAAAAGCAGTAGATAAGTACCATGAAGTCGCATTCAATGAAAAATATATACTCATATCCGGTATATAACTTTGTAAAAGTAATAAATTTAATACAATTCTTTCTAATACACTTTCAAATTTTCCATTCAGAATACTTTTAAATATAAATGGTAGTGCAAAAATTAAGGTTATAAAATGCAGCGGATAAAATTTCTTTAGCTTTCTTTTAATATAACTATTTATACTGGGAAACGAGCGATAGTTATAATAATTCATTATAGCCAAATAACCACTTAACATAATAAAAATTTGTACACCTAAACCACCAGCTGAAGCAAAAATATTTTTGCCGTATTCATTCTGAATATAGTTGCAATGAGATAAAACTATTAATATAATTGCCAAACCTCTCAAGCCTTGCAAAGTTTCATTATATTTTTTATTAGATTCATTTAAAATTATTTTCATAGTATTTTGAAAAATTTTCTACAATATTTTTTCTATAAATACATAAATACAAAATTACCATTATTAACGAAAGTAACAAACCCAACCATATATCAGTTTGAACAAATATGCGCCATACTAATATATTCGCAATTATCAAAAATGCTGCAAATAAAAATTTATTACTTATTTCTAGTAATTTCATTTTTATCAAAACACCTGAACAGATACAAACAGATGTTGCATATCCCATTATCGTTGCAATACCAGCTCCTTCAATACCTAAAACAGGTATAAGGTAATAATTACATAATAAATTAATTATTGCTCCACAAAAAACAATGAATACTCCTGGCCATGTTTTTTTTATAACTAAAAATTGATTACCTATGACCTGATAAAGCATTAATAATAATGGAGCCAAGAATAAATACGGAACAACGATATAGCCATACTGATAGTTTAATGGATAAAATATCGAAATAACATCATATGATAATGCACATACAAAGCTTGTAGCTATAAACGATATAATTCCTAAATATTCAAATACCAGTGAATTATTTTTTACCTGATTTTCTTCATGCATGGTAGAGAAAGCAAAATATTGCCATCCACCGGCAAACGCCATATAGATTAACTGACTCGCGGCTGCAAGTTTAGCGCCTGCTGCATATACACCGGCTGCATCCTCTCCTATAAAATGTACTATCATAATTCTGTCGCACGAACCTAATACCCAGTATATAAAAAATCCCGGCATCATAGGTAATGCGATAACCAGCATTTGTTTCAATAAACTAAATTTAAATAAACTAAATTTAAACCATTTTTTGTTTAAAATATAGAAACTAACCCCTGTACTTACTGCTGAACAAACTGCCGCAATTGGTAAAGCAGTTAAATAATAACCATGTATTAATAAAAATATCGAAACAGAATAAGATATTATGGAAGATATAAAATTGACCGATAAAAATACAATTCTTTTATTTTGCACTCTTGTCGGTATCGTTAAAATACTGTTTGTTGAACCTATTAATATACTAACAGCAGCAAAATATAACAGAATCCGATATTCACTGCTTCCAAAGAAAAATGCAGTTATAAAATTATCAAACAATACCAATATAAAAAATACAATGCTTGAAGTTCCTAATACAAAAAATAATGTTGTTGAACAAACACTTTTTTGAAATTGCTCATCATTTCTATCAAAAAAAGTCCTAAAAGCAGCATCATACATACCCATTATTGCAAAAGCACTACCAAAAGCTACTAATGTATTGGTTAAATCACTTAAACCAAAATAACTGCTATCCGGCATTAAACGTGTAACAATGGGCAACATGAAAAATGGTATTAACTTATTTATAATGCCACCAACACCATATATTAAAAAATTATCAATAAAAAGTTTAAATTTGTTCATTACTTTTGATTTCTGTCAAATATTGCTCATAATCTCTTATATACTCTTCACTATCGTAATAAGTATTAGTTAAACATAATAATACGGCATCTGTTGTGAAATTATACATTTCTTTCCATAACATTTTAGGAATATAAATTCCTGTCATCGGCTTATCTAAATGTATGTTTATACTATGACTGCCATCATTTATTTTTACTTCACTGCTGCCAGAAACATTTATTAATACAAATTCAGAATTTCGATTAGCGTGACATCCTCTTACAGTTTTATCATCAGCATTATAGATATAAAAAATACGTTTTATATCAAATGGTATATCCTTGTTATTTTCTATAGCAACAAGTTTTCCACGTTCATCTCCATATTCTTTAAAATCAAGTAATTTACATTTATTTAATAATGTCATCAATATCCCTTCAATATTTAAAATTTATTTAATTTATCAATTACATATGTTTGTTCGTCTTCTGTCATACCATTATAAATTGGTATTGATAACACCGAATCAGCAAAATCTTCAGTAATAGGATAATCACCTTTTTTATAACCTAAATATTTATATGCTTCTGATAAATGTGGCGGTATAGGATAATGTATTATCGTATTAATACCATTATTATCAAGATAATGAATTAATTCTTCCCGTTCTTTACATCTAATAACGTATTGATGCCATACACATACCGAATTATCATTAGTTTTTGGTAAAACTAATTTTGTATTTTTAATTTCTCTATTGTATCTTTCGGCAATTTCTATCTTTTCCTGCGTTATCTCATTTAAATGCTGTAATCTTATCCTTAATAATCCTGCTTGCAATTCATCCAGACGCGAATTAGCACCTACTACTTTATTATAATAACGTTTTTCACTGCCATAATTTCTAAAAACTTTAAATTTATCTGCTAATTCTTTGTTGTCCGTAATAATTGCTCCGGCATCACCAAATGCGCCTAAATTCTTTGACGGGTAAAAAGAAAAACATCCAATATCGCCAAAAGTTCCTGTCATTCTACCTTTATAAAAAGCCCCATGAGATTGAGCACAATCTTCAACTAACCTCAAATTATATTTTTTACATAATTCGCCAATCTTATCCATTTTTGTTGGAATCCCATATAAGTGTACTACTAAAATAGCTTTTGTCTTTGTAGTGATTTTAGCTTCAATTTTATTAATATCAATACCAAATGTTTCATCTGGTTCTACAAAAACAGGTGTTGCCCCATTAATAGTTATACCCATGACACTAGCTATATAAGTATTAGCTTGAACAATTACCTCATCACCTTTGCCTATACCTAATACTCTAAAAGCAATCCATAAAGCATCCAATCCACTTGCTAAACCAACGCAATAGCGTGCTCCAGTATATTTTGCAAATTCTTTTTCAAAATTTTCTACTTCAGTTCCTAAAACATACCAACCAGAACGCAACACTTCTAAAGCTTTTTCCTCAAACTCCGATTGATATTTATAAAAACCTCTGTCCATTCTGTTAGCTAAAATTTGCATATCATTCACCCTCTTATTGCATAAATATATTAATTTCTCTTCCATTCATTTCTTTATACAATTGCGTTTGCGTTAAATCTTCAATTCTAAAACTACATCTAAATATACTTTCCATCGTATTAACATTAGGGGTTTTACTATTTTTCTCTTGGCACAGTTTTTGAAAAGCTTTTATAAAATCATGACCTTGTGTTATGTTGTACAAATTATTAATATCATCTGTTTCCACTTGTAAAAATTCGTTGTATATGCTTAAATCTTTGTTGTTTATACAACTTAATTTTTCCAATGCTTTTTCTTTGTTAAATCTACCATTCTTTAAAACTTCTGCAATGATTAAGCCGTTAAAATTAATATTTAAATTTTTATCAAAACTGCATTTTCTTAAAGCAGATAACCAAGATAACTCTTTTAAAATCCAAATTCTTAATTCTTCAAAAGACTTATCGCCACGATAATATTCCGTAGTAATATTGTTAAAAACATTATTATTATGAACAATCATTATTTCTAAAGTTGAATAATCATAATAAAATATATGTTTATTTTGATATGTGTAATCATAATCTCTATCACATATTCCAAAAACTTTATTATCTGAATTATCATCTAAAAAATATTCAATAATTTCTCTTACGCCCTGCTTCCCGGAAAATGATTCCAAAATATCTACATGTTCATTTAAAAATTTTTTCAAAAAAAGAATATCAGAGGAACCCTCTACTAATAAAAATATCTTTTTATTTAAATAATCAGCACTCATCGACATTTTTATATCTGAAATTATACTTTCTTTAGTTAAATTGCTTTGAATTGAGTTCTCCACTTTTATATTGTTCTCCTAAATCAATTTGTAAATCCCAATGATTACTGATAATCTGAGGTGAATGTGTAGCTAAAATTACATTTATTTTAGTAACGTCGATAATTTTAAGTAGATCATCTAAAAACATTTTTTGCCATACTATATGCAAAGAAATTTCGGGCTCATCAATTAAAAGCAATAAATTATCTTTTGTATTAAAAATTAAATTGTAAAAAAGTATAATCTCCTGCTTTTCCCCTGAAGATAATTGTTGCAAACTAATCTTCTTGTTTTCATCATTTTGATCAACAACTTCCAAACCATTAGTTTTTGATATTTTAATCTTTTTAAAATTAAAACGAGCATTTATTATACTTGTAAATAAATCAAACTTTTTTATTAAAGGTTCAAATACTTCATATTTTTTTGCAAAATCATCAAAATATATTTTTAATGCTGTTGCATATTCAGATTTATATTTTGAATCTTCTATATTAGACATATTTACTAAATCATACTTTTGAAGTTTTTGAAACTTTTCTTTAGATTTATTTAATAAATCGTTAAATTCAATTTCGCTATTCAATCCATTTTCAGCTTTAAAAAGCCTATTTGGATAAGTACTATCTAACTTATTAGCTATATTAGAATATTTTTCAGAAACTTTACTTATTTCTTTTTTTAATTCTTCTGGCAAATTAACTATAACATCTACTACTTCTTCATTTCTTCTTTTATTAATATTTTGTTTTCTTATTAGCCTTTGTTCTGAAATTAATACTATTTCTCCGAATAAGAGTTTTATATCTTTTAAGGTATTTTCTATTTTTTGAATTTCATTTATTCTATTTTGAGAATTAATAAAAATATCATTTCCTTTAGAATATAAATATCTTAAAAACAATTCATCAAAAGTATAATATTTTTCAAAACGCCTGTCTTCGAATGTATTGTTATCTATTTGATTTATCCAAGGAAAATCTGTTATCATTTTATTTACTTCATTAAAAGACTTTTCTAATTTAATTTCTGTTTTGTTAATTAACAGTCTTTTTTCTTCTCTAATTATTGAAACGGCTTTATTTAAATTTTCATTATCAATAAATTCAAAAGAAAGTTCATCAAATTCTATTTTCAATAAATAAAAAAGTCTATCATTTGCAATAGCATCTATAATTTGTAAAATTGTTGATTTTCCAAATCCATTTGGTCCAGTTAAAATCACTATATTTTTTCCTTCAAAATCTAATGTATAATTGAATCTGCCAAATAAGTTTTTAATTTCTATGCATTTTAACATATTTATCACCTTGTTGCATTTCCCATTGTTTTGCTCTTTTATTAATTAATTTTATATATTCAATTGCTAATCTCTCTTCCTTTTGCATATTTATTCTAAAATTTTGGATCACTTTATTCTTCCTTTGTATAATATTATATCTATATAAAAAATCTTTAATCTTATATTCATATTTGAACCAGTTAAGATATTTATTTTTTCTTTGTTTTGTAAAAATTTCATTTCTAATAATTTTATTTTCTTCTATAAAAAGTTTATATTTAGAATGCTTTTTAGTAGTCGATATTCCACTTTGCACTCTATACAAAATATAAGGTTTATCCACCACCAATACTTTCACCTGATTTCTCTGGAGTACAGAATAAATAAACGGCACATCATCAATATAATGAAATCTTTTTAATATATTGTAGACACTATCCATAACAAGCGATTTTTTTATAAACAATCCTGGACTTTCTAAATTCATAGAATATTTTAATGACTTTAATATAATTTTTTGTATATCGCATTTGTTATACTGAAACGCTAATAATTCTTTAAAAAACCATTTTGAGTCAGTATTAATTAAATTTGTACCGTTAAATCTAATTACAGGAGTAAAATAAATATCATCATTAGAAGAAAATATTTCAAAAATATTATTTTTAAAATATAAATCATCGCCTGCTAAAATCTTATAATATTCAGTTTGTATATTCTTTAACGCAGTCGTAATATTATTTACAATTCCTTTATTTTCTCTTGAAACGATAAAATTACAAGAAAAAAATAATTCTTTGTTATCTTCTATCCATTTTTTTGTCATATCAACAGTATTATCTTGTGATGAATCATCTGCTAATATAAAATTTATTTTTATATTATTTCCAAAATTTTCAATTTGATACTTTATACTTTCCAAATGTTCTATAACATACTGCTCTTGATTATACGTCAACATTACAAATGTAAAATCTTTCATAAATCATTTCCTTATTTCAAAATATAATTTCTCTAGTATTTTAGATTGTTGTATAATACTGAACTTGTCATTTATTATTTTATTAATAGTTAAATTTCTATTATTTACTAGTTTCTTTAAAATTTCTTGTCTCCAAATAGAAGGTGACTTATCTAAAGGAATAAATTCACATAATCCACAATCTACTTCTTTCGTAATATTATCACTTAACATACATCTTAATCCTGCTGCTTGCGCCTCTACACAAACAACCGGCAACCCTTCATATAATGACGGTAAAACAAAAACATCCATTGCCATTAATAATTCAGGTACATCATGTCTTATACCTAATAAAACAACACTGTCTTTTATATTTAAATTATCAATTTCTTTTTCTATTTCACCTTTTAACGGTCCATCGCCTATCATTAACAATATTGCATTATTTTTTTCTTTTTTTACTTCTCTAAATATTTTTAATAAAAACTTCTGATTTTTAGGTGGTGCCATTCTGCCAATATGACCAATTACAAATTTATTTTCTATATTTAATTCTTTTCTAACTTTATTTCTAATAGTTTCATTAAATTTATATTTTTCTAAATTTATAGCGTTAGGTATTATTTTTACCTTACCACCTTTAACAGCTTTTTTGCCATAATAAAATTCACCAGCTGCTTTAGAACACGCGAATAAATCTGTCGCAGTATTATTCAAACCAAAACACATAATCCTATTTCGCAATGCATTTTTAGGATTATCTGAATATTTTGTTGTATGTGCATGTGTTATTAAATGTTTTATATTATACTTTTTACAAAAATGATTAATAAAATGTACTAAATATACTTCATGCAAATGAACCGCTATATATTTAGCAGCATTGTTGCTAAAAAACGAATCAAATTCCCTATATGTTCTAAAAAGATTTTTTATTGAAGGCTTATTAACACAAAAGATATTTCCACCTAAACAACTTATTTCTGAATTAAAATTTACGTCTGTTTTTTTAAAGCATAAAAAATCGAATTGTATTTTTTCCTTATCCAAAGATCTATAATAATTCATAACACAACTCATAACACCGCTACTTTGAGATGTGCTTGATACAACATGTAATACTCTAATCATTTGTAATCCTTTTACTTAATAAACAACTCTCTTGCTTTTGCCAAGTCTTCATGTGTATCTATTTCATACCATCTGCCATTAAGTTTACTTGCTTTAAAATTACAGTATTTTAAAATATCACTAAGTGCAACCTCACTCCACAATTTTAATTCACCTTTATCGTATATATAAGAATTACATTGTTCAAAAAATCTATTACCTGCTGTTTTTGAAAATTTATATACATCAATAGAACATCCTAAAGCATCTTTCTTATCTATTTGTTTTGATATTTTGATTAATTTTCCATTTGCTTCAACTACTTTCATAGATTCTTCATTCCATGTTCCGATATCCGTAACAATGGCATCAGAATTAACATCGTCTATCAAGCTTTTTAATGTCTTGCTATCAAAAAATACATCTGCATTCATCATAATGAAATCACTATCTTTTAAGTTTTTATATCCTAAAAATGCAGAATACATATTATTAGTATTTTGAAAATCCTTATTTTCAATAATATTTATATCTTTATATAATGTTTTTAAATAAGGTATTAATATATCAGATTTATAACCAACAATAACAGTAATATCTTTAATATTATTTGCTAATAAAGATTTTATTTGCTGTTCTATAATAGTTATGCCATTCACTACCGCTGTCATACATTTAGGGTAACTATCCGTTATCGGAGCTAATCTGGTTCCCAAACCAGCTGCTAAAATTAATGCTTTCACTGTTATACTCCTTTACTTAATTGTTTTAAATTATTGAAAATGAACAGAAAATAAAACTACTTCATTAATATATTTTATTTATCATATATAAATATGTTTTATAATTCTTTATAATAAACTTTATATTTATGATGTGTTACTCTCTTTTCCACTGGTGGTAACTCCCAATAATTATTAAATATTTTTTTTAAAAACGTATCGTACTCTTTTAAAACAAAAAATCTTTTATTTTCAAACTCACATTCAACAAATTCTTCAAAATATAATTTAGGTGTTTTTTCTTTTATTCCATAATAACTATATAGATTCGCAACATATGCAGATTCTTTAGAAACGAACAAATTTATTATCCAATTTTCCAATTTAATAAAATTTTTAAACCCTATTATTTTACAAATAGGAAATATTAAATTTCCTATTATTTTTTCTATACTACTTTTATCATTAGGAATGTCCTTATAATTACTTAACGCATGTAGCTTTCTAATTATTTTTAGTAGAACTATTTTTACATTCGCTATAAATGGAATATTATTAATTCTATCTAATGGAAAAACATCTAAATAAACTCCATACCCATTAATAGGTAATAAATCATTTTCTTTCATTTCTGTTTTTCTATAAATTACCTTAGAGTATGAATAATAATAATCATTTTGCTTAAAAGGTGTAAAAAGGACAAACTCACTATCTTTATATAATTTTAAAAATCTTTCATAATCATCTCTTAACATTACAATATCAATATCATCATCCCAAGGTATAAATCCCTTATGCCGTATAGCACCAAGCAAAGTTCCACCTGTTAAAGAATATTTAATATTATTTTCTCTGCAAAATCTATCAACATGTTCTAATATTTTTAATTCACATTCTTGAATTTCTTTTAAAGTTAACTCTCTTTTCAAATTAAATAAAATCCTCTACTTTCTCAACTTCCATTTATAAACAATTAATCTCAAACTTTCAGGTATTATCGCAACAATGCTTCTTAAACTCGAATATACCAAGAAATTAATCAAATTTATTATTCCTATTTTGTATAAAGCTTGCTCAAATCTTGTTATACACCTTACATATTCCCATCCACCGCGCCGTGCTATCATATCTTGATCTGCACGAACTTTTACTAAAACATTATCAACATTTTTTGTTTTATAACCTGCTTTTAACAATCTTGCCCACAGCCAATAATCTTCAAAATAAGGCATATGTTGATACCCGCCAACATTTTGTACTGCCTGCTTTTTAAACATTACCGTCATATGGTTAAACGGATTGCGTTTTTTAACAAAGGTTAATATTTCATTATGTGTTAAAGGCACATTTCTATAACCAGTTATTTCATTTGTATTATCTGCAAATTCTGCTATCTGCCCACCACATAACGCAAGTTCTTTATCTTTTATAAATTCATGTATTTGCAGTTCAAAACGTTTTGGTTCAGCTATATCGTCTGTATCCATTCTTGCAATAAGCTCATTACTGCATTTTTCCATACCATAGTTAAGTGCTTTGCCTAAACCCTGGTTTTGTTTTAAAGCATATGTTTTAAAAATAGCAGGATATTTTTGTTTGTATTTTTCAATTACTGTATACAGTACTTCTGTTAACTCACCATCTTGCACCAATACTATTTCATCAGGCTTTAGTGTTTGATTAATTACACTGTCCAACGCCAGTTGTAAATATTCTGCTTTTTCTTTTTTATATACTGACATTAATACAGTAAATTTCACGTTTTACTTTACCCCTTCGGTGCTTTCTTTAGTAATAAGCACTTTAAATGTTTGCAGCATGATGATTAAATCGGTTTTAACGCTTTGTTCCTGTATGTAGATAAGGTCGTAAATAAGTTTATCGTATGCAGTGGTGTTGTATTTGCCTGCTATCTGCGCAAGGCCTGTTATGCCCGGTTTTACGTTATGGCGGTAGCTGTATTCAGGGCGTTCCTGCACATATTGTTCCACAAAAAACGGACGTTCCGGCCTTGGCCCGACGATGCTCATTTCGCCTTTAAGCACGTTAAAAAGCTGTGGCAGTTCATCAATACGCGTTGCGCGGATAAACCTGCCGACTTTGGTTATACGGTTGTCGCCTTCTTTGGCAAGCACCGGCCCGCTTTTTGCTTCGGCGTCCTGCCTCATGCTGCGGAATTTATAAACCTTAAAGGTTTTGCCATACAAACCGACACGTTCCTGGCTGTAAATTACAGGCCCTTTGCTGTCTGCCTTTATGGCAATGGCAGTTACCAACATCAGCGGCAGCAATATTAAAATTGCCGGTATGGCAACTGCTATATCAAGCAGGCGTTTTAAAATTTTTTGTTCTGTTGTTAACAGCAGCCTTGTTACACGCTGCATGGGGATATCGTCGGCGATAAGCAATTTGGTATTTTTGCACGCCATTTCATACATGGTAGGAACTATAAAAATCTGCTTTTTGCAGCTTCTGCCGCTGCGTACTATTTGTTCTTTATCTGTTATGGCAAGCTCCGCGCCGATAAAAACCAAATCATAAGCGTTGATTGTTTGCTGCAAATCAACTTCGGCAATATCAGTTATAACTTGTTTAATGCTGTGCTCCAGCCCGTAAATTTTGGCTATTTTTGTTATTAAGCGTTCTTCTTCA
This sequence comes from uncultured Phascolarctobacterium sp., assembly GCA_949299135.1. GTDB lineage: Bacteria > Bacillota > Negativicutes > Acidaminococcales > Acidaminococcaceae > Fusicatenibacter_A. Next base: position 83,419 of record CASFZG010000003.1, read on the forward strand.
CCGGCACCGCAAAAAAGTATGCCGCTGAATTTGGGCAGCTTTTTAACTTCCCATTGATGGCAGATATAGTTCCATGCAAAAAGAAACGCCAGTGATAATACGCCGCTGTAAAGCAGCACTACGCGCGAATAATCGAAGCTGCGGAAGAAAAAGGTAATTGCCATGGCCAAAATATAAATATTGGCAACGGCAACGATTAAGTTAAGGAAAATATCCGCAAGGCGTTTGCGCACAAGGCTGAACAACCCGTACACGTTGAACATGACGAGCATAAAAACAATAAGTATAGGCAAAAATTGCAGATGAAAAGCAATTTTATCGGTTTGCTTAAAGCCAAGTTCCAGCAGCATGGCAAGCACTGTTGCAATATACAGGCAGGCCATGTCGCCAATTATTAAAATTAATTTACGTAGCAGAGGGTAATAGTTCAAAGGTATCTTCCTTAAAAATTTATGTTAATTTTAAACACAATTTGTAATTGCAATAAAATTTATAATTTTATTTTACAATAGTTTATGATGTTATTATAGCATACGTTTACCCCCCCGCAAGACATTTCGGTTAGCGTAAGTCGTACTTTTACTGGTCTTGGGGAAACTTTTTTGCTACCGGTAGTTTATGGTTGGCCAACCACTTTACGGTAATATTTACTCCCCGCTATGCGTGGTTAAAAGCGCACTGCCCTAATTTTGGGCAGAAAAATTTATCAGGTAGCTTAACCTGACAAGGGGCTTTTAAAATTTTTACCTGAACGCAAACAACCCCGTTTACTTTCGTAAACGGGGTTGTTTATAGTTACTTTGCTGCTGATATTTACTTTTCTGTTGCTTCGTTATTACTCGTTACTGCTCTATGCCATGCTCGGCTTCGGCACGGTTGATAGCGCAGAGGATGCCCTGAATTGCAGCGACGTTGATGTTGGCGTTAATACCGACGCCGAAGATATGTCCGTTGCCGGGCACTTTCAGTTCGATATAGCAGATACCCAGCGCGTCACTGCCGCGGCTGATTGCGTGTTCATGGTAGTTTACAAATTCGTAACCCACAACGCCGATACTGCTGATTGCCTGGAAGAAACTGTCAATCGGGCCGTTGCCGCTGCCGACAATCATCTTGATTGCGCCGTTGTCGTTAATATAGCCTTCAAAGCGTGTTTCCGTCGTTCCGTCCAGCTCGCGCAGTTCCGTAAAACGGTGCTGCAATAAGCTGTATTTGCCTTTAAAGTCAAGATATTCCTTATTAAACAGCTCTACAATCTGGTCTTCCTTCAGCTCGTCGCCGTAAGCGTCGCTGGCTGCTTTGACGATTGCGCCAAATTCCGGGTGCATTTCCTTCGGCAGACGGTAACCGCAGGCATGTTCCAGCACAAAGGCTGCGCCGCCCTTGCCGGACTGGCTGTTAATGCGGATAACAGGCTCGTATTCGCGGTTAATATCCGCCGGGTTGATGGGCAGGTAGGGCACTTCCCAATACGGCGTGCCGCTGGTTTCCATATATTCAAAGCCTTTGCGGATAGCGTCCTGATGGGAACCGGAAAAAGCAGTAAAGGCCAGTTCGCCCGCGTAGGGCTGGCGTTCATGCACATGCATTTTGGTGCATTTTTCGTAAATCTTTTTAATTTCCAGAATGTTGGTAAAGTCAAGCTGCGGGTCAACGCCCTGCGTAAACATGTTCAGCGCCACGGTAACAAGGTCAAGGTTGCCGGTGCGCTCGCCGTTGCCGAACAGCGTGCCTTCAATGCGTTCCGCGCCAGCCATCATGGCAAGCTCTGCCGATGCCACCGCCGTGCCACGGTCGTTATGCGGGTGGATGCTGATAATCGCAGCCTCGCGGTTATGCAGGTTTTTGCAGAAATATTCAATCTGGTCGGCGTAGGTGTTGGGCGTGCTCATCTCCACCGTGGAGGGCAGGTTTAAAATTACCGGGTTCTCTTTGGTTGCGCCCAGTTCCTTCATAACCTCCTCGCAAATGCGGATGGAAAAATCAATTTCCGTGCCGGTAAAGCTTTCCGGCGAATATTCGTAGCGGATGTTCATGCCGCTTTTGGCAACTTCTTCTTCCGTCAGCTTGCGGATAAGGCGCGCGCCTTCAACGGCGATATCGACAATTCCGTCCATATCCTTTTTGAACACAACCTTGCGCTGCAAAGTGCTGGTGGAATTATAAAAATGAATGATAACGTTTTTTGCGCCCTTTACTGCTTCAAAAGTCTTTTTAATCAGCTCGGCGCGGGCCTGAACCAGCACCTGCACAGTAACGTCGTCCGGAATATAATTGCCTTCAATCAAAGTGCGCAGGATTTCGTATTCCGTTTCGGAAGCGGAAGGGAAACCCACTTCGATTTCCTTAAAACCGATATCAACGAGAGTTTTGAACATTAACAGCTTTTCATCAAGCTGCATGGGCGTAACCAGTGCCTGGTTGCCGTCGCGCAAATCGACGCTGCACCATACCGGCGCTTTGGTAATAACTTTGTCCGGCCATTCGCGGTTTGCCATTTTTACCGGCTGGAAAGGAATGTACTGTTTGTTGGCTTTTTGCATTTTAAATAACCTCCGTTCTTTTGTTCTGAGCGGAGAAACAAAAATCCCCGCTCCCTACTAAAGCATAGGGGCGGGGAATAATTCCACGCGGTACCACCCTAATTCAGCCGCCAATGCGGCCCTCAGCAGCCTCTAACAAGGCCCGGCTTAATAACGCTGCCACACGTCCGGCCCTACATATCGGGCAGGCAACTCCGGGATGAGCTATACATAAACTTTAGCCGCTGCCTCGCACCAACCGGCAGCTCTCTTACGGCGTTACGGTTTATCTTGTTCCCTTCACAGTCTTTAAGGTGAATGTTTTTTAAGTTGTTACAATTTATTATAATTACTCAGCGTTTTTCTGTCAAGACGTTTAATCCTGTTTTTGGATGCTGGCTTTCGATTTATTTACGGAATAAATGGTTTCGAACGCAACCAGCACGGAAAGGATTACCAGAATAACGGAAACAACCGGTACAGCGGGGTGACCAAGGCCGAGAACCCAGCCGTCGTAAATGCTGAGCATAAGCGCCCAGTTGGACATTAAGAACATCAGCACCGCCGGGATGCAGGCCGCCATCCATACTTTGGATTCGCGGCGGGTGTTGTACAGCCAGATGCTGATACCAATCAGTGCCAGCGCAGCCAAAAGCTGGTTGGATGCGCCGAAGGTGTTCCAGAAGGTTTTCCACGCCGGGATGACATTGCCTTTAGCGTCCGTCATGGTCTGGAAGATGAAGAAGATAGGCACTGCGGAAGTAAGCGCCGTACCGAGGATTTTGCCCTTCGTATCACGCCAGCCGGTAAGTTCTTCGATAACATAGCGGCCAAGGCGGGTACAAACGTCAAGCGTATCGTAAACGAAGGTGGTAAACGCCATCAGACCAAAGCTGATGCCGAAAGCAGCCGGAATACCGATAAGTTCCATAAAGCTGCCGATGCCCATAGCGTAAATAAAGTTAGGCGCTTTGTGGATGAGTTCGGAATCCTGCGCCAGAATCATAACGCAGACGATGGATACAACCGCAACCATGCCTTCCAGCAGCATTGCGCCGTAGCCGATAGCGGTAGCATCGGTTTCTTTAGCAAGCTGCTTGCTGCTGGTACCGGAAGATACCAGTGCATGGAAGCCGGAGCATGCGCCGCACGCGATGGTGATAAACAAAATCGGGAACATCGGCGTCCAGAAATGTTCGCCCAAAGAACCGTCCGGGTTCAGATTGGTAAATGCTGGATAGTTGATTTCGTAACCGCCGAACATAATGCCGATAGCGGCAACAACAAGGGCAATGTACAGGAAGTAACCGCCCAGCGCGCCGCGCGGCTGCAACAGGAGCCACATCGGCATCATAGCCGCAACAAGGCAGTAAACCAAAATCAAAACGCCCCAAACCTTCTGCGCCGTTGCCGGGTCAGAAACAGGCAGGCTGAGCGGCAGGGATTGACCCGCCCAGATGGCAACACCAACCAGCGGCAGGAAGATGCAAACCGCAAGGTTTTCCTTTAATCCGCCAAAGCGCATTAAAAGACCCATAATAATAGGCAGCGCCAGGTACATGGCGGAAGAACTTGCAATGCCCGCACCGGAAACAACTTCGCCGTTTTCCAGCGTTACGTTGCCGACAAAGGACGACGCGGTAATATCGGTAAACGCTACAATAACGTAAACCAGCGTAATCCATACAAATATCATAAACAAAATCCACGCGCGCTGCGATACATTAAGGCGCACAACTTCGGTAATGGATTTGGCTTTATGGCGCACGGAGGCAACAAGGCTGCCCATATCGTGAATGCCGCCGATAAAAATACAGCCAAGGATTACCCACAAAAGCGCCGGCGCCCAACCGTAAATTACCGCTGCCAGGATAGGCCCGTTAATAGGGCCTGCAGCTGCAATGGCGGAAAAATGCTGGCCAAGCAGCATGCCCTTTTTTGCAGGCACATAGTCTACGCCGTCTTCCATTTCAACAGAAGGCACGGGATTTTTGTCATCAAGCTTAAAAACAGTGTTGGCAAGAAATTTGCCGTAGGTAAAATATGCGGCTAATAAAATCAGCGCGCTTGCCACTACAATAAACAGTACCAATTGCGATTCCTCCCATCATCATGGCGTCGTTGCCATTTTATAAATCATCATCATCTGCTTCCGTTTCAGGCTGCGGCAGCTGCGTAACCAGAACCTTGTCCACACGCGTGCCGTCCATATCTACAACCTCAAAACGGTAGCCTTCCCACTCAAAGTAGTTGCCCGCTTCCGGAATATGCCCGATATTTGTTACCACAAAACCGGCGACGGTGTTGTAACCGTTCTTTTCTTCCAGCGGCAGCTCCTCAAACTCAAAATAATCCTTAAATTCGCTGATGGGCAGCATGCCGTCAACCAGCCAGCTGCCATCTTCCCGCTTAACTACTTCCTGCTTAACGTCCTCGTCGTATGAAGGCAAATCGCCGACAAGGTGTTCGATAACGTCCCTTAACGTTACCATGCCTGCCAGCCCGCCGAATTCATCCATAACCAGCGCCACTTTAATTCGCTTAACCTTAAACATGTCAAGCAGGCTTTGCGTGTGCATGGCCTCCGGCACAAACAGCGGCTGCTGGATGAATTTGCGCAAATCGCGTTCGCCGCCGTGCAGCCACGAAGCAAACACCTTTTTGGTGTACACAACGCCGGCTACATGTTCAAGGTCGCCGTCTGCAACGACAAAGCAGGAATACATCTTTTCTGACATTTCTGAAAATTGTACATCTGCGGGGTCGTTCAAATCCAGCCACTCAATTTTGGTACGCGGCGTCATAATCTCGCTGACGCGCAAATCGTCAAGCGCAAACACGTTCTCAATCATCATCTGCTCACGGTCGTCAAACACGCCGTGCTCGCGTCCCTGCTCAATCAAAACGCGTACTTCTTCTTCCGTTACGGGCGGCTCCTCGTTCGGCTTAACGCCGATAACACGCAGCAGCACAGTGGTGGATACGCTTAAAAAGATGGTGAGTGGGCGGAAAACGGTGATTAAGGTTTTGATAAAGCGGGCAAAGAACATGGAAACCTTTTCGGGGTTGTTCAGCGCCAGCTTTTTAGGAAGCAGTTCGCCCAAGATAAGGCTTAAATAAGTTACAAGTACAACTACTGTGGCGTACGAAACAAACGCTGCGTAAGGCACCATAAACGGTATTTTGCGCAGCAGCACCTCAAGCGGTGCGGCCAGCATCGCGCCGCTGTATACGCCGGTGCCGATGCCGACAAGCGTAATGCCTATCTGCACGGTGGATAAAAAAACCGTAGGTTCATCGGCAAGTTTGGCAATATACGCAGCACTTTTGCTGCCTTCTTCTGCCAGCTGTTCCAGGCGGCTTTTGCGCGAAGACACCACCGCCATTTCCAGCATCGACAGTAAACCGTTCAATAAAATAAGGACTAAAACAATAATACACTCAAGCACAGACCCAAGAGGATCCATATAACCAACTCCTATTTATCCCATTATTTTGCCCAGACAAGGCTCATCAAATTGGGGTATTCTTCTGTTAAATGCCTTAAAATTACGTCGATAACGGTATGTACCAGCCTCGGGTCGAAGCTTTCTTCGGTATCGGTCAGGCAGCTGTCCAGACAGATATCGCCGTTATCGGTAATATAATATTTAAATACCTTGTATTTGCCGTTCATGGCGTTGATGTGCGCCAGCACAGCCTGTTTGTTTTCGTCGTTAACAACGGCTGCGGCAACGCGCACCTGAATCATGGTGTAAATGCTGTCGTCGGTTACAACCATCGTCGGCAGCATCTGCCCGCTTACTTCCATATGTGCGCGGTATACAACGGTATGCAGGTCATTTTTTACTTCTTCCTTGCTGAAGCAGGTAATTTTATTGTCTGCTAAAAATTTGTCAAATTGCTCAGCTTTGCTCATCGGATTAAGCCTCCCTAAAATAATGGTTATTACTATGATACACTATACAGCTAAATTTGTACAGATTTTAAATAAATTTAACGTGAATAATAACGCCGCGCGTGTACAATATGTAAATATTTTAACACTCTGTATTTTTTAACTTACAGCGCGTACATACGCTTACGCGGATATTATACCACCTGGAAAATATAAAATTTCAAATAATACGTTTCCGGCACGTTCCACAAAACCGGATGGTCCGGCGACTGCTGGCGTGCTTCAATCTGACGCAGGCTGACGCTGGCGTCGCGCGCCGCGTCCTTCAGCATCTGCACAAAATATTCCTCCTTCATAAAGTGCGAGCAGGAACAGGTCGCCAGATATCCGCCGCGCGGCAAAAGTTTCATCGCTTTAAGGTTAATCTCTTTATATCCGCGGATAGCGTTTTTAACCGTGCTGCCCGATTTGGTAAACGCCGGCGGGTCAAGGATGATAAAATCGTAAGCGTGCGATTTTTCTTCCGCCAGTTTGGTCAGCAGGTCAAACACATTGGCTTCCAAAGGCGTAACAACATCTTTAAAGCCGTTCTTTTCGGCATTAATGCCCGTCATGCGCACCGCCTCGGCAGATACATCCACCGCCGTTACGGAAGCAGCGCCGCCAGCCGCCGCGTTCAGCGCAAATGCGCCGGTATGGGTAAAGCAGTCCAGAACGTGCTTGCCCTTGGCAATGCGCGCCACCGCCTGACGGTTATACTTCTGGTCGAGGAAAAAGCCTGTTTTCTGCCCGTTTTCCACGTCGACCTCGTAGCGGATGCCGTTTTCAACAATTTCCGTCAGCGGGCTTTTATCGGCAACGGTTTCCGGCATAAACCAGCCCTTGTTTTCCGTTAAGCCCTCCAGTTCGCGGATTTTTACATCGTTGCGCTCGTAAATGCCGCGGATGTTTTCGCCCTGCTTACGCAGAAGCTCCAGAAGCTGCGTAAAAATCATTTCCTTGCGCAGCTCAATGCCCAGCGATAAGGTCTGCGTAACCAGAATATCGTTAAAGCGGTCCATAGTCAACCCAGGGAACATATCCGCCTCGCCGAAAATCAGGCGGCAGCATTTAAAATCGTCGTCCGGCATAACGGTACGGCGGTAATCAATTGCGTACTGCAAACGGCGCTGCCAAAAGGCAGCGTCAAACTTATCATTGGTGTTGGTGGATATAATCCTTACCTTAATTTTGCTGTTGTCGTTAATAAAACCGGTGCCAAGGTATTTGCCCTTGTTCGTAACAACGTCCACCAAATCGCCGTTGGCGTAACGGCCTTCAATATTGGTAATTTCATCGGCATAAACCCACGGGTGCCCGCCCCTTGCGGCACGCTCGCCTTTGGGCGTAATGTATATTTTTGTGTATTCGCGCATAAGCTGCTCCTTTATGTTTTTAAAAATATTATACAATACCGCGGCAAAATAAAAAAGCCTCCCGGCGCAAACCGGAAGGCAGTTTGTTTATATCAGTGCAAATGGCATACGCGGTCGGCAACTTCCGCTTTTTTAGCGTCATTAAAGCGCGGCAGCGTGCTGAGATAGCCGGTAATGCGGCGTACCCTTACGATGGTATCGTAATGCGGTTTTACCACAACATTATCACCGTTCAGGCTTAAATCCATCGAAAGCAGGGTTTCGTGCGGTCTTACCTGCAGCTGGTCTTTTAAATAAATCGCGGCTTCTTCTCTGGTGATTCCGTCCGCGCAGTTAACTTTGATGCCGTCCATTTCGTAGGTCATAAAACTCACTCCTCAATTTGTTTCATGACCATATTATAAAACAATAATAATTATTTGTAAAGCCTTTTCTACAAAATATTGTAGTTTTTTATTTTGCTGACCGCAATATTTTGTAGCTTATTCGATAATCGGGCGTCCTTCCATCAGGTTCACCTGTTTGCAGATTGCCCATTTCATAATGTCAACGGGGTCCTTCTGGTTGCCCATCGGCTCTACATCACGTTCGTAAACTTCCTTTTTGCTGAAGCGGTTGCCGTCATGCCTGTACACATAAATATCCGCGTTGGCGATAGTTTCAATGTAAGTATCGTCAAAATCATTGCGAAAACCGAAGAAACGGTTAACCATGTACGAATCCAAATCGTCCACCATTACCAGCACCAGCGCTTCAAGCTGCGCTTCTTCGGCAATGCTCTGCATTACGGCGGCGTCGATTTTTACCTTGCCCTTTGGCGTAAAAATTTTTTCGGCAGCAACGGCTTTGGCAGTAGCGTTATCCACCATTTTAAAATCGGGGAAGTGGTACGCCCACCTTACCGGCTCGCGCCAGCTGCGGTAAACGGACTGCGTTACGTTACCGCTGCGGTCAAACACCACCAGCGTGGCGGGCTGCTCCGCAAAGGCGGCAAAAGCGCGCGGCGTTACGCCGATAAAGGCACAGCAGATGAATGCGATAACTAAAAATATATTCAGCTTTTTCATGGTTTCACCCCTCATCTATTTTAAGGCGGCGCGCCAAGATATGCGGCAATAGTCTGCCCGATGCAGCTGAAAGTTGGCATCGGCGCAAGCTGCTGCGGCTTAACACCAGCGCCGTAAAACAGCACGGGGATATGCTCGCGCGTATGGTCGCTGCCCTGCCACGTCGGGTCGCAGCCGTGGTCGGCAGTTACCAAAAGCAAATCGTCCGGCTTCAGCAGCGCCAAAATCTCCGGCAGGCGGCTGTCAAAATATTCCAGCGCCTCGCCGTAGCCCAAAGCGTCGCGCCTGTGCCCGTAGGACGAATCAAAATCAACAAAATTGCTGAACACCAGCGTGTTGTCCGGCGCTTCACTAACAGCCTGTTTGCTGGCGTTAAAAATAACTTCCAGCCCAGCCGCCGGGTAGTGTTTTGTTATGCCGCGGTGCGCAAAAATATCGGCAATTTTGCCAACAGCGTACACATTGCCGCCCGCTTCCGTCAGCTTGTCAAGCAGCGTCGGTTCGGGTGCGGGCACGGCGTAATCATGCCTGTTGCCGGTGCGCACAAAATCAGCGGCGCATGTGCCCACAAACGGACGCGCAATAATCCGCGCAATGCGGTAAGGCTTAACCAGCTCATAGCAAATCTTGCACAAATCATACAAGCGCTCCAGCCCAAAAGCCTGCTCGTGCGCGGCAATCTGCAAAACGCTGTCCGCGCTGGTGTAAATTATCGGCTTGCCGCTTTTAATATGCTCCTCGCCCAGTTCTTTAATAATTTCCGTGCCGCTGGCGTGCTTTTCACCCAGTACCCCGGGCAGCGCGCCCTCGCGGATAATAGCCTCCACCAGTTCCTGCGGGAAGCATTTCGGCTTATCGGGGAAGTAGCCCCATTCAAAATCGACCGGCACACCCATCATTTCCCAGTGCCCGCTTAAAGTATCCTTGCCGCGGCTTATTTCCTGCGCGTAGGTGTAAGCACCTTTTACCGTTTCTGCTCTGCCAATGCTGTGCGCAAGTTTCTGCCCGCGGCTCAGCTCGGCAGCTTTTTCCAAGCCAAGTGCCGATAAGTTGGGCAAATGCAAAAACTTCGGACTGCCGTCCGCATTTTTACGGTTCGCCGCCATCCATTCGCAAATATGCCCCAGCGTATCCGCACCTTTATCGCCAAAACGCTCCGCATCCGCCGCATGGCCGATGCCGAACGAATCAAGCAGCAAAATTATTGCCCTTGCCATAATTATTCCTCCCTTAAAAGGACGTACAGCGCATGGCTGACAACGTTGCAAAAACGCTCGCTCGCCAGTGCGTAAACATCAGGCGGCGCAACGCTTTCGCTTTCCGTACGTTTGGCAACAACGCCGCAGATAGAAGCCGCGTGCAGCCCAAAAGCCTGCGCCACCACAAACAGCGTTGCTGTTTCCATCTCATAGTTCAGCGCGCCCAGCTGCTGCCACTCCTTCAAAGTTCCGCGCAGTGCGTTGCAGACATAGCCGGTAAAGCTGTCGTAACGCTCCTGCCCCGGCCAGAAGGTATCGGACGATACCGAAATACCAACGTGATGAGGTATCTCCAATTCTTCGGCAGTGTAAGCCAAAGCGTTGGTCAGTTTTAAATCCGCCACGGCGGGGAAGTTTACCGGCGCATAATGCGCGGAAGTTCCGTCCAGACGCACAGCTGCGTTGTTGATAATAACGTCGCCAAGGTTGACATGCTCCTGAATCGAACCCGTCGTACCGACACGAATAAAGTTTTTAATGCCGAGGCGCGCCAGTTCTTCCAAACCGATAGCGACGGAAGGTCCGCCCATGCCTGTAGAACATACCAGCACTTTTTTGCCTTCAACATCTGCCAGCCAGCTTGTATATTCGCGGTGCGCCGCCAAAAACTGCGCCGTGCCGATAGCTTTGGCAAGCATCTCAACCCTGCCCGGGTCGCCCGGCAGCAGCGCATACTCCGCGCCTTGCAGCATCTCACGCGATAATCCTACATGATACATTATTTCATTTTGTTCAGCATAGTTTTTCATTGTTCTGCCTCCAAACCATTTTCATAAACCTGTACTATATTTAATTCGACCCAAAACAAAGCACTCCTGCCTGCCAAAAGCAAAGGATGTGTGAATTAAAGATACAAAACGCTTAATTTTTATTTTCCGTTTACAATTAATGATACCGAAGGCTGGCTAATGTTGAACAAATTGCCGAGGAAAATTTGCGATATTCCTTCTTCATGGTACAAGCGATAAATTTCTTTATTGCGTTCCGCGCGGTTTTTAAAGGGGTGGATTTGTATTTCCTCGTAGTCGATTTTATAGCCGTAATCGCGCACGATGATAATCTTGCGGGTGTTGTCGGTGTTTCGCACTTTTATTTCCCATGTCTGGATTCCGCTTTTGCTGCGGGGGTTATATAAACAAAATTCTGCTTCGGCGTTGCCGATAATTGTTTTTAAGAATTTGGGGCTTAATTCTGTGTTCAATGTTTTCACCTCGTTTAGTTTTTGTTTTGATTACGCCTTTGTATGAAGGATAGTGCTTTTTATTTTTACTTACTCATTCATCTTCATTCTTTTGACTGAGCAAAAGAACGAAGCAAGAAAACTCACGCGGTTAGGCGGATTTTCCCGCTGCGCCGCTGACGCAGCTTGCTACGCAACTATTAGCATAACAACTACAAAAATACGAAATTCGCTTCGCTCAGGTTCGATTTTTGCAGTTGTTCTTTAGTAAATGTTGCTAAAATCCGATACTGCGGCTTCGCTCAAATTCGTACTTTGGCAACTTTTTTATTTTGATTATATTGTTCTCAAACTTTTATAAAATGCTGACTATGAACAGCGAAAGGTTTGTGCTATAAAACTATAATTTAATATTATGATTTTCTTAAACCAAAAGGGAGCATTTGCTCCCTTTTGGTTTTTAATTAAAACGTCCAGCGCATACCGGCGTTCCACTGCCAGTCTTTTTCAAAATCGCCGCCTGCGGTTTTTACAAAGTCAAAATACAGGTGGTTGTTTTTGCCGGTTTTAAGCGCAGCGCCAACACCGTATTCAAACCACGTATCATTAAAGCTTTCGCTCTCACTTCTGCTGATACCGGTGCTGTCAGTCATATCAATATCATAATCGCCTGCAAATTCATGCAGCAGGTTGGCTTTAGCATAAATTACACCGCTGTCGCCGATTTGTTTGCCGATGTTGAAGCCTACACGCCCAAGCACACTGGCGATGCCGCCCTGCTCAACTTTAATACCATTGCTGGTTTCGTATTCATCACCGCCAAAGTAGCCAAGCGTTAACTGTGCCTGCGGCTCAACATACCAGCCGTTTTGCAAATCGTTTTTGCGTCCGTATTCAGCGCTCACGCTAATACCGGTATTTTTATATTCACCGCTGATTTTATTGTTATTGGTATCATAAACATTAAAATCGTTATCCATATTGGCATACTTAAATACCAAATCAAGGTAATGGCCGCTGCTGTAAATATCGGTATTATAAAATGCTATTGCCTTGCTGTGGTTTTCACCGTTGCCACGCTCATAAGTACCACTACCGTCGGTGTAGCTTAAAGCAGCGCCGGTGTAACGGGTCATGTCTTCCGTTTGTTTGGTAATCTGGTCGTAGCCAAGCTCATAAGTAGTATATTCATTTTCAAACGCTGCATTATCATCACGGCTTATTTTGCTGCCATGTACGCGGAACCATGCGCCTTCTTCATCAGCGCCGTTGTTGCGCAGCTCGCCCATGCGGCGCATAAGCTGGTCGTTTTCTGCACGCCATGTGTGGTAGTTAAGCGCATTTGCGCCAAGAATCGCATCGACAGTCGAGGTGCTTCTTTCTGTGTCTTTCTGTATATCAGCTAAAATCCAATCAGTATTGTAACCACTTGTTACTTTATCGCCATCAGAAACATCTTTTCTATCAAGTATATATTTATCCCAATATAAAGCATTTTCTTTATCCTGTGCCGTAAAAGTACCCTGTTCATCTTTTACGCTGACAAGCACTGTGCCTTTGGCATTATCCATATCATCACCAATTTCGTTGATATCAATAATATGGCTGCCGCTATGCACGCCTTCAATATAAACACGTGTACTGTTATATTCATTAGTAGAACCGTCTACATTTAATTTAAAAATACCACCTTCACCATCAAGATTAGTAAATGTTAAATTATCAAACGGGTTAAGTGTTACCGTATCATACATTAAAGCTGTATCAACAACACCGCCGTTAGCGACAGTTAAATTACTTACATCGGAATAATTATTTACGTTCCACGTTGCACCATTAGCGATGGTCATTTTTATGCCTTCGCCACTACCACCTTCACTAATGAGTAAATCCTGTACTGCACCATTTAAAACAGATTTTTTAGTATTTAAGTTTACAACAATAGCACTATCAGCATCTGCCTGAATGTCACCGTCAATTACAACATCATTTGCAGTATCTTTATTTATATTTACAGTTCCGCCTTTATAGGCATCAATGGCAATAACATGTAAGTCTTCTCCCTCTAAATTATCTTTATAGCTTTCCGCACTAACATTAATAGAACCACCTGCCATATTAACTATACTTTTGCCTCCGTTTGATGTTATACCACTTGCAAAAGCATAATCATATCCACCAATTACATTAGCAGCAATATCTACTTTTCCTAAATTAATTGTACCAGATTTTGCGTATACAGCATGAACTTCGTTTCTGGAATGTTTCTGTGTATTAGTAAGAGTTGCAGTTATTGAACCGTTTCCAATAGTAGTAGACCCGCCATTATTCCAGACACCATAAGCTTCGCTATATGCCATTTCCCCTTTTGCCTCTGCCTCTACAACAATATTAGCTGTTTCGCTAATAATAACTTCATTATTGCTATGATTATCTATACCATATGCACGTATATCCTGATCGGCATTATTAATAGATTTTACATTTATTTTTGCATTTTTCAATTCAACTCTACTACCGGTCTTTCCTGTAGCAATACCTTCTGCAACTGTATATGTATTATCATAGTATTCTGCATTTGAATTTGCCTCAACATTAATTTCAACATTATTACCTTTCAATATAGCGCCACTGCCAGAATCAAGATTTAAGCTTATGCCTGTTGCCGAAGTATTATAATCGCCATCTACATTTACCGCTTTTGCATTAATATTCACATCACCAAGTTCAACATTACCATTAACAGCATTTACACAAATACCATCAGCGGCAATCCTTTGTGAACCCCCTTCTGCGTAAGCTTCTATTGTTCCGTTATTTAATACAATTTTGCCACTACCTTTGTTTTCAATCCCCTTCGCTGTCGCAAATGTACCATTTTTGCTTTCAGCAACAACTTTAATATTGCTATCTGCTAAAGAAATAGTATTTTGTGTTGAACTATATACACCAGTAGTGTAATACCGCTATTCATAGCTTCAACTTTATCCATTGTTACGGTAATATTAGCACCATCCAGTAAGCTTATATCACCTTTTACAAATCCATTACTAACAATGCCATAACCCATCGAAGCAGTTTTATCTTCAGCATTTTGATTAACATTTATATTTAGTTTTCCGTTAATAACATAATCACCATTAGAATAAACACTTGGATTAATAGAATACTTATAAATACCAGAATAGTAATTACCGTCACTTTTATTTACAGTTAACGTATCCCCATCCTGAAAATCATAAACAAAGCCATCAGTTTCATTACCAGTTCTGATTCCTTCATCTGCGTATTTATCATTGCCGCCCTGAATAGTATCTGTATATGTTTGTGCCTGCGCCATACCATATGGCAGCATTAACAACACACTCAATGTTACTGCCTTTGCTAAATTTTTCTTTTTCATCATCATAGCTCAACACTCCTTGTTTTTATTTTGCTATGATATTATTTTATTATAGACTTCCCCCCGTCAAGACATTTTGGTATAAGTATGTCTAACTTTTTCTGGTCTTGCCGGCTGATAAGTGTTAGATGTAAAATACAAACCTTTCAGTTTAACATAAAAAATTTTGCAAAAACAGTCTTGTCAAAAGCTGCTGAATTTTGCTATTATAATTTTTGCCGCGCTTTAAAGGTGCACCAAAAGCAGGTAACAAAAAATTTTTAAGGAGGGTCAATTATTTATGACCGATTGCAAAAAATTTAATAATGTTACTGATTTAGCAGGTGCAAAATGCGACCATCCGCCTCATCGCAATTTATACGCCGCAGGCGCAAATGCTTTTGCAAAAATGCCGGCGGATTATGATGAGCAGGCAAAATTAACGCAGCAATTAGTTACCGCCGCGCAAAACGGTGATAAAGATGCTTTGGAAAGGCTGTGTATTTTTTATGAGCCTTTATTCCGTAAAGAGATGAAGCGCGATATTTTTTACAAAGCGCTGGGTTTTGAAGAAGGCTTGAGCCTTGCCCGCTTGAAGTTTATCGAGATTGTAATGAGTTACAATGGTGCAGACTTCTCTCACTTCGCCGGTTACGTGCGGTGCAGGATTCACTTTGCATTGTACGACGAAATGAAAAAGGCCTGGGAGCGGGAAAATAGCGAGGCTGCCCTGCCTGTTAGCGATGATGCCGATGTGCATTTACCGGCGGATAACCCCATTGACCGCGAGGAGCTGGCAATTTTGTTGAAGCTGGCTTTAAAGAAGCTGACGGAAAAACAGCGCAATACAATTCAAGCCTTGTATTTTGAAGGTTACAGCGGCAAGGAAATTGCCGCCAAACAAAAAATAACGCCTGCCGCGGTGACAAAGCACCACAAGCAGGCGTTAAAAATTTTACGCGGTAATATTGCGTAACTGATTTATAAACATAAAAAGCTCTCATACAAAAGTATGAGAGCTTTTTATGTTATTTGACTTTTTACGTTACTTTGTTATAATAATTATAGAAATACAAATGGCTGCCGATAGACGGTTAGCCCATGATATTGTTTAAAAGTTTAAAGTAAACCGTCACAATTTCTCAGGCTGTGGCGGTTTACTTGTTTTTATAGCTACGTTCTCTCCCAAGGGCATAGCCGAAGGAAAAGATTGTTACAGTGTAACCTATTACGGTTAACAATTCAATAACATCCATGCTATCCCCTCCTTAATAGTATTTCCGGCAAGCCGGATTTCTATTTATCGGAGGGTCACAGTCCCTCCGTTGGAGGGCTAACCGCCTACCGTTATGGCAGCACATTTGCTTTATGCCTGCTTAAATTTTATCAGCCGTAGCTTTTAAAATTATTCAGCCGGTACGTTGGTATATTTTACTTTTACGTCGCGGTATCTGCTCATGCCGGTACCAGCCGGGATGAGTTTACCGATGATTACGTTTTCTTTCAGGCCGAGCAGCGGGTCAACCTTGCCTTTGATTGCTGCGTCCGTAAGTACACGGGTGGTTTCCTGGAAGGAAGCCGCAGACAGGAAGGAATCGGTTGCGAGGGATGCTTTGGTAATACCCAGAAGAATCGGGTGGCCTTCCGCAGGCTGCAAGCCGCGGTCCAGCATCTCGCTGTTCTGTTCTTCAAATTCGCCGATATCAACGTATTCGCCCGGCAGCATTGAAGTATCGCCAGCTTCGTCAACGCGTACTTTGCGCATCATCTGGCGTACCATAACTTCAATGTGCTTGTCATTAATTTCTACGCCCTGAGATTTGTAAACGCCGAGTACCTGCTGTACAAGGTAACGCTGGGTTGCACGCACGCCGCTGATGCGGATAATGTCGTGCGGGTTCAGCGAGCCTTCGGTCAGGCGGTCGCCTTTTTCAATCTCCTGGCCTTCGGTAACGGCAAGTTTAGCGCCGTACGGGATAGCGTAAACTTCTTCCATGCCGTCTTTGTCGGTAATCGTAATTTTACGCTGGCCGCCTTCTTCGGCGATATGCACGGTACCGCTGACTTCTGCCAGAATGCCAGGGTGTTTAGGTTTACGTGCTTCAAACAGTTCTTCAACACGCGGCAGACCTTGGGTGATATCGTCGCCGCCGGCAACGCCGCCGGTATGGAACGTACGCATGGTAAGCTGCGTGCCCGGTTCGCCGATAGCCTGCGCTGCAATGGTACCGACTGCTTCGCCGACGTCAACATTTCTGTCGGTAGCAAGGTTACGGCCATAGCATTTGCGGCATACGCCGACTTTGGATTTGCAGTTAAGCACGCTGCGGATTTTAACGGTTTCGCGCAGGGACGCGATTTTATCTGCCATATCTTCGGTAACATAATCGTTGATATGGTACAGTACATTGCCGTTTTCGTCCAGAATATCTTCGGCAAGGTTACGGCCGACAATGCGGTCACGCAGGGACTCGATGACGGTCTGTTTGTTCTTGCCTTCGGTAATGGCGCCGATTTCGATGCCTTCGATAGCGTTGTTGCGCACTTTCATCTCGCGGACGGTGCCGTCTGCAAGGATTGCGTCAATCATTTCTTCGGTGTAGGTATCTTTAGCGGCTGCCAGCACTTCGCCTGCTGCGTTGACAACGTCTTCGGCAACTTCCTTACCGTTGAAGTGGCGCATCAGGTGGTCCTTCAGCACTTTGTTAGCATCTTCATCGCTGATGTTGATAGCCACGGTTTCGGTTGCTTCGCCGTCCATGTCGTCGGTAGCATACAGGGTTACTTCAAGCACATGGCCTGCAATAAGTTTGTTGTAAATATCTTCCGTAATAACGGTATCAGCTTCGGCAATCAAATCGCCGGTAACAGGGTTTGCCACGCCTGCAGCAAGGTTTCTGCCGACAACGGTTTCGCGCAGCTTATTCTGGCTTGCGCCAAGGGTCTGTTTGCACAGGCGGCTGCGTTCTTTAACAAGGTTAAAGCTTACAACGTCGCAGTCATCCTCGCGGACGATAACGTCCTGAGCAACGTCTACAAGAGTACGCAGTGCGGTATCGGCCAAACCTTTGCGCGCACCGTGGGTGGAAATGAAGTATTCCAATACGGTTAAGCCTTCGCGGAAGTTTGCTTTGATAGGACGGTCGATAATACGGCCGGACGGGTCGGCCATCAAGCCGCGCATACCTGCCAGCTGACGGATCTGCTGGGTGTTGCCGCGGGCGCCGGAGTCAGCCATCATGTTCAGGGAATTGAACTTATCCATGGTGGCGCTCATCAGTTTGGCGGTAACGTCGTCGGTTGCCTGGCTCCAGATTTCGATAACCTTGCGGTAACGTTCGTCTTCGCTCATCAAGCCGCGGCGGAACATACGCTCGGTTTTATCAATCTGTTTTTCTGCGTCAGCAAGAATCTGCTGTTTTTCTTTCGGGATTTTGATATCGGATACGGCGATGGAAATACCTGCCTTGCAGGCGTTGTCATAACCGTTCTTTTTAACGATATCAAGGATTTCGGCAGTGCGCAGGTTGCCAAACAGTTTATGCGCTTTGGCAACGAGGTTGCCCAGTTCTTTTTTGTTAATCAGTTTGCTTAAATGCCAAACTTTAACATCTTCGCCGGCAGCGTTCTTTTCGGTTTCCTGATGGAAGTATTGCAGTTCCTTCGGCAAATCCTCATTGAACATAATGTTGCCCGGCGTGGTGGTTACAAGGCTTACGCCTTCGTTGCTCGGCTCGCCGTAAATATCCTTGTTGGGGATATAAACTTTAATGCGTGCCTGCAAATCAATAACCTTGTGGAAGTATGCCAGCATTGCTTCTTCAACGCTGCTGAAACGCATGCCTTCGCCTTTGGCGCCTTCCTTAACCATGGTGATGTAGTAAGAACCCAAAACCATATCCTGCGTCGGTACGGCAACAGGTTTGCCGTCTTTCGGGGCAAGGATGTTGTTAACGGAAAGCATCAAAATTCTGGCTTCTGCCTGCGCTTCCGCGGACAGCGGCAGATGCACAGCCATTTGGTCACCGTCGAAGTCGGCGTTGAACGCGGTACATACCAGCGGATGCAGCTTGATGGCACGGCCTTCGGTAAGGATAGGCTCGAACGCCTGAATACCGAGGCGGTGCAGCGTCGGTGCACGGTTCAGGAATACCGGATGCTCTTTAATAACTTCTTCGAGCACGTCCCAAACAACGTTGTTGGCGCGTTCCACCATGCGTTTGGCGTTTTTGATATTGGTTGCCTGGCCGCTCTGGACAAGGCGTTTCATTACAAAGGGTTTGAACAGCTCCAGTGCCATTTCCTTCGGCAGGCCGCACTGGTGCATTTTCAGTTCAGGGCCTACAACGATAACGGAACGGCCGGAGTAGTCAACACGTTTACCCAAAAGGTTCTGACGGAAACGGCCCTGTTTGCCTTTCAGCATATCGGAAAGGGATTTTAACGGACGGTTGCCCGGGCCGGTTACCGGACGGCCGCGGCGGCCGTTGTCGATAAGGGCGTCAACTGCTTCCTGCAGCATACGTTTTTCGTTGCGGACGATGATATCAGGCGCGTTAAGCTCTAAAAGGCGTTTTAAACGGTTGTTGCGGTTGATAACGCGGCGGTACAAATCGTTCAGGTCGGAGGTTGCAAAACGACCGCCGTCCAGCTGTACCATCGGGCGCAGTTCCGGCGGGATAACCGGTACAACGTCCAGAATCATCCATTCCGGCTTGTTGCCGGATTTCAGGAATGCTTCGCAGACTTCAAGACGGCGTACGGCGCGGATTTTGCGCTGGCCGCTTACTTCTTTCAGTTCTGCGCGCAGCTCTGCCGTAAGTGACGGCAGGTCGATTTCCTGCAATAAGGTTTTGATAGCCTGCGCGCCCATGCCTACTTTGAAGGCATTGCCGTATTTATCGCGGGCTTCAATGTATTCGCTTTCGGTTAAAAGCTGTTTTTTGGTAAGCGGCGTGGTGCCGGGGTCCAAAACAATGTAATTGGCAAAGTATAAAACTTTTTCCAGTGAGCGCGGGGAGATATCGAGAATCAGCCCCATGCGGCTCGGGATGCCTTTAAAGTACCAGATATGGGATACAGGCGCCGCCAGTTCAATGTGGCCCATACGCTCGCGGCGTACTTTGGCGCGGGTTACTTCAACGCCGCACTTGTCGCACACAATGCCTTTATAGCGTATTCTTTTATATTTGCCGCAATGGCATTCCCAGTCTTTGGTAGGCCCGAAAATTCTTTCGCAGAACAGACCGTCACGTTCCGGCTTTAAGGTTCTGTAATTGATGGTTTCCGGTTTTTTTACTTCGCCATAGGACCAAGCCCTGATTTGCTCCGGTGAAGCCAGGCCGATACGCATAGATTCAAAATTATTTACGTCTAACAAGAACCGATCGCTCCCTTCTATTCCATATCTTCACTGGCGGCATCATCCGCATCTTTTGCTTCCATGTTCATGTTGCCGATATCGGCAATCAAATCAAAATCGGGGTCTTCCGCAGCATTTTCGTCGGTATCGGTGGTGTAGTCGTCCTGCACGTCCGTATCGGGCGGTGCGGGCAGTGCGCCGTCGATATCGAGGTCAAGCCTGCGGGCGGTTTCGTTAATATCGTCGTCGGTGTCACGCAGGGAAATTTCTTCCTCGTCCTCGTTGAGCACTTTAATATCAAGGCCAATGGACTGGAGCTCTTTGATAAGTACCTTGAAGGATTCCGGAACGCCAGGTTCAGGAACGTTTTCGCCTTTAACGATTGCTTCGTAGGTTTTAACACGGCCGACAACGTCGTCGGATTTTACGGTTAAGATTTCCTGCAAAGTATAAGCTGCGCCGTATGCTTCCAGCGCCCAAACTTCCATCTCGCCGAAGCGTTGGCCGCCGAACTGTGCCTTGCCGCCCAGCGGCTGCTGGGTAACGAGGGAGTACGGGCCGGTGCTGCGGGCATGGATTTTATCGTCAACAAGGTGATGCAGCTTGAGCATGTAGGTTAAGCCGACGGTAACAGGGTTATCGAACGGTTCGCCGGTGCGGCCGTCGTATAGCGTGGTTTTGGCGCTGCGGTCGATGCCTGCAAGGTCAAGCGCGTCGTTGATGTCTTTTTCGTGCGCGCCGTCGAATACCGGTACGGAAATCTGTACGGCTTTGATGGGTTTATCGCCGAATTTGCCGATTTCCACGGTTTCCGGAAGGCCGTATTTGTCAACGTCGTAGCCAACGCCGGTTAAGCGTTCAACAAGGCCTTCGGCGTTGTTTTCAATCTGCATGCCAAGTGCGCGTGCTGCCCAGCCCAGATGGTTTTCCAGAATTTGTCCGATGTTCATACGGGAAGGTACGCCCAACGGGTTAAGAACAATCTGTACCGGTTCGCCGCTCGGCAGGAACGGCATATCTTCACGGCGCATAATGCGGGAAATAACGCCCTTGTTGCCGTGACGGCCTGCCATTTTATCGCCGACGGAAATTTTACGTTTCTGCGCAATGTGTACGCGTACCTGCTGGTTAACTCCCGGCGGCAGTTCGTCGCCGTTTTCGCGGGTGAACACTTTAACGCTGACGATTTTACCTGCCTCTCCGTGCGGAACGCGCAAGGAACTGTCGCGTACTTCGCGTGCTTTTTCGCCGAAGATAGCGCGCAGCAGGCGTTCTTCCGCAGTAAGCTCGGTTTCGCCTTTCGGGGTTACCTTGCCGACGAGGATATCGCCCGGACGTACTTCCGCACCGATGCGGATAATGCCGCGTTCGTCAAGGTCCTTCAGCGCATCGTCAGATACGTTCGGGATATCGCGGGTGATTTCTTCTTCGCCCAGTTTGGTATCGCGTGCGTCGCAGTCGTATTCTTCAATATGGATGGAAGTAAAGACATCAGCCTTTACCAAATCTTCGCTGAGGAGGATAGCATCCTCGTAGTTGTAGCCTTCCCAAGGCATGTAGGCAACGATTACGTTGTAGCCGAGCGCCAGTTCGCCATGGTCGGTTGCAGGGCCGTCAGCCAGAACCTGGCCTTTAACGACCTTGTCGCCTTTATAAACAATCGGGCGCTGGTTTACGCAGGTGCCCTGGTTGGAGCGTTTGAATTTCAGCACGCTGTATTTATCAACGCTGCCGTCTTCCGTGCGGACGATGATTTCATCGCCGGTAACGCGCTCAACAACACCGGCATTTTTAGCCAGAATGCATACGCCGGAGTCAACGGCAACCTTGTATTCCATACCGGTACCGATGATAGGAGCCTGAGTGCAGAGCAAAGGCACAGCCTGACGCTGCATGTTGGCACCCATCAGCGCGCGGTTCGCGTCGTCGTTTTCGAGGAACGGAATCAGCGCGGTAGCAATGGATACAACCTGTTTAGGCGAAACGTCCATGAAGTCCACCTGGTCAGGCGGCAGGGAAAGTACTTCGTTCTGGTAACGTGCGGTTACACGTTCACCTTCAAAGTAGCCTTCGTCGTTCAACGGTTCGTTGGCCTGCGCAATAATGTAATTATCTTCTTCATCAGCCGTCAGGTAAACGATTTCATCGGTTACGCGGCGGTTTTCCTTATCAACGCGGCGGTACGGGGTTTCCATAAAGCCGTATTTGTTAATAACCGCAAAGGTAGACAGAGAACCGATAAGGCCGATGTTCGGGCCTTCAGGGGTCTCAATCGGGCACATACGGCCATAGTGGGAGTGGTGTACGTCGCGGACTTCGTAGCCTGCGCGTTCACGGCTCAAACCACCGGGTCCCAGTGCGGAAAGACGGCGTTTGTGGGTCAGCTCTGCCAGCGGGTTATTCTGGTCCATAAACTGGGACAGCTGGCTGCTGCCGAAGAATTCTTTAATTGCTGCCACTACCGGGCGGATGTTAATCAGCGCCTGCGGCGTGATAACGTCAACGTCCTGAATTGTCATACGTTCTTTTACAACGCGCTCCATACGGGCAAGGCCGATGCGGAACTGGTTCTGCAAAAGTTCGCCTACGCGGCGTACACGGCGGTTGCCCAGATGGTCGATATCGTCGCCGGTGCCGAGCCCATCCATCAGGTTCAGCAGGTAGCCGAAGGATGCCAGTACATCTTCCACCGTAATGGTGCGGTGGTCTTCCGGAATATCGGAAGTGCAGATGAGCTTCATCGTCTGCTCTTTAACGCGGATGAACGCTTCTTTCAGGCCGGGACCTGCAAAAATGCCGCTCTGTTCAATTTTATCAATCGCATCCATGTCAATTTTGCTGCCGGCTTCAACAATAATTTCACCGGTAGCAGTATCAACCAGCGGCTGGTCAAGAACTTTGTCCAGCAGGCGGCGGCGCCAGCCGAGTTTTTTGTTCAGCTTGTAACGGCCTACGCTTGCAAGGTCATAGCGTTTGTTGTCGAAGAAGGTTGCTTCAATCAGCTGGGAGGCGTTTTCCAGAGTAGGAGGTTCGCCCGGGCGCAACTTTTTGTAGATTTCAATCAGCGCTTCTTCGCGGGTGGTAGTGGTATCTCTTTCCAGCGTTGCTGCAACGGAAGGATGGTTGTTGAACAGCGCTAAAATATCGTCGTTATTGGTTAAGCCCATGGCGCGCAGCAAAACGGTTGCCGGCAGTTTTCTGGTACGGTCAACGCGCGCGTAAATAACGTCGTTCAGGTCGGTTTCATATTCAATCCATGCACCACGGTTAGGAATGACTGTTGTACCGTACATTTTTTTGCCGCTGGGGTCCATCGTTACAGCGTAATAAACGCCCGGGGAGCGGACCAGCTGGCTGACGATTACACGTTCGGCACCGTTGATTACAAAAGTACCGGTTTCCGTCATCAGCGGAAAATCGCCCATGAACACTTTGGATTCTTTGATTTCGCCGGTGTCCTTATACAGCAGGCGCACATTTACATTTAAAGGTGCGGAATAGGAAGCATCGCGCTCCTTGCATTCTTCAACCGTATATTTAGGCTCACCGAGAGTAAAGCCTTCAAAAGAAAGCTCTAAATTACCAGTAAAATCTTTAATAGGAGAAATATCGTGGAAAATTTCGCAAAGACCTTCTCGCATGAACCACTCATACGATTTTCTTTGGATGTCAATCAAATGAGGCATTGGCAATACTTCATTGATTCTGGCATAACTGTACCGAGTCCTATTACCTACGGGAACCGGTTTAAACATGTAATCCCTCACCCCTTAATAATGTATGTTGTCAGGCAGACTTAAACAAGCACGTTTTAACCATGACAAAAAAAGCAAGGCTCCAAACCATATTCAGGACCTTGCATATTGTCTTTGATGAACGCACTTCATCCAAATCCGTATAAGCCGGAACGGTGCCCAACCACTGAACCCCCGGTACCGGTTGTCAATACCTGCAATCTACTAATGTTGTAGTATGATATGTTATCATATATTTCGCAATTTGTCAATCATGCGGGCATAAAAAAATTCCGCTGCATTGCAGCGGAATTTTTATTGCCGTTAAGCAAAATTATTTAATTTCTACGGAAGCGCCAGCTTCTTCGAGTTTAGCTTTGAGAGCTTCAGCGTCAGCTTTGGAGATTTTTTCTTTAACAGCTTTCGGAGCTTCGTCAACGATAGCTTTAGCTTCTTTCAGGCCCAGGCCGGTTACTTCGCGAACAACTTTGATTACGTTGATTTTGCCAGCGCCAGCAGAGGTCAGGATTACGTCGAATTCGGATTTTTCTTCAGCAGCAGCAGCGCCACCAGCAGCCGGAGCAGCAGCAACAGCTACCGGAGCAGCAGCGGATACGCCGAATTTTTCTTCCAGAGCTTTAACGAGTTCGGAAAGTTCGAGGACGGTCATGGATTCAATAGCTTCGATGATTTGTTCTTTATTCATTATAGTTACCTCCATAAATTAGATGTTAATGTTTTAATTTAAATTTGTTATGCAATCAGCATTTTATTATGCGGATTCTTTTTGTTTGCGTACTGCTTCAAGAGCATATACGACATTGCGGATAGTACCCTGAAGTACATTGACGAAACCGGAAATAGGAGCGTTCATGCTGCCAAGCATTTTGGCGATGAGTACTTCTTTCGGCGGCAGTTCTGCCAGAGCTTTGATAGCTGCTTCGTCGATAACTTTGCCGTCAAGCACACCGGCTTTAACAACAAGTGCTTTGTTTTCTTTTGCAAAATCGCAAACAATTTTTGCTACGGAAACAGGATCTTCCGGAGCTACCGCGATAGCGGTGTTCTTTTCGAGAACCGGTTCAAGTCCTTCAATGCCTGCTTCCTGTGCTGCAATACGGAGCAGAGTGTTTTTAACTACAACGTAGGTAACACCGGCTTCACGCATTTTGCGGCGCAATGCAGTATCCTGTGCAACAGTTAAACCACAGAAGTCAACCAGGATGGTTGCTTTGGAGCTTGCGAGAAGCTCTTTAATCTCTGCAACTTTAGCTGCTTTTTCAGGTCTAATTGCCATACATCTGCACCCCCTTCTTTATTTTGATATTTTTTATTAAATCAAAAAGACCTCTCGGCCGCAGCCGGAGGTCGCGAAGGTCTATCTTCAACGTCTCCAACCTCGGCTGGCGCTACGCTTACGCGGCTGTGCCGCACCTGCTGTCTATGGCCCGATTATCTTCTGATTTATAAAATTATTTGTCGCTGTTAGCCTTCAGAACGTCAATTTTAACGCCGGGGCCCATGGTAGTGGAAAGAGTGATGGTTTTCATGTACTGGCCTTTAGCTCCGGAAGGTTTAACTTTTACCAGAGTATCGGCAAGTGCAATGTAGTTAGCCAAAAGCTGTTCGTCGGTAAAGGAAACTTTGCCGATAGGAGCCTGTACATTACCTGCTTTATCGGTGCGGTATTCAATTTTACCGGCTTTAATTTCGTTTACTGCACGGGTTACGTCCATAGTTACGGTACCAACCTTCGGGTTAGGCATTAAACCTTTAGGACCGAGGATTTTACCAAGACGGCCAACCATGCCCATCATGTCAGGGGTTGCTACGCAGACATCAAAATCTGTCCAGCCGCCCTGAATTTTTGCGACATATTCTTCACCGCCAACATAATCTGCGCCTGCTGCTTCAGCTTCTGCAACTTTGGGACCTTTAGCAAAAACAAGAACAGTTTTGCTTTTGCCGGTGCCGTGCGGAAGAACCATAGCGCCGCGAACCTGCTGGTCAGCGTATTTAGGATTAACACCGAGTTTGAAAGAAACTTCAACGGTGCTGTCAAATTTGGTAACGTTAGTTTTCTTTACTAATTCTATTGCTTCTTTCGGAGAATAGAATTTGTCAGCTTCGATAAGGTTCAAAGCTTCCTGGTACTTTTTGCTTCTTTTTGCCATTAACTTTTCCTCCTATGTGGTAATAACGGTTTTTGGCCTCCCACTTAATTAAGTTAACTAATATTATCAGTCAACTACGGTAATACCCATGCTGCGGGCAGTACCTTCAACCATTCTCATTGCAGCTTCAATATCTGCTGCGTTGAGGTCAGCCATTTTGGTTTCGGCGATTTCGCGGATTTTGTCGCGGCCGAGGGTGGCTACTTTTTTCTTGTTAGGTTCGCCAGATGCTTTTTCCAGACCGGCTGCTTTTTTCAAGAGAACCGGAGCCGGAGGAGTTTTGGTAATGAAAGTAAAGGAACGGTCTTCAAATACGGTGATTTCTACCGGGATAATAAGACCAGCCTGCTGTGCAGTACGTTCATTGAACTCCTTAACGAAAGCCATGATGTTTACACCGGCCTGGCCGAGTGCAGGGCCTACAGGAGGAGCCGGAGTAGCTTTACCAGCCGGTACCTGTAATTTTACCATTTTAACGACTTTTTTCGGCATTTATTACACCTCCTTATTCAGCTTCTTCAACTTGAGTAAAATCAACTTCAACAGGTGTTTCGCGCCCAAACATGTCCACAAGAACCTTCAGCTTGCCGCGTTCTTCATTAATTTCGGAAACGCTGCCGAGGCATCCGGCAAACGGGCCGCTTTTAAGGCGAGGCGTACAATCTGCTGTAATTGTAAATCAATTTTAGGACGGCTTTCTTCCACGCCCATAGAACGCATAATTTGTTTTACTTCCTCATCTGTAAGAGGAATGGGCTTGGTGCCGGAGCCAACAAAACCGGTTACGCCTGGAGTGTTGCGGACGGCATACCAGCTGCGGTCATTAACAATCATTTCTACCAGTACATAGCCCGGGAAAACTTTGCGCTGCACGCTGCGTTTTTTGCCATCTTTGACTTCTATTTCATTTTCCATAGGTATTACAATATTGAAAACTTCGTTTTCCATACCCAGGGAATGAACTTTGCGTTCCAGATTAGCTTTTACTTTATTTTCGTAACCGGAATAAGTATGTATGACATACCAACGTTTTTCTGATTCCATAGCGGTACCGGGAATATTAATTCCCTTCCTCCTTACTCAAACTTATTGTAAAATCAACTGGAAAAGCCCAGCAAAAATACTGTCAATTACCCAGATCAGAATTGCTGAAAGGACAACGGCAATAAATACAACGATTGTATGGGCAATAAGTTCTCGTCTGGTAGGCCAGGTCACTTTTTTTAGTTCAGATTTTGCTTCCCGCAGAAAGCGCATAATGCCGTTGGTGTCTTTCACACCCGGTAATTCTGGAACGGCCATCTTTTCACATCCTTGCTAAAATACCTAGATAAACTAAAACACAAAGATTATTTGGTTTCTTTATGTAAAGTGTGTTTTTTGCAAAATTTGCAGTACTTGTTGATCTCAATACGGTCCGGATCATTCTTTTTGTTTTTGTTAGTCTGGTAGTTGCGCTGTTTGCATTCAGTGCATGCCAAAGTAATCAAAGTACGCATTCGTTACACCTCTCTTGCTGTCAAAATTGCTGGTCTGAAAATTTCACTAATATAGAGTACCACAGTTAACGGGTTATGTCAACAATGTTTAAAAAAATAATCTAAGACCGGGCTGAAAAGTCCGGCCTTAGATATATGCCGCTGACAGCGTTAATTATTTACCTTCGATTTCGGTTACAACACCGGCGCCAACGGTACGGCCGCCTTCGCGGATTGCAAAGCGCAGGCCCTGTTCGATAGCGATCGGGGTA
>CASFZG010000004.1 GCA_949299135.1 uncultured Phascolarctobacterium sp.
TCCATGGAAAACCTTGACCCGGTTGGCGTGCATACCGGCGACTCCGTTGTTGCCGCACCGGCACAAACTTTGAGCGACCACGAAGTACAGATGCTGCGTCAGGCTTCCATTGACATTGTACGCGAGCTTGGCGTACGCGGCGCGTGCAACGTACAGCTTGCGCTGGACCCGAACTCCTACCGTTATTATGTAATCGAAGTTAACCCACGTGTAAGCCGTTCTTCGGCGCTGGCTTCCAAAGCGACCGGCTACCCGATTGCCAAGGTTGCAAGTAAAATTGCCGTTGGCTACACTCTGGATGAAATCCAGAACGCCGTTACCAAAAAGACGACGGCGTGCTTCGAGCCTTCGCTGGACTATGTTGTTTTGAAATTCCCGCGCTGGCCGTTTGATAAATTTGTTACCGCCGACCGCACTCTGGGCACCCAGATGAAGGCAACCGGCGAGGTTATGGCTATCGAAAGAACGCTGGAAGCATCACTCTTAAAAGCAGTCCGCTCTCTGGAAATCGGCCTTATCCATTTGGAAATGCCGGAACTGAAAGCGCTGAGCGACGAAGAAGTGCATGACCGCATCCACCTGATTGATGACCAGCGCCTGTTTGTTATCGCCGAAGCCTTCCGCCGCGGCGTGACGATTGACGAAGTACATGAAATTACCATGATTGACAAATGGTTCCTGCAGAAGATTATGAACATCGTCAACATGGAAAAACGCATTAAGTCCGAACCGATGACGGAAGATTTGATGCGCGCTGCCAAAAAGATGGGCTTTGCAGACGTTGTTATTGCGGGCTACATTGGCAAAAAATGGCAGGAAGTACGCGAAATGCGCAAAGGCTGGGGCATTATCCCGACTTATAAAATGGTTGATACCTGCGCCGCAGAGTTTGAAGCTGCAACCCCGTATTATTATTCCACCTATGCGGAAGAAGACGAAGTTGAAGTAAGCGACAAGAAGAAGGTTGCCGTACTTGGCTCTGGCCCGATCCGTATCGGCCAGGGCGTTGAGTTCGACTACTGCTCCGTACATTCCGTATGGGCGCTGAAAGAGCTTGGCTACGAAACCATTATCATCAACAACAACCCTGAAACCGTAAGTACCGACTTTGACACCAGCGACCGCCTGTATTTTGAGCCGCTGACGATTGAGGACGTACTGAACATTTTAGATAAAGAAAAACCGGAAGGCGTTATTGTGCAGTTCGGCGGACAGACTGCGATTAACCTTGCAGGCCCGCTGGAAAAAGCAGGCATTAAGATTTTGGGCAGCAGCGTGGAAAGCATTGACCGCGCCGAAGACCGCGAACGTTTTGACGAGCTGCTGACCTCCTGCAACATTCCGCGCCCGAAAGGACATACCGTATTCGATACCGAAGGAGCTTTGAAGGCTGCTGCCGATGTTGGCTACCCGGTAATGGTGCGCCCGTCCTACGTACTCGGCGGCCGCGCTATGGAAATCGTTTACAACGACGATGAACTGAAATACTACATGACAAACGCCGTTAAAGCCTCGCATGAACATCCGGTACTGGTTGACCATTACTTGCAGGGCACCGAGGTTGAGGTTGACGCTATCTGCGACGGCACCGACGTATTGATTCCGGGCATTATGGAACATATCGAACGCGCAGGCGTACACTCCGGCGACTCCATTGCCGTATATCCGCCGCGTACCCTATCGGAATCCGTTATTAAAACGATTATCGACTATACCAACAGAATTTCCATCGGCCTTGAAGTTCACGGCATGATTAACATTCAGTACATCGTGCGCAACAACGAAGTATTCGTTATCGAGGTTAACCCGCGTTCTTCCCGTACCGTGCCGTTCCTCAGCAAAGTTACCACTATTCAGATGGTTGACGTTGCAACCAAATGCGCAATGGGCCACGGTATCCGCGAGCAGGGCTTCCGCCCGGGCTTGCAGCTGTTCCCGGACTACTATGCTGTTAAAGCGCCGGTATTCTCCTTCAACAAGATGAGCAATGTTGATATCACCCTTGGGCCGGAGATGAAATCCACCGGCGAGGTTATGGCAATCGACTACCAGTATTCGCGCGCGCTGTACAAAGCCTGCATTGCTGCCGGCATCAACGTACCGCACGAAGGTTCGATTTTGATTACCGTTGCCGATATGGATAAGGAAGAAGCATGCGAAATTGCTGCGGGCTTTGCTGATTTGGGCTATGAAATTACCGCAACCGGCGGTACTGCCGAATATTTGCAGAGCCACGGCGTAAATGTAAGGGTGGCCACTAAAGTAAGCGAAGGCAGCCCGAACATTCTGGACGAAATTAAAGAAGGCCATATCAGTATGGTTATCAATACAACAAACCACGGGCGTGACGCCGAACGCGACGGTTTCAAAATCCGCCGCTCCACGGTTGAACATGCCATTGCCTGTCTGACTTCTCTTGATACGGCACGCGAATTGCAGCATGTAATGAGCGCTATGCGCCGCCGCCGCGTTGTAAGCATCGTGGCTTTGCAGGATCTTGCCTGGGAGGGCTGATATATGCCTAAAAAAATAGTTGAAGCTAAAGTTGTAGGCCAGCGTGTCTTAAACAGTTCAACAAAATTAATAGAAGTTTATGCGCCGGAGCTGGCAGAGCTTGCCGTTCCAGGGCAGTTTGTAAACGTGCAGGTGTTTAACCGCACTGCACCGTTGCTGCGCCGTCCGTTCGGTGTGGCAGCCGTTAACAAAAATGACGGCACCATTACCATGATTTACCGCATTATCGGTGACGCTACCAAACTGCTGGCAGAATATTGCAGCGGCGATAAATTAAGCATTGTCGGCCCGCTGGGGCATGGTTTTGACATGAACGCCGAGCACCCACTGATTGTAGGCGGTGGGCTGGGGCTTGCACCACTCTTGTATCTGGCATCTGCCTTTGGCAAAGGCAAAGCAGAGATTGTTATGGGCGGGCGTACAGCCGACGAGCTGTTCTGGACGGAGCTGTACGAAGATTTGTGCCCGGTTATGCACTTAACCACCGACGACGGCAGCTGCGGCACCAAAGGCACTGTTATGGCAGTGCTGCCGGAACTTTTGGCAAGCGGCAAATACGACATTGTTTATGTTTGCGGCCCTGTGCCGATGATGAAAGCCGTTGCGGAAGCAGCCAAAAAATACGGCGTTAAATGCCAGGTATCGCTTGAAAAATACATGGCGTGCGGTTTGGGCGCGTGCTTGTCCTGCTCGTGCAGCGGCATTGGCAAACGCCTGAAGGTTTGCACTGACGGCCCGGTATTCTGGGCTGAGGAGGTGGGCGAATGGTAAACGCTAAATTGTATGACGGACGCCTGGCGGTTGATATCGCCGGTTTAAAAATGCAGACGCCGGTTACCACTGCCTCCGGTACTTTTGGTTTTGGCTTGGAATTTACCGATTTTCTTGATTTGGAAAAAGTCGGTGCGGTGTGCGTTAAAGGCACCACGCTGTTGCCGCGCGAAGGCAATAAAGGCCAGCGCGCTGTAGAAACCCCTTCCGGCATGCTGAACTGCGTCGGTTTGGAAAATCCCGGCAGCGATTACTTTTTAAACGAAACGCTGCCCAAACTGCGTAAATATGATGTGCCCGTTATCGTCAACATTGCGGCATCTTCGCCGGAGGAATACGGCGAACTGGCACACAAACTTGACGTTGACGGCGTTAACGCAGTAGAAATCAACATATCCTGCCCGAATGTAAAACAGGGCGGCATTGCTTTCGGCACCTGTCCGGAAAGCGCCGCTGCCGTTGTAGAGCAGGTTAAAAAGCATTTCAGCAAAACAGTTATCACCAAACTTTCCCCTAACGTAACCAGCATTACGGAAATGGCACTGGCTGTCGAAGCGGCAGGCACGGACGCCATCTCCTTAATCAATACGCTTATCGGCATGAAGATTGACATTGAACGTAAGCGCCCGGTGCTTGGCAACATCACCGGTGGTTTAAGCGGCCCGGCAGTGCGCCCTGTTGCCGTTCGCATGTGTTATGAAGTAGCGCAGAAGGTGCATGTGCCTATTATCGGCATGGGCGGCATTGAAACGGCGGAGGACGCGATTGAGTTCTTCCTGTGCGGCGCCAGCGCCATTGCTGTCGGCACGGCTAACTTCCGCAATCCGGCTATTGCCGAAACCATCAGCCACGGCATTCTGGACTACATGGACAGGCACGGCGTTGACAAACTTACCGATATGATTGGCGCGGCTCTGCCTGAAGGCAGCTTTGCTCTGCGTAGCGGAAAGGAGTAAGCCATGAGTGATGAACGTTTGATAGTTGCGCTCGATTTCCCGACTGCTGAGCTGGCAAAAGCCTGCGTGGAGGAGTTGGGCGACAGCGTCTGCCATTACAAAGTCGGCATGGAACTTTATTATGCCGCAGGCAGTGAGATGGTCCGCTTTTTAAAAGAGCATAATAAAAAAGTGTTTCTGGATTTGAAGCTGCATGACATTCCTAACACCGTTGCCAGCGCGCTTTCGGTTTTAACCACGCTTGGCGCGGATATGCTGAACGTACATGCCATCGGCGGTAAAAAGATGATGCAGGAAGCAGTGAAGGCTGTGCATGCCAAAGCAGCAGAGCTGGGACGACCTGCGCCGAAACTGATTGCCGTTACCGTGCTGACCAGCATCGACGAAGAACAGTATGCAGACCTTAATTATAAAAACAGCATTGCCGAACAGGTAATCGCTTTGGCGAAACTTGCCAAAGAAGCGGGTATGGACGGCGTTGTCGCATCCCCGCAGGAAGCGGCAGGCATCCGCGAGGCGTGCGGCGAAGGCTTTTTGATTGTAACGCCCGGCATCCGCCCGGCAGGCGCTGCCGTTAACGACCAGAGCAGAATTGCCACACCGGCAGGCGCGCTGAAAAACGGTTCGACCCATATTGTTGTGGGCAGGCCGATTACCAAAGCAGAAGATAAAAAAGCTGCGGCACAAAGCATTGCAGCAGAAATAAGAGGTGTATGAACTTATGATGCAGGAAAAAGAAGTAATGCAGTTGTTGGAAGAAACCGAAGCAGTGCTGCACGGCCATTTTTTGCTGACCAGCGGCCTGCACAGCCCGATGTATGTTGAAAAATTCAACGTGCTGCAGCACCCGAAATATACGGAAATGCTGTGCCAGGAACTGGCTGAACGCTATGCGGCAGACAATGTTGAACTGGTTGTAGGCCCTATGACCGGCGGTATTTTACTGGCGCACGAAGTTGGCAAGGCACTTGGCACCCGCGCTATTTTTACCGAACGTGAAAACGGCAAAATGACTTTGAAACGCGGTTTCCAGATTCCGGAAGGCACCCGTGTTTTGATTGTTGAAGACATTGTTACCACCGGTGGCAGCGTTAAAGAAGTGCTGGAAGTTGTTAAAGCACACGGCGGCGTACCGGTTGGCATTGGCCTGTTGGTTGACCGCAGCGGCGGCAAGGTTGATTTTGGCATGCGCACCGAAGCATTGCTGCACCTTGACGTGCCGACTTACGACCCGAACGACTGCCCGCTTTGCAAAGAAGGTAAACCGTTTACCAAACGCGGCCGTACCGGCAAATAATTTATAATTTAATTTTTAACGAATTTGTGACACCGGCGGATGTTTATTGCATCTGCCGGTATTTTTGTTTTATAATAATGACGCTGCCGCTTTTAACGCGCAGCAATATTTTTGTGTATGGTGATTAACCGGTGACAGTTTGGTTGGCTTTTTATTTTGTGCTGGGCGCTGTTCTGGGCAGGCTTTTAAAATTATATGCCTGCCGTTATTGCGGCGCAGTTTACGGCAGCAGAAATTTACCGACAGAACTTTTAACGGGCACAGCCTTTGTATTATGCGGGCTACATTTTAAACCTGTTCTGCCGCTTGCGCTGATGTTTGTGTTAACATCGTGCTTGATTTTGATAAGTTTAATTGATTATAAAACGCAGATTATACCGGACGGACTGGTTGGCGTTATTGCCGTCAGTGGTGTGCTGTATAATTTGCTGTATGCACCACAGGGCATTATGTATATGCTGCTCGGCGGAGCAGTTGGCTTTGCAGTAATGGTACTAATATTTATTATCAGCCGCGGTGGCATGGGCGGCGGGGATGTTAAATTAAGCGCCGCTGTCGGTTTATGGTTGGGCGTGGAAGGGACGCTTTTATTTTTACTGCTGGCTTTTATCATGGGTGGTGTTATAAGTTTACTTTTGTTGGTAAGCGGCGTAAAAAGCAAAGGTGACGCAATTCCTTTCGGGCCGTTTTTATGTGTATCGGCATTTATAACCGTGCTTTACCAGCCGTTTTTATTAAATTTTTACTGGCAGTTATTTTTATTTTAGGGGATGACGATGGATTATAAACTTTTATTAAATAAACTTTTGCAGAAGCGTTTTAAAAAGCTGCTTGCTGCGGATATCGGCAGTACCAACATCAAACTTACCGTTGTGGACGGTGCAAAACGCACGCCAGTTGTTGCAGCGCTTTATCAGAAAGCATTGCCGCCGGAATTACAGGGCGTAACTTTTGGTTATAATACATCTGCTTTGGCAGATTTTATTAACGGCATTGTTAAGCATGAAAAGATTAACGCTGATGGCATTGTATTTACTGTTGGCGCAGATAATTCTGCCATTCTGACTTTTGATATGCCAAATATGGCAGACGGTGAATTACAGGAAGCTGCTCGCTGGGAACTGGCGCACGAATTAAACAGCGAACCGGAAAGTTTTAATTATGCGGCGGCGTACTTAACGGAAAACAACGAAGGCCTGAATAAAGTTACGGCAGCGGTAATGCCGCAGAGTGCAGCTAAAGCATTTACGGAAATTGCCGCACAGCTTGATTTGCCGTTATGCGGCGTATTTTTGCATTCCGCCGCTGTTGAACAAACCTTTAACAAAAGCTATACGGATTTTATATTGCTTGATTGTACCGGCGAAAACGAAGCAGTAATAACGGCATTTAATAATGCTTTACCGGTATTGCAAAAGCAGTTTAACAGTGAAATTAACGCCGGAAATATAATGGCTACAGTTGCAGAAATGCAGGCAGTTTTGTCTGAAACAGAATTTAAACAGCTTGTTATCAACAGCAATATCAACGCTGATTTACAGAAAGAATTGGAAGCAGCTGTTTTACCGGTTGTTATCAACGATATAACGCACAGCGTTGGTTTTGCTGAAACTTTACCGGCTGAATATTTACAGCAACTTTATTATTTTGCCGCTGTTATTGGCACTGCGCTGTGTTATTTAAATGGCAACAGGCTGAATTTGCTGCCGCTAAAGCAAAATACTTTTACCGTTAACCGCTGGCAGGCGTACCGTGCCGCCGCGTCCTGCTGCGTAATTTGCTTTTTGGCAGCGTGGGCATGGCAGCTTGTACAGCTTTACAGCGTGCAAAGTGATTTACAAAAAGTTCAGCAGCAAATTGCAGCTATGGGAAAATGGCAGCAGCGCTATGAAGATGCCGCTGCATTTAATGCACAGCTCAACCACCGCTTAAAGCTGGCGGAAAATCTGCGCAAGCAAAATACAGACTGGCAGCAGGTTTTAGCAGACGTAGCGGAAAGTACGCCAACAGGCTGCTGGCTGGAAAAGATAGAGCAGGGCAGCGAAAACAGGGAAGTTATCATCAGCGGCTATGCGCCTGATATACCCAAAGCTGTGGAGCTTGCCGAAGCATTGGGCAAGAATGACAAAACAGAATTGACAGAACTTAAAACCGCGCAACTTGAAGGAAGAAGTTACGCCGCATTTAATTTGCTGTTAGAGAGGATGTAATTGATGCAGGAACTTTATTTGCAACTGCAAAATTTAAAACGCACCGATAAATACAGCCTGCTTTTAATCGCCGCCGTGGCTGTGTGTTTAGCAATAAAATTTTTAGCCATAGAACCGCTGCAAAACAGAGTGCAGCTTACGCAAAATTTACTGTCGGAAGAACAGCAGCGGCTTGTAAATTACCGCAGCTTTGCGGAAGTATACCGCAATTACGAAGCATTTACGGCAGAACAGGCGCATGCTGCGGAAGCTGCTTATAAACTTTTGCCGGAAGAAGTAACGGCGGCAGAACTTATCCGTGAATATACGGAGCTGGCAGGAAAATATAATCTGCGCGTGCAGAGTATTAAACCGGTGCCGCCGCAAAAACAAACTAAAAAAGCTTACGAAGCAGTGACCTTGAAAATAAATTTGAGCGGTAATTTTTATAAAACGGCTGAATTTTTAGATGAATTGCAAAACAGAGGACGGCTTGTAACAATCAGCAACGCCGTTATAGAGCGCAATACAGAAGGTTTGCCCGGCAGCGTAACGCTTACCGCCGATTTGACGGCTTACGCGTTAAAATAACGCAAAGTAATTGAACTGCTTGCTATAAGCCCGCTTTAAGTTGTATAATTATATAGTTGGAAGAACTTATTTTTGAGAGTTAAAAAGGATTTTGAATTATGGAATATAAAAAGCAGGTACAAGAATTACTGAACGATTTTAAAGCGGGCAAAATTGACGACGCTGCATTTTTGAAAAAGCTGCGCAGCAGTGAATACAGCGATTTGGGCTTTGCCATGATTGACCATGAGCGCAGTTTGCGTCAGGGCTTTGCCGAAGTTGTCTACTGCGAAGGAAAGACGGCGGAACAAACGGCAGCCATTATGGCGCGCCTGGCAGAGGTGCATGACAATATCATCGGCACGCGCGCCAATAAAGAAAAATTTGCCGCCGTTAAAGCGGTTGTGCCGGATGCCGAATATTACAAGGATGCCGGTTTTATTAAAATTGAACGCCGCCCGCTGCCGAAGGATGAAAAGCGGTATATCGCCGTTGTTACTGCAGGTACCAGTGATTTGCCGGTATCGGAAGAAGCCGCCTTGACCGCTGAAATTATGGGCAATACCGTTAAGCGTGTGTATGATGTCGGTGTGGCAGGTATTCACCGCCTGTTCAGCAAAATTGATATCATCCGCGAGGCGAATGTGGTTATTGTCGTTGCCGGTATGGAAGGCGCGCTGGCAAGTGTTGTCGGCGGGCTGGTGGATAAACCTGTTATTGCCGTGCCGACGAGCGTTGGCTATGGCGCCAATTTCAAGGGCTTATCGGCGCTTTTGGGCATGCTGAACAGCTGCTCGGCAGGCGTGGCCGTTGTCAATATCGATAATGGGTTCGGCGCTGGGCGCATGGCAAGCATTATCAATCATATGAGGTGAGAAAATGAAAAAAGCACTTTACATAGAAGCGTTTTCCGGCATCAGCGGCAATATGCTGCTGGGCGCACTTTTGGATTTGGGCGCTGACGCGGATTTTATCGCAGCTGAGCTGCAAAAAATGAATTTGGGCGAATACGAACTGATTAACACGCGTGCCGATAAATGCGGCATTAACGCTGCGTATTTTAACGTAAAAGTACCGGGCGTGGTGGAAGCGGCAGAGCTGGAGGAGCACGGTCATTGCCACGGCGGACATGGCGGACATCACTGCCATCATCACGAAGGTGAAGAACATCATCACCATGATGAAGATGGACACGAACACCATTGCTGTCACCACCATGAGCATGAGGAAGGGCGTGAGCATCACTGCTGCCACGCGCATGACGCTGCGGAAGCGGTAATGCACCATCATCACCACCATGAACACAGAGGCTTCAGCGAAATTAAAACTATCATCGAAAATTCAGCTTTGAGTGATAGCATTAAAGAAAAAGCTGTCGGCGTGTTCCGTATGCTGGGGCTTGCGGAAGCCAAAGTACACGGCAAAACGCTGGAAGAAGTGCATTTCCACGAGGTTGGCGCTATTGACACGATTATTGACATCGTTGGCAGCTGCCTTGCGCTGGAATACCTTGGCGTTGAAGAAATTTATGTATCCGAAATTAAAACCGGCTATGGCTTTGTGCAGTGCGCACACGGTTTAATGCCGGTGCCTGCGCCCGCAACGGCAGAGCTTTTGTCGCACGGGCTGCGTTATACGCAGGGCAACGTAGCGCGCGAGCTTACTACCCCGACCGGTGCCGCTTTAATGGCGGCGCTTGCCAAAACTTCCGTTGATATGCCGCAGGGCTTTACTGCGGAAAAAGTAGGTTACGGCGCGGGAACACGCAACCTTGAAATACCCAATGTGCTGCGCGTAACGCTTGGCAGCATTGAAAATAAACACGAAAGCGGACTGACGGTTGCGGAATGCAACATCGACGATATGAGCGGCGAAGTCTGGCCTTATGTGCAGGAAAAACTGATGGCAACCGGTGCGCTTGATGCCTGGATTACGCCGATAATTATGAAAAAAGGCCGCCCGGCGCAAATGCTTTCCGTACTGATGAAGCCGGAAGACTTGCCGGTGTTGGAAAAAATCATTTTAACCGAAACTACTACTTTGGGCATCCGTTATTACGATGTGGCACGCCATTGTAGCGACAGAAGCTTTATTGAAGTTGCTCTGCCGCAGGGCATGGTAAAAGTAAAATATGCGCAGGACGGCGGCAGGATTTTAAACATTGCGCCGGAATTTGAAGATTGCCGCAAACTGGCGGAAGCAAGCGGCGTAGCGCTGAAAAAAATTATGCAGCTGGCAGCAGCCGCAGCGGAGGCACAGCTTGAGCACTGATTTTAAAGCCTACATTGCAGGGCTGGTACAAAATTTTGCAAATAACGGCATTGCCGCCGAAGAAAAAGATTTGCAGTACGGCAGGCAACTGATACTGACAAGCGGCAGCGATAAAACAACGCTTTCCGTTTACAACGGCAAAAAGGGTATTAAGCTGGTGTGGAGCGCTAAAAACACCGACTTTACCGATAAATGCAAAAGCGTTTTAATGCAGGAGGACGCCGCCGGTGCTGATTACCGCCTGCTAAAGGATTTTCCTGATTTTCAGGGCATCTGGGCGGGCAGCGACGAATCCGGCAAGGGCGATTTTATTGGTCCTCTGGTTGTTGCCGCTATTATCTGCAACGAAAAAAGCGCGGCGCAGCTGTTTAACCTTGGCGTTAAAGACTGCAAAATTGTCAGCGATAAGGACGTTTTGAAGCTGCGCGCTGAAATTGAAAAAACTGCACTTTCTACTTCCGTTCTGGCGTTAACGCCGAAAATGTATAACTTTCGTTACAGCCAGGTAAAAGCAGCGGGGCAGAACTTAAACCATCTGCTCAGCAGCGGGCATGCGGCAGCTTTATGTGCCGCGCTGGCAAAATGCCCTCAGTGCAATTACGCGCTGGTTGACCGTTTCGCCGTCAACAACAATATCCGCGGCATGGTAAACGCTAAATTCCCGCAGGTCAATGTAGTGCAAATGCCAAAGGCGGAAGCCGATATCGCCGTTGCGGCTGCGTCCGTACTGGCGCGCGCAGAATTTTTGCGCATTATGGCTGAACTTGAAGCGCAGGCAGGTATGCCGCTGCCGAAGGGCGGAGGGCCTGCTGCAACAGACTGCGCCCGTATGCTGGCGCAAAAACTTGGCAAAGATGCACTGGGTAATTTTGTAAAGCTGCATTTTGCCAATTACAAACGCATTTAACCGGAGAAACTATGAAACAACTGATAATCAACGCCGATGATTTCGGACTGCATCCACTGATAAATAAAGGAATTATTAAGGGTCACAGCGAAGGTATCATTACCAGTACTTCGCTGATGCCCAGCGCGCCGTATTTTGATGAAGCCATGCAGCTTGCTAAGGCAAACCCGTCTTTGGGAGTGGGGATTCATCTCACTCTGGTGGGCGGCGTTAAGCCTGCCTGCACAAGCGGCGTAAATTCTTTATTAACTGCGGACGGAGTTTTTGCGGAAGATTATACAGTTTTTGCAAAAAAATGGTATACTGGTAGTATAAAGAAAAATGAACTGGTAAAAGAACTGGAAACACAGATTGAAAAAGTGCTGGCTGCGGGGATTGTGCCGACGCATATCGACAGCCATCAGCACATGCATGTTTTACCCGGCATCGCCGGTATAGTTGTGCGCCTGTGTGAAAAGTACGGTATCAAAAAAATCCGCATGCCGGGCGAAAATATTTTCTGGTCCGGCGGCTTTGCAGCAGGAATGGGCAGAAAAATCGGCCGTGACGGCCTGAGCTTTTGCGCAATGCTGGCAAAAGGCAAAGCCCAAAGCGCAGGGCTTGTTTACCCGCAGCACTTTTTTGGCATGCTGGCGGGCGGCAATTTAAATGCAGAACTTGTAAAAAACATTTTGCTGAACCTGCCGGAAGGTACAAGCGAGATTATGACCCACCCGGGGCTTGACAGTGCAGAGCTGGCAAAGCATTTTACGTGGGGTTACCACTGGCAGGACGAGCTTGGCGCGTTTCTGTCGGCAGAAAATAAAGAAATAGTCAGGGAGCACGGAATAAAATTAATTAATTTTGGCGGGCTTTAATTATGAACAAAAAATTGTTACGCAGGCTGCTGCTGGTTTTTGTAATTATTGTCCTGATTTCGGCGGCAGTTATCTACTTTACATTTGATATAAGGGCGCTTCAGTATTTAACCATGTTTAAACCCTGGAGCATTGCGGCTGCCTTTGGCATTCTGGCTGTAGGGCTTATTTTTGACGGCCTGAGGCTGATGACTTTGGCGCGCGTTACCGATGAACGCCTGAGCGTTAAAGAGGTTATCAATGTAGTTTTAAGCAATTACTTTCTGGCGGTGCTTACGCCGGGCGCTAGCGGCGGCGCCATAGCGCAGATTATGTTTATGAAACGCGCTAATGTGCCTGTTGCCAAAGCGACGGTAATTGTTTTTGTGCGCACGATTATGTCGATAACCTTTTTAATTCTGCTGGTGCCGGTTGTGCTTTACAGCGACCCGTTCCTTAGCGAATGGATTCCGCCTGCCGTGATTGCCACGGTGTCGGTAATCTTTATTTCCATTCCGGTTGCCGTTGTTCTTTTAATGCGTACGCGTTATCCGGAGTTCTGGCTGGTGGCGCTGACAAGCAAGTTTTCGCATGATTACCGGCGCAAATGTTTTAACAGCTACAACGAATTTAAAAAAGCGTCGTTCATTATCGGCAGGCACCCGCTGATGGTGCTGCGTGCCTTTATTGAATCCGGCTTCAGCCTTTTGGGCATTTACGCAACCGTGCCGATGTTCTTCCTCGGTATGAACATCCAGTTTGACTGGTTACAGGTAATGGGGCGTATGGTGCTGCTCAACCTTGTGCTGTACTTTTCGCCGACGCCGGGCGGCAGCGGCATTGCCGAAGCGGGCTTCCTTGTGCTGTTTACCGCGCTTCTGCCGGAAGGCACGGTTGGCATTATGGCCGTTTTATGGCGCTTTACCGCGGAATACTTTCCTTTTTTGCTGGGCGCGTTTGTTTCTATCCGCGCGTTCGGCTCCAATATTATGTCTGCCAATAATCTGAAAGAGAGAGACAGTTGATGAAATTACTTGTTACTGGCGGCGCCGGTTTTATTGGCTCGCACCTTTTGGCGCACCTTGACGCGCAAAAAGAACATGAAACCGTGGTGCTTGATAATCTTTCCACCGGTTCAGCCAAACACGTCCCGCAGGGCATGAAGCTTTGCGTGGGCGATATTTGTGATTTGGGCACGGTTGATAAACTCTTTGCTGAGGAAAAGTTTGACGCCGTTATCCACTTTGCGGCGCAGACAATGGTGCCGTATTCCTTACAGCACCCGCAGGAGGACTGCAATACCAATCTTATCGGCCTGCTGAATATTCTGGAAAGCTGCCGCAAGTACGGCGTTAAAACCGTGGTATTTTCCTCCAGTGCCGCCGTTTACGGCGATAACCCCAACATCCCGCTGACGGAAGATTTGCCGCTTGTGCCGACTTCCTGTTACGGCATTACCAAAATGACCAGCGAGCATTACCTGCGCATGTACCACGATTTGTACGGCATAAACAGCATTGTGCTGCGCTTTGCCAACGTGTACGGCGAGCGTCAGGGCGAAGGTGGGGAAGGCGGCGTTATCAGCATTTTCTGCAAGCTGCTGGTGCAGGATAAGCCGCTGACAGTGTTCGGCAACGGCGAACAGACACGTGATTTTGTGTACGCCGGTGATATTGCTGAAGCCGCCGCCAAAGCATTAAACCTGCAAGGCTTTAACGTAATCAACATTTCTACCGGCAGGGAAACATCGCTGAACGACCTTTTAGGCGCGTTTAAATCTGCCTGCGGGCATGATTTAACGGTAAACTATGCGCCTGCGCGCGAGGGCGATATTTTCCGCTCGGTTTTAAGCAATGATAAACTGAAAAGCCTGCTTGGTTTTGTGCCGCAAATGGACATTGAGCACGGCATCCCCAAGACCTACAACGACTATTTAACACGCCGGAAGGAAGGTAATTGATGAAAAATTTAAACCTGCAAAGCTTGATTATTATTGCAGTTTTAGCACTGATAACCATTATGTGGGGCATCGGCTCCGTGCCGCTGTTTGACCCGGACGAACCCGTTTATGCGGAAACGGCGCGCGAGATGATTAAATACGGCGATTTCCTTTCGCCGCGTATTTTTGATAACTATTGGTACGATAAGCCGCCGATGTATTACTGGCTCGTCAGCATTTCCTTCGGACTGTTCGGCGACGGCGAAGCTGCGGCGCGTTTCCCGGCTGCGTTAATGGCTGTTGCCACCAGCGTTATGCTGTATTTTTCCATCAGCAACATCTTCAGTGAACGCGCCGGTTTCTGGGCTTCCATCGTTTTAACCACCTGCGTGGAATTTTTCTATCTGGGCAAGGCTGCCGTTACCGATACGACGCTGCTGTTTTTTATGACGGCGGCTCTTTTATGTTACCTGCATAAATGGTATTGGGTAATGTACATCGCCATGGCGCTGGCAACCGTTACCAAAGGGCCTATCGGCATTGTTTTCCCCGGTGCGATAATTTTTTTGCACCTTGTGTTTACCGGCAACCTGCGCGAAATTTTAAAAATGCACGTTATCCGCGGGCTGGTGCTGTATTTTGCCATTGCTGCGCCATGGTACTACTTAATGTATCAGGTGCACGGCATGGATTTCATCAACACTTTCCTGGGCTTCCATAACCTTACGCGCTTTACCACGCCGGAACACCCCGACCGCGTGCTGTGGTGGTATTATCTGCCGGTAATCATCCTCGGTATGTTCCCGTGGACGGGCATATTGCTGCAATCCCTGCGCGCGTCGATATCCGAAGCCAGCAGCGAAGAACTGGAAAAAATGTCCTTCTTCAACATCTGGTGGGTGTTTGTGCTGCTGTTTTTCAGCATTTCACAGACCAAACTGGTTTCCTACATTCTGCCGATGTTTCCGGCGCTGGCGATTATCGTCGGCTGGAATCTGGCAAGACTTGAAAGCCAGCGCGGCGAATCACTCATCTCGTGGGTTATCGGTACAGCCGTAATGTTCGGGCTGCTTGGCGTCGGCTGGTACATCGGCGGGCAGCAGCTGCCGGAAGCAGCTTTGGAAGCCAGCGTTTTAAGCGGCACGACCATTGTTATCGGGCTGGTAATTCTGTGGTTTTTGTGGCGCGAGCGCGACGTAATTTTTGCAGGTTATCTGCACGCGGCAATGGGCTTTTTAACCATGCTGATTGCGTTTTCGTTCATCCTGCCGCCGGTTGCGGATAAATTCAGCGTTAAAACCATAGCGGCGGAATATGTGGCAACCTGCGATACAACTAAAACGGTTTATGTTGATAAGTTCCTGCGCCCCGGATTTATGTATTACACCGGCATAGCGGGCGAGGAGATGCTGCCGAAAACCGACGCTTTAAAGAACGCCGTTAACGACGCAGCGCCGAAATACATTGTAGTGCGCCGTCTGGAATTTAAGCGCCTGCAAAATCCGGAAGCAGTTCAGAATCTGCGCATCGTAAAAGAAAAAGACTGCATTATGATTTTAGAAAAATATTGACGGTATGATTATGGCGGTTTTGAGAAATCAAAGCCGCCAATCTTTATTTTAAGGCGTATTTATGGTATTATTAAAAGATAAAGCCCATGTGATTTTAAGGAGATTTTTGTGAAGATAAAGGGAGTTTTATTTGACCTTGACGGCACACTGGTAAACACCACGCCGCTGATTCTGGAATCGTTCCGCCATACGTTTAAGCAGTTTGGCATGCCGGTTCCAAGCGACAGCGAACTGGTTGCCGGTTTCGGCCTGCCGATGCGCACAGCCGTTACGGCTTACATGCCGGATGAAATGGCAGATGAGTTTTGCGATGCCTACCGTGCCTATCAGCGCACGCGGCACGATGAACTTATCCAAGGCATTGACGGCGTTGCTGAAACACTTTCCGCATTAAAGCAAAGCGGCATTAAAATGGCGGTTGTTACTTCCAAAAAGCGCCCTGCGGCAATCCGCGACTTGGGCTGTTATGATTTGGTAGAATACTTCGATACCATCATAGCCTGTGACGACTGCGCAGAAAACAAGCCTTTACCCGGTCCAAGCCTGATGGCGCTCAAACGCCTCGGTTTAAACGGTGCGGACTGCCTTGCGGTCGGCGACAGCCCTTATGATTTGCAAAGTGCAAGGGCGGCAGGCTGCCAAACGGCTGCTGTGCGTTACACCAGCTTTGACTGGAATTTTATTTTGAACGAAGGCAAACCGGATTACGTTTTAAACAAAATGACCGACTTACTGACTTTGATAGATACTTTAAACAAACAGGAGGATTAACATGTGCAAAATAGCAATTATCGGCGGTACCGGCGTTTACAGCCCGGACGCGCTGGCAGGATTTGAAGAAAAG
Organism: uncultured Phascolarctobacterium sp.; assembly: GCA_949299135.1. Lineage (GTDB taxonomy): Bacteria > Bacillota > Negativicutes > Acidaminococcales > Acidaminococcaceae > Fusicatenibacter_A. The sequence continues at coordinate 16,666 of CASFZG010000004.1, forward strand.
GTTATTGCCACGCCTTACGGCGACGCGCTTTGCAAAATCGGCACGCTGCACGGCAATCAGGTGGTTTTTATTACCCGCCACGGCGTAGGGCACAGCGTACCGCCGCACAAAGTAAATTACCGCGCCAACATCTGGGCTCTCAAGAGCCTCGGCACGGAAGAAATTTTTGCCACCACGGCAGTCGGTTCTTTAAACAAAGAGATGAAAGCCGGGCATTTTGTTGTGTGCGACCAGGCGATTGATTTTACCAAAAGCCGCGTCAACACCTTTTATGATACGCCGGAACGCGGCGTGGCACATGTGGATTTTACCAACCCGTACTGCCCGCGCCTGCGTGCAAAGGTTATCAAATGCCTCGAAAAAACGGCAATCCCGTTCCATAAAACAGGCTGCTATGTCTGCACGGAAGGCCCGCGTTTTGAAACCGCGGCCGAAATTAAAATGTTCGCCATGCTGGGCGGCGACCTTGTAGGCATGACCAACCTGCCGGAATCCGTACTGGCGCGCGAGGCGGAAATGTGCTACACCAACTGCAGCATTGTTACCAATATGGCGGCAGGCATTTCGCCGACGCCGCTCAGCCACAGCGAAGTTGTGGAAGCAATGGCGCAGAGCGGCAAAAACATGGCACAGCTGATTGAAGCCTTTATTGCCGATAACAGCGAGGACACTGAAAGCTGCAACTGCGCACACTGCATGGCAGAATTCGGCGGTTTTAAACTGTAAGAGGCAGCCATGGTTAAAACAATGGAATGGCAGCATGACGCGCTGGAGATTTTGGACCAGACAAAGCTGCCGGTTGAAATAAAATTTATAAAATGCACAACTTACCTGCGCCTTGCCGAAGCCATTAAAAGGCTGGAAGTACGCGGTGCACCCGCTATCGGCGCTGCGGCAGGTTTTGCCATGGTGCTGGGCTGGCAACAGCTTATGCGTGAAGGCAAGGCAAATTTACAGGCTTTTGCCGCTGTACGAGATGAACTTACCGCCGCCCGCCCGACAGCTGTTAACCTTGCATGGGCAGCCAACAAGCTGTACGCCAGGGCGGATGAACTTGCAGGGCAGGGCAAAACGCCGGATGAAATTGCCGCACAGCTGGAAACGCTTGCCATAAAAATTTACGATAACGATATCGCCTGCAATAAAAAAATGGGCGAGTACGGCGCAGAACTTTTGCCGCCGCATACCCGCATCCTGACGCACTGCAACGCCGGTGCACTGGCAACCTGCGGCTGGGGCACTGCGCTTGGCGTTATCCGTGCGGCGCACGCACAGGGTAAAATTGACATGGTTTATGCCGATGAAACCCGCCCGCTTTTGCAGGGCGCACGCCTGACGGTGTGGGAGCTGATGCAGGACAAGATCCCGGTAACGGTTATTACCGACAATATGGCGGCGTGGACGATGAAGCAAAAGGGCATCAACGCCGTCGTTACCGGTGCGGACCGCATTGCCTTAAACGGCGATACCGCCAATAAAATAGGCACTTACGGCGTGGCACTGGCGGCAAAACACCACGGCATACCGTTTTACATAGCCGCACCAGTCAGTACATTTGATTTTAATATCGCCACAGGGGCGGATATACCGATTGAAGAACGCTGTGCGGACGAAGTTAAGCGCTTGCAGGGCGTTATAACAGCACCGCAGGACGCACAGACCTTTAACCCCGCGTTTGACGTTACACCCGCTGAACTTATAACAGGCATTATTACCGAATACGGCGTTATCAAGCCGCCTTATTTGGAAAACATAAAAAAATTGCAGCTTAAAACCAAGGAGGAAAATTTTAATGGATAGTATGATTAAAGACATTGCCCTTGCGCCTTCCGGCCATCAGAAAATCGCCTGGGTAAAAGAGCATATGCCGCTGCTGAATATTTTAAACGAACGCTACGGCGGTAAAAAAATATTCGACGGTTTGAATATGGTTGTAACCATTCATCTGGAAGCAAAAACCGCATACCTTGCGCAGACTTTGAAAAACTGCGGTGCCAATGTTGTCGTAACCGGCAGCAACCCGCTTTCCACGCAGGACGACGTTGCCGCAGCGCTGGCAGACAGCGGCGTTACCGTTTATGCAACCCATGCCTGCAGCCAGGAAGAATACGATTTGTATTTAAGCAAAGCGCTGGATACCAAACCGTCTTTAATTATCGACGACGGCGGCGACCTTGTTAACATGCTGCACAACTCCCGCCGCGAGCTGATTCCGAACATTATCGGCGGCAGCGAAGAAACCACTACCGGCGTGCACCGCTTAAAAGCGCTGGATGAAGCCGGTAAACTGGCGTTCCCGATGATTGCCGTTAACGACGCTTACTGCAAATACCTGTTTGATAACAGATACGGCACGGGTCAATCCTCCTGGGACGGCATTATGCGCACCACCAACCTTGTTGTGGCAGGCAAAACCGTTGTTGTTGCAGGCTACGGCTGGTGCGGCAAAGGCGTTGCCATGCGTGCCAAAGGTTTGGGCGCTAATGTCATCGTTACGGAAATTGACCCGATTAAGGGCATTGAAGCTGTGTTCGACGGCTTCCGCGTAATGCCGATGAAGGAAGCTGCCAAATACGGCGACTTCTTTGTAACAGTTACCGGCTGCAAGGATGTTATCACCAAAGAACACTTCCCACTGATGAAAGACGGCGTTGTGCTGAGCAATGCAGGCCATTTTGATGTGGAAGTTAACGTAAAAGACCTTGAAGAAATGACTGTTGAAGCGCCTTACGAAGTGCGCAAAAACATTACCACCTATACCATGCCCAACGGTCATAAACTGAACTTGCTGGGCGAAGGCCGCCTTGTAAACCTTGCTTGCGGCGACGGCCATCCGGCAGAAGTAATGGATCTGTCCTTTGCCATGCAGTTCCTTGCCATGAAGTACCTGCTGGAGCACAAGGGCGAGCTGAAGAACAATCTGTACGTACTGCCGGAAGAACTGAATACCGAAGTTGCGGCGCTGAAACTGGAAGCAATGGGCTACGGCATCGACACCTTAACGCCGGAGCAGTACGCTTATCTGCACGCGGAATAATATGAACAACATAGCAATTAACAAAGCGCGCGTGGAAATTATCAACGCCGCCAAAAAAATGGCAGGGCAGAACATGCTGCCCGGTTCGTGGGGCAACATCAGCGTCAGGGTTGACGAAGATACCTTTGCCGTAACGCCTTCCGGGCACGGGTACGATAATTTAATGCCGCAGGATATAGTAATAGTTGACACGGCAGGCAACACGCTGGACGGCACTTTAATACCCAGCAGCGAACTGCCGCTGCACCTGGCAATTTACAAAGCACAGCCGGACGCCGAAGCAGTAGTACACACGCACAGCATTTATGCCAGCGCCTGTGCCGCTGCCCGCAGGGATATACCGCCTTTAATTGAAGACATGGTGCAGATTATGGGCGGGCCGGTGCACTGCGCCGAATACGCTTTACCTGGCACGGACGAGCTTGCGCAGAACGTTATTAACGCCATGGGCGGCAAACGTGCGGCGCTGATGGCAAACCACGGCGTTGCCTGTTGGGGCACAACGCTTGACGAAGCCATGATGGTGGCAGGCATTGTGGAAAAAGCAGCGCAGCTTTACTGCATTACGCAGTCCATCGGCGGCGTGGTACTGCTGCCGCAAAGCGATATCGACGCCATGCACGGCTTTTACGAAGCGCATTACCGCAAACGCCAGTTAGGAGAAGAATAATGGCAAAATTACTGATTAAAAACGCTGAAATCATTTCAGCCAAAGATACAGATAAATACTACATCGGCATTGAAGATAATTTAATTAAAGTTATCAGCAAAGAGCTGCCGCAGGAATTTGAAAGCGCGGAAGTTATCGACGCCGACGGCAAAATTGCCGTGCCGGGCATGGTAAACACCCATACGCACGCCGCTATGACGCTTTTGCGCAGCTATGCGGACGACATGGTGCTGATGGACTGGCTGCAAAATAAAATCTGGCCTGCCGAAGACGGTTTGACCGACGACGATATTTACTGGGGCACCATGCTTTCCATTGCGGAGATGTTAAAAAGCGGCACAACCTGCTTTGCCGATATGTATTTTTCCATGGACCGCGTAGCCGACGCCGTTGCCGAAGCAGGCATCCGCGCTGCTTTAAGCCGTGGTTTGACAGGCTTCAGCGACGAAAATTTTGCCAAGCTGGAAGAAAACGCAGCACTGTTCAAAGAACGCCACAACAGCTGCAACGGACGTATCCGCGTAATGCTTGGGCCTCACGCGCCTTACACCTGCTCCATGGATTACCTGAAAAAAGTTGTTGCCAAAGCGCAGGAGCTGGGCAGCGAAATACATATGCACCTTGCGGAAACCCGCGGCGAAGTGGACGACTGCATTAAGGAACACGGCATGAGCCCGATTAAGCTGATGGACAGCATCGGTATGTTTGAATGCGGCACGCTGGCAGCGCACTGCGTACATGTCGATGAGGAAGATATGGCGCTGATGGCTGCCAAACATGTGCGCGTGGCACATAACCCGCAGAGCAACCTGAAACTTGCCAGCGGTATCGCACCTGTACCTGCCATGCTTAAACATGGCATTACTGTCGGCCTTGGTACGGACGGCACCAGCAGCAACAACAATCTTGATATGCTGGAAGAATGCCGCCTTGCCGCTATGCTGCACAAAAACATGACGGGCGACCCGCAAATCCTGCCTGCGGCAGAAGCGCTTGCCCTTGCAACAAGCGAAGGCGCAAAAGCGCTGGGCTTTAAAAACCTTGGCAAAATTGAAGCAGGGCAGATTGCCGACATTGTACTTTATGATATGGATAAACCTTACTGGCATCCGCGCCACGACAGAACCTCGCTGTTTGTATATGCCGCTAACGCCGGTGACGCCGATACGGTCATCATCGACGGCAAAGTACTTATGCAAAACGGCAGGCTGCTTAACATGGATCTGGAGAAAATCTATGCCGAAGCAGACGTGCGCGCACGCCGTTTAACCAATAAATAATTTAGGGAGGGAAACACAAGTGGCTAAAATTTTATCTAAAAGTTGTTTAGCACCTGCTGTTTACGAATTTTTAGTAGACACGCCCCTGATTGCGCATAAATGCCAGCCGGGGCAGTTTGTAATGATACGCACCGAAGAAAACAGCGAGCGTATTCCGCTGACCATTGCCGATTTTGACCGCGAAAAAGGCACTATTACCTTAATCGTGCAGGCAGTGGGCAACACTACCAAACATCTTTGCGAAACCTTTGAAGAAGGCGACGATATTCTCGACGTTGTCGGCCCGCTCGGACGCCCGTCCGAAATGGGCAAATTCGGCACCGTTGTTTGCGTAGGCGGCGGCATCGGCGTTGCGCCGGTGTACCCGATTGCCCGCGCTTACCACGAGCTTGGCAACAAGGTAATCTCCGTTATCGGCGCGCGCAATAAGGATTTAATTATCTGGCGTGACAAAATGGAAGCCATCAGCGACGAAGTAATTATTACCACCGACGACGGCAGCGAAGGGCACAAGGGATTTGTAACCGACCCCGTGCGCGAAATGCTGGAAAAAGGAGAGCAGGTTGACCTTGTACTTGCCATCGGCCCGGTAATTATGATGAAAAACGTTGCCGCAACCACCAAACCCTTCGGCACCAAAACCACGGTAAGCCTTAACACCATCATGGTAGACGGCACCGGCATGTGCGGCGGCTGCCGCGTAACCGTCGGCAATGAAACCAAATTCGCCTGCGTGGATGGCCCTGAATTTGACGGACACAAGGTTGACTTTGCCAACTTAATGCAGCGCCAGCTGATGTACAAAGACCAGGAAAGCCTGGAATATAGCTGCGGAGGTCATTGCAAATGCGTGGAGGAATGAGAAACCCGATGCCGGAACAACCGGCTGACGTAAGAAATAAAAACTTTAAGGAAGTAGCCCTTGGCTACGATATGAAAACCGCCGTTGACGAGGCGGAACGCTGCCTGCACTGCCCCAAACCGCTGTGCGTAACCGGCTGCCCCGTTAACGTGGAAATTCCGAACTTTATTGCCGCCGTTAAGGAAGGCAACATGGAAGAAGCCATTAAAATTTTAAAACGCAAAAACAGCCTGCCCGCCGTTTGCGGCCGCGTCTGCCCCCAGGAAAACCAGTGCGAAAGCAAATGCGTGCTGGGCATTAAAGGGCAAAGCGTTGCTATCGGCCGTTTGGAACGCTTTGTAGCGGATTATGCGCGCGAGCATGGCTTGGATAACGTAGATAACGAAAAAGCCGCTCCTAACGGCAAAAAAGTCGCTATCGTGGGCAGCGGCCCGTCCGGCCTTACCGCCGCAGGCGACCTTGCCAAAATGGGCTATGACGTAACGATTTTTGAAGCGCTGCACGCACCCGGCGGCGTATTGATGTACGGCATTCCGGAATTCCGCCTGCCGAAAGAAATCGTGCAGCATGAAATAGACGCGCTGAAAAAACTGGGCGTAAAAGTAATGGTGGACGCAGTTATCGGCCGCGTATTTACCATTCAGGAACTGTTTGAAGAAGAAGGCTTCGACGCTATCTATGTCGGCACCGGCGCAGGCCTGCCGCATTTTATGAACATCGAAGGAGAAAACCTCAACGGCGTATATTCCGCCAACGAATTTTTAACCCGCGTTAACTTAATGCGCGCTTACCAGTTCCCGAAGGTTGCAACGCCTGTTTATGTAGGCAAAAAGGTTGCCGTTGTCGGCGCTGGCAACGTGGCAATGGACGCAGCGCGTACCGCCAAACGCCTCGGTGCGGAACAGGTTTATATTGTTTACCGCCGCAGCGAAGGAGAAATGCCGGCGCGTAAGGAAGAAATCGGCCACGCGCGCGAAGAAGGCATTGAACTGCGCCTTTTGAACAACCCTGTACGCATTTTAGGCAACGAAAAAGGCTGGGTAAACGGCATGGAATGCATTAAAATGGAACTGGGCGAGCCCGATGCCAGCGGACGCCGCAGCCCGGTAGCCATTAAAGGCAGCGAATACGTGCTTGACGTTGACATGGTTGTTATGGCAATAGGGCAGGGACCGAACCCGCTGTTAAAACAAACTACGCACGACCTTGAAACCAACAAGCGCGGCAACATCGTTGCTGATGAAAACGGCGCAACGTCCATCCCCGGCGTATTTGCGGGCGGCGACATCGTAACCGGCGCAGCCACTGTAATATCCGCCATGGGCGCAGGCAAAAAAGCTGCCCTTGCGATTGACGAATACCTTAAAAATAAATAAAAACTATTTCTCCAGTAAGCAACGAAAGGAGCGTTATTATGATTAACAAAATTATTAAAAAAGGATTAATGTTTTTGACAACCCTTACTTTAATTTTGATGTTATCTGGATGTTCCACAAGTAAAGCTGCAAACGATAATGAAATTTACAAATTATATCCGACTCAAAATATCTGGACTTTTATTGAATTGGATACAAGAGATGGTCGAATGTGGCAATTACAATATGCCATTAACGATGACGAAAAACGTTTTTCATTACCGTTAAATGAAATTCCTTTAATAGACGATATGGGTAAAGAAGTTGGAAGATTTGCTCTTTATCCTACACAAAATATGTATAATTTTATTTTAATAGACCAAATGAACGGTCGTACATGGCAAATTCAGTGGTCTATGGAAGATGCTAATAGAGGAATTGTTGGTAAAATAAAATAATTGTTGTTAAAATGGTTTACCTATGGATTGTCAGGTAAACCATTTTTTTGTAAAAATTTTTGATGGCGGGTATCAGATATTGGTATTGTATACAATCGAAAGTAAATGACAAGGGGCATAAATTTGTTGTATAATATTATCGAAAAAGTGTAAAATTTTTTATGATTATGAGGTGAAGTATATGCGTTTTAAATTAAGAATGGGCGTTTCCGGACGTCATTGCCATTTAAAAAGAGAAGACATGGATATTTTGTTCGGCTTCGGCAGTGAGTTGCACCCGCTTAAACCTATTGTTCAGCCGGGTCAGTTTACCAGCGAAGAATGTGTATACCTTGAAACCGATAAAGGCAAAATGAAACTGCGCGTTATCGGGCCGCTGCGCCCCTATACGCAGGTGGAGCTTGCCAAAACCGACGCCCGCTCGCTCGGCATTAATCCGCCGATTTGCTTCTCCGGTTATCTGGACGGCTCTTTGGGCGGCAGGCTGGTCGGCCCCAAGGGCGAAGTTGTTTTAAAGGAAGGCATCATGCTGGTTCAGCGCCACATTCACCTGTGCCCTGAAACCGCTGCCAAATACCATTTGAAAAACCATGACATTGTTGCAATGGAAACCACCGGCGCGCGCGCCCTGCGTTTTGAGCATGTTTATGTACGTACCGGCCCGGACCATGCCGACGAAATTCATATCGACACCGATGAGGGCAATGCTTGCGGGCTTGAAAACGGCGCTCTGGTCGATATCGTAACCAAATATTGATGAGGCGTAAAAATGCGTAAAGTTTTATGTATGTCGCTGCTGCTGGTTCAACTGGCGGCAACGGCATTTGCCTATACAGACAAAGAATCCGGCTTTAAGGCGTTAAGCCCCGCGGGCGATAATTACATTACCGCAGTCGGCAAAGGCTTTTACGGCTTTGTTGAAGACGGCGGCGCTAATGCAGGCTATGCCGAAGTTATAGCGCAGGAGCAGGCTGACAAGTTTTTTGGCAGCCCGTTTACTACTGCCGTTTTTGAGAAAAAATATAACGATATTTTGCTTTTGCAGCGCAACGGCGTCAGCCAGCAGCAGATTTTAAAGCTGGTTGATAACGTATTTGTTTCGCCGCTGTTCGCCCTGGCGGATGGGGAAGACCCGGAATACAGCCTTGAAGCGCAGAAACTTGGCGGCAACAAATATATCGTTGTTAAATATGCAGCAGGTGAGGGCGGCGAGCAGAGCCTGTACTTTACATCTGGCAACGATAAACTGTATATGCTGATGGCAGCACAGCGGTCTGACAAAGCTCAGAAGCACCAGGAAAACACTATCGGCGCTATCGGCGGTGCGGATGAAAAGACTGCAAGTTTGCCGGGCGAAAAATTTTTAAAGAAGTTTAAACCCATTAAGCCGCAGCCGCAAAGCCAGCCTTTAAGCTTCAGCGATAAAACCGCAGGCTATACCGTAAGCCTGCCGGACGACTGGTTTTACCTGCAATTAAAGGACGATTACAACGGTCAGACCGTTTGCTTTACCGCAGCGCTGCCGCTTCAGGCAATGCGCGAAGTTGGCGCACAGGCACTTGATTTGGGCGTAACCGACCTTGATTCTGCAATCACTGCGGCGCAGGAAGCAAACAGTGACGTAAAAACTGCCAAAGCAGATTATTATGACATTTTGCGCCACGGAATTTTGCTGTGCAGCGTAAAAATGGACGACAGCCGCTGGACTGACGAACTGTTTGCCTACCCCAACAAGACGGCTTTGGAAACAAGGCAGATGCTGGAGGAGTTTAAAACCTACCTTGCTGAATACCAGCGCGATATAAAAAGCTATGCTTATGATGTTAATGTCGCAGACGGGCAGGGGAGCTTTTACGTGCAGACGGAATTAAGCCCGCTTTATACTGATTTTTACTACCGCCTGTTTGCCGAAGGCAAAGTGTTTGATAAAACTGCCGTTGCAGCGCTTGTGTATGACCGCACCGACGCCGACGATGAAAGCATGGCTTACAAGTTTTGGAACAATAAAATCACTGATTGATAAGTTTTACTTATAAAAGAGGGTGTACAGGTATGAAAAAATTGTACGCAGGAATTTTGATGACCGGCGTTTTGTGCAGCTGCGCGCTGCCTGCCGGTGCTTTTGAATATGTCAGCCGGGAAGCAGGCTTTTCGGTAACTATCCCTGACCAGAATATTATGGTAGTCGGCGAAAATATGTTTGCCGCCGAAAACCGCGTTTTTGACATGGACAAGCAGGCTGTAAAAACCAACGGCATGCACATGGTTACCTGCCTGACGCCGGAACAGCTTAAACGCAATTTCAGCACTGATTTTTCCACCGAAAAATTCAATGCCGACCTGCAAAACATCAAGCAGGCGTTAAAAACAAGCAAAAATCCGCTGCAAAGCGACGCTTATAAATACCTTAAACAGGCGTCTGCCGGTGCTTATGTAAATTATAACGGCGAAGCCGGAGATTTTGGCGGGCTTTTGCAGTTAAACAATCAGCTTAGTGAACTGGCGCAGATTGAAAAGGTTGCGGTAGAAAATATCAACGGCAACGCTGCTTTAATGGTTGAATCCAACATAGACCAAATGGGCTTTGAATTGAAAATGCCGCTGAAAAAATCGGAACTGATACCTGACACGCCGGAAGATAAGGCAGAGCGTGGAAAAATGGCCGAACAGGGCATGAAGGTTGAATTTAGCGACGACGGTTATGTAGTTGCGAAATTCGATAATCTGTACAGGCTGAAAGAAAAAACTTACCTGCTTTCCGCTAACGATAATCTGTACGCCGTAACCAGCATTTACGCTGCCGCGGACAGCCTGCCGGGCATGGAAAACCTGTACAAACTTGATAACAAGGGCTTCAATAAATTGAACAAAGCGCTTGTTAAAGGTCTTAAATTCAGCGCTCCGCAGCAGGCGCAGGCTTTAACGATTAACGATAATGTAAGCGGGCGCACGCTGAACCTGCCTGAAAAATGGCTGTATACCAGGACTGATTTCAGCAGCATTTACGATATGGAAAAAGGCGGCTTTGAGCTGACTGCTTACAGTGCGCTGCCGGAAACTTCGCTTGAAAAAGCTGACGAAGCCGTTAAAACCTTTGGCATCAGCTTTGATGATGAGGCTAAAACCTTAAAAATGGATTTATCGCAGTTTACCATGCCTGATTTGTTGAACCTTTTGGATGAAGGCGTGGTAATGGCCAGCGGCAATTTTAACGGCGTAGCGCAGATTAAACCTGAATTTCAGCATTATATTGATGAGTATAAGCTGATTTTTGACATTCCGGAAATAACGAAGGCATCGTTTGAAAACGCCGTGCAGCAGGTCAAGTACAGCCTTACGCCGCAGGACGTTGCAGCTATTGAAAAATACTTAAAGGCAGAAAACTTTAATTACACCTTTGACATCAACAATTACAACGGGCGTTTGGTTTGCGACGCAAATCTGCACGCTAATATTCCTGACTTTTTTAAAGTAATCCAGCAGGCAAGCATTTTGGCAGAACAATCCGCAACTGCGGAAGAAGCCAAAGACGCTTTTAACAGCGATGCGCATTTCGCAATGATGAATGATAATCTTGTTCCGTTTGACTGCTATTTTAAAAATCAGCTTTACTTTGACAGAAGCCAGCGCTTTAACAACCTGTTTTATTTTACTAGGGGCGATAAGGCAACTGCCAATGCGCAAATTATGAAGCAGTTTGATACGACCGATTTATATCTGTACTGATTTATGTTATAATTGAACAGTGACTTAGAGGCTTAAGCTGAAAAATGCCTGAGCCTCTAATTTTTTTGCAGGTTTATCAAAATACGTCTTCATAAATCGCTTGTAAGATGATTTTAGATATACGCGCAACTACTTGTACTAAAATTACTGTAAAAACGCTTAAAACGAAAATATGAAGGTGAAAGCTGAAATAAACGAATTTTAAAAATTTAGTCCTGGAAATATTGAGATATTATATAACGGATTATCAAAAATATGAGTCTGCTGAACTTGAAAATAATAGGTAAGTAAAAATGGAAGAAAAAGATAAGAAAGTTTTTCATTTTTAAACATCCTTTAATATATAAATTTGAAATTTAGAAAAGCAACATGATTGGGATAATTTAAAACCGGTGCTTGTTTGAAAACAAATTCTTAAATTTTACATAATATATATTATCGGACGTTATAAATTATATTTTTCTCATTCTTTTCAATCGCTTATTCCTGTCATCAGCAAAAAGCAAAACAAATTTTGCGAAACAGCAAACAAATGTTTTGACTACTCCGCTGATTACTGTTATAATAAATATATAACAAATAAACTTTCAGGAGGCTCTCATCAATGGCCAGACATAAACGCTTTTCAAATTTTGAAGGACAGATTACCGAAGATATGCTGACCGAACGCCAGCGTCAGATTTTAGAATATATCCGCGAGTGCGTTGCTACTAAAGGTTATCCGCCTGCTGTGCGTGAAATTGGCCAGCACGTTGGTTTATCTTCCAGCGCAAGCGTGCATAACCACCTGCATAAATTGGAAGAATACGGCTTTTTACAGCGCGACCCTGCCAAGCCGCGTGCTTTAGAGCTTACGCAGGACGCCGAATGGCGACAGAAAACGGTTGTACCCGTTCCGCTTGTTGGCCGCGTTACTGCCGGTATGCCTATTTTAGCCGTTGAAAATATTGAGGATACCTATCCTATTCCGCTTGATTTGCTGGGCAATGCCGAAGATGTGTTCATGCTTTCCGTGAACGGCGACAGCATGATTAAAGCAGGCATCTTGGACCATGACTATATTGTGGTGCGCAAACAGAACTATGCCAACAACGGTGATATTGTAGTTGCCTTAATTGACGGTGAGGAAACTACCGTTAAGCGTTATTTCCGTGAGCTGCGCTGCGTAAGATTGCAACCTGAAAACGATGCTTATGCTCCTATCGTTGGCGGAGATAACATTCAGGTTATCGGCAAGGTAATTGCAGTTTTCAGGATGCTGTGATTTTAAGATAGCTTTAGAATAACGCTTATATGATTTTAATAAGACTTCTATATAATACTTATATGATGTCATTAAAATATCAATAATAAATCAAATAAAAAATAAGCCCTTGCTTTTCAGCAAAGGCTTACGGATTTTAAGCAGAACTTTTTGGTTCTGCTTTTCTTTTTTTATTGTGAATTATTTAATAAAAAATGAGGAAAGCGTATTCATGAATATCACGGCAGCAGCAAGGCTGACCACTAATGCTACTATAAAAATGATAAGTCTTAAAATCTTTTTCATAACTTTACACCATTAAAACTAAATTACCATTTTTCGGGTATGTTTTCAAACTGGCCGATAACGTACATCGTGCCGGTCATTTCAGTAAGCAGCGTACCTTCTTTATTAAAGGTTTCAACATTGATGATGATGGTTTTATGCCCGCGGTGGATTACAGTGCCAACCGCCGTTGCCACGTCGCCTGCATGCAGGTTTTTGATGAAGTTAATGGTGTAGTTGATGGTAACTACTCTTGCCCCCACGCTGGCACTGGCCATGCCAAGCGCTGTATCGGCAAGTGCCGCCAGCGAACCGCCGTGTGCAACTTCATAGAGATTGGTGTGCTTGGCTGCGTCAATCGGCATTTGCAGCTTCACTTTGCCGCATTCCACGTCTACCAGTTCCATGCCGCACAGCTTTACAAAGCTGTTGATGCTGTATACGTTTTTGATTGTTTGCGTATATTCTTCTTTCGCGCTCATAAATACACCTCCGTTGATTTACGCTTTCGGGCCTACCATCTGCGCTGCGCTCATAATGGCAATGCGCCCGTGTTCAAAGGTCAGGCCGCCCTGAAAATAAACATTGTAAGGCTCGCGGCACGGGCCGTCGGCGCTTAATTCAATGGACGCACCCTGCACAAACGTGCCTGCCGCCATAATAATTTCGTCCTGATAACCCGGAATCATTGCCGGTACAGGCTCTACATGCGCGTCTACCGGCGAATTGGTCTGAATGGCTATACAGAAGTTGCACAGGCGTTCGCGCGTTTCCAGACGGATTGCCTGAATAATATCGCTGCGGTTTTCTTCCGGCAGCGGTTTAACGGCGTAGCCCAGATTTTTAAACACTGCCGCTGCAAAGATTGCGGTTTTAACAGCCTGCGTTACAACATGCGGCGCCATAAACAAGCCCTGATAAAATTCACGCGCCGTATCGCCCAGCGTTGCGCCCATTTCGCCGCCCAGCCCGGGAGCGGTAAGGCGGTAGGAAGCAAGCTCTACCAGGTCGGCACGGCCAACGATATAGCCGCCGGTCGGCGCAAAGCCGCCGCCCATATTTTTGATTAACGAACCTGCCATCAGGTCAGCACCGACTTCGGTAGGCTCCTGTTTTTCGATAAATTCGCCGTAGCAGTTATCAACAAAACAGATAACGTCCGGTTTTACCTTTTTTACGGCACTGCAAATCTCCCCTATCTGCGCCACGTTCAGCGTTTTGCGCACACTGCTGTATCCGCAGGAGCGCTGGATATGGATGAGCTTTGTTTTATCCGTAATGGCGCTGCAAATGGCTTCAATATCCGGTTTATCGTCCTGCATAGGGATTTCCTTATAAATTACGCCCATGTCAACCAGCGAGCCGGGCGTTTTAACCGGGCTGCCGATAATGGTCTGCATGGTGTCGTAAGGTGTGCCGGTTGCGGCAATCATTTCATCGCCTGCGCGCAGCACGCCCAAAAGCGCAACTGCCAGTGCATGCGTGCCGCTGACAAACTGCGAACGCACAAGCGCAGCTTCCGCTTTAAAAATATCGGCATAAATCAAATCCAAATTTTCGCGCCCGACGTCGCTGTAAGCGTAACCGGTGGTCGGTTTCAGGTAAAAGTCCGAAACCATGTGGCTGCGGAAGGCTTTCATAACCTTTGCAGTATTGAACAGCGCGGCTTCTTCATAAATTTTGGCGTGTTTGTTTACTTCTTCAAGGGCTAGTTTTTCAATTTCCGTATAGTCTGTCATTAAAATTTTCACTCACTTTTTACGATGTATTCGTTATAATCGTCCAAATCTTCCACGGGCAGGATGACTTTCAGCACTGTCCCCCGCTCCGAATATTCCTGCGACAGCACGTTGGCCGTTTCGTGCAGGCGCGCGGCCTTGGCGCTTTCGGCGTAAGGTATTTCCAGCGTAACCTCAACGGCTTTGCTTTTTAAGTGCTTTTCAATCTGCTGCTGCAAGGCTTCCAAATTCAGCCGCTTAACGGCGGATATGCAGACGGTGTCTTCCTCCTGCGCCAGACGTTCTGCCAGCATGCTTTCCGGCGGCAGCTTGTCGATTTTATTGTAAACGGTAATTACAGGCTTTGTTTCCGCGCCGATTTCCTTTAAAACTTCATGCACAGCCGCTGCCTGCTCTTTATAAAGCTCGTGGCTGACGTCGATAACATGCACCAGAAGGTCAGCCTCCGTTACAACCTCCAGCGTGGAGCGGAACGCGGCAATCAGCTGATGCGGCAGGCGCTGGATAAAACCAACTGTGTCCGTCAGGATGATTTCCTGCTTATTCGGCAGGGTAAGCTGCCTTGTCGTCGGGTCCAGCGTAGCAAAAAGCTGGTCCTGCGCATAAATGTCGGAATCCGTCAGCGTGTTGAGCAGCGTGGATTTACCGGCATTGGTATAGCCTACCAAACTTACCTCAAACACGTTGTTCTTTTTGCGCCCTGCGCGATGCAGCGAACGCACGGATTTGACCTTTTCAATCTGCTCTTTAATAAAAGCAATGCGGTCACGGATTCTGCGGCGGTCTACTTCAAGTTTTGTTTCGCCCGGTCCGCGCGTGCCGATGCCGCCACCCAGACGCGAGAGCATTAAGCCCTTGCCCATAATGCGCGGCAGTGTGTATTGTAATTGTGCCAGTTCAACCTGCAATTTGCCTTCGTTGGTGCGGGCTCGCTGCGCAAAAATATCAAGTATCAGCGCCGTCCTGTCCAGAATCCTGATGCCCATAACGCCTTCGATATTGCGCTGCTGCGCCGGTGAAAGCTCGTCGTCAAAAATGCACAGGTCGATGTTTTCCTGCTGGGCAAAAAGCGCCAGCTCCTGCACCTTGCCGCGGCCGATATAAAATGCCGGGTCAGGTTTGGGGCGCTTCTGGATAAACTTTTTGATAACGGTAGCGCCTGCGGTATCGGCAAGCTGTTTAAGTTCTTCCAGCGAATCCTCAACCGTCCACAGCGAATCGTTCTTGCCCCATTCCATGCCGATTAAAATGGCTCGTTCGGACATTACCTGCAAGGACGAGCCGCCGGTCTGTTTATCCAAAATGCGTTCAATCGTAGCGACGGTATTTACAAAATTGATGTTTTCCGCTTCTTCCAGCGTGTACGGGCCGTAACATTCGGCAGTGTAGTTTTCGTTGCTGTCAATGCCGGTAATCAGCCCAAAGGTCAGCGTGGACTGCGTAATATCGGGCGATGCCACGCCGATAGCGACCATAGCGTCGTATTTATTGTTTTTCAACGCCGAAATATCAACGCCGCTTAAATTGGGGTTGCCGCCCGGATGCGTATGCACGCAGCGGATACCGCTTAAACGCCCTGCTCCGCGCCTGCCGCTGAACGTAGGCAGCTCAACGGTAGCGTTATCGCCGATGGAAATTTCAATAATCTGCCCGCTGCGGGTGATATAAACGGAAATTTCGCGGTTGATAAACTCCGTAATATCGGCAAGTTTAAGCGCCAGCTCCGGTGAAACGAGCTGCGGCGACTGAAGGTCGTATAATTTTTGCAGTTCGGCCAAAACGCTGTCGCGTATGCCTTTTTTGTTGCCTGAAATCTCGCGCATGATTATACCTCAAAGAGCAGACATTACTGCCTGCTCTCTTTCATAGTAAGATTTTATTGGCGGCTGCGTGCCGGTTCTACATTAACCTTGTAGCCCTTAATCGTGTTGCGGTGCATTACGCCCAGCACTTTTTCGGCCACGTCTTCCGGCACTTCCACAAAGGTAAATTTATCGTAAATGTTAATTTTGCCCACGTCTTTTGCCGGAATATCGGCTTCGATGGCAATGGTGCGCACAATATCCTGCACGCTGATTTTCTGGCTGCGGCCGATATTCATAAAAAAACGTACCATGCCGGGGCGTGCGCCGGTGTTGGACAAATCCTTAGCCAGCGTATCTTCTTTCGGCGCTTCCAGTGCCTTGTTGCCTTCCTGCATAAGCTTCAATGCTGCTGCCAGCACATCTTCCGGCGCGTATTCGTCGCTTAAAAGCGTGTCGGCTATCGGCATATAGTCATGGTAATTGTTCAGCTCCAGCACAGCCTGCATACGCGATACGATAATCTCGCGCTGGCGTTCCACAACATTGGCAGTGGTCGGCAGCTGGCGGCGCGTAATTCTGGTGTTGGCAGCGCGTTCAATCAGCTTAAGCTGACGGAATTCGCGCGGAGTGATAAAGGTCATGGCAATGCCTGTGTTGCCTGCCCTGCCGGTACGGCCGATACGGTGTACATAACTTTCCGGGTCCTGCGGGATATCAAAGTTGATAACATGGGTAATGTTGTCGATATCAATGCCGCGGGCAGCAACGTCGGTAGCAATCAAAATATCAGCCGTTCCTTCACGGAATTTTTTCATAACGCGGTCGCGCTGGGTCTGACTTAAATCGCCGTGCAGGCCTTCGGCCATATAGCCGCGGCTTGCAAGGGCAATCGCCAGATCGTCAACGCCTTTTTTGGTGCGGCAGAAGATGATAATTTTGCCGTCGATTTCTGCGTCAAGCAGGCGGCAAAGCCCTTCTACCTTGTCCTTGGTTTCAAAATAATACTGCTCAATCAGCGGTACTGTCAGTTCTTCCTTGCTGACGGTAACGTTTTTGGGCGCTTTCATATATTTTTTTGTAAGGCTCAAAATCGGGCGCGGCATGGTTGCCGAAAACAGCAATGTCTGGCGTTCAACCGGCAGGTTGCGCATAATTTCTTCCATGTCGTCCACAAAGCCCATGTCCAGCATTTCGTCGGCTTCGTCCAGCACCAAAAACTTGATATGGTCAAGCTTAATGGTTTTGCGGTTAATATGGTCAATCAAACGCCCCGGCGTGCCGATAACAATCTGTACGCCGCTTTTCAGCGCGCGGATTTGCCTTTCAATCGGCTGGCCGCCGTAAACCGGCAGCGCCTTAATGCGCGAGGTTCTGCCGATTTTGCCGACTTCTTCCGCAACTTGAATTGCCAGTTCACGGGTCGGCGTCATAATCAACGCCTGAATGTGTTTGTGGTCGGTAATGCTCTGCACCAGCGGAATACCGAAGGCCGCCGTTTTACCGGTACCGGTCTGCGCCTGGCCGATAACATCGTAACCGTCAAGCACCAGCGGAATGGTCTGTTCCTGAATCGGCGACGGCTCCTCAAAGCCCATATCGGTTAATGCATTGACTATTTTTTTATCCAGCAGCAGGCTGCCGAACATTTCCTGTTGATTTGTTGTCATTTGTCTGTGTTCTCCGTTTCTTTAATTCTATCAATAACCATCGAAATGGCTGTTAATGCGCTGCGCATTTTGTTATCGGTGCGGGTGCCGCCAAAAATATGTTTGGCCCATTTAACGCCGTGCTCATCGGCAACGGCCATATAAACCAGACCCACCGGTTTATCTTTGGTAGCTCCGCCCGGCCCGGCAATGCCGGTAATGCCTACGCCATAGGTTGTGCCAAAAAGCTCACGCACACCCTGCGCCATCTCGCAGGCAACCTGTTCGCTGACCGCACCGTAAGTATCAAGGCTTTCCTGCGATACGTTAATCAGCTTGTGCTTGGCCATGTTGCTGTAAGTAACGGCGCTGCCCAAAAGGTAGTCGCTGCTGCCCGGCACATCGGTAATCAGGCTGCTGGCCAGCCCGCCCGTGCAGGATTCCGCAAAGGCAATCGTGCTGCCGGTACGCAAAAGCTCCCTGCCCAAATAGGAAGCCAGCGTTTCATCGTCCGTACCGTAAATATACTGCCCTAAACGGTTGTTTACCAGCGCTTCCATGGCTGCTATCAGCGTTTTGGCTTCGTTAACCTCCATGCATTTCGCCGTAAGGCGGATAATAATTTCACCCTTACGTGCGTAAATAGCAATGGTAGGATTGGTTTGCGATGTTATAATATCGTCCAGCTTTTCGGCAACAGTGCTTTCGCCTATGCCGCGCAGACGGATGATATGCGAATAAATAACGCCCTGTTTTGTAAAATGGTTAATTAAAAAGGGCTCCAGCTGTTTTTCATAAACATGCTGCATTTCAGAAGGCGGCCCGGGCAAAAGCGAAATCAGTTTTTCGCCGTGGCGGATTGCCAGCCCCGGCGCAGTACCGACTTCGTTAGTTAAAATTTCTGCTCCAAGCGGCACCATAGCCTGCTTATCATTGTTGCCGCTCATGCAAAGCCCGCGTTTGGCAAAATAGTTGTTAATGCGGTTCCATGTGTCCAAATCAAGGTAAGTGCCAAGGTTCAGCGTTTCGCACAAAACCTCTTTGGTTATATCGCCGCGGGTAGGGCCAAGTCCGCCGGTGGTGATGATGATATCGGCGCGCTCCAAAGCCGTTTTAAACACATCTTTTAAGCGCCCGGCATTATCGCCGACCGTCGTCTGGTACAGTACATCAAAGCCAAGCTGGTTTAACCGGCGCGATAAATACTGAAAATTGGTATTTAAAATTTCGCCTAAAAGCAGCTCTGTACCTGTATTGATTACTTCAACCTTCATGGCCCATCCCCCTTTGTTATATTCTTTCGCCTACCGATTCGTAGGTAAAGCCCTGCAGGATGTTTACTTTAACAAAATCTCCCGGTGCAAGTTCGCCGGGGTTTTCAATAAATATCAAGCCGTCGATATCAGGAGCTTCGCGGTAGGAACGCCCGTAATGCAGTCCGGAACCATCCTCCTCAATGCCTTCTACCAGAACTTCCAGCGTCATGCCTTCGGTGTCCTGATGCAGTTCTTCGGAAATCTGCGCCTGCAAAGCCATCAGCTCGTGGTAACGGTTCTGCTTGATTTCATCGGGAATCTGGTTCGGCATCGCGCCTGCCACCGTGCCTTCTTCCTGCGAATAAGCAAACACACCGGCATTTTCAAAACGCTGCTGCTCCACAAACTCTTTCAGTTCTTCAAAGTCCTCGTCCGTTTCACCCGGAAAACCGACAATAAACGTCGTCCTAATGACGATGCCGGGGATACGCTCACGCAGTTTGGCAAGCAAGGCCGATACTTCTTCCTTCGTGTCATAACGGTTCATGGAAGCAAGCAGGCGGTTGCTGGCGTGCTGCAAAGGCAGGTCCACATATTTGCAAACCTTGTCAAGCGTAGCAAAGGTTTCAATCAGTTCATCCGTAAAATTATTGGGGTAACAATACATTACCCTGATCCATTTCAGGCTTTCAATTTTGTTCAGTTCTTTTAATAAATCTGCCAAAAGCAACCTGCCGCCGGGCAAATCCTCGCCGTAGCGAGTAGTATCCTGCGCAACCACAATCAGCTCTTTAACGCCGCCGTCAGCCAGTGCGCGTGCTTCCTTCAGCACCTGCTCCATCGGCTTACTGCGGTAAGGACCGCGGATAGCCGGAATAGCGCAGTAAGAGCAGCAGTTGTCGCAGCCCTCGGCAATTTTTAAATACGCCGTATAAGGCGGCGTGGTTAAAATACGCGGCAAAAAGGTATCTTTGCTGGTGTAAATTACATCCGGCTTGCTGCGTTCCAGCATTATAAAGCGTTCACCGTTCATGACGCGTTTTATAATGCTGCCGATTTCGTCATAAACCTCAACACCGGCAATAGCGTCAACCTCAGGCAGTTCGTTAAAAAGCTCATCGGCATAACGCTGGCCGAGGCAGCCGGTAACAATAATATGGCGGCAGTTGCCGGATTTTTTATATTCTGCCATCTGCAAAATCGTGTTGATGGATTCTTCCTTGGCAGATTCGATAAACCCGCAGGTGTTGACGATAATGATTTCCGCCTCTGCCGGGTCGTTGGTTATTTCAAAATTATCTTCGTGAATCAGCCCCAGCATGGTTTCCGAATCGACCAGATTTTTGGGGCAACCCAAACTTACTACGCCTATTTTCACTGTTTATCCTCCGCTTTAATTTTCAAACCTTACGGTTTCCAGCCATTTGTTAATAAGGGTATCGGCTTTATCCTGCGTAAGGTAATGCGTGTTCAGCCACAATTTGCTGCTGTCGGTGTTATCGCCGTTAAGGCTTTCCAGCCCGGTGTTCTGCTGCAAAAGCAGGCGTTTTACCGCTTCGTCCGTTAAAAGCCAGCGGCAAAAATCCTGCGCGGCTTTGTTTTCGCTGCTTTCAGCGTCAATGGCAACACCCCACAAATTTACCGGCGTGCCTTCAACAGGCCTTGCAACATAAGCCGGAAACGAGTTTTCCAGATACTGAAAAATATAACTGCTGCGCGTCAGGGCAATATCAGCATCGCCCGTCGCCGTCATACGGATGGACGTAAACGGAAATTTGCCGTACTGCTCAATGCTTTTTTGCAGCTCGCGCAGATAATTCATAGCGTTTTCCTCGCCAAAATGGCTGGCAAAAGCGCACAAAAAGTTGCGCGTGCCTTCGGTGTCGCTTAAATTTTCCAGCGCAATACGCACATCACGGATTTGTACCAAATCCTCCCAGGTGCGGATGTTCTCCTGCCCCACACGGCGCGCAAAGCTCTGGTTTACCAAAAGTACTACCGGGTCATAAAAAACGCCGTGCCAGCAGCCTTCCGCACTTTTAAAGCCTTCCGGCAGATTGCCCGCTTCCGGCATATCAAGCTGCAGCAGTTTTTTATCATTTTCCAGCTGCACCAGCTTGCTGAACTCCAAAAGATAAATATCAGGTTTTTTTTGGTTCTTGTCATCAGCCGTTGCCAGCCAGACTTTATATTCATGCGTTTTGTTGTATTCTTCCGCCAGCGCCTGCAACAAAGCGGCGTTCTGATCGGAAGCAAGTATCGCCTCATTGTCGTTTTTTAAATGCACAACATCGTCAAAAACAGAACATCCTGCCATGCACAATGTAAATACAAACAACAGGCAGCTTATTGCAAGCTTTTTTAAAGCCATAAACTTCCTCATCTTTTTTTCGGCCTGCCGCCGGTGCGCGAATGGTTCTGCGCCCTTGCACGGTGGCCGTCGTTAACTTTCAGCAGGCATTTTTCGCCGCTGCCTATTAAATCATTGCGCCCCGCTTTCAGCAATGCTTCTTTTACAAGCTGGCGGTTACGCGGGTTTTTATACTGCATCAGTGCGCGCTGCATAGCCTTTTCGTGCGGGTTGCGCGCCACAAAAATATCACGGCCGGTTTCCGGGTTATAGCCGGAATAATACATTGCCGTAGAAAGGCTTCCCGGCGTCGGAATGAAGTCCTGCACCTGCTCCGGCTGATGGCCGATATCGCGCAGGAATTCTGCCAGCTCGATAGCGTCGTCCAAAGTGCAGCCCGGATGGCTGGAAATAAAATACGGCACCAAAAACTGCTTTAAGCCGATTTCCTTATTCTTTTTGGCAAAGGCGCGCATAAATTTCAGGTAAACCTCTTTGCCGGGTTTGCCCATATTCTTTAAAGCGCGCGGCGCAACATGTTCCGGCGCAATTTTAAGCTGCCCGCTGACGTGATAACGGCACAGCTCGTCCATAAATTCGCCCGTTTTTTCTTCCAGCAGGTAGTCATAACGGATGCCGGAACGGATGAACACCTTTTTTATGCCGGGAATAGCGCGGATTTTGCGCAAAAGTTCAATGTAATCGCTGTGGTCGCTGTCCAGATTGGGGCACGGTTTCGGGAACAGGCACTGCCTGTCGCGGCACGCACCGACTTTTAACTGCTTGGCACAAGCCGGATGGCGGAAATTAGCCGTCGGCCCGCCCACATCGTGAATATAGCCTTTAAAATCAGGCATGGCAGCAATTATTTTTGCTTCGCGCAGAATGGATTCATGGCTGCGCGACTGAATAATGCGCCCCTGATGGCTGTGAATGGCGCAGAACGAACAACTGCCGAAACAGCCGCGGCAGCTGATAATGCTGAATTTTACTTCTTCAATGGCAGGCACACCGCCCAAAGCGTCATAAGCCGGGTGCCAGGTACGCTGATAGTCAAGGTCATAAATCGCGTCCATTTCTTCCTGCGTAAGCGGATACTGCGGCGGATTCTGCACTAAATATTTGCCGCCGTTTTTCTGCACCACGGTTTTGCCGTAAAACGGGTCCTGCTCCTTGCTTTGCAAAAGATGCGCCCTGGCAAACAACCTGCGGTTTTTAAGGATTGCTTCATAAGAAGGCAGCTCCACATATTCGTCCAGACCGTCAAGATTATCCGCCAGATAAGCCGTACCGCGGATATAACGCATATCCTGCATGGAAGCACCACCGCTTAAATAATCGGCAGCTTCCACAATCTGCTTTTCGCCCATGCCGTAAATCAAAAGGTCGGCGCCGCAATCTGCCAGAATCGAAGGCAGCAGCTTGTCCTCCCAGTAATCATAATGGGCAAAACGGCGCAGGCTCGCTTCAATACCGCCGATAATTACCGGCATATCAGGCCATAATTTCTTTATCTGGCGCGCGTAAACAGCCGTTGCGTGGTCAGGGCGTTTGCCCATCTCACCGCCCGGCGTGTAATTATCTTTTTTACGTTCTTTTTTTGCTGCTGTATAATGGCACAGCATGGAATCAAGATTGCCTCCGGAAATAAGCACGGCTAAACGCGGTTTGCCTAAAACGGCAAAATTTTCCGGCCCGCGCCAGTCCGGCTGGCACAAAAGCGCAACCTTATAGCCCTGCGCTTCCAGCACACGGCAGATAACCGCCGGTCCGAAGGAAGGGTGGTCAACATAAGCATCGCCGCTGACAAACAGAAAATCAATCTGCTCCCAGCCGCGCTGCTGTATTTCTTCTATTGTAATTGGCAGAAAATCTTTCATTAGTTATGAAAGCCCTCCAAAATTATTTATTATAAGTCCTCACAACGGAACCTTCTTCAGGGTCCTTGGGCAAAGTTTTGCCGTTGACGGTAATTTCCATCGCGCCGATGTTGCCGTAATGCACGCTGATATTGTCTTTGGCTTCATAGGTCTGCGTCTGCCCTGCTTCCATAATGCCGCTGAACACAACTTTGCCGTCAGAGGTTACTTCCAGCCAGCAACGGTCGTTTACGCATTTTAAAACAAGGTTTACGCCCTCATAAACGGGCGCCTGCACTGCGTTATTGCCTTCAACGGAAGTTTCCTGCTGCACGGGCGCAGCAATATCAGGCGTGGAATCACTGTTCATAAACCAGGCAATGCCGCCTGCCACAACCAAAACAACAGCCAGCACGGCAGCATAGCTCATCCAGTTGCCGGAAGACACCCTTTCAGGTTTAATCTGCGGCGAAACGCTGATTTTTTCAACCATGCGGATAGGTTTGGGGGCAACGGCTTCTTTGGTAAGCCCGCTGGTCTGCGCTTTGTAAATATTGACAAGCTCCGGCCCGTTGAGGCCCAAAAAATTACCGTATGTGCGGATGATGCCTTTGGTAAAAACTTCTCCGGGAACTTTTTCAAACTCACCTTTTTCTACCGCATCCAGGTAAAGTTTACGGATACTGGTTGCCGCTTCGGCTTCTTCCAGCGTCAACCCTTTCGCCAGTCGTGCTTCAAGCAGCATATTGCTGACATTTTCCATATCCATATCAGTTTCCTCCATTAGTTATTTGGTGTAAAAAATTTATCTTCGATAACAGCTCTCGGCATAATAAGTTCACGCGGTTTGCTGCCCGCCGAATGGCTGATAATGCCTAATTCTTCCATGGTGTCCACCAGCCTTGCGGCCCTGGTGTAGCCAATGCGGAATTTACGCTGCAGCATGGACGACGACGCTTGTCCCGTATCCATTACAAGACGTACCGCATCTTCAAATAATTCGTCGCGGTCGTTGTCAATTCCTGCTAACGGCCCGTTGCTGTTTTTATCGCTTTCCAAAGCCTGTTCGGTAACTTCATTGCTGTATTCCACAGGTATTGCCTGCTCTTTGATAAAGCTTACAACCCTGTTCAGCTCGTCGTCGCTTACAAAAGCGCCCTGTACCCTCACCGGCTTGTTAACGCCAATCGGGTAGAACAGCATATCGCCCTTACCCAAAAGTTTTTCTGCGCCGCCCATATCCAGAATGGTACGCGAATCCGTCTGCGAAGAAACCGCAAACGCTATACGCGAAGGAATGTTTGCCTTGACAATGCCGGTAATAACATCTACCGACGGGCGCTGCGTTGCCAGAATCAGATGAATGCCGGCCGCCCTTGCCTTCTGCGCCAGACGCAGGATAGCGTCCTCGACGTCGACCTTGGCAACCATCATCAAATCTGCCAGCTCGTCGATAATGATAACGATGAACGGCATTTTTTCTTCGGCGTTTTCGTTATAGCTGTTAATGTCGCGCACATGGCTGTCGGCAAAAGCCTTATACCTGCGCTCCATTTCGGCAACCGCCCAGTGCAGCGCGGAAGCAGCCTTTTTGCTGTCGGTAACAACAGGAGTCAACAGCTGCGGTATGCCGTTATAGTTAGAAAGTTCTACAACTTTCGGGTCTACCAGAATAAGTTTTACATAATCGGGCGGATATTTGCACAAAAGCCCGGCAATAATGGTATTGATGCAGACAGACTTGCCGCTGCCGGTAGAGCCTGCTACCAAAAGATGCGGCATTTTGCTTAAATCTGCCGTGATAATGTTGCCGCTGATATCCTTGCCCAGACCGATGCACAGCTTACCGCCGGAATGTTTTACGGCGTCGCAATCCACCACTTCTTTAAAGAACACGGTGTCATTTTTCAGGTTCGGCACTTCAATGCCGATAGCCGCTTTGCCCGGTATCGGCGCTTCGATACGCACGCCCGGCGCTGCCAGCTTCAAAGCAATGTCGTCAGCCAGATTTACAACGGAGCTTACCTTAACGCCTGGCGCAGGTTCAAGTTCAAAGCGTGTAACGGACGGACCGCGTGTAACGGCAACTACGTTGGCACGCACCTTAAAATCTGCCAGTGTCTGTTCCAAAATTCCGCACTGGTGGCGGATGCCTTCTTCAAGGTTCTGGTCTTTGGTTACAACCGGCGTATTCAGCAGCGTCAGCGGCGGGAATTTATAACCGCTGTCTGCCGCAGGCTTTTCGGCTTCGTCATTATGCGGAAGTTGTTCAGCTTTTTCTTTGATTAAATCTGCCGAATCGGCGATATTCAAAGGTCTGTCAGCCAAAGCTTCTTCCTGCTTTTCTTCCGGTTTGCTGTACTGTGCGGCTTTTTCTTCCGTATCGGTAAAGTCAATAATTTTCTCTTTATACGGGTTCAAAAAGCTGCCGGAAGGCGGTTTGATATTTTCAGGCTCGGTAAATTTTTCCACAACAGGTTTAACCTGCGGTTTTACCCTAGCGTAATCATCTTCTGACGGTGCAGCAAAAAATACCTGCCGCGCTTTGGTTTCAATTGTTTCTTCATCCAAACTATCGTTTTGATAATCGTCAAAAGTTTCTTCGTTATAATTTACAAGGTGCTCGTTAACAACAGGCTTTTTGTTTTTCCCGAACAGCTTTTTAAAGGTACTCTGCTTTTCCAACCCTTCCGTAAATTCCGAAAATTCGCCGTCGCGGTAAGGGTTGAACTGCCTGTCGCTGTTTGCAGGCCTGGCAATTGTTGCTTTGGCACTTGCGGAAGCAGCCGCTTCTTTTCTTTCATCGCGTTTGCGCATGGAAGAAAACGAATTTTTAATTTTCATCAGCAAAAGCTGCAAAGAAAGGCGGCTTAACAAAAGAACGCTCGTCAGGCTCAGCACAATCAAAATAATCAGCGCACCGGCAGTACCGGCAATTTTGCGCAAAGTCCATAAAATTACGCCGCCGATAAAACCGCCGCCTTCGGGGAAGGAATATAAATCCATTTCCTGCCCGGCAGGAGTAAAGACGTGCTGTGCAATGCCAAGCAGGCACAGCAGCAAAAGCACCAATGCAAACGCACGGCGCGAAATGCTGAACGGCCCGGAAAAGGCAATCAGATAAACACCGCAGATAATCAGCGCCAGTGGTGCCAGAAAAGCGCCCATACCCAACAGGTATGCGCATATTTCCGAAAGAAAATCGCCGGTTACGCCGATAAAGGACGACGCAACCAACAACCCTGCCAGCACCATAACAATACCGCTGATTTTTCTGTGGCGGCCTTTATTCTTTTGTTCTTCCTGTACTTTTCTTGTTCTTGCCAACTGCGGCACCTCTTAAAATTTTATGTTAAACTTCCATGATAATCGGTAAAATCATCGGACGGCGGCGGGTTCTTTCGTATAAAAAGCGCCCAAGGCTGTCGCGGATTGCGCCTTTCAGCACGCTCCACTCCGTCACGTTGTTGTCGGCGCAGCGGTCCAGCGCCATTTCTACTTTTTCCTTCGCCGTTTCCATCAGGTCTTCGGCTTCGCGCACGTAAACAAAACCGCGCGAAACGATATCCGGACCGGAAACAATGCGGCAGGAATTTTTCTCAATCGTTACAACGACAATCATAATGCCGTCCTGCGAAAGCTGGCGGCGGTCGCGCAGTACAATGTTACCTACGTCGCCAACGCCGAGGCCGTCAACAAGAATCTTGCCCGCAGGCACACGCCCGGCAATGCCGATGCTGTTGCGGGTCAGCTCAATAACAGCGCCGTTTTCGCCGATAACGATATTCTCGCGAGGCATACCCAGCGACTGTGCCAGCTGCGCGTGCTTAACCAGATGGCGGTATTCGCCGTGCACCGGCATAAAGAAACGCGGGCGCACAAGGTTGTGCATCATTTTGATTTCTTCCTGGCTGGCGTGGCCGGATACATGCACGCCGTTGCTCTTTTCGTAAATAACATCCGCGCCCAGCTTGTAAAGGTTATCAATCGTGCGCGAAACAAGTTTTTCATTGCCCGGAATCGGCGTTGCAGAAATAATAACCGTATCGCCCGGCATAATGTCAACTTTTTTGTGGTCGTTCATTGCCATGCGCGTCAATGCGGACATCGGTTCGCCCTGGCTGCCGGTGGTGATGATAACAATCTGGCTCGGCTGGTAATTGCTGGTTTCGTCAATATCAATCAGCACGCCCTCGGGCACTTTCAAATAGCCAAACTCAATGGAAATATTAACAACATTAACCATGCTGCGGCCGATAACGGCAACTTTGCGTTTGTATCTTACCGCGCTGTCAACAATCTGCTGAATACGGTGTACATTGGACGAGAAAGTCGCCACGATAATACGGTTTTTGGCATAACGGAACTCATCGTCAAAGGTTTGCCCTACCATTTTTTCACTGGGTGTATAACCGGGGCGCTCAGCATTGGTGCTGTCTGCCATTAACAGCAGCACGCCTTCGTCGCCGTATTCGGCAAAACGGTTAAATTCCGTAACCTGCCCGTCAACCGGGGTCTGGTCAAATTTAAAGTCACCCGTGTGGATAATAAGCCCGATAGGAGTACGGATAGCAAGGGCTATTGCATCGGGGATACTGTGGTTGACGCGGATAAAGCCAAGCTTGAATGCACCGGCAACAACCCTGTCACCGGGTTTGATAACATGGCAGTTTTCGGAGCTGACGCCGTTTTCTTTCAGGCGGCCCTGCAAAATTCCAAGCGTTAACGCCGTGCCGTAAACAGGCACGTCAAACTGTTTCATTACATAAGGCAATGCGCCGATATGGTCTTCGTGGCCGTGCGTTAAAAAGATTGCCTTTACTTTGTCCTTATTTTCCAAAAGATAAGTTATATCAGGTATTACTAAATCAATACCAAGCATATCCTCTTCAGGGAACATTAAACCGGCATCGACAAGAATGATGTCGTCGCCGTAACGGAACGCCGTCATGTTTTTGCCGATTTCGCCAAGCCCGCCGAGAGGAATGATATTTACTTTATGTTGTGTTTTACTCAAAAAAAATACACCTCCAAATTTATTTATTTTCCGATCAAGTATCACACACTTTAACAAGAGTCTAAGCCGTACACTTACTCTACTCTATATTATACATTAAAATCAATTTTAAAACAAATGTTTCCCTGCTGAAAACCATGTTTTTTGTAAATGTTTTGTGAATAAATATCTATATAAAGCAAAAACGCCCCCAAAGGAGCGTTTTTAAAAAGTATTCAAAATTATTTTGCGTAATCAACAGCGCGCGTTTCGCGGATGATAACAACTTTAATCTGACCGGGGTATTCCATTTCGGCTTCAATCTTCTTGGCTACATCGCGTGCCAGAAGCACTGCCGAAGCATCGTCAATCTGTTCCGGTTTAACCATGATGCGAATTTCCCTGCCGGCCTGTACTGCATAACATTTTTCAACGCCATCAAACGATTCAGAAATTTCTTCCAAACGTGTCAATCGTTTCAAATAGCTTTCCAAAGTTTCCCTGCGGGCACCCGGGCGTGCGGCAGAAACAGCATCGCATGCGGAAATAAGCACCGCTTCAACGCTTTTCGGCTCGGTATCGCCGTGGTGGGCTGCAATTGCATTGATAACAAGCTCAGATTCACGGTATTTTTTAGCGATTTCCACGCCAAGTTCAACGTGGGAACCTTCAACCTCATGGTCAACGGCCTTGCCGATATCGTGCAGCAAGCCTGCGCGTTTGGCAAGATTAACATCAACGCCGAGTTCGGAAGCCATAATGCCTGCCAGATGTGCAACTTCAACCGAATGGTTAAGTACGTTCTGTCCATAGCTGGTACGGTATTTCAGGCGGCCGATAAGCTTAACCATTTCGGGGTGCAGGCCGTGCACGCCGACGGAGAACATTGCCTGTTCGCCGGCCTCCTTAATACGCTGTTCAACTTCCTTCTGTGCTTTTTCTACCATTTCCTCAATGCGGGACGGATGAATACGCCCGTCATTGATGAGTTTTTCAAGAGCTATACGTGCAACTTCACGCCTTACAGGGTCAAACCCGGAGATAATTACAGCTTCCGGGGTATCGTCTATAATAAGATCTATACCTGTCAGTGTTTCCAGAGTCCTGATGTTTCTGCCCTCGCGGCCGATAATGCGGCCCTTCATTTCATCGTTAGGCAGTGCCACAACAGAAACAGTGGTTTCGGCAACATGGTCCGCGGCACAACGCTGAATGGCAAGGGAAATGATTTCACGGGCTTTTCTGTCCGCTTCGTCTTTCGCCTGCTGTTCCAGCTCTTTAATCATCATGGCGGATTCATGCTTAACCTGTTCTTCAACAGACAGCAGCAATTCTTTTTTTGCATCTTCGGTAGACAAACCGGACAGACGTTCCAGTTCGCCCAATTGTTTCTGGTATAACTCGTCCACCTTGGCCTGGCTTTCATTGAGTTTGGTTTCTTTCAAAGCCAGATGTTCCTCTTTCTTTTCAAAAGAATCAATTTTGCGGTCAAGGTTTTCTTCTTTTTGCAGAAGTCTGCGTTCCTGACGCTGCAAATCGCTGCGGCGTTCTTTATTTTCGCGTTCCATTTCGCTGCGCAGGCGGTGGATTTCTTCCTTAGCCTCCATCAGCGCTTCTTTGCGTTTTGCTTCACCGGTCTGTTCCGCTTCCTGAATAATGCGGATAGCAGTTTCTTCGGCAGTAGCTATTTTGCTTTCGGCAACATTTTTGCGGACAAAGTAACCCACAATGCCGCCAGCTGCGCCTGCACCGGCAATAGTTATGAACAACTCTAAAATGGTACTCACCTCCTTAATAAAATTCTAAAAAAAATGAGGCAACCTGCTTAGTCGCCTCGTGGTTAACTTTGAATCTTTATTAACACGATTGGATACTATAATTTTAAATGTATTTTAAGTAAAAGTCAAGTTTGTATCAATAATCGCAGTTATCTTCCGCAGTAAAACTTATTTTATCAGCCATAGTTTTTTTGATTAAATCAATTGCAAAACCTCTGGCAAATAAAAACCTGCCCAAACCTGCTTTTACTTTCATCGCGTCTTCAAAGCTGTTTATTTTTTTCTTTTTAAGGTAAGTATCCGCTGCCGCCATGCAGCGCGCCAGTTCCGCTTCTTCCTGCGCCTGACCGGTAACTTCGGCAATCAGTTCATCGCTGATATTACGTTTTTGCAAATCCGTTTTTAAACGCCCTTTGCCGTAATATTTTTTAGAAAGCCAGCTGTCGTAAACCCGCTGGGCATAGCGTTTTTCATCCAAAAAGCCATACCCGCAAAGTTTATCAATTACCGCTTTGATATCACTTTCGGAAACAGAGCATTTTTTTAATCTTTCCTGCATTTCCCAAATGCTGTAATCGCGGTAATTTAAAAGCGTCAGCGCATAATTATAAGCGTCTTTTTCGTTGTCGAAGGTTTTATTATTCTTCCGGCTCAGCAATTTCAGCTTCACCTTCCGGCGCAGTCTGTTTCGTAATCGTCATGGCGCGGATTCTGTTTTCAATCTCCTGTAAAAGTTCAGGATTATCCTTCAGATATTCCTTGGCTTTTTCCTTGCCCTGTCCCAAACGTACATCGCCGTAGGAATACCATGCGCCGCTCTTGGTAATGAGGTCCATCTCGGTGCCGAGGTCAACGATGCATCCCTCGTGAGAAATGCCTTCACCGTACATGATATCAAATTCCGCCTGTTTAAACGGAGGCGCAACCTTGTTTTTAACGATTTTAACGCGGGTGCGGCTGCCTATCATATCGTTACCGTTTTTCAGCGTTTCCACGCGGCGCACGTCCATGCGGACGGTAGCGTAGAATTTCAGCGCACGGCCGCCGGTAGTGGTTTCCGGGTTGCCGAACATAACGCCGACTTTTTCACGGATTTGGTTGATGAACACGGTTGCACATTTGGATTTTGCAATCAAACCGGTCAGTTTGCGCAGCGCCTGGCTCATCAAACGTGCCTGCAAACCAACATGGCTGTCGCCCATTTCGCCTTCAATTTCGGCACGCGGTACCAGTGCGGCAACGGAGTCGATAACGATAATGTCAATCGCGCCGCTGCGTACCAGTGCGTCGGCAATTTCCAGCGCCTGTTCGCCGTTATCCGGCTGGGAAATCAAAAGGTTGTCAACGTCAACGCCCAAGCGTCGTGCATATTCAGGGTCAAGCGCATGCTCCGCGTCGATAAACGCAGCATAGCCGCCCAGCTTTTGTGCTTCTGCAATCATGTGCAGGGCAACGGTGGTTTTACCGGAGGATTCAGGGCCGTAAATTTCAACAACCCTGCCGCGCGGAATACCGCCGACGCCAAGCGCAATATCCAGCGACAAAGCGCCCGTCGGGATTACTTCAATGTTCATTTTGGTGCTGGCTTCGCCAAGCTTCATAATAGAACCTTTGCCGAAGTCCTTTTCAATCTGGCGCATGGCAAGGTCGAGGGCTCTCATTTTATCTATGTTTTCAGATGCCATATACAATACCTCCACAGTTGTTTCGCTCTTTCTAAAGATATTATACAAACAGTTGTTTGCTTTGTCAAGCAAATTTATTTGACGTTCAACTGTTTCAGTTCGTCGCTGCTGATGCGGTAAATCTTGTTGCAGTACTGGCAGTGTACTTCCGCATCCGGCTGTTCGGTCAGGTAATCAATGTCGCTCTGCTTTAAAGTTGCCAGCATGTTCAGGATTTTTTCGCGCGAGCAGCTGCATTCAAATTTTACCGGCAGGCTTTCTTTAATGTCGTATTCCAAACCGCGCGCCAGCGTTTCTATAATTTTTTCCGGCGTATAGCCAAGCTCCAGCAGCTGGGTTACATACGGCGTTTTGCTTACATTGTCGCCCAGTTTTTCCAGCACGGCTTCATCGCAATCAGGCATGGCCTGAATAAAATAACCGCCCGCCGCCAGCACCTTGCCGTCCTTATCAACCAGCACGCCCAGCGCGACGGAGGACGGAGTTTGTTCGGACATATAAAGGTAGTTGGTAATGTCGGTAGCGATTTCGCCGTTGGCAAGTTCCGCATGGCCGGTAAACGATTCGCCGTTCTGCAGGTAGCGCGTCAGCGTAATTGTGCCCTGCCCCAGCGCGCCGCCGATGTCCAGCTTGCCGTCCTTCAGCGGCATAAACACATCGGGGTTGCCTACATAGCCGCGCACGGAAGTTCCCTGCGCTTCGGCAACTACTTCGCCCATCGGGCCGTCGCCCTTAAATTTTAAGGAAATACGCTCGCCGTCCTTCATCGTGGCGGCCAGCATTAAAGCGCCGCTCATGGCCCTGCCCAGTGCCGCCGTTGCCAGATGGCTGGTGTGGTGGCGGTCAGCGGCCTCCTGTACTAAATTTTTGGTAGTGATGGCGTAAATGCGTACGCCTTCAACCGTTGCAATTGTTAAAATATCTTCCATACAAATTCCTTCTTACATTTCACGCATCAGGTTAACCATTTCGATAGCGCACATAGCGGCATCAGCGCCTTTGTTGCCGGCTTTGGTGCCTGCACGTTCAACAGCCTGTTCAATGTTGTCGGTGGTTAAAACGCCAAACGCAACCGGCACGCCGGTTTCAAGGCTTACATGTGCAATGCCCTTGCTTGCTTCGGCGCAGACATAATCAAAATGCGGGGTCGCGCCGCGGATTACAGCACCAACGCACACAACGGCGTCGTATTTGCCGCTTTTAGCAAGTTTCTGTGCCGCCAGCGGGATTTCAAACGCGCCAGGCACCCATGCCAGAGTCAGGTCGTCGCTGTCAGCGCCGTGGCGCAGCAGGCAGTCTTCCGCACCGCCGATAAGTTTGCTGGTGATAAATTCATTAAAACGGGAAGCTACGATAGCAACCTTCATGCCTTTTGCAGATAATTTTCCTTCTAAAACTTTCATGTTCATTCCTCCAATTTATTTTTCGTGCAATTTATGGCCCATTTTTTCTTCTTTAACGTCAAGGTAATGCTCGTTGTAGCAGTTGGCTTCCATTACAATCGGCACCCTGCCCGTTACGGTAATGCCGTAACCGGTAAGCCCCGCGCGCTTGGCGGGATTATTGGTAATCAGGCGGATGCTGGTAAGCCCAAGGTCTGCCAGAATCTGCGCGCCGATGCCGTAATCGCGCAAATCCGGCGCAAAGCCGAGTTTGATATTGGCTTCAACGGTATCAAGCCCCTGGTCCTGCAACGCGTAAGCACGAATTTTGTTGGCAAGACCGATGCCGCGCCCTTCCTGACGCATATAAACCACAATGCCGCAGCCTTCCTTTTCAATCATGCGCAGCGCGGTTGCCAACTGGTCGCCGCAGTCGCAGCGCAGCGAACCGAGCGCGTCGCCCGTAAGGCATTCGCTGTGCACGCGTACCATAACGTCTTTTTTACCGGCGATATCGCCTTTAACGATTGCCACATGGCACTGGTTATCCAAATCATTTTCGTAAGCGATAATGCGGAAAGTGCCGTATTTGCTCGGCAAATCCGCTTCGGCAACGCGGTGCACCATTTTTTCGTGTTTTTTGCGGTAAGCAACCAGCGAAGCCACGGTGATGAACACCAGATTATGCTCTTTGGCAAACTTAATCAGCTCCGGCGTGCGCGCCATGTTGCCGTCATCGCTCATAATCTCACAGCAAATGCCAACCGGCGTCAAGCCTGCAAGTCGGCACAAATCAGTAGTGGCTTCCGTGTGACCGGTACGCCTTAAAACGCCGCCCACCCTGCTGCGCAGCGGGAACACATGCCCCGGACGGCGGAAATCCTTCGGCTGAGCGGCGGGGTCTGCGCATTTGCGCATGGTCAGCGCGCGCTCGTAAGCCGAAATGCCGGTCGTGGTTTCAACATGGTCGATGGAAACGGAAAACGCCGTTTCGTGGTTATCGGTGTTATTGGCAACCATTGCCCCGAATTGCAGCTTATCCATAATCTGCGGGTCGGCCGGCATGCAAATCAGCCCGCGGGCGTATTTTGCCATAAAGTTAACGTCGTCGCCGGTGCAGAACTGCGCCGCCATAATCAGGTCGCCCTCGTTCTCGCGGTCCTCGTCGTCCGTTACCAGAACCATTTTGCCGTTTTTAATCGCTTCAATGGCTTCTTCAACGGTGTTGAATTTAAAATCGTCCATTTTTACCTCCTAAATAAATCCGTTTTCAAAAAGTTTGGCTTTGCTCAAGCCCTGTTTATGGTCAGGAGCTTTAAAATTCAGTAAATGCTCCACATATTTACCAATAATGTCGGTTTCAAGGTTTACCTCATCGCCCGGCTTTTTAAAACCCAGCGTTGTTTCTGCCGCCGTATGCGGGATAAGCGAAACGCTGAAGCTCGTCGCCGTTACTTCCGTCACCGTCAGGCTGATGCCGTCAATGGCGATGCTGCCTTTTTTGATGATGTATTTTAACAGCTCCGGCGGCGTTTTTATGGTAACGACTTCGGCAATGCCTTCAGCCTTTTTGGAAGCGATAACGCCCACGCCTTCCACATGCCCGCTGACGATGTGCCCATCCAGCCCGTCACACAGGCGCAAAGTGCGTTCCAAATTAACCTTATCGCCGCTTTTTAAATGGCGCAGGTTCGTCAGCTTGACGGTTTCCGGCATTACGTCTGCGGTAAAATCGCTGTCGCTGATTTTTACCACCGTCAGGCATGCGCCGTTAACGGCAACGCTGTCGCCGATATTTAAATTGTTTAGCACTTTATTGGCTTTAACGGTAATGTTATAGCTCCGGTTCAGCGGTTTTAAGGCAACAACCGTGCCCAGTTCCGCCACAAGCCCTGTAAACATATCAGTCACGCTCCGTTCTGCCGGTAATTAAAAAGTCCATGCCCAGTTGTTTATATTCCACATCGCACAGCTTTAAGGCTTTGCCCATGTCGGTGCTGCCAATGCCGCCCACCGGGCCGATTGCATTTTTGCCGCCGATAATTTTCGGCGCAATAAAAGCATAAACCCTTTCTGCCAGACCGGCGTCGATAAAAGCTCCGTGTACTTCACTGCCGCCTTCAACCAGAACGCTGGTAATTTCCATGGCGGCCAGTTTTTCAAGCAGCGCCTGCAAATCCAGATGCCCGTTCTGCTGCGGCAATTTTAAAACTTCTACAGTGGTAAGTTTTTGCAGCTCATTAAGTTTATCCTGCGGCGCGGCTTCGCTTACAGCGACAATCGTTTTCGCTTCGCCGTTTAATATTTTGGCGTTCAGCGGTATGGCGGCGTTGCTGTCCAACACAATGCGGCTGGGATTTTTGCCTTCCACCATGCGCGTCGTCAGTTCGCAGTCGTCTTGCAGCACGGTATTTTTGCCAACCAGAACGGCGTCGTGCGTTTTGCGCAGGTAATGCGCGTAAGTACGTGCTTCCGTGCCGGTAATCCATTTGGAATCACCGCCCGCAGCGGCAAGCCTGCCGTCCAGCGTCATGGCATATTTAAGCGATACAAACGGCCGCTTATGCGTAATCC
Source organism: uncultured Phascolarctobacterium sp. (assembly GCA_949299135.1). Taxonomy (GTDB): domain Bacteria; phylum Bacillota; class Negativicutes; order Acidaminococcales; family Acidaminococcaceae; genus Fusicatenibacter_A. Next base: position 52,652 of record CASFZG010000004.1, read on the forward strand.
AGAAGAAAAACTTTTCGTTTAATTTCTTTGCTTCGTCTTCGCAAACATGTTCCGTCACTTCTATTCCCGCTTCGCGCAGGCGGTTTAATCCGCGACCCGCTACCAGCGGATTAGGGTCTGTTACGGCGCTGACCACACGTTTAACACCTGCTTTAATCAGCGCCTCGCAGCACGGGCCGGTCCTACCATAATGGGAACACGGCTCCAGCGTAACGTAAACCGTCGCGCCTTTTGCCTTATCGCCTGCTGCTGCCAAAGCGTTAATCTCCGCGTGCGGCTGGCCTGCTTTGTGGTGGTAGCCTTCGCCGATAATGTTGCCGTTACCGTCAACAATCACCGCGCCGACCATCGGGTTCGGACTGGTATCGCCCTCAGCCATCTGCGCCAGCTCCAGCGCGCGCCGCATAAATTTTATATCATCCATTTACACACCTTCTTTAAAACAAAAACAGCCAAAACCTCCGGGGTTTCAGCTGTTAAAAACATAGTTTGCCTTTTCTCATCCAGACTCTACTGTCGGTACCGGAATTGCACCGGTTCGTGCTTGCGCTCGCGGACTGTCACCGCCGGCTGGGAATTTCACCCTACCCCAAAGGCTTAATACTAAAAAGCCCATTACATTGCTTGTTTGTGTGCTTTTTAGCATTTATAAATTCAATATATTAAGTTATAAGTAGTGCATTACATATATAAGTATCTACCAAAGGTAGGATTTTGTCAATAAATCCAAAACTAAAAATTTGCAAAAATTTTGTGAATGGGTATTTAATACATCAAAAATAATATTGTTTCCCCGTTACCCGCCCTTCATTGAACATACTGCTGATAATTTCCCTCCAATAATTATTTACCATTTAAATTTTATTATACATAAGATTGACAACTGCTTTCAGCTTATTTATACTGTAAGCGTAAACCAATTACTTTTCCCTTAATTTTTAACAAAACCGCCCATATTACGGTTATACATAACACATGTTATCGGACTTTGTTTGTCATCTTCCGTTTATTTATTCACCAACAACTGTATAAACTTACTTATAGTACACTTGTAATAAACTTGTGTGCTATTTTTATTATACTTTTTCGACCTTCAGCACCGCCATATTGCCACCATAAGCATTAAACGCAAACAATCGTTTTGAATTATATTTTTATACACAACCAATTTTATTATTTTGTGTTATCTTTTGGGTACTATAAGGTAACGCAAAGGGTGTAATTAGTGTGGTACATCATCAAACTAAAACTGATAATACAACAGTTTTAAAATAAAACTGGTCGTGAAATGTAACCCTATTATAAACTTAGGTTTGTTTTAAGCATAAGAATTACAGATTTAAAATTTTACTACACACCGCCGCTACATCACCGTCATATTTCGCCTATAAGCGTTTTTATTACGCCTTCCTATAACTTTATATACCTAAATTCAAAAACACATTCACAAGTAAAATATATTGATAATATAATCTATCTGTCCCACATAAGTAGACAACAGCTTAGTGTCACACATATTGGAGAAAAGGGCTTCCTTTTTCCCTAAATTTAATGTGAAAGTAGGACGGATAAGAAATGAACACAACAGAAAAAATTACCTTCAAAGCTATTGACGCTCCAACAGGCGCAGGAAAAACAACAGCAATTATTAAAATGATAAATGCTGCACAAACTACCACCGACAACTTCGACCGCTTTTTGGTGCTTACGCCGTTACTGAGCGAAGTAGAACGTATCTGCAATGAGACAACCTGCATGCCACCTTTAGAGAACAAAAGGAAACGCACATCAAAACTGCACGCTTTAAAGCAGCTTATCATCAATGGTGAAAATATTTGCTGTACACACACGCTTTGTGAACTGTTTGATAGCGAAGTAAAAGATTTATTGCAATATGGTGATTATCACTACACACTCATTATTGATGAAGAACCTGCCGTTATACTGGATGTTATCGACCAGCAGCAGCCAAAAGGCAACGCAAAGTCATCTAACAAGAACCTACAGGAGGTATACAAACTAAATAAGCAGGATTATAAAATGCTTAGAGAGCGTGGCTTTCTGCTTATTGATGAACCTTCAGGCAGGTTGTATTGGAATGATGAATTAGAATACAACAGCGCAGGCAGGCGTGGTGTATTTGAAGGTGTACGTAAAGCACTGGATAGCTTAGACTTGTACAGTATCAACAATGATAAACGTGTTATAGCGGTTGTAAACCCTTCAATATGGGCGTGCTTTGATGAAGTATACATCAGCACATACCGCCTGCACAACAGCTTTTTTGATTACTATTGCCGCCTTTACGGCTTTGATATTGAGTATTACCACATCAACTGCGGCGGTGAGATTGCAGCAGGTTTTATGCCTGTGTATCCAAAAGGACTTGAAAGGCTTGATATATGTAATAATATAAAATACAATCTTATAGGTGAAAAATACACACTATCTAAGAATTGGTTTATACAAAACTGTAAAAAGAACTCACCTGCCGCCCATGAACTACACAATGCCCTGCGTGGTTTCCTGCGCTATGGTGTTCCAAAAGGTGAACTTACTGGCTACTATTGGACTACCTTTAAGGCATTTAAAGGTTGCCTTGCGGGTAAAGAGGTCAGCCCTAAGCGGTGGTTAGCACACAATACGAGAGCTACTAACGATTACAGCACTTGTAATGCGGTTGCTTTTGTTTGTGATAAATTCCCTAACCCCAACATAGAACGCTTTTTGAACAGCAAAGGTATAACGGTTGATAAAAAAGAATACGCCCTCTCCTACCTTATCCAGTTTGTATGGCGCTCCTGTATACGCACGGCATGCACAAATAAAGTGTATGTATACATTCCGTCAAGGCGTTTGAGGTTGCAATTCAAGGCGTGGTTGAGTACGGGTATAGGTACACAAAATATTGATACACAAAAAAGGGAAAAATAAAGGATGCTGGATTTTCCCTAAATTTGTGTAGAGGCACAGTACGCCTGCGTTCTGAGCTATTCTTTAGAGAAATAGAAGTATAAGGAAACACAAACTCCAATAGGTTTGATAAAGGTTAAATCTTTAATGGTTTATTATAATCATCTACCTTTAAACCCTCCTAAACTTCACATAAAGGTAACTAAAAGTATAACCACGGCTTACGTGTTGGTATTAAATCAACATGTTTACCGTGGTTACTTTTTGTTGCCATTAAGTTACCTTTATTCAATTTTTATCTGTTATATAAAACACAATCAATAATTATTATCTTTATACCCCTTTGTGTTATCTCATAGTTACTTATAGTTTACTACAGGTAACATGCAGGTATTAAAGGGATTGTGTAATACAACTTTGTTTGTGTATTTATAATCATAAACTTTAATCACAAACTACTGATACTTGTATTTTAGCTTTTGTGTTCTATTCTCTTTTGTTGTGTTTCCTTAATGTTTTGTACTTAATGGTAACGCAACAGTGACTAATAGGTAACTAAAAGGTAATTAGAAAATTAGTAAAAAATTTTAATAATTAAGGTTAGTAATACTTCGTTAGTAAACATAAAACTAAATGCAAATTTAAACTTCATTCTGAATAAGGAAATAAGGAAAATTATTATTGTTAATAGTGAAATAATCAAACTTATACCGTCTAATAAACTCTCTCCTTTTCCGACAAAAGATAAAATAAAACCAAACAACAACAACAATATACTTCTTCCTAAAACAAAAACAACGCCTGTTATTAAACCTTCTTTAAAAGAGAGTTTTTCTTCTTTGTCCCAAATCATTCCGAAAAGACTTGCTATTCCAAAACTTGCACCTAATAGGACTTGAAAGACAAAGCTCAATCCCCAAAGTAAAAAAGGTATCGCTATTATTCCTAAACAAATTTTCCATAAGATTTCCATAAATTTTATTCTCCTTATCTACTATACTTCTCTGTTTTATCTATCTTCATCAAAACTAAATAATCCCATCTTAAAACCTCCCAAGCCATAATAAAATTATATTTCAAAACCATTTTACTACATTTTGTTGTAAATCTCAATTTGTTTGTGCTTCTTTTCGTATAATTCATACAGGTGATAAAAATGTATACCCGTATTAAAGATTTACGAGAAGATAGAGATTTAACACAATCAGATATGGCTAAAATATTACACTGCACTCAGCAAGCCTACAGTAACTATGAATTAGGTTTACGTGATATACCAACAAACATTTTAATTGCATTAGCTGATTTCCATAATACAACAACAGATTATATATTAGGCAGGACTAACAAAAAATAAAGCAGCCCTATAGTTCCATTTAGGAAAACATAGGACTGCTTTTTTATTTACTTCATTATGCGTGTTTTAAATACTGTTCCGCTGTAGGTGCTACCTTTATTGTGGTGTTTGGACTATCTTCACCCATATAACCCCATAATGCCTCCTGTATGTATGCCGCAAGGCAATTCAAAGGTACTTCCTGCGCCATTTCAGCGAATGTGTTAAACCCTCTTAATTCCTCAAACTTATACTTCAACTCATCAAATACGCATGCTGTAATGTCAATGTTTTGGCGACCGTATTCTCTGAGTTCATAATCCGTACGGAACAAGCAAAGTTCATAGTCTTTTCCGTCATCAAGGTAATATAGTACGCTTTTATCACTGCTTAAACAGTATATATCATTTATACCACTTATTATGCCCTCACACATCAGCGTAGCCAATTCACTGTTATGTATTTGTGCCGTCCTATACACAGCAAAGTCATGGCACATGTCCCCACTGCCGCCTGAGGTTGCCCTAAAGGTTGCCATACACTCTCTTAAAAGGCGATATTGTTCATTAACAGATAACCCCTGCTCTTGTATCTGCCGCAGGAAACACTCACGGGCTGTATAGTAATATTCATTCATTACTGCGTTTATAAGGGTGCTGAAAGTGTACTCACCGTTTTGTAAACTTTGCTGTACCTTCGGCATATCAATCATGTTGTATGAATACCGTGGTATATTTACACCTTCAATAGTTACCACAACAGGGCGTTCATCAAAAGGATATTTATTTACTTCTTTTTCATTGTCAATATCTAAATATAACATTAAAATTCCTTCTTTCTCAGTTTTAATAATACTGCCATTTTGTATTGTCTAATGGATTGTATTTGTCATTTTGCAGGCGTATTTCCTCTTTGGTAAGCTCTATATAAATACGTGTGCTTTCTATATCCTCATGCCCTAAAATTTTTTGTAATGAGAATAAATCGCCGCCATTTAATAAGAAAAACTTAGCAAAGGTATGCCGCCACGTATGAGCTGATACACGGTTAGCCCATTGGTGTTTTGATTGTTTTAATTTAAAGAATACGTTACCTAAACCGCCCTTAGTAAACCTACAACCTGTACAGCTTATTATAAAAGCACCATTATCATTTAAAGACTTTTCTTTTAGGTATTCTCTGCGTTTCTTTAAGTATGTAAAAATGATACGGTGCAATACAGGACTTATAGGAACATAACGCTCTTTGTTGCCTTTACCGTTCACCTTCATTGAGTCTATATCTAAATACACATCAGAAAGGTTCAATTTCAACATCTCCCCTTTTCTTAAACCTGTACTAAATAAAATACTCATAATGGTGTAGTTTCTGAACCCTGCAAAAGTGTTCTTATCAAAAGCATTTAATATTGCCTGTACTTCTTCACGGTTAAATGATTGTACTACCTTTTTGGGAACACGTGGTTTCGGTATACCGTCTAAAGGATTTGTGTGTATGATATGCCGTGATACAAGGCATTTAAAGCAAGCCCGTATAGCAATAAAATTATGTTTTATTGTACCTTCACAACATGTTTTTCTTTTATAGGCAAAATAGTCTAATACATCAGCCTCTGTAATTTCCTCAATATTACTTTTGCCGATACGTTGTAGATACATTCCAAAACCCTTTAGGTACTCAGAGTAGTTTTGTATAGTCCGCTCTGATAACATACGCCCTAAACAATCTCTGTAAAAAATTTGTATAGCTTCATAATACAGCAAACTTTACACCTCCTCTCAATTAAAAATATTTTGTAATGCTTGTATTTTGTAATTTTGGTAGGATATTATAAATAAAAATTTACGGAACAACCTACCAGTTAAGGTATCATAAAATACAAAAAGTAGTGCTCAAACAATTAGTTCAAACACTACTTTAATAACTCAAATATATTTAATTGAAAAGCTGTAAAGCCGCCTGTAGAGCGGTTAATACATAGTATTTCCTTTTGGTTACAAGAAGTAACGGTCAGTGACTGGAAGGCACCGGTTCGTGCTTGCGCTCGCGGACTGTCACCGCCGGTCGGGAATTGCACCCTACCCCAAAGGCTATTATTAAATTACTACCATAAGTATCTACCATTGGCAAAGATTTGTCAAGAACCTTAAAAGCAAAATATCTGTGACGCGTTAAATAAACTTAGGGTTTTGCAGCAGCATCATGCACAGCGCGCTTAAAGTCTTGGCGTCAAAGATTTCTTCGTTTTGCAGCATGGCGCGCACCTCTGCCGGTTTCAGCGCCGCGATGTCGATAAATTCATCTTCGTCGGTATGCTGGTTAAATTTTTCCAGTCCAGTTGCCACATACAAATGGATTACCTCATCGGTAAAGCCCGGCGTGGTAACAATGCTGGTCAGCTTCTGCCAGTTCTTGGCGGTGTAGCCTGTTTCCTCCGACAGCTCACGTTTGGCGCAGTCCAGCGGGTCTTCGTTTGGTTTATCCAGCTTGCCTGCGGGCAGCTCATAAAGCACGCTGCCGACAGCATAGCGGTACTGCTTTACAAAAATAATGCTGCCGTCCTCCAGCACCGGCACAACGCACACCGCGCCCGGGTGGGCAATTATCTCGCGCGTTGTTTCCCTGCCGTTGGGCAGCGTTACGGTATCAACCATTACCTTTAAAAGCCTGCCGTCAAAGCCCTGCTTGCGGCTGACAAATTTTTCATCAAGATTTTCCTGATGTATTTTCTTCATAATATCACCCTGCGTTTTTAAATTTTGCGGCGTTTGCCAAAAGTTCTTCCGCATTTTGGCGTGCAGCGTCGCTGGTGTTTTCGCCTGCCGTCATGCGCATCAGCTCATCAACGCGTCCGGCTTCGTCCAGAACATTCAGTTCCGTCTGTGTGCGCCCGCCTGCGCTGACCTTGTTAATTTTAATGTGGCGGTCGGCAAAGCTGGCAATCTGCGGCAAATGCGTAATGCAGATAACCTGCCCGTTGCGTGAGATAACGGCAATTTTTTCAGCCATTTTCTGCGCCGTAACGCCGCCGATGCCGGTGTCAATCTCGTCAAAAATCATCGTCGGCACGCCAAGCTCGTTAAACAATACGGTCTTAACCGCCAAAGCGATACGCGACAGCTCGCCGCCTGAAGCTACTTTGCTTAATTCCATCAAAGGCTCGCCCGCATTAGCGGAGAACAAAAACGTCATTTCATTGCAGCCGTTCTTGCCGAAATCGTCCTTCTGCGCAAAAATGATTTCAATTCTGCCTTGCGGCATTGCCAAATCGGTAATATGCGCCGTTATTTCTTTAGTTAAAAGCTGCGCGCTGTGTTTGCGCAGTTCCGTAAGCTGTGCGGCAAGTTTCGTCAACGCTTCCGTTTTCTGCGTCAGCTCTTTGGTTTTCTGCGCAATACTGCGGTCAATTTCTTTCAATTCGTCCGCTTCCTGCTGGACCTTTTGCAGGTAAGCGTTGATAGCGTCATAATCGGCGCCGTATTTTTTCTGCAATCTATACCATAAATCTAAACGCTGCTCCACATAAGCTGCTCGTTCAGCGTCAAATTCGTTGTTTTCCAGATAGTCCAGCAAATTTTTATGGCATTCCTCCAGCGTCAGCCAGCAGCTTTCCAAAAGCTCGGCGTTGGCATTAAGGCTGCCGTCGTAACGCGCTGCGCTTTCAATTTTGCTTCTGGCTTCCGCCAAAGCGTCCAGCGCGCTGTATTTACCATCAACCAGTTCGTTGGCGGCACTGACGGACTGCATAATTTTGCCGTTATTTTGCAGGCGTTTCCATTCATTCTGCAATTCGTCCAGCTCGCCTGCCTGCAAATTGGCATTGGTAATTTCTTCAATCTCCCATTCCAGGCGGTCTAAAATTCTTTCGCGGTCCTGCCCGATGTTCTGCAAACGTTCCAGTTCGTCTTTAATATGATTGTATTCCGCAAAAGCGCTGCGGTAATTTTCCAGCACCGGCGTAATTTCCGTATGACCGTACAAATCAGTCAGCTGCTGCGGAAAATCCGCTTTTAAAAGCGCCTGGTTTTCGTGCTGTCCGTGTACGTCCACCAGCACGGCGGCAAAGCTGCGCAACACGGCAACAGGCACCTGCACGCCGTTAACGGTTGCCGTACTTTTACCGGCGGCAGTAATGCGGCGGCGCAAAAACAAACCGTCCTCATAATCAATGCCCTGCTCCTCCAAAAGTTTTCGGGCAGCGGGGCAATCGTCAATATCAAACACAGCCTGCACGGTTAAAGAGTCCGTGCCGCTGCGCACATAATCTGCCGAAGCACGCGCCCCCAGCGCAATGCTGAAAGCGTCGATAAGTATGGATTTACCTGCGCCGGTTTCGCCTGTAAATACATTAAACCCGCCGGTAAATTCCACTCTGGCATCTTCAATTAAAGCAAAATTATGGACATGTAAAGCCTGAAGCATTCTGCAAACCTCTTATTTTTTGGCAAATCTGCCGATAAATACTTCTGCGCTTTCCGGCTTGTCAAGCGCAACAAAAATCGTATCGTCACCGGCAACGGTGCCCAGCACCTCCGGCCATTTCATGTAATCCAGCGCCAGCGCAACGGAAGATGCCGCACCCGGAAGGCTATGAATTACCACAAGGTTGCCGCCCGCGCGCAGGTTCAGCACGGAATCCTGCAACACACGTTCCAGCCTGCCGGAATTCATCATTGCGTTCTGGTCCTTCGGGAAGGCATAATAATAGCGCCCGGCTGCGTCCGGCACCTTAATCAGCATCAGCTCTTTAATATCGCGCGAAACGGTAGCCTGCGTCACTTCAATGCCGCTGGCACGCAGGGCTGCGGCAAGCTCGTCCTGTGTTTCAATTTTGTGCGATTCAATAATGCTTTTAATTTTAGCGTGGCGGTTGGTTTTTAATTGCTTTACAGATACTTCTTCGTTCATTTTGCTTCCTCATTTCCGCAGGTGCGCATAAGTTTTTGCTGCCAGGTTTCGTAGTAGCTCCTGCCATTTAAACGGATTAACCTGACAGGTTCTGGGTTCTTATCGATGCGTATAATATCATTTTCAGCCACTGCCGATGCGATTTCGCCGTCTGCCGAAAGCAGCAGCTCCTCGTACGGCGGCACGGCCGTTATTTCTATCAGATTGTTGCCCGGTATAATCAGCGGGCGCGTGTATAATGCGTGCGCGCAGATTGGCGTGATAATTGAAACGTCAAGGCTTGGGTGTACCATCGGCCCGCCGGCCGAAAGCGAATACGCCGTTGAACCGGTTGCCGTCGCCACAATCAAACCGTCGGCGGCGTAGATACCGGAATGTTTGCCGTTGATTTTCAGTTCCAGATGTGCCAGCTTGCTGAAATGTCCTTTAGCAACAACCATATCGTTCAGCGCATGCGCCTGCACGGCAATCTGACCATCGCGGATAACGGTTGCACGCAGCTGGCTGCGTTCTTCGATTTCAAAATCACGTTGCACTAATTTTTGCAGCGCCTTTTCAAAATCGTTCATTTCGGTTTCAGCCAAAAAGCCCAACTTGCCGAAGTTTACACCGAAAACAGGTATTTTTAACGGCGAAAGATAACGCGACATCTGCAAAAACGTACCGTCGCCGCCCAGCGAAATACCGGCGTCCATCTGCGCCAGCGTCGCCGTGTCGCAAACGTCGTAGCTCAGCGTTTTATCCTGCGCCAGATTTTGCGGCAGCAGCGTTTTAAAGCCGTGCTTTTGCAGCAAAGCCAGAATATCCGGCAGGCAGGCGCGCACTCTGTCTTTTTGCATATTGGGGAACAGCCCCACGGTATATGGCATTATTACACCCTCTTATTTCGCGCCGGTATCCAGCGTCAAATGCGAATTTTTAACAATTTCTTCCGGGTTGATTTCCACGTCTTCTACGCCCGCCGCATTTTTTAAATACAACAGGTATTCAATGTTGCCCTCCGGCCCTTTAACCGGCGAATAATCCAGCCCGGCGATTTTAAAGTCCAGCTCTTTGGCAACGGCAATTACGCTATTAATAACATTTAAATGCACGGCAGGGTCGCGCACAACGCCTTTTTTGCCGACGTTTTCCTTGCCCGCTTCAAACTGCGGTTTAATCAGCGCAATTACAATGCCGTCGTCCGCCAAAATTTTCTTCACGGCGGGCAGCACCTTATCCAATGAGATAAACGCTACGTCGATAGTCGCAACGTCCACTTTTTCCGGCAGGCTATCCGCTTCCAGATAACGCACGTTGGTGCGTTCCATGTTCACCACGCGCTCGTCGCTGCGCAGCTTCCATGCCAGCTGTCCGTAACCGACGTCGATAGCGTACACGCGCGCCGCACCGTTTTGCAATGCGCAGTCCGTAAATCCGCCGGTAGAAGCGCCGATATCGCTCACTACCTTGCCGGTTAAATCAAGCCCAAAGCAGGCCACAGCTTTTTCCAGCTTCAAGCCGCCGCGGCTTACATATTTTAAATCGCCGCCCAAAATGCGGATTACTGCGTCCGGCGCAACCTGCGTACCTGTTTTATCAATTTTCTGCTCGTTGACAAGCACCTGCCCCGCCATAATCGCCGCCTGCGCACGCGAACGGGATTCAAAAAAGCCTTTTTCAACAAGCAATGTATCTAATCGTTCTTTCTTCACGTTATTCTCCGCCTTTTAAAAATTCGGCAATGCGTTTGACAATACTGTCGTGGTCTAAACCAATATCGCGCAGCAAAAGCTTTTTATCGCCGTGCGGAATGTATTTATCAGGTATGCCAAGATTCAGCACTTTAACCTTGCCCACAAGCCCGTTGTCGTTCAGTTCTTCCAGTACGGCGCTGCCTGCACCGCCTTCAATGGTACCTTCTTCCAGCGTTACAATATTTTTGCACTGCAATGCCGTTTTTACCAAAAGTTCGGTATCAAGCGGCTTAACAAAACGCATGTTAACCACGCCCGCGCTGATGCCCTGTTCTGCCAGCACTTCCGCAGCTTTAACGGCTTCGTCAACCATACTGCCAATCGCCCAAAGGCATACATCGCTGCCGGTTTTAATTTCTTCTGCCTTGCCGATTGGCAAAGTATGCAGCGGTTCGGTAATTTCAACGCCAAGCCCGCTTCCGCGCGGATAACGCAGGGCAATAGGCCCGTTAAAATTAACCGCCGTCGCCAGCATATGGCGCAGTTCGTTTTCATCTTTAGGCGCCATTATCGTCATCTGCGGCATTAAGCGCAGATAGGAATAATCAAAAACGCCGTGGTGCGTGTAGCCGTCGTCACCGACAAGCCCTGCACGGTCCAACCCCAGCACAACGGGCAGGTTCTGCATGCAGATATCGTGCAGGACGGAATCAAACGCCCTTTGCATAAAGGTGGAATACACAGCCACAACCGGATGCAGCCCTGCCGCTGCCATGCCTGCAGCTGCCGTAACGGCGTGCTGCTCGGCAATGCCGACGTCAAAAAATCTGTCCGGGTAAGCATCGGCAAAATAGTTTAAGCCTGTGCCGTCCGGCATCGCCGCCGTAATGGCAACAATTTTTTTATCGTCTTTGGCAATATCAACCAGCGTTTTGCCAAACACTTCGGTGTAAGTTACCGGTGCGCCGGGCTTGGTAATTTTTTTGCCGGTTGCAATATCAAACGGCCCGGTGCCGTGGAATTTGTTCGGGCTTTTTTCCGCCGGTTCGTAGCCTTTTCCCTTTTTGGTAATTACATGTATGATAACAGGTCCCGGCGTTGCTTTGGCAACTTCCAGCACCTCAACCAGATGTTCAAGGTCGTGTCCGTCCACCGGCCCGTAATATTTAAAGCCTAAATGCTCAAACACTGAACCCGGCACCAGCAGGTATTTAACGCTGCCTTTTACTCGGCGCACAATGTTGATGATGTTTTCGCCGTAGTTTTTGTGTTTCAGCCAGCCTTCCAAGTCCTTTTTAATACGCGTATAGGTTTTGGCTGTGCGCAGCTGGTACAGGTAATCGCTCATCGCGCCGACGTTTTTAGCGATAGACATTTCGTTATCGTTCAAAATGATAATCAGTTTTTTCTGCAAATCACCGGCGTTGTTCAACGCTTCGTACGCCATGCCGCCGGTCATGCTGCCGTCGCCGATAACGGCGATAACTTCATTGTCTTCGCCCTTTAAATCGCGCGCAATCGCCATACCCAGCGCCGCCGATATCGACGTACTGGAATGACCCGTGCCAAAAGCATCATACTCACTTTCCTGAATTTTAGGAAACCCGGAAAGTCCGTTGTACTGGCGCAGCGTTTTAAAGGCTTCGCGCCGCCCGGTAATGATTTTATGGATATAGGACTGGTGCCCCACGTCCCAGATAATTTTATCCTTCGGGCAGTTAAAAACCTTGTGCAAAGCCAGCGTCAGCTCCACCACGCCAAGGTTAGGCGCAAGGTGCCCGCCGTTTTTGGAGATAACCTCAATCATGTACTCGCGTATCTCCTGCGCCAGCTCTTTTAATGCGTGATAATTTAAATTTTTTATATCTTTAGGTGAATCAATTTTATTTAATAATCCGGTTGTCATTAAGGCATCTATCCTTCCGTTAAGAATAAAACCGGTTAAAATTCGTTAAGCCTTGCGTCCGCACATCATTCTGGTAATCTCGCGCAGCGGTTCGGCCTTTTCGCCAAAGCTGTTCAGGCATTCCAGCGCTTCTTCCACGGTCTTTTCAGCCAGTGCCTTTGCGCCTTCAAGCGTGTACAGGCTCACATAGGTGGATTTATGCTTTTTCTCATCGCTGCCTGCGCTCTTGCCCATTTCGGCAGGGTCGCCTTCAACGTCAAGGATGTCATCCGTAATCTGGAAGGCCAGCCCCAGCAAATCGGCAAAACGTGTCAGCGCCAAAAGCTGTTCATCGGTTGCGCCAGCTAAATGCGCGCCGCCGCGTACTGCTGCAATAAACATGGCACCGGTTTTGCCGGAATGTAATTTGCGCAGTTCCGCCTCGCTGATTTGTTTGCCCTCGGCGTCCAAATCAAGCGCCTGCCCGCCGACCATACCAAAGTTACCGGCGCACATTGCCACTTCGCGCACAACTTCAACCAAAACTTCCGCCGGTACATTTTTCTGTTCCAGCATAACCTCAAAGGCCAGCGTCAAAAGCCCGTCGCCTGCCAGAAGCGCCATTGCTTCGCCGAAAACCTTGTGGTTGGTGTACTTGCCGCGGCGGTAATCGTCGTCGTCCATGCACGGCAGGTCGTCGTGAATCAAAGAATAAGTATGAATCATTTCCAGCCCGGCCGCTACCGGCAAAAAGTTGTAGCCGTTAACGCCAACAGCGTCGGCCGTAGCCATCAACAAAATCGGGCGGATGCGCTTGCCGCCTGCAAAAAGGCTGTACTCCATAGCTTCATCAACACGGGAAATGCCTTTTTTCTGCATGCGCTTTTCCAAAAAGTTGTTTACCAGCTTCTGTCTGTCGGAATAATATTTTTCAAAATCCATCTATTCATCAATCTCCTCAAAAGGTTTTGTGGTATAACCGTTTTCGGTTTCCATAATCTGCTCAACCGTCTGGCGCGCGGTATCAAGCCTGCTTGCGCAGATTTTGCTCAGCTCCACGCCATCCTTAAAAACCTCCAGCGATTCTTCCAGCGGCAGGCTGCCATCCTCCAGCAGCTTTACCTTTTCTTCCAGCATCGCCAGAGCTTCGTCAAATTTTAAGTTTTTCAGCGATTTTTTAACTGCCATTTTTCAACGTCCCTCCGTATGCTGAACTACCGAAATGATATTGCCGTCGCCGACCTGCGTGGTTATCTCATCGCCCCAGCGCACTTCGTCAATGCTGCGGATGACTTTACCGCCCGAGTTTTCCGTTACGCTGTAGCCTCGTGCCAGCACCGTCAGCGGGCTTAACGCGTCCAGCTTGGCTGCCAGCACGCCGCATCTGTGCTGCCTGTCCGTCAAAGCCGCGCTGAAATTTTGTTTCAGCTTGTCCGCTGCAAAATCGTAACGCTGCATACGGCTTTCCAGCAATCTCTGCGGGTTTGCTAAAGCCCATGAACTTTGCAAGCGTTCCAATGTTGTTTCCGCCGTTGTCAGGCGTTTCAGCATAATGTTTTTGCAGCGCTTTTCCAGTTCCAGCACATAGTTTATATAGGCGTTGGCATCGGCAACCACAATTTCAGCCGCCTGTGAAGGCGTCGCCGCACGTTTGTCGGCAGCAAAATCGGCCAAAGTAAAATCCGTTTCATGCCCCACGGCAGATACCACCGGTATCTCGGATGCCGCTATGGCACGCACGGTTTGTTCTTCGTTAAACGCCCACAGTTCTTCGATAGAACCGCCGCCGCGCCCGACGATTAAAACTTCGGCCAGCTTGTTACGGTTCAAAAACTCAATGGCGTGGGCAATTTCGCCCGGCGCTTCCTTACCCTGCACACGCACTGGGTACAGCAAAAGTTTAATGCCGCTGTTGCGCCTGCGCGATACGGTAATTAAATCGCGCACAGCCGCGCCGCTGGGCGATGTGATAATGCCGACCGTTTTGGGATTGACCGGCAGAGCCTTTTTGCGGTTTTCGTCAAACAGGCCTTCAGCCATCAGCTTTTGCTTTAACTGTTCAAACGCCAGCATTAAATCGCCGGTGCCTTCGGGTATCAGCAAATCCGTATAAAGCTGGTATACGCCGTCGCGCTCATAAACGCTGATGCGCCCCACCGCGATAACGGTATCGCCGTTCTGCGGTACAAAGCGCAAGGTACGCGCCGCAAACTTAAACATTACAGCTTTAAGCACGCCGCCTGCGTCCTTTAACGTAAAGTAGCAGTGCCCGCTGCTGTAACGCTTAAAATTGGAGATTTCGCCGCGCACCTGAATATTGGCAAAGCGGCGCTCATCTTCAATCAGCGATTTTATCAGCTTATTTACCTGGCTGACAGAATAAACATCTTCATACACGGTTTTCACCCTTTAAAACTGCAAAAGCGGCACAGCCGCAGGCATTGTCGCAGCTAAAGCGCGCCTGTGGGTGCCAGAGCGATATTTTCTTCTTATCCAGCTTAACATGCAGGTAGTCTCTGATGTATGTATTGGAAGCAACGCCGCCTACAATCAGCGCGCTGCTTACTTTATATTCTTTGGCTGCGTTAAAAATCAGCCTGTAAAAAGTTTCTGCCAGCACCTTCTGCACGGCTGCCGCAATACCGGCAGGGTCTGCACCGGCTTTTAATTTACGTTCCGCCGCCGTTGCCGGACCTGAAAGGCTTGCTTTTAAACCTTTAACGGAAACTGGCAAATCAATAATCTCATCTGCCGTTTTGGCAAAAGCTTCCACCGCCGGGCCAGCCGGAAACTGCAAACCAAGGCTTACGCCGATGCGGTCGATAAACTGACCGGCATGCAAATCAATGCTGCCGCCGATTTCCGTCAGCTTGTAACCGCCGTCATCACGCTGTTCTGCCAAAAGCAAATCCGTTGTACCACCGGAAGCGTGCAAAAGCAAAAAGCGCTCGGCATCCGGCCCACCGGCCGACCATTTGCCCGCCAGCAGGTGGTTTTCCTGATGGCTGATAAGGTGCAGCGGGATATTGTTCAGCACAGACAGCGAACGCGCAAAGCCAGCACCGACTAAAAACGCCGGCATGTACGAGCCTTCCAGCGGACGCGGGCAGCCCGACGCGCAAACACCGATGATTTTTGCGCCTTTGGGCATGGCGTTTGCAATCATCTCCGGCAGGTTGCGGGTATGCTGAAACACCATTTCCGACTGCTGCAAACCGCATTTGCCTTCGCGCACCTTTAAAATCTGCCTGCTTTCGCCAACAAGCTGCGCGTCCTTATCCATAAAGGCAACGGACGTTGTATAACAGCTGGTATCTATACCAAGGTAAACTTCCAGGTCACTCATCGTTCCTGACCATTTTGCCGAGCAGCCCGTTAATAAAACGCGGGCTGTCTTCCGAGCCGTAAATTTTGGCAATTTCCACAGCTTCGTTAATGGCTATGCCGGCAGGGATTTTTTCTTCCGCGTAATAAATTTCGTAAACCGCCAGGCGCAGAATGTTGCGGTCAACGCCGGGCATACGCTCCAAATCCCAGTCAATGGAATATTCTTTGATTTTGGCGTCGATATCCGCCATAGCGGCTAAAATGCCATTAACTGCTTTTTGCGCATAGCTTTGCGCCTTAACCGCATCTTTGGTGTTCTGTTCTTCAACGGCAGCGTTTAAAGCGTCTTCTGCGCCGCAGCCGGAAAAATCTATCTGAAATAAACTTTGTACAACCAGTTCTCTTGCTGTTCTGCGAATCATGTTCAACCTCGCTAAATTAGTTATTTATGGTAACCGGGCGGCAGCAGCCTGTCCAGCCATTCAAGCAGGTCCTCTTTTTTATCAAGCTTGTTGCCGATAAAGAAGCCCGCCGAAATACAAATCAGTAAAAAAATCGTCTGCAAAAATCCTAAAATTAAAAACATGGCCCCTATAAACAGCCCAAAGACAGAGCCTAAAAGGCGGCCGCGATATACTCTCCACAAATCGCTGAGAATTTCATTCCACATCGCTCATGCCCCCTTCCTAATTTTTGGCCTTAATCTGTTTAAAGAACAGCTCAATGTCTTTAATTTCCATGCCCAATACCTTTTTGATGGTATCGCGCACATTGTATTTAATTTCTTCCGTCGTTTCCGGAATATTTATACCGGGTTCAATGGAAGCATTGATACGCACGCTGATGTTTTCGTCGTCCAGCTTGGTTTCGCATTTAACATTATAAACGCCGTAAACCTCCTGCGCGATTTCGGAAATATAATCTTCAATGGCGTTTTTGCCGACAAAAATTTTACCGGCGTCGCTGGTTTTTAAAATCAGCGAACTGATGCCAGTCGCGCCGATACCGGCAATTAAAAGGCGCAGGCTTACAAGCAGGATAATAATGCCGCCCACGGCGTATTCCCAGTTGCCGGGGATTGTTGCCAGAAAATGGTTGATTGCCGCCTGCGAGATAATGCCGAGGCTGCACAGCACAACCAGCACGGCTACTACCGCCATCAAAAATGTATATAAAGTCAGGATAATTCTGTCAGGTATTCCCATTGCTTATTCCCTCCCGATGAGCCTTAATTATTTTCCGCTTCCAGGCTTTGTTCAAGCTCGGTTTTGCGGCGGCGCTGTACGCCCTGCACATGCACGTCCACGATTTTTACTTCGTAGCCGGTCATATTTTCAATGGCCTCGCGCACTTTTTCCTGTATTTCAAGCGCAATTTCCGGTATGCAGCCGCCGTATTCGATGTTTACAAAAACTTCGGCGCTTACCACATGCCCTTCCACCGTTATGCGCACGCCTTTGGACACGTTTTTGCTGCCCAAAAATTCGCTCAGCCCGTCGGCAAAGTTACCGTTCATACCGGCAACGCCTTCAACCTCCTGCGCGGCAAGGCTTGCCACAATGCTCAGTACCTCGTCGGCAATCTGTACGTCGCCGATTTCTTCCTGCGGCGCACCGTTGGCAGCGGCTTCGTTTGCCTGTTCGTTTGCTGCTAAAATTTCTTTATCAGCCATTGCATAGCCTCCAATACCGTAAAAGTATCTTTTTGCTTACAGTTTACTATCTTTTATATTATAACATAACTGCAAGTTAAATACCACGCCGCAGCTTTTAAAACCTGTATAAAAATAAAATGGCACGCCCGCAAAGGCAATGCCATTATAAATTAAATGCTGTTTTTTACCGCTTCCGCCATTTTTTCCGTTGCAATAACTTCTTTATGCAAAACGGGCATAGTTTCAATCTGAAGCATTTTGGCGGGCACGGGCACGTCCGTCAGCTCATGCAGTTTGTGCAAAGCGTCAAACGGTTTCAGCCCTTCTTCTTCGCCCTTTAAGGCAGCGTAAACATCGGCGCTGAACTTATACGGGCTGGCGGTGGATACCACTACCGCATACCTGTCGTCCGAAGATACAAGGCGGTATTTTTCACACGCGCGCCAGGCAACGGCGGTGTGCGGGTCAAGCAAATAGCTGTAATCATTGTATACGCGGCGGATGGTTTCCATCGTTTCCTGTTCATCCACCCACGCACCGAAAAAGTCGTGCGTAATTTTTTTGTGGAATTTTTCGCCCACGTTGTACACGCCTTCGGTGTTAAGCTGCTGCATCCATTCGGAAACCTTCTCCGCATCTTCCTCTGTTACGCTGTATAAAAGGCGTTCCAGGTTGCTGGATACCAAAATGTCCATCGACGGCGAAATCGTCTTTTTAAATTCGCGGCGCTTGTCATAAACACCGGTGTTGATAAAATCACTCAGCACATTATTGCTGTTGCTGGCGCAGATGAATTTATGCACCGGCAGGCCCATCTGTTTGGCATAATAGCCCGCAAGTATATCGCCGAAGTTGCCGGTCGGCACGGCAAAGTTAATTTCTTCGCCCGCGTTTATACGCTCTGCGGCAACGGCATCGCTGTACGCGCTGAAATAATATGCAATCTGCGGCACAAGGCGTCCCCAGTTGATGGAGTTGGCAGAGCTGAACACGCAGCCCTGCGCAGCCAGTTCTTCTTTTAATTCCTCATCGGCAAAAATGCGTTTAACGCCGGTCTGGGCGTCGTCAAAATTGCCTTCAACGGCAAACACATGCACGTTTTTGCCCTGCTGCGTTACCATCTGCTGCTTCTGAATATCGCTGACGCCGCTTTCCGGGTAGAACACGATAATTTCCGTGCCCTCAACGTCGGCAAAACCCTCCAGCGCAGCCTTGCCGGTATCGCCGCTGGTGGCGGTTAAAATAACAATTTTATGCTGCTCGCCGGTTTTGGCAATAGCTTTTGTCAAAAGCTGCGGCAAAATCTGCAAAGCCATGTCCTTAAACGCCGATGTCGGCCCATGCCACAGCTCCAGCGTGTCGGTGTTGTCGTTTACTTTATGCACCGGCGCAGGCTCTTTGCCGAATTTTGCTTCCGCGTAAGCCTTGTCCGCCGCGTCTTTTAATTCATCTTCGGTATAATCAGTTAAAAACAACGAAAGAATTTTTACGGCGCGTTCCTGATAGCTTAAATTATGCAGTGCGATAATTTCGTCAAGGGAAAGCGTTACAAATTTTTGAGGCACAAAAAGCCCGCCGTCGCCTGCCATGCCGCGCGTAATTGCGTGGGCGCTGCAGCAAAGGTCGGCCTTGCCGCGTGTACTTAAAAATAACATAAAAGCCATCCTTTCATCTTTCCATGCTGCCATAATAGCATATTTATGTACTTTGGGCAAGTATTTAAACGCTTAAGCATAAATAATGTTTACCACGGCTGCACCTGTTGCCGCCACCAAATCGTCCGGCTTCAAAAAAATCTGCAAACCGCGCTGCCCGGCGCTGATTGCTATCTGTTCCCACAAAATGCAGGTTTCGTCAAGGTAAACCGGGTAATTTTTCTTCGCGCCCAAAGGCGAGCAGCCCCCGCGGATATACCCTGTCAGCGGCAGCACTTCTTTTAAATGCACAAGCTCTGCCCTTTTGTTGCCGCTTACTTTGGCCAGCGCCTTTAAGTCAAGCTCCCCGTCGCCGGGGATAACTGCAAACACCGGGCCGGTTTTATCGCCGCGCACCACCAGCGTTTTAAACACCTGCGCAGCAGGCAGCCCTACTTCTGCCGCAACGTGCACGGCGTCAAGATGTTCCTCGTCAACTTTATATTCGATAAGCTTATATTCAATCTTTTTCTCGTCCAGAATGCGCGCAGCATTGGTTTTTTTCTGCTTTGCCATGCTTATCGCCTCCGTTAGTTATGGTATTAAGTGCCTTTATTTGTTATAATAACATCATAAACCTATAAACGCAAACCGGAGAGATGCAAATTGTTAAAAATTGCCTGCGCCCAGCCGGAAATTACCGCCGGACGCCCTGACCTTAACACAGAAAAAATTTTAAACTTGATAGACGAAGCCGCGGCAAACAGTGCGGATATTTTATTTTTGCCCGAATGTGCCGTACCCGGTTACTTAATCGGCGACCTGTGGGAACAGACTGCGTTCATCGAGGACTGCGAAGCCTGCGGGCAGGACATTATAAACGCCACGGCGGATAATGACCTTTGCGTTGTGTTCGGCAACATAGCGCTTGATAAAACCAAAGTCAACGAAGACGGGCGCATGCGCAAATACAACGCCGCATTTATTGCGCACCATGGCAAAGCATTGGGCAACGGCAAACTGCCGTATAATTTTACCGTTAAACATTCGCTGCCCAACTACCGCGAATTTGACGACAGCCGTTATTTTTACAGCCTGGCGCAGCTGGCGGCGGAACTCGGCACAACGCCGGACGCTTTAACAGCGCCTGTTGAAGTAAATATCAAAGGGCAAACCGTTAAGCTCGGCATTATGCTGTGCGAAGACGGCTGGACTGATAATTATCATTTTAATGTGCCGCAGGCACTGGCGCGCGGCGGCGCAGATATTTTATGCAACATCTCCTGCTCTCCGTTTACTTTAAATAAAGACGCCAAACGCCACCGCTTGTTCGGCACGCAGGCTGAAGAAGCAAAACTGCCGCTTGTTTACTGCAACAACACCGGCATCCAGAACAACGGCAAAAACATTTTTACTTACGACGGCTGCAGCTGCGTTTATAACAGCGACGGAACTTTATCCGCCGAAGCGGAAGCCTACGCCGAAACTGTTTTATACTTCGATTTTGATTGTAAAAGTAAAAAAATAAGCGCCGCCCCTGCCCTTGCAGAACCGGCAGACAGAACGGCGGCAATTTATAAAGCCGTGCGCTACGGCACGCAAAAATTTTTGCAGCAGCTTGGCATTACCAAAATGGTGGTCGGTCTTTCCGGCGGTATTGATTCTGCCGTTACCGCAGCGCTGTACGCCGATATTTTAGGGTCGCAGAACGTGCTTTTGGTTAACATGCCCGGGCGCTACAACGCCGATTTAACCAAAGACATGGCCCTGAAAACCGCGCAGGCACTTAAAACCAATTACATGGTTGTGCCGATTACCGAAAGCGTGGAAAACACCTTTAACCAGCTTACACAAACGCCGGTAACTGCTTATAACAGCGGTACAAAGTTTAATTTAAACGTCAGCCCCTACGTTATGGAAAACATACAGGCACGCGACCGCGGCTCAAGGATTTTGGCGGGCGTTGCCGCTGCTTTCGGCGGCGCGTTCAGCTGCAACAGCAACAAAACTGAAATCACCGTAGGCTACGCAACTTTTTACGGCGATATCTGCGGCGCTGTCGCCCCTATTGGCGATTTGTGGAAGCACGATGTTTACGCACTTGGTCGTTATTTAAACGATAAAGTTTTTGCAAGACCCGTAATACCGGAAGAAATTTTTACCATGCGTCCCAGCGCGGAACTTTCTCTGGAACAAACTGTCGGTAACGGCGGCGACCCACTGGTTTACCCCTACCACGATAAACTTTTTGCGTTATTTATTGAAAGCTGGCACAAAACCTCTCCTGCCGATATTTTACGCTGGTACAGCAAAGGCACGCTGGCAGAACATTTAGGCTGCCCGCAGCAGCTTATTGATGAAACTTTTAAAGACGCTGCGGCGTTTATTAGCGACCTTGAACGCTGGTGGAAACTGTTCTGCGGCCTTGCCGTTGCCAAACGCATACAGGCGCCGCCGATTGTCAGTATCTCCCGCCGCGCCTACGGTTACGACCACCGCGAAGCACAGCTTACACCATACTTCTCACGCGAATATTACAAACTTAAAAATAAGTTACTGAAAAAATAAGAGGGCTTATGCCCTCTTTTTTACACCCAATTTTCTAAATTTAATCCATCCACGCGTTCAAATTCGCGTGTATTGTTTGTTACAAGTATCAATCCCTCGGTTTTGGCGTGGGCTGCTATCAGCATGTCCATTGTACCGATTGGCGTACCCTTCCGTTGCAGGTCTGCACAAACAGCTCCATATTCTGCCGCCGCCAAATCATCAAACGGCAAAACGGTTAAAATAGTTAAAAATCTTAAAAGCGCCGCTCTGTTTTTATCACGGGCAGCGCTTTTTTCCACACCATGTGCCAGTTCCGCCAATGTTATTGCAGAGATGCAAATGCCATCGTCCATTTTTTTTAAAGTTTTTAAAACCTTTTCCGGTTTATTCTTAATGGCATAAATACAAATATTGGTATCAAGCATGTATCTCATAAAGCTTCCCTCACTGCGGGAATTTCTTTATTTCTGCCTTCAGTCATAAAATCATCAGTAAAACTGTTCAAGCCACTCATAAAAGTCTCCCATACATCTTCTTTGGGCACAAGCATTATGGCGTGCCCAAGGCGCTGCACAACAACTTCCGTACCGGGCATGCGGAATTTTTTCGGCAGTCTTACCGCCTGGCTTTTGCCGTTTTCAAAAAGTTTTGCAGTTTCCATAATCATCGCCCCTTTCTTAAATTTAGTATATATTCAAGTATATACTTTGTCAAGTTATCAAAATTTATAACTAACACACAAAAGGCTGCCTGCTAATGCAGACAGCCTTAAATTTTTTCTGGTGGAACTAACTGGACTCGAACCAGTGACCTCTTCGATGTCAACGAAGCACTCTAACCAACTGAGCTATAGTTCCGAAGCATTGTTATTTTAACTTATAACACACTGCTTGTCAATCGGGGTATCTTTCCGGAAAGAAGATGCGCAGCACTTTTTCATCGGTGCCTTTGCCCATGTAAGTGCCAATAAGAAACAGTACCAGCGATACGCCGATGCCGATAACAATCTGGTGCAAATCAAGCACTTTAATTTTCAGCGCCATGCACGCACAGTAGCAAACTACGCCGCCCAGCATCGCCATAATCGCGCCGGCGCGGTTGGCCTTAGGCCAGAACAAGCCGAACAGCAGAACCCAGAAGAACGCCGTTTCCAATCCGCCGAAGGCGAACATGTTAATTTGCCAGATTACGCTTGGCGGTGCGATAGCAACAACGTAAACAATCAAACCAAGCACAACCGTTGCCAGCATGCTGAGGTTTTTGATTTTGTCGTTGCTTACTTCTACGTTGCGTTTTTCCATTTCGCGCATGTATACGTCCTTGATAATGGAGGACGAGGACGACAGCAGCAGCGAAGAAACGGTCGATACCGTCGCCGCAATAGGCCCGATAATGGTAATGCCAGCCCACAGCGGCCCCATGGTTTTAACAATTGTCAGCGGGGTAATGTTATCAACGCTGTTGCCGTAAGCGGTTAAATCTTCCATCAAAATGCCCTTGGAAAGCACGCCAATCCACGTTGCCACAAGCGTCATTGCGCCGATGGTAATTGTGCCGATAAGCATTGCCTTGTGCAGCGCTTTGGTATCCTTAAAGCTGATGCCGCGCACAACGGACTGCGGCAGCGCCAGCGTACAAATACCTACCAGCAGCCACTGGCTGATGTACAGCGATACCGGCATTTTGCCCTGTGATAACGGTTCCAGCATATCGTGATGGTTGATGCTGATGTACTCCATAATCTTGTCATAGCCGCCGCCCGCATTAAGCATGGACGTAAACAAAATGCCAAGGCCGACCAGCATCGCAATGGCGCAAATAGCGTCTGTCACGGCGACGCCTTTAAAACCGCCGACGGTGGTGTAAAACACAACAATCAGGCCGAACAGCGTTAATCCCGTAAGGTACGAAAAACCTGTAACAGCTTCAAACAGCTTGGCCGCGCCGACAAACTGTGCCACCATTGTACCGCAGAAAAACAGCACGATGAACAGCGCAGACATGTTAGCAAGAAAATCCGACTGATAGCGGCTGCGGATAACGTCGATAACGGTGATAGCGTTAATTTTGCGCGAAATCATCGAGATTTTTTTGCCGAACACGCCCAGCACCAAAAACACAACCACGACCTGCACAATCGCCATGTACAGCCAGCCGTAGCCAACCAGCCACGCCATGCCAGGCCCGCCTACAAAGGTACTTACCGAACTGTATGTAGCTACAGTCGTCATGGCCAGCACAAAGCCGCCCAAACTGTAGCCGCCAATAAAATAATCACGCGCAAAGTTAGTGCTGCGTTCCTTGCGCGAAGCATACTGAATGTAAAAGCTTACGCCCAGCATAAACATCAAAAAACAAAAAACAGGAAGTAAATTAACCCAGTTGCCCATTTTATTTGTCCTCCCCGTCCTCTAAATCAAAGTCCATAAAGACAAACTTAATCAGCACCCAGCACACCAAAATGGAAAATAACCAGGTACCTATGCAGCCGCCCAGAACCCATACAGGCGTGTGGAAAAATTCAAGCGTCGAATTTTCCAGCCCGAAGCCTGCTGCATACCAAAACAAAATCACGAGGGCGAGCGCTATCCATGTAGCCTTGGCTTCACGGTTAGCCTGAACAAATTTTTCACTGCGTTTCATAATACGCTCCTTCTGGCGTCACCACAAATGTTGCTGCGCCGTTTATTAGGCATTAGCCTCTCCATATTGTACCACATTTTTATCAGAAGCCAATACCTTTTAAACGAAAAGTTTTTATTTTATCACACGCGCGTGCTATAATATAAGCAGTGTTTATTTTGGAGGTATATTATGATTAACAAACAACGTCTTTTAGATGAATTTATCGAACTCGTCAGTGTACCCTGCCCCAGCAAGGACGAAAAGGCAGAAGCTGATTTAATTATTAAAAAACTTGCAGAAATCGGCATTAAGGCCGAAGTTGACGAAGCCGGCATAAAAAGCGGCAGCACCACCGGCAACGTATGGGCCTTCATCCCCGCCAACGTGGATTATAAAGTGCCCGGGCTGATGTTTGAAGCGCACATGGATTCCGTTGCGCCCACCACCGGCACCAAAGTTGTGCGCAAGGACGGCGTGCTGTATTCCGACGGCACCACTACGCTCGGCGGCGACGATAAAGTCGGCATTGCCGCAAGTTTGGAAGCCGTAAAAGTTATTTTGGAAAACAACCTGCCTCACGGCGATATCCAGCTGTGCTTTACCATCGGCGAAGAAATCGGCAGCATCGGCGTAAGGCACATGGATCCTTCGTGGATTAAAGCTGACATCGGCTACTGCCTTGACGAAGGCCTTGCCCCCGGCTACGTTAACAACGCAGCACCGCGCTCCGTTAAAGTGTTTGTAAAAATTACCGGCAAAGCAGCACATGCAGGCGTAGAACCGGAAAAAGGCATCAACGCCATTATGCTGGCTGCGCAGGCATTAACCGCCCTGCCCGCTTACGGACGCCTTGACGACGAAACCACCTTAAGCGTCGGCAAAATTGAAGGCGGCCTTGCCAGCAACATCGTTGCGCCCAATGCTGAATTTGTTATCGACATGCGCTGCCTGAACCCTGACAAACTGCAAACCTTAATCGACAGCACCGTACAGCTTATTAAAGAAACTGTTGCAAAAGGCGGCGGCACTGCCGATATTACCGTTGAAGAAGGCTCTCCTGCCATGAGCATCAGCGAAAGCGACCCCGGCGTTGTATTTGTTAAGGAAGCAGCAGCCAAACTCGGCCTGCCGTTTAAAACCTTTAAAAGCGGCGGTTGCACCGACGGCAACTACCTGTGCGGCATGGGTCTGCCCTGCGTGGCGCTCAGCACCGGCATGGATAAAATCCACACCACCGAAGAATGCTTAAAAGAAGAAGACCTTTACAACCTCACCCGCCTGATTGTCGAAATCATCAACGCCGCGGCGAAGAAGAAATAAAATAATTAGAAATAAATAACGTTTGATAAACAAACAGCCTTTTACCTACGTTTGTAAAAGGCTGTTTGTTATTTATTAATTTATTTCCCATTCACGATAAGCGATACCGAAGGCTGGCTGATGTTGAACAAATTGCCGAGGAAAACCTGCGACAAGCCTTCTTCATGGTACAGACGCAAAATTTCTTTATTTCGTTCTTCGCGCGTTTTATACGGCTTAATTTTTACCTGCTCACGTTTTACTTCAAAACCGTAATCGCGCACTATAACTATTTTGCGTGTTCCGTCACTGTTCAGCACTTTAAGCTCCCATGTCTGCATGCCGCTTTTGCTGCGCGGGTTATGCAGGCAAAACTCCACTTTGCCGTTGCCGATA